>DIZL01000005.1:0-248229 GCA_002429385.1 Prolixibacteraceae bacterium UBA6029 | reverse complement strand
ATTTGTTACGAATTTGTACTGAAAGAGGTATGAAAGAGGTATGAAAGAGGTATGAAAGAGATACGACCGGGAACAGAAGTATTCCTATCGGAATTGGCCGGAGATTAGGCCTATGGTTGTAAGGAAATGCATTAGACAATTCATTTGAACAGCCTGAACAACCCGCTGCAACCACTCATTTTTACCGGTGCTTTGACTCAGAGAATAAGAGATTCAACAAAGATCAAAGTTAATTAATAGCAGTGTAATATTGATTCCAGGGTGTCCGATAATATAAATAAATCATCTTTCCACTTCACTCTTTTCACTTTTAATTTTAGTACTTTTGCATTAAATCAGGATATTATGAAAGAGATAGTTTTTATAGTAGAAGAATCACAAGACGGTGGCTATTTTGCCCGGGCCGTAAATCATTCTATTTTTTCACAAGGTGATACCATTCCGGAATTAAAATTGATGATTAGTGATGCCGTTCGTTGCCATTTTGATGTTAGTGACCTTCCAAACTTAATTCATATGCATGTAACCCATGAGGAAACATTTGCATTATGAAGCTTTCTCACAACATCAATGCTATTCAGCTAATTAAAGCTTTGCAACAATTTGGCTACGAGCCTACCCGACAAAGCGGAAGCCATATACGGCTTACCACGAAGCAAAACGGGCAACACCACATTACAATCCCCAACCACAATCCATTAAAAGTAGGAACCCTGAATGCCATTCTTACAGATATTGCAAATCATTTAGATGTTTCGAAACAACTACTTATTGATCGTATGTTTTAAGTTTTATTATTAAATTCTATTCCTCAACCTTGGGGATCAGTCAATAGGTATTATCAAATTGATTTCAAACTTTTCTTCTTTGCTTTTTCCATTGCATTCTGTATGTTTGCATACCAGAACAGAACACCTAACGAAGATCCTATGGAGAGTAAATTTCACTTTACGATAAGCCCTCAATCCAACTTACTGAAATTCCAACAGTTGATTGATTCAGTCAATGAAGCAGTGAGCAGGAATTTACTTCAGGTCGGTGATATGCTGCCTTCGGTGAATCAATTGTGTAAGCAAAGTTCACTGTCGCGCGACACGGTTTTTAAAGCATATGCAGAACTGAAGAACCGCGGAGTGATTGAATCAGTTCCCAACAGAGGCTATTTTGTGGCAAAAGCGGTTACCAAAGTTTTCCTGTTTCTGGATACCTTCAAAGCCTACAAAGAGGTTCTGTACGGATCATTCCTGGATAATCTGCCTGAATCGATAGCTGTCGACCTTCATTTCCACCACTACAACATCGACGACTTCGAGAAGATCATCAAGGAAAGCCTGGGGAAATATACCAAGTATATTATCATGAATTTTGATCATGAACGCGTACCCGAAATTACAAGCCAGATTCCAGTCGGTAAATTGCTTGTAATCGACTGGAATGTAAATTCACAGGAAGGCACATCTTCCATTCATCAGGATTTTGGTCAGGCCTTGTACGATTCGCTGGAAAGTGGTCTAGACCTGATCCGTAAATATGATCGATTTGTATATTTATATCCTTCGTTTACCTACCACCCAAAAATATCAATTACTTATTTCGAGAAGTTCTGTTCCGACTACCAAATAACCTATAAGACCTTGTACGATTTCAAGAAATTTGATCTTCAGAAAGGCGAACTTTATTTGCTGGTGAGCGATCGGACCTTAGCACGGTTCCTGGATCAGTGCCAGCAGAAAAACCTTGTTCCGGGGCAGGATGTCGGAGTCATATCATACAACGAAACGCCCATGAAAAAATATGTCAAGGAGGGTATTACTGTGATTTCAACCGACTTTGAGCTTATGGGTAAGAAAATTGCAGAATTTGTCAGTACCGGAGAGAAGACCAACCTGGTTATCCCCACCAAACTGACCGTACGGAAATCTATCTGATAAGTGTTTAAAAACATGATGTCTAATTTTGAGAATGGGTTTACATGGGCTAGTTTTGTCGGGCATACCAGAACAGAACGGTTTTATGTGACAGAACAGAGTCATTCATCAGTAGAAAGTTGTTGCATGTTATGGTTTCCGGGTTGTGGAACAAGCTGTAACCAGCAACAACTTTAAACATTGAACTTTAAACTTTTAACTTACTAAATATGTATTTATTAGGATTCGATATTGGCAGTTCTTCGGTAAAAGCATCTTTAATTGATGGACAATCAGGTGATTGTGTGGCATCGGCTTTTTACCCAAAACAGGAAATGAAAATAACAGCCGTTCATGCAGGATGGGCTGAGCAGGAACCCGAACAATGGTGGGCAAATCTTAAACTGGCCCTTTCGGATGTTCTGGCTCAGTCGAAAGTTGATCCAAAGACGATTGACTCCATCGGGATATCCTACCAGATGCATGGTCTGGTGGTGGTTGACAAAAACCAGCAGGTTTTGCGGCCTTCCATCATTTGGTGTGATAGCCGTGCTGCTGATTTTGGCAACAAGGCCTTTTCTGAAATGGGAGAAGAAAACTGTCTGGCCAATCTGCTCAATTCCCCGGGCAACTTCACCGCCTCGAAACTGAAATGGGTGAAAGATAATGAACCTGAGTTGTATTTGAAGATCGACAAGATTATGCTTCCGGGCGATTACATTGCCATGAAGCTTTCAGGTGAAATCAAGACAACTGCAAGTGGTTTGTCAGAAGGTATCCTTTGGAATTTCAAGGAAAATGCAGTGGCTGATATGATGATGGATTATTATGGTTTCGAAAAATCGTTTATTCCAGAAATAGTACCAACATTCTCAGTGCAGGGTGTGGTCAATGCCAAAGCAGCTGCCGAACTGGGCTTAGCCGAAGGAACCAAAATCAGCTACCGTGCAGGGGATCAACCTAACAACGCACTTTCGCTAAACGTTCTGAATCCGGGAGAAATTGCGACTACAGCAGGAACTTCAGGAGTAGTTTATGGCGTAAGCGGCGAAGTAAAATACGATCCGTATTCACGGGTAAATACTTTTGCACATGTCAATCATACAGCGGAAGCAACCCGTCTGGGAGTTCTGTTATGCATCAACGGTACCGGTATTTTGAATTCCTGGTTGAATAAAACCGTTGGGAACAAAGCCTTCTCGTATGAAGAAATGAATCAGAAAGCGGCTGAAGTAGCCATCGGATCTGAAGGCGTGAGTATTCTGCCTTTCGGCAACGGAGCAGAACGCGTTCTGCGAAATAAAAATATTGGCGCTCAAATATCCGGGATAGGCTTTAACACCCATACCGAAGCTCATTTATTCCGTGCAGCCCAGGAAGGAATCGTGTTCTCGTTCAAATACGGCATGGAAATCATGGAAGAAATCGGCATCAAGGCCCAGGTAATCCGCGCCGGAAAAGCCAACATGTTCCTTAGTCCGATATTCCGCGAAACACTTGCAGGAGTCTCAGGAGCAACCATCGAATTATACAATACCGATGGTTCGGTTGGAGCAGCCCGTGGTGCAGGAATTGGTTCAGGATATTATGCCTCGGCCAAAGAAGCTTTTGCCAGCTTGAAGAAACTGGATACTGTTTCTCCTGATTTGAGCAAAAAGGCTCAGTACGAAGAAGCCTATCAAAACTGGAAAACCGCACTTGGCAAGGCAATGTAAAATAATGAAAACCACATAGTCACATAGGCCACATAGAATTATATTTTATTCTATTTCCTATGTGTTCTATGTGACTATGTGATTCAAATCACTACTGGAAATTTTAATTATTAACAACTCCTTCTGCGGAAGGACAAATACAAAGCACAATGACAGCATTTAAAGGAAACAAAGAGTATTTCCCTGGTATTGATAAAATCAAATACGAGGGACCAGGTTCGAAAAATCCTATGGCATTTAAATACTATGATGCCAATCAGGTAGTTTTAGGCAAAACCATGAAAGAGTATCTTCGTTTTGCAGTGGCTTACTGGCATACCTTCTGTGGCGAAGGCAGCGATCCGTTCGGCCCGGGAACTCAGGTATTCCCATGGGTTGGCGCTGCTGACCCAATGACTGCAGCCAAAGAAAAAATGGACGCTGCCTTCGAATTCATCAGCAAAATAGGAGCACCATTCTACTGTTTCCACGATACCGACGTTGTTGGTGGTGGTTCAGTCTTCGAAATTGAAAAGAAACTTGCCAACATGATCGACTTCGCCAAAGAACGTCAGGCAGCTACAGGCATTAAATTGCTTTGGGGTACCGCCAACGTATTCAGCGATCCACGTTACATGAACGGCGCTTCGACCAATCCTGATTTCAATGTATTGGCCAATGCAGCAGTTCAGGTTAAAAACGCCATGGAAGCTACCATTGCTTTGGGCGGAACCAACTATGTATTCTGGGGAGGTCGCGAAGGTTATATGAGCCTTCACAATACCGATACGAAACGTGAACTGGAACACATGGGCAAATTCCTTGCTGCTGCACGCGATCATGCACGTTCATTAGGGTTCAAAGGCACATTTCTCATTGAGCCAAAACCAATGGAACCAATGAAACATCAGTATGATTTCGACACCCAGACGGTTGTTGGATTCCTTAGAGCTCACGGACTGGAAAACGACTTCAAAATGAACATTGAAGTGAACCACGCTACTTTGGCCGGTCATACTTTTGCTCACGAATTGCGTGTTGCCCGCGACACCGGAATGTTTGGCTCGATTGATGCCAACAAGGGTGACTACCAGAACGGATGGGATACCGACGAATTCCCAACCAATATCTATGAAGTAACTGAAGCCATGATTGAAATCATTCAGGCTGGTGGATTCACAACCGGCGGAGTGAACTTCGATGCTAAAAGACGCCGTAATTCAACCGATCTGGAAGATATGTTCATCGCTCACGTTTCAGGAATGGATACATTTGCACGTTCACTGGTTATTGCCGACAAATTGCTGAAGGATTCGGATTACCTGAAATTGAAAGCTAACCGTTATGCTTCTTATGATTCAGGTAAAGGCAAGGAATACGAAGCTGGAAAATTGAATCTGGTTGATCTTTACAATGTTGCCAAAGCTGCAGGCGAACCAAAACAAATAAGCGGCAAACAGGAAATGTTGGAACAACTCATCAACTGTTACATTTAGTCCAATGAAGGATCGTAATACATCATATGTAGTTGGAATTACCCTTGTTGCTACCTTGGGTGGGCTTCTGTTTGGGTATGATACTGCTGTCATCTCAGGGGCTGCAAAATCTATACAGGCCTATTTAATAAATGGTCTTCGTCTTGGTCCATTTGCTTATGGCGCTACTATTTCAAGCGCCCTGATCGGATGTATCATCGGAGGTTTGATCTCCGGGATTGTATCTTTAAAATTAGGGCGTAAAAGATCCCTGATGATTGCTGCTGCACTCTTCTTTTTAGCAGCTATCGGATCTGGATTCCCTGAATTTTTATTCTTCCAACGAGGCGAACCCACCATGGGATTGCTTTATATGTTCAACTTTTACCGTATTATCGGTGGAATTGGAGTAGGATTGGCATCCGCAGTTTGTCCGATGTATATTGGAGAGATAGCTCCGGCGGACATTCGTGGTCGTCTGGTTTCGATCAACCAGTTTGCCATTATCTTCGGGATGTTGGTAGTCTATTTTGTGAACTATTTCATTGCGCATGGACAGACTATTGACTGGATCAACGAAACCGGTTGGAGATGGATGTTTCTTTCAGCTTCGATACCTTCAGGTATCTTCGGTATCCTATTATTCTTCGTACCTGAAACTCCACGTTATCTTGCCCTGACAAATCGGGATGGCAAGGCGCTGGAGGTCCTTACCAAGATCAACGGACTTCAACAGGCTAAAATCATCCTGAAGGATATTAAGACCTCAGTGGATGCCGCATCTGAGAACCTGTTTGCCTATGGCAAAGTAGTAATCGTGATCGGTATTCTCCTATCAGTATTCCAGCAATTTGTAGGAATCAACGTGGCCTTGTATTATGCACCAAGCATTTTCGAAAGCATGGGCGCCGCCAAAGATTCTTCGATGCTTCAAACTGTGGTTATGGGTTTGGTCAATGTAATATTTACAGTGATTGCCATTATGACTGTTGACAAGTACGGTCGTAAGATCCTGCTCATGATTGGTTCAGTCGGTATGGCTATCGGCATGTTTGCCATTGGCGGATTGGCCTTTATGAAAGTGATCGGTATCAGTACCCTGGTATTTATTATTATCTACACAGCCTCTTTCATGATGTCATGGGGTCCTATTTGCTGGGTTCTTATTTCAGAAATATTTCCCAACAAGATCCGTGGACGCGCCATTGCCATTGCAGTTGCAGCACAGTGGGCTGCCAACTACTTTATTTCGTCAACCTATCCGGCCATGATGGAACTAAGTGGTGGAATGACCTATTGTTTTTACGGACTGATGAGTGTGCTTTCTTTTATTTTCGTCTGGAAAATGGTTCCTGAAACAAAAGGGAAGACCTTAGAGGAATTGGAAAAACTCTGGAGGAAATAAAAGCAAATACAAATACAATACAAAGAGCCGCTGCTTCTATTGAAGAGCGGCTCTTTTGTCTGAAAAGCGTTCAAAGAAAATTCATAACTGCTCAAAATTTATAAAATATTATAAACTGTCGAAGCCAACAGCCTCATAATAATCGCAAAAAAGACTAATTTTACGGTTATTTACCAAACTATTTTTCAAGATGCCAGAAATAAGTAGATTTTATGGAATAATAATAAAGATGTTTTTCAACGAGCATAATCCGCCTCATTTTCATGTTGAATACCAAGACTTTAAAGCAATTATAACCATAAAAGAAGGTATTGTAGAAGGTAAAATGCCTAAAATCGCATTGAAACTTATTTTTGAATGGATGGAACAACACAAAGATGAGTTACTAAAGAACTGGGAAAACGTCGAGAATAAAAAACCGTTAAACAATATTGATCCATTAACTTAATAATATGATGAACCTAGTAACTGTAACAAATGCCGAGTATAAGAATGGGTATAAAATATTCCTATTATTTAATGATGGACTAACTGGAATAGTTGATTTAAGCGAACACTTAGAAGGTGAAATCTTTATACCACTAAAAAATCAGGATTATTTTAAGAAATTCTCATTAGATTCATGGACAATAGGATGGGAAAATGGAGCTGATTTTGCACCAGAATTTTTATACGATTTAATAGTTAATAAATTGTACTAAAAAGAGTTAACTCCATTTATAATCGACCTTTTCATCTACACATTTATTAGTTTTACTTCCGACAAATGAGGAGCAATTCACTAACTTTATTGCGACTGATTACTGATCACTAATTCCAACTAGTCAAAATCAGGCTCCCAGTTTCTTCGTGATTTACAATCCGCAAATGAGTGTCAATCTCCTGCTGCATCTCCTCCACATGTGAAATAACCCCTACAATACGGTTCTCCTTTCGGAGTGATTTCAGGGTATCGAAAACTACTGAGAGTGAATCTTTATCGAGTGAGCCAAATCCTTCATCCAGGAAGAAGAAGTTCTGATTTGAATCGGTAATCTTCTGAATATTATCCGCAAGGGCCAGCGCAAGCGATAATGCCGCCTGGAAGATTTGCCCTCCTGAAAGTGTTTTCACACTTCGGACTTTGCCTCCATTCAGATAATCTCGCACCTGGAAACTATTGTCCTCAGTGATCTCGAGGCTAAGCTTCTGTCGTGTCAACTGAAAGAACCGGTCATTAGCCACATTGCATAAGTTCTGAAGGTAGACCGACGAAATGTAATTCACAAAGCCGCTACTTTTGAAAAGTGCCTTCAGCGTTTTAATGTTTTCACCCCGCAGTTCAACATTATACAATTCTTTCTGAATCAATGACTGATTTTTAAGATCGGTTTGCAGCTTCTTCTGTAATTCGGCAATCTTCCCCAATTCCTGATTCTTCTGGCTGACCTGTTCCGAGATTACTGCGATTTCTGCAACCAGTTTCTGATGTGCCTCATTGTCATAGCTTCGATTCGCTATCTCTTTTTGTAACTGACTGACCTGATTCTGCGTGACGCTCAATTGTTGCCTGAAATCGGTCAGCATTTGTTTCTGTAGCTCAAGATTAATTTCATGTTTCAGAATTTCCTTTACTTCTTCAAGACTATCAAAATTGCTTTGTTTAAATCGGGCATTAAGCTGATCCAAAACAGAGACTCTGACTTCTGTTTCCATCACAAGCTCTTTACGGTTGGCGTTCAAACTCCCAATGACTGTATCTTTGGTTTTACGCAATCCTGTTAGTTGGTCGCCTATCTCGTTATATTGCTTCTCCAGAGTGATGATTTTTTGTAACAGAGCAAGCTTCTCTGACTCAATTTCAGCGACCGGTTTTAGCTTGTATTCATCAATGCGAATCAACTGAATCTGTTCTGAAAGGGTTTTTATTTCAGTTTGGGAACTAATCAACAAATGTCTGATTTTCTCTATTTCAGCCTGAAATTTCTCCTTGTTTACTATTTCCTTTTCCTGCTGGATGGCTATTCCTTGGAGTTCTTTCTCCTTCTCCTTTATCACCTTTTGAATGACTTCAGCAGCAAAAAATGCATGGTTAACCGATTGTTCGTCTTTATAATCAGGCCAATAAAAAGTTAAAGCATGATTGGCAATTTTAAGATCAAGGTCTTTCAGTTTGAGCGACCATTCGGAAGATTGCTCTTTATTGAATTTCAAACGGTTGCCTAAATCACTGATTTGATTGATGTATTCACTGGCTAATGTGATTTCTTTTTCCAGCTTAGTCTTCAGTTTTGATGCCTGAACCGATGCATCAGCTACACTGGCTGCACTGAAAACAGACGGATGATGAATAGATCCACAAAGCGGACATGCTTCACTGTCGTGCAGATTTACAGCATATTCTTCGAGCTTCGACTGCACCCTGTAATGCGCCATTTCAACCTCCAATTGGGTGATTTGTTGTTTGGATTGATTCATCTTTTCTTTTAAAAACTGAATCCCAGCAGAAGTATCCGCATCATTTGTCAGTCCAGAAAAGAGCTGTTCCTGAAAATTCACCTTCAAAGCATCAGAAAGGGACAGAATTTCCTTTTGGTATTTAGTTGTTTCAGCTTTCAGTTCAGTCCATTGCCTGATCAGGTTGTTATTTTCAATATGCCAGGTTTTAACCTTCGAAAGCAGGCCCAAATCGGGCAGTTTAGCCTTTTCATTTTTAAGAAGCAGTTCAAGAGATTCCTTTTCAGCCTTTAGTTTTCCAATCTTTTCAACAGTACTCACAAGTATAATTTCACCTTTACGGATGCGCTCTTCGTCGTTTAAAAGAGAAGTTTGCAATACATTCAGTCTAGCTATTTTAACCAACTCATCAGCTTTCTGTCGAAGCAAATCCCGTTGATCGTATGCTTTCTTAATCTCCGTAAATGTTGCCTCAGATGAACTGATTTCAGCTTCTGCCTTATTCAGAATGACCGTTTCTTTTTCTATAAGTTCATTCTTTTGGATGATCTTTTTGTCACTTTGGGCCAGGCTATCCAGCAGACTCTTAAACTGAATGAGGCATTGTTCGTAATTGCGGATGGTGCTTTCAAGAGTTACAAATTCGGGTTCCATGACCTTCAGCTGTTGCATCATCACCCGGGTATCTGTCAGCTTTTTTACCAACTCGCTTAGTTGCTTCAATTCTGCTTCTGACTTTTGATTCTCAGCCAGTGACCTGGCCAGATGTCCGAGTTCAGTATTAAGTTGAGTAAGTTTTGCTTCGTATTGTTTAATTTGTTCGGGATCGACTACTCCCAATTGCTGCAATTGTCCTTCAAGGTTTTGCTTTTGTGCATTGTTTCTGCTCTCAAGAGATGCGACCTTGTAATAAAGCTCAAATCGTTCCAGGTTGAACAGTTCTTTCATCATTTGGGTACGGTCTTTATTTCCCAGTTGCAGAAATTCCTGAAACTGCCCCTGTGGAATGATGATGGTGCGCTTGAAATTCTCATAGCTCAGACCTATCGCAGTTTCGAGCGATTCAGGCTCAATAGGAATCCAATTCCCATTTTCCTGACGATATGCAGTCCTATCCAGTGTTCTGACTTCTTCAAACTTTTTACCGTTTCTGCGTCCCTTTACCACTGCCTGATAAGCTGTTTGATCTTTCCCTGTTTCAAAGATGAACTCAATGAAAAGATCATTCGATTTCAGGTTCATCATGTTATAGTTGCGATTGTCCCCTGATAGATTAAGCCGGTCTGTTCTACCGTAAAGAGCAAAGGTTATTGCCTCCAGAATGGTGGATTTACCGCTGCCAACAGATCCAAATATGCCAAACAGATTAGCCGATGTCAGCTTGGTGAAGTCGATGGTTTGCCTCTCCTGATAGGAATACAAACCCTGCAGGATAAGTCTGATTGGAATCATTGCTCTTCCTCCACGCCAAGTATTTCTGTAAATAAGCGGAGGATCTCTGCATTGGGTTCCTGCCCTTTGGTATGCCTGAAATAATCGGCAAACAGATCTTCCATATTTTTAGTCAGATCAATACTTTTCTTCTTTTCTGATGAAAACTCTGCGCTATTTCTGACTTCTGGTATTAGAACAACTATCCCATAATGGGCGCCGTTCAATTGTTTACGCTCCTGTGCGGTGAGATACGTATCCGTAACCATGGTCAGTTCTACCAGGCAATCCTGATTTTCAGACAGCCACAACAGCGCTTCCTCAATCCCTTCTGCCCTTTTCCGAAGTAATTTCTTCCCCTGGGTAAGCTCCAGCTCACGGATTGTTGCACCCTTACCTGCTTCCATTTCGACCAACAGCACATATTTTTTCTGATTGGCTTCGGCAAAGCTATATGACAGAGGACTTCCGCTGTAACAAACCGGACAAGGCACTGAATCTACCCGCTGCATCCGGTGCAAATGACCAATAGCCGTGTATTGAATCTGCGTTGGAATATTCTCAGAATAAATAGCCTGTGCACCTCCCAGATGCAAAATGGGTTTCTCATCGGCAGGTTCTTCCGGCATTTCGCCACCTCTTTTCATTACATAAAGATGGTTCACCAGAATGTTTACACCACTGCTGTCGCAATATGTTGTTGCCAGGTCCTGCCATTTTTGCTGAAGCACCGAACGCAATTCTTCTTCACTGTTTTCCTGGCCAAGGTATGTTTTCAACCGAAACTCATTGGCATAAGGGGTTAACAGCAAGCGTAAGGGAGATTCAATATCTGGAAGTTTTAGCTCAATAAATCCTTCAGTACTTTGCAGGACTTTCAATCCTGATTCCAATTCAAATAAAGGGACTACCGAATTGGGATACCCTGCGAAGATGATTCCGCACTCACGGGCCAGCGGATCGGGAGCCTCAATACGGTCAGGCGAATCATGATTCCCCGCAATAGCAATTACTGCACGTTTCCCATTATTTGCCAACCGTTTTAAGGTTCGGTAAAACAGTTCAACTGCTTCGGTTGGCGGATTGAATGTGTCGAACAAATCGCCGGCCACAAGGACAGCATCTACATGCTCCCGTTCAGCTATTTCACAGATCTCCTGCAAGACAGCCTGCTGCTCTTCGATTCGCAGGAAATCTTCCAAACGTTTACCGAGATGCCAGTCTGAGGTGTGGAGAAGTTTCATTCAGTGGATTAATCGATTAATTCAGAAGCAATATACGGCTTTCTACCAGCCCTCCCTTTATCGCCGAAAGGATGTAAGTTCCTTTAGACAAATTGGTTGAGGAGATATTTGTTTCAGTCCTTCGGGCTTTCTTATTAAATACAACGTTTCCGCAGTTATTCATAAGTTGAAGGGTAACATTGTTGCAATCTCTCAGAACAACCTTGAATTCTCCTGAGCCGGATGGATTTGGATATACATTTTCAAAGATTGAATGATTTTGATTTCGGTTGATTTTCTGATTCATGCCTGTTATATTGGTTGGATCAACCAATTCAGGATGAGCTTTCTGGAATTTAAGCAGACCTGCTGCAAATTCACTCAGGTTACCATTCGAATCCACGCCATTCGAAGTCCACGGCATCAATCCTTTCCAACCTTTGCTCCAAGTGGCCAGAAACATTTCGGAGGGAAGCACTACCAGCGTTGGAGTGGCTCCATCGTTGAACACTCCTTTGGCAGGACTTTCACCAATCACGCATGGCCGGTCATTGATGCCATAATCAGCGGGAGTTTTATCCACGGCAAAATTTCCAAACCACTTTACATTCCATCCATAATAATGAATGGAATAAAAATCAAGCTTCGCATTATCCTTATTATACAGAGCTTTCAACCTCGCATCACTCCAGTAGTTTGCTTCATACTTATCGCTGTTCCATTTCACTGCTGCACTTCCCAGGGTTACAAGTACTTGGCTGTTTTCGTGTATTGCAGATGCAACCCGTGCCACAAAATACTCAAGCCGGTTCCAGGCAATATTTCCATCGGCAGCATCCTGGTTGACCCATTCAATTTCGTTGCAAACATCAATGGCCCATAAATAAGGGTTGGCCTTATAACGGTTGACAAACGGAACGGCATAATTGTCCACAAATGACGTTACCTTATCGTCGCTGAGTATCATTTTGCGCCAGGCCATGTATTT
Source organism: Prolixibacteraceae bacterium UBA6029 (assembly GCA_002429385.1). Lineage (GTDB taxonomy): Bacteria > Bacteroidota > Bacteroidia > Bacteroidales > Prolixibacteraceae > Aquipluma. The sequence continues at coordinate 235,670 of DIZL01000005.1, read as the reverse complement.
GGCATTGCTGTTCTTAAAATGGTCGAATGATATGAGCGTGGCTTTAATGTAAATTTTATTCTTTTGAGCAAGCCGAAACATATCGTCGAGATTAGACCAAAAGGCAGGTGTTGCCCCGGTTACAGTTCCATCATCTGAGATATTCACCCCTACTACCCCATTACAGGTTATCCAGATCCGTGTAGAGTTTCCTCCTGCATTTTTGATTCGTTGAAACTCGGAATCCCAGAACGTGCTTACATAGCTTCCCCCAAAATCATTCCAATTGTTCCATGGAGTATTTGCACCATTCATAAAGATTTCCTTACCATCAACCAGAAACTTGGTTCCGTTAACAGTTATATTCTGTGCATTAATGAATAAAGGAGAAAAAAGAACTAGAAATACTACAAGTATTTTAATTGTTTTCATTCGAAAATGAATTAGTTGGTTCGTTTGGTAAAGTTAGTGAATTAAACGTTTTGGACCATCTCCGGGCCGGAGAAATCACTTTTAAAAAAGAAGAATTATTTGCCGGTTGAATATTCAGCTGTTTCATTTTATCCCGATGAGTCGTATGAAAGTATGCCCCATCAAAATGCCTGTTTACAAAAACGCCATCCGATAAGGCGACTGATCGGAGGAATGCCATCGTAAGCCGGATCCGGATTGAGAAGGTATGGGGAGGGTATCCCTTGTCTATATCTGTACTATGACTGATCTATAACTATACTAAAATCGCGATCTTAGTATAGTTGCAAATCAATCATAGTTCAATTTATCCGAAGCAAAGGCGATGCACTCCCTTCCCTGAACCCTTCCGTACTGCTCGAAAGCAGGTTAATTACTTTCACGAATTAGATCTGAATGGAGAAAGATTTGGCGTCTGGCTTCAGGGAGTTCATTCCTGACTTGTTTGGTCAGACTTTGGCTTGAGCACATTTGAAGCCTAAAGATAAGAATTTTCTGGCGAAATAGAATGGGTAGACAGAAAAAGTTCTGAACTGTTTAAATGGGGTTTTCTGATCTCGAGGCCTTCTGATTTTATTAAATGAGGATTATTCCTGAAACTATCGGAATTAAAAAAGGCCGCTGGTTCTAATGAACAGCGGCCTTTTTTAATCTTTAATCAGGACTATTTTTTCACTTCCCAGCAACAGCGTACCGGGGAAACTATTTTCCCTTCGGCTTTAAGGGTATTCATGGCTTTCTCAACCACTTTTTTATCCAATCCTGAAAGTTCTGCAATTTCGCCGGATCTCAATGGTTTCGGTGAAGCAGATAATACTGCCAATACTTTTTCTGCACTCATAATTTCTTGTTTATAATAATACGATGCAAGATAATCAAATAAAAAACATCAGGAACTAAAATCTCCCTTCAACTACTTTCCAGTTCATGATCTTCCAGAAATCGGCAATGTAAGCCGGACGAAGATTCTGTTTATCGAGATAATATGCATGTTCCCAAACATCACAGGTCAAAAGCGGAGTCAAACCATCACGAACAGGACAGCCTGCGTTGCTCGTTTGTACAATGCTCAGTTTCCCGGCAGCATCTTTAACCAGCCATGCCCATCCTGATCCAAACTGGGTAGCAGCAGCCTTGTTAAACGCTTCCTTAAAAGCATCCAATGAACCAAAGGTGCTTTCAATGTCGGTTTTCAGTTTACCAGTTGGTTCTGTAGCCGGTTTCGCTGAGAATTGTTCGAAGTAAAAGGTATGGTTAAAAACCTGTGCTCCGTTATTGAAAATACCACCATCGGCTTTCTTAATAATGGTTTCCAGCTCGGCATGTTCGAATTCAGTTCCAACAACGAGGTTATTCAGATTTGTAACATAGGCCTGATGATGCTTCCCATGGTGAAACTCCAGTGTTCTGGCACTGATAAATGGTTCCAATGCATCAATTGCATAGGGTAATGCGGGTAATGTAAAGCTCATTTTCGATATCTTTTAGGTGAAACAATAATTGTTTGATTTTTGCTTAAGATAACAGCAATCCGAATCAAAAGGTTTGGAAAATCATCATTTTCAAGATAATTTAGACTGATTCTGAATAAGGATATTCAGAACCTGCCATTTTAAGAATGATGAGAATATAATATGCTAAGAAAACCTTATAGCGGTAGGATAATATGCTTCAGGAAGAGCGGTATAGAATTTCAAAATACAAACAATAACAGGCATATAAAAACAAAACCGCCCGGAACCTCTGTTCCGGGCGGAAAAAAACCAAAAATCAACTAACCTTTAAACCGTTTGGCAACTTCGTCCCAATTAACCACGTTGAAAAAGGCATCGACATAATCGGGTCGCCGGTTTTGATACTTCAGATAATATGCGTGTTCCCACACATCTATCCCAAGTACCGGTGTTCCCTTAACATCAGCCAGGTCCATTAACGGGTTATCCTGATTAGGAGTGGACGAAATTACCAAACTATCACCCTGCTTTACCAGCCATGCCCAACCAGACCCAAACCTGGTGAGTGCTGCTTTTGTAAAAGCTTCTTTAAAATTTTGATATGACCCAAATGTGGCATTTATACTTTTCAATAAATCACCCTCGGGACTCTTTGCTCCACCAGGAACCATGAGTTCCCAGAATAAGTTATGGTTATAAAAACCACCTCCATTATTGCGAATGGCCACTGGTTGAGCCGATATTTTGGACAGTATCTTTTCAATGCTTTGTCCTTCAATAGAAGTACCCGTAACGGCAGCATTCAGATTGTTGGTGTATGCAGCATGATGCTTATCATGATGGATTTCCATCGTTTGTGCATCAATATAGGGTTCCAGAGCATCATATGCATATGGTAACTTTTGTAATTCGAAGGCCATGAGTTTGTATGTATTAAGATTTAATACTCTTTTATCTTATACACAAACATAGCACCTATTTTGATTGATTCCAAATAAGAATGAATATTTTTCACATCAAATTTTTCTATCAATTATAGAGAGAATTAATCAGATTCGGGAAATAAGTTAGATGGCAATTTCTGAAATGGAAGTAGTTATCTATCAATAGATAAAACTGCTTCCACCCAAAAACTCACGAATGACCGATGTGGGGGGAATCTCCAGATCATCAATAGCCTTAAAATAGGATAAGAACTTCAGCAAACGATTGCTCTCGCTGTATTCAGGCATACTTTCGGTGACCGTTTGAAGAAGCAGATCGGCATATTTCTTCAATACAGCAAGTTCGTAGACCATGGCTGAATTAAACATGACATCCGCGTTTTCCTGGTAAGGGAAGATATTCTTGTCTTCTCCGATCCGAACACTCGGCCATCGGCGTATGGTATCGGCTGCCGTATAATTGCGGTACCGGCTGTCTCGGATCATCCTTCGGATCATGCGATTATCTGTTGTTGAAATGTGGTTATGATCGTCAATCGAAATCTGGGTAAGAGCCGAAAGGAATATTTTAAAGGTATTTTCCCCATTGATATGTGGAATCAGGTTTGGATTCATTCCGTGTATTCCTTCTACAATCAATATATTACCTGGAGCCAGCTGTAGGTTTATTCCTGAAGGAATTCGTTGTCCCGCACTAAAACTGAATTTAGGTAATTCAATGGTCTCTCCATTGAAAAGCTGCAACAGTTGCTGATTAAAATACTCGACATCAATCGCCTTGATGTCTTCAAAATCCAGTTCGCCATTCTCATCCAAAGGAGTCTTTTCACGGTCAACAAAGTAATCGTCAAGCGAAATCATGGTAGTTTTTAGCCCATTGACAGCCAGTTGCACCATCAACCTTTTGCTGAAGGTAGTTTTTCCTGAAGCTGAAGGTCCTGCGATTAATACCATCTTCACCTCGTCCTTACGATCGCGGATCATATTGGCAATCTCTGCAATTTTCTTTTCCTGCAATGCTTCCGATATTTTAATAATATCACCGCTCTGTCCGTTCATGGCAAATTCATTCAGGTTGGCCACATTCGGCACATCCAGAATCTCCGCCCAATCCTTATGCTCCTGAAAGATTCCAAACAACTTGTCATGTCTCAGATAGGGCTGAACTTCATTAAAATTGTTTGGTTTGGGAATTCGCAGCAGCATTCCGTCGTAATAAGGAACCAGGTCGAAAACCTTAAGGTATCCAGTTGAAGGAACCATATCTCCAAAAAAATAATTTGCCTTTTCTCCCATAAAATATAAGTACGAAAACAAATTTCCCTGTTGTTGAAAGAGTTTGGCCTTATATAACAGATTCTGATTCCGGCAGATTTCTACTGCTTCTTCATTGGGCATACCAATCTTTTCGAATGGAATATCCATCAAAACCAGTTGTTCCATTTGACTTTTAATGGCAAAAATATCCGATTCTTTAACCGCTCCGTCCAATCCAGATAGTTCGCAATAATACCCACGCGAAATGCCATGCATTACCTTTAGTTTGACCTGTGGCATGATCTCTTTTACTGCAGCATACAGCACAAAAATAAGTGACCGCACATACATGCGCACACCATCGGGATGGGAATAATCGATGAACTCTACTTTCTTGTTCTTTACAAACACAAAAGAAAGTTCCTTCACCTTGTTATTAACCAAGGCTCCAATAATAGGATTTTTAAGTTTAAGTTCGAAATCATCTTTGATCTCCATCAAAGTAACTCCTAAAGGGTATGTTCTTTTTGTACCAGTATTGACGCAATAAAGATCAAATGTATTCATCTTATTTCTTTTTGACTGAGTTTTCCATTTCCTGTTTCAGGTATATTGCTGTAAAAGATTCTTCATTTTGGATGACTTGTTCAGGTGTCCCGTAACAAACCACTCGTCCACCCTCTTTCCCGCCTTCGGGTCCAATATCAATAATGTGGTCGGAGACTTTAATCACGTCCATATTATGCTCGATGACAATGACCGTATTGCCCCGGTCAACCAGCTTGTTCAGTACCTCAAGCAGTACCCGGATGTCTTCAAAATGGAGCCCTGTAGTTGGTTCGTCGAGAATATACATGGTTTTTCCGGTATCTTTCTTGGCCAGTTCAGTTGCCAGTTTGACCCGTTGCGATTCGCCACCGGATAGCGTGGTGGACGATTGTCCCAGGGTAATATATCCCAGTCCTACATCCTGAATGGTCTTTAGTTTATGGGCAATCGAAGGAATATGCTCGAAAAATTCAACACCTTGGTTGATGGTCATATCCAGTACATCCCCAATTGATTTCCCTTTATATCGAACTTCAAGCGTTTCCCTGTTGTACCGCCGACCATTACAGGTGTCGCAATGGACATAAACATCGGGTAGGAAATTCATCTCAATCTGCTTCATCCCACCTCCCTGGCAATCTTCACAACGTCCCCCTTTTACATTGAACGAGAAGCGGCCAGGACCATAAGCCCTGATCTTGGATTCGGGCAACTGTGCAAACAAATTCCTGACATCCGAAAAAACACCTGTATAGGTAACCGGGTTGCTGCGCGGAGTGCGTCCAATAGGTGACTGATCGACCTGCACCACTTTATCTATATGATTCAACCCAATAATCTCGGCATAAGGTAGCGGATCTTTCACCGACCCGTAAAAAAACTGACTTAAGATTGGCTGTAAGGTGGAGTTGATCAGTGTGGACTTTCCACTACCCGATACTCCGGTAATACAGATTAGCTGCCCAAGCGGCAAATCGACCGATATGTTTTTCAGATTGTTGCCGGTACAGCCTTTGAGTGAAAGCACATCTCCATTTCCTTTTCTGCGCTTCTTTGGCATCGGAATCTGAGCTTCCCCTAAAAGATATTTGGAGGTAAGCGTCCCTGCTGAAAGAATCTGTTCCGGGGTGCCTGCCGCAACCACATGACCTCCATGCTTCCCTGCAAGGGGACCCATGTCAATCACATAATCCGCATTCATCATCATATCCTTGTCGTGCTCAACCACTATTACCGAATTGCCCGTATCGCGCAATTGTTCCAGTGAATGGATCAACCTGAGGTTGTCCCGGTGATGCAACCCGATGCTGGGTTCGTCGAGAATATACAGTACATTCACCAGTTGTGAGCCAATTTGAGTGGCCAGCCGAATACGCTGACTTTCGCCTCCCGACAAGGTCCGTGAAGTTCGGTCAAGTGAAAGGTAATTTAACCCGACATCCTCCAGAAAACGAATTCGGTCGCGGATTTCCTTGATCACTTCCACCGCAATCTTTTTCTGACGTTCAGACAGCCGGTCTTCAATGCCGTTTAGCCACTGGCTGAGTTCAGAGATATCAAGGTGTGCCAGTTCCGAAATATTCTTATTGTCGATCCTGAAATAAAGCGATTCTTTCTTCAGGCGTTGACCATTGCATTCAGGACAAGGTGATTCGCGCACAAACTGGTTGGCCCATTTCTGAGCCTTCTGCGATGGATTGTCGTCCTTCTGGGCATCAATGTATTTAATCACCCCCTCGTAGGTCATCATGTAATTCATGGAGACTCCAAGCGGTGAGTTCTTAAGCTGAATCCGTTCGTTGGTTCCGAAAAGAATGGCATTCAATCCATCTTCAGGAATATCCTTTATGGGCGTTTTCAGGTTAAAGCCGTACATATCGCCCAGCGCTTCTATTTGCCAGAAAACCAGTGTATTTTTATGTGGACCAAGCGGTGCAATCCCACCATTCTGTATGTTCTTTGTATTATCCGGTACAATTTTCTCCAGGTCTATCTCGCTGACCGTACCCAGCCCATTACATCTGGGACAAGCCCCCTGAGGTGAGTTAAACGAAAAATTATGAGGCGCCGGTTCATTATAGGAGATCCCGGTAGTTGGGCACATGAGCTGCCGGCTGTAATACTTGGCCTCCTGAGTCTCATGATCGAGAATCATGCTGATTCCATGGCCGTTTTTCATGGCAATCTGCAGCGAATCGTGCAGCCGTTTATCACTGGCTTCATCCACAAGTAAACGGTCAATAACAATCTCTATGAAGTGGTTCTTGTATCGGTCCAGCCGCATGGCAGCTTTCAACTCGGTGACTTCTCCGTCGATCCGTGCATTAAGGAACCCTTTCTTCAGGATTTGCTCAAACAACTCGCGGTAATGTCCCTTACGTCCTTTCACAACCGGCGCAAGAATCAGAATCTTCTTTCCTGAGAAATTAGTCTTAATGAGACTTAATATCTGATCGTCGGTATATTTGACCATCTTCTCACCGGTATTGTAGGAATAGGCCTCTCCTGCCCTGGCATACAAAAGCCGTAGAAAATCATAAATCTCGGTAACCGTTCCTACCGTCGACCGTGGATTCTTGTTGGTAGTTTTCTGTTCAATCGCAATAACCGGGCTAAGTCCTGTAATCAGATCGACGTCGGGTCTTTCCATGTTGCCCAAAAAGGAGCGCGCATAGGCCGAAAAAGTCTCTATGTAACGGCGTTGACCTTCCGCATAAATGGTATCGAAAGCCAGTGACGATTTGCCGCTGCCGCTTAAACCCGTTATCACCGTCAGTCTATTGCGCGGAATCTCGACATTTACGTTTTGCAGGTTGTGGACACGGGCTCCGTGAACCACAATCATGCCGCCATCATCATCCAGGTTCTCAGGCGTATGTATGTTTTCTGTTATTTGCATTTTAGTTTTTTGTTCTGAAATCCTTCCCCGGTATTTTCAGTGAATACTTCTTTTTGATTGGGTTTTTCAAATATGTTTCTCTCAGCCATGGATTAAACATTTTCAGCGTTTTATAGGAGATTCCTTTGCTGATGGCAAAATCCGCCAGGTCAGTGACCGGTCCACTTACATCCACCAATCTGGTGTCGATGATAGGGTAAAGCTGGTCCTTTTCGACCTTAAAGCCATATTCCTTTGGATCTTCCATCACCATTTTGAGCGCCAGGATACGGAACACATAACGGGTTGTTTCTTCTCCAAAGAGTAAATCATAGTAGCTTTTTGTTTTCTGGGTTGCAATCTGCCGGTCGACAAATGTCCGGCCACCATTATACGATGCGGCCACCAGCGACCAGCTTCCATATTTCTGGTAAGCCGATTTCAGTATCCGGCAGGCCACTTCGGTCGACTTTTCAATGTTATAGCGTTCGTCCACTTCATCGTTTACAACCAGGCTGTTCTCCCTGGCCACTGATTCAAGCAGTTGCCATATCCCTGCTGCCTTGGCCGGCGACAATGCGCGTATATCAAAACCACTCTCTGCGACACACAGATACTTAAAATCTTCGGGTATTCCATTCGACTTTAAGATAGGTTCGATCATAGCAAAATACCTCGGTGCATTCTTTATGTAACGGATGGTCTGTGAATGAAAATAAACCGTAGATAGCAATTCACGGTCAAGGTTTTCGCGCACATCGAAATACTCCATCGGCACTTTTTCACCCGCAAAAGTAAGCTTTAAAGGCAGTTCAACCGGTGTAAACAAATGGGTTCCCAATGAATCAGGCATCTGACTGACCGTTTGTGAACAGGCAGCCAATGGCAGAATGAACAAAAACGATACTACTTTTAGCATTGGAAAGAACCGGGTTAATCGCTGATATCTCATAGTCTATTTTTCAAAATTTGACAATTTGCAAAAATAGCTGAATTATATTCCTCAGTCAACAAAGCTTGCCTTTAATTCAGACTACATTAACACATTTAACAGTTTAAAGTTTTATCTCCTGATATTTAAGATGGATCGACACAGTCAACAAATACTCAATTAGATTAAACCGACCTGGTTTGTCTATACCCCTGTAAAGCCTTCGCCGACATTTATTACATAAATGTAAATACGAAAACGCTCTATTGCAAGGCATCGGTGAATTTTGCGCTCATACGGTATGTTTTGCTTAGCGAACCTGACTGAGCGGATGACTTCGAGTAACCCGATCAGCAAACCGTTTCCGCCATTTCCGCTTTCGTCAACACCCAGCAAAGTTTCACAATAATCCTTGTAGGCAACCTGCTTCCCATCGATATTTAATACCGGATTGTAATAGACACCCTGTCCTTTAAATCTTTCCCAATGGGTGAATCCGGGACGCGGATCATCGCTGTCGTTGCCCATGTGCCATTTCCCAAAGAATGCGGTTTGGTAACCTGCAGCCTGCAGATATTACGGAAAATAGGTCAGATTGCCGGATTGGTAGCCTGGTTATCGACAATTGAATTGCAAAGACTCTGATTAATTTTCGTTTCTGCGCTATCTTTGGCCGGGAGCATATTCAAGCAACAGTTCTTTGATCCGAAGTAAGGCTGTGGTTGGCTTTAAATCAGCATCATATAATCCCGCAAAATACCCTTCGTCCTGGTTAATTTTGTTCTTGATGGTCCAGCAATTGATAGCGACCGCACCTTTACCAATTTTTTTCAGCATCGTTTCTACAATTGCACCGTAAGTACCGGCAATTTCCTTTTCCTTTTCCTTGAAAATCAGGTTGTCAACATTTTTTCCCATTTTGATATCCAGTTCAGTGACGTGAAACTCCAGGTTATTCTTGTAACACCAATCTATCAGATCATTCAGTTTTTGCATATTTCCCGGTACATTTTCGAAACCATAAGGCACATGAGCCTGCCATCCAATAGCATCCACTTTTAATCCCTTACTTCGAAGATATAGCACTGTGTTTTTAACTTTATCCCAAGCCGCATCTTCCATTCCACCATTATGGTTATAGAGTTTCTTAATACTTGGAGCATATTGATTAGTCAATTCAAACGACAATTTGATATAGGTGGGCACTTTAAGCGGAGTATCGTTTTCGAAACCTATAATAGTCCATGGATTTTCCCAGAAGGATGATCCTGATCGAGGCCCAAACCAATCTCCGGAATTGTAGGTTATATTATCTGTTTTGCTTTCGGCCTGGTAACCGATGCCTTTTATGGTAACGGGACAGACCGTTTCATTCACCACATCCATCCATTTCACCACATCTTTATTGGCTTCAAGGACTTTGCTTATTCTGGTCATAAACTCAATCACAACAGGTTTCAATTCTTCTGCGGTCCGGTTATCCTCTTTGGCCCATTTTGAACATTGAGGTGATATTGGACAATGTGCCCGAACAACCTGTTTATTGCTGCGTGCCATGTCTATCAATTGCTGATAATACGAATCCTGCCATTTCCCATTCGGCTCCGGATAAACCACCCGCTGTTTAAATTCATTTTCAGGAGTATTGTATGAAAACTCTTTAAGGTAAATCTCCTTTTCTGCAATTCCTTCATCTGTAAAAAACTTCGCTTTTGAAATACAACCAAAAAAGAAGTTGCTTTTTGAATAATATTTATCAATGATCTGACGTATCGTCAGATCATTATCCACTGCATTCGTAGCTCTTCTATTTCCTGCGAACATCGTAAGTGGCTGGTATAAAATCAATAGACCAATAGCAAAAAGGCTAAGAAGCCTGAAAAGTTGATATCTAAGGTTCATTTATTATCAAGGTTTATTTACTTTAATTTGGAGAGGTTGTGTAGCAAAACAGTTGTTTCTGTCGGAAATTCTGTCGGAAGGTTTTGTTTTACATTACCAGTAGCAGCCCATTCAGTTCCGCGTGAAAATGTGACTTGAAACCCTACGTCTTGAACCGAATCGCTAAAATCTGTGCCTGTATGACCCAGTACGCAATGATAAATCCGGCCTTTTCCGTATGTAATGGTAAACAGAACTGGTTCTTCTTTACCTGTTCCGCCTGTTTCTTTGGTCGAAAAGGCGGTCGCCAGAATGTGAATATTTTGAGCCGGACCTCTCAGATTGCCATACAGTTCGTCATTCTGATGCAGCCATTTCTTCGGAAGGCCTTTGGTGATTGGATGTTCCGAATCGCGGACATTAATTACAAAAGGAATCCGCTGACCGTGTGCCCCGCCCGGTCCCGGAGAATTGTCGGTTACATACTGACCGTCTTTCCAGTAACAGTAAGATCCTGATTTTTCATTACGACCACCCCAGCCTCCCAGGCCGGTCATCAGGTTGTATGCCTTCCAGTTTGGACAAGCATTATTGGCTTCGTGAACGACAACCACACCGCCACCATTTTGCACATATTTTTCAAAAGCTGTTTTGACTTTCTCAGGCCATTCAGGGATATTCAAATCCAAAACAACGACTTTATACCTTGAAAAATCAGGTAAAAACTGATCCAGGGCTTCTCCTGTAGCCGGGAATAAAACCACATCCGTTTTAAATATTTCCTGATGATCAAGTATCGCTTTCAACTGTGAAGAAGTTACCGGCCAGTTATGATATTTATCGGTTTGTCCGGTCAGCAGCATCACCTTAATTGGTTTAGCCCCAAATGATAGAAATGAAAAGAACAGTAAAAAAAGAATAAGTTTGATTTTCATGATTTAAAAATATTGTGATTATTGTTTTTTATTCAAATATGCTTATTTAATGACTGAAGGGGCTCACAGCGGATAGCTTGCCCACATCGAATTATTTTCCGGCATAATCAAACCATTCGAATTCTGCCGGAGTCTGGCTTGCTTTTCCGTTTCCTGAAGCAAAGAGTCCGAGAAATACGCCTGTAAATCCGCCTGCTGTTTCAGTACTGATCAGGTTGGTATTGACTTTCCCCAATGCCTTGAAATCCTTTCCATCCAAACTGTACGAAAACGAATAGAATTCAGGAGTACTTTCGATTCTCAGGTAAACCGTTTTCTCATTTACCGAAACTTCTTTTTCGACGTGTCTTATTTCCCCCAGACGGTATCTAAGAATCAGTTTACCTTTCGTTTTTACCAGATCAAGATGGTAACGTTCGTTCATTAGCGCTGTGAAACCTGCTTCTTCATTGGCATTGGATGGGGCAAAATTCAGGAGCGTGGTGGACTGAAAACTAATCTGATCCTGCCGGCGACCTAAAAACGTTGGCGAATCGGCATCATTGATGGTAACTGCTGATCCTTTTAGAATCAGTTTGCTTTTTTGCACATTAAATACATAGTTTTCTCTGGCAGGATTTCTCAGGTAATTCCAGTCGAAAGAAGGCTTTGAGGTACTGAAATCATCCCTGACCGGTTTCTTTGCAAATGGTTTTAATGGAAGCGTTTTGCAATTCATGTCCACAGAAACGGTCCCGCTTCCATTGACAGATGGCCAGCCATTTTCGGGCCAGCTTACCGGTGCAAGGTAAGTTTCGCGGCCGGTCAGATGGTGTTGACCATTCTGGGGATGGAATGCCAGGAAAACGATCCACCAGCTTCCTTCGTTTGCCTGAATCAGGTCGGCATGACCGCTTCCCTGTATCGGACTGTTTTGGGTATCGCGGTTAATTTGAGTCAGGATTGGATTGAAAGGACAAGCATCATACGGACCATAAATATACCGGCTTCTGGCGATAGTCACCTTGTGTCCGTATTCGGTTCCACCCTCGGCAATCATCAGATAATAGTAACCGTCCTTCTGGTAAAGATGCGGAGATTCAGGATAACGGCCTCCTGTACCATTCCAGATGCAGACCGGCTCGGAAGTGAGTTTACCGGTTTTGATGTCAATTTCCGAAAGATGAATACCATCCCGGTTACTGCCATCATTGTGAATTCCTGTATTGCTGAGGAAATACGATTTGCCGTTTTCGTCCCAGAAAAGCGTTGGATCGATTCCGCCGCCCTGTTTCACCCAGACCGGTTCGCTCCATTCACCGGCAGGATCGGTGGCAGTTACATAAAAGTTTCCTCCGCCCGAAACATTGGTGGTCACCATATAAAATTTTCCTTCGTGGTAGCGGATCGTAGGTGCATAAATTCCTCCTGAAGCCCAGCATTTTTTCAGCGGAAGCTGCGAATCACGGGTCAGGCAATAGCCAATCTGTTCCCAGTTGACCAGGTCACGGCTGTGAAAAACCGGCACTCCGGGGAAATATTCAAAGGAGGAATTAACCAGGTAGTAATCGTCATTTACCCTGCAAACACTGGGGTCGGGATAAAAACCAGGAATTACCGGGTTCTTGAATCCGGTTTGTGAAAAGCTGGTCAGCGTTATTCCCAAAAAGAAAAATAAGACGAGGAATTTGAATCCTGAAAATGTTAGTTTTAGTGGCTTTGTTTCCATAAGTCAGTTATAATTGAATAAAAATAAGACTAATACATAGTTACCTGTTCTTTTTATCATTTCTATATTCACAAACGAAATCACTTTCAAGCGCTTTCATTTTTAGACAGATCTTTTCTGTTGAAATATATTCTTTTAATTCGGTTTATTCAACCACCCTGTTCCCAGTTTCAATATACCAATTCATTCAACATGACAATTCTGCCTGCAAACAAGATTATCGATAGAATCTTTCTCTCTAAACTTCACCATTAAAAATCCATATCCGACATTTATTTCATAAATGTAACTATGAAAGCGCTCTTTTGCAAGGCATCGGTGAATTTTGCGTCCAGATGGTGTGTTTTGCGCAGCGGGCCTTACTGAACGGGTAACTTCGAGCCACCCGCTCAGTAAATCATTTCCGACATTTACTCCATTTACGCTTTACTCTAAATTCATATGCTTCCTCAACTTTCTTGACTTCCTTAATTTGTTAATTCCTGACAATGGCAGGCGGGCGTGTAATTCATTTTTTCTGCGTTCTGCACGTTCTGCACATTTGTATTTTTCCCTTTCCCGTCATCCTGTCCCGATGGATATCGGGATTTTTCAGGCCCCCCCTCTTTCCCTTTCTTCTCTTGCCACAAAAACGCCAAGACACAATCCGCCGGCTGGCGGACACCAAAATACCCAGCTGGTATGGATTTGTAAACAATACTTCTTAACTTCAGATCCAGGTTCCGGTTTCTACACCAGCGGGATGGCCTGTTGATCATTCCCAGGAATCATCGGCTCAGTGACTCTGCGAAGGGGGTGCTTTGTATAAACCATGAATCTGTATGCAAAAAACCAAATATTCTATAATTTCATCCTTTACGCCAAAAAGCCAGTTTTGTCCTTTTTGCTTTTTGGCGTAAACGATCCAGCTGGTGTGGATTTGCATATCCTGAAGAGCGGGAAGAAGTTCATTTCCTGAAAATTACCAAAGTCTACTGTTCTTACTGTATTGTCATTAAACACGTTTTTAACTTTAAAGCCATCTATATTAGGGGCTTTTTCAACCCGAATAGTATTAATTTCATTTGGTTCTCTTAATTGGTATTTCCATTTTTCGGCTTATAGCTTTGGATAAATTCGCTTACCATTCTATCCGTTTCTTCATCAGGCTTTGTTCTTGGTATCACAGTAAAATCAACCCCTTTCGGTTCTTTTATGTTTCCTGAAACTTCAGTTGTCTCGACCAAGCCGCGTGAAGCTTTGTATTTCCGAATAATATCTTTAGCTTTTGCTTCTATTTTGGCCCGCTCCTTGGGGTTTTCTAATTTTCGCTTTCTTATAAATTCACTGACTAATTTATCAGTTTCTTTGTCGGGCTTGGTTTGTGGTATTACAGTGAAATCAATCCCCTCCGGTTCTTTTATGTGTCCCATAACGTTATTTATTAAAGTATTTATCAATTAAGCGTAATGCCGGTTTCGTATCAACAAACATTCGATTGCTTGTAATCATTTGTGCTTCCAAAGTTAGTTTATAATGCTCAATCAACTTTGTTTTAGCTTCAAAAACCACAATTCCGCCATATCCTTTATCATAGGAAACCTGGCAGGCAAAAGCTACTAAATTTCCGGCAACGCCTTCATAGATTTTACTTTTGCCAAAGTTATGAGGAGCCGATTCTATCAAATTCATAAAAATATGATCTCCTTTGTCACTAATGCTCAAAAGTCCCTGAATTACCTCAGGAGCTGTCCTGATTACCAATTTGTAAACCTTGTTACCGTATGAAAATTCTTTGTTCCAATCAAATTTCCATGCTTTTTTCAGTGCTTTCAATTCCTCAATTTTCAATTCAATTACATCAGTTGCAAAACTATCGCCTGAAATACGGTTTTCGATTGAATTGCTAAGTTTGTCAATCTTTTGTGAAATCTTTGGCATCTGATTGGTTGGCTTTTAATGAGACAAATTTAATCATTTTTTAAAGGATTTAATATTTTAAGTATAAGGTTTCTACACCAGCGGGGATGACCTGTTGATCATCCAAAGTACTCACCGGCTCAGTGACGCTGCGAAGGGGGTGCATCGTTTACATCCTGTATCTGAATACAAAAAACCAGATATTCTATAATCTCTTTGGTTTTGCATCTCTGGAAGAGCGGGGGTGCATGAGATATATTTGGTAAAAAAGAAATAATTGGAATTCTTAATTTTAAGATTTAATTTTGATTCAGAACGCAATTCCACTAGAACGTTTAATATCAAACTACCAGGTCTGTGAATAATGGGCGGCAGTGGTTTTGTAATTTTTAACAAGCTTGTTTATGAGCAATATTAAACTTTTTGAGAGTAACCAAATACGTACAGTTTGGAACGAAAGCGACCAAAAGTGGTATTTCGTAGTTGAAGATGTTGTTTTGGTCCTGACAGATAGTAAAGACCCTAAACAATACATCAAACATATGCGACAACGTGACGATGAACTTGCCAAAGGGTGGGTACAAATTGTACCTACCCTTTGGGTAGAAACCGCTGGTGGAAAGCAACGAATGGGTTGTGCCAATGCAAAAAGCCTTTTACGTATCAGACAGTCTATTCCATCCCCTAAGGCTGAACCATTCAAATTTTGGCTGGCACAGGTTGGCTCCGACAGATTAGATGAAATAGAAAATCCAGAACTGGCAACTCAGCGAACAAGAGAACTATAAAAGCTAAAAGGATATTCTGACGAATGGATTGAAAAGCGTATGCGCAGCATTGCAATTCGGGAAGAACTGACTGAAGAATGGAATAGCCATGGTGTTAAAAAGCAAATAGAATATGCTATTCTAACTGCTGAGATTTCAAAAGCTACTTTTGGTCTAACACCAATAGAATATAAAGGATTAAAAGGATTGAAGAAACAAAACTTAAGAGACCACATGACCGACCTTGAACTGATATTTTCCATGTTAGGAGAAGCATCAACCAAGGAAATTGTTGTAAATACTGATACTAAAGGATTTGCGCAAAATAAGAGAGCGGCAAAAGCCGGTGGAAAAATCGCAGGAGATGCACGAAAGCAACTTGAAATAAAATCAGGTAAGAAAGTAGTAACAAGCGAAAACTATTTACCTGGGTCTAAGATGAAGGTTTTGCCTCATGATAAGAATAAATAGTAAGACTTTCACAATCCCTACCCTCCTGCTACCTACTCGCGTATATCTGACGGCTATCTGTACTATATCTGTAGTTTTATATGGAATTTAGTACAGATAGACAATAAACAGGCGTCAAATTATGGGGAGCGGGTGGAAGGCGGTTAGTGATAAATAAAAAACCGGTCCTGTTTACAGACCGGTTTTTTTGAGAGGATACCACAGAATTCAGTGTCCAGATATTAAGGACGGGTTATGTATTTTTCACGATGGGAATAAACCCAATTTGTTTAATGTTCAGAATATTCGAATAGTCGTATAATGTAAACCCACTGGCTCCGATCATGAACAGGTAATTGTTTACCGGAATGACATCGTATGCATTAATCAACGGAAAACTGGCTACCAAATGCTGGGTTATAGCCAGCGGATCGGATGCATTGTAAATCTTAAGACCGGCATCTCCGTCACAAATAAAGAGCAGGTCACCATCAACTCCCAGTCCCTGCGGTCCAAACAACGGATATGACATAAGTAACGTAAATACTGAATAAGTATTGTTCATCTGTATTACATCAAGCTCATTTGTTGTTCCACCCCGGCAGGGAGTCCCTCCGCGCAGTGTCACAAAGGCTAAATCGCCTTTAATGACGACCGGGTCGCAGGAGGTCATATGCGCGAATGAACCTACTTGCGAAGGACTTTCAGGCACTTCGAGCGACTCAATAATCATGCCATTTTGTGTTCCGAGGAACATATGATTGTCAGTAATGAAAATAGTTCCCACATTCCAGTTAACGTAAGTGGTATTTGCCAGGACAGCATCCGAGTTTGTATTCAGCTTAAATGAGAGTAACGAATTGTTATTGACAATGTAAAGCATATTCTGATAAAGGCCAAAACGGGCCATACTTCCACCGACTCCGTAAGATGTACCCGCTGTACTAGCTGTATTAGCCGCGCCATAGTATTTATCCATCGTCAGGCTTTCGTAGTTATAATATACCGGGTAATACCGTTGTTCCAGTTCCTGGCGAACACTCTTTACTTCCCAACCCGTAATGATCCCTTTGGTCTCATCCAGTTTGGCAACCGGGTAGTTGGTATCATATATTGGTAAAGTATAGGGAAAAATCTTTTGTACACGCCCGACCTCTTTGATCGCAGCTAAACTGGAAATGTCAATCGAAACCAGATCAACATAGCTGTCGGCATATAAAATATTGTCTTTGATGGCAATGTCAACGTTTCCGGGAATTTCAATGAACCCTTTGTTTTGAGGATTTGCAGGGTCGCTCACGTCGTATACATGCACGCCTTTCATTCGTTCGTTGATAAAGATATACTGGTCCTTAAAGTAGATCTTTCCCGGGGTATTCAGGTCACGGGCAGCAGACATTTTCACGGATGAGCGCAAGGCATCATAGCTCATGTAAACGGGCGAATTGGCTGTATAAGTTTCAAAAACCTTGTCAGTGCATGAAGTGGACACAGCCATCAGGAGCACCATTATGAGCATTATATTTTTAAATTGTTTCATGGCTGTCATTAATTAAAGATAAATCCGATCCGAAGTGAAAGACGCGAAAAGTTGGTTTCAAGCTTATAGCCTTTATCTCCCGAATAATTCAGTTGATGGTAGCGATATCCGAACGAGAAGAACCATCCAAAATTTTCGGAAGGAAACGACTGGAACCCCACTGACGGATTAATCATGAACCCTCCTTCAGCAGTAAGCTTATCGCTGGTTTGCGGACCGGGATAGTAGTTAGAATAAGATGGATAGTAGTTAGTATAATTCTGATGGTTTCCGTTTTCGAGCGGAACCACATATCCCGCCTGTAAATTGACAAAAGGAGTAAATTTCGTATCCCTGAATTTATACTGAATCTGTCCAAAGGCAGGCATATACGATTCGTCCATAAATTCAGCTCCCACGCCTGCGCCAACATGCAATCGATCCATTACCCGGTAGTTAAAGGAGGTCATAAAAGAAAAAGGGGCCTTTTGCTGATTCCCCGAGTTTCCAACCAGAACGCCCATGGAAGTTTCGAAGAAATAGTTTTTTGCCTGACCAACATCGACCTTTAATTTTGAAAATCTTGAGATTTTCTTGGAAGACCATGAAACACTGTCAACTTCAGAAGGATTAAATACCCATAAGTTTCCGTCTGAATTTATTTTCACGGTAGCCAGGTCATAAGTAAGGAGTTGCCCCCTAATTATCGCACCTGTTTTCAGATAAACGATGTCTTTCTTGCTTTTCTGCGCAAAAGCCGGGACAAGCAATAAGCCGGACAGTAACATGATCAGTATTTTTTTCATGGAATAATGGTTTTTAGTTCGCACTAAGCGTTCGTATTCGATATTCAAGGGTTTGTACTAACAATAAGATGGGATCGTTGAACAAAAGGTTGCGTGGGGAGATGGTTTTGGGAGATAAAAGTTAATGTTGTTGATGGGTATTGGTTGTCAATGGTTGTCAATGTTGGCATTGTTGGCATTGTTGGCATTAGTTTCACGTCATATTATAGTCATCTATCCCATTTGTGCAGTGGGGCTTACAACTATCACAACCATCGAGAACTATGACAACCAATGACCGGTGAACACTAAAACTGGTAACTCAACCCGGTAAAGACTCCGATAATATAGGGTTTATAAGTAACCGAAGAATTTCTGTTGAGTGAATTGAGGAAATATTTTACACGGGGTTCCACGTTCAGGAAAATACGTTTCGATAAACCGTATTTCAGGCCGAGCCCCAAGGTTCCGCTGTAATTGAGTGTTTGCATATCCATCGTTTTGCCGACCAGACTTCGGTAATTGCTGCCTTCCACGTAGGTTTCATTCCCAACCAGCAGGTTGGAACTGAATCCTCCCATCACTTCAAGATCAAACCTTGAATAGAGAAGTGTGTACCGCAGATAAAGCGGTATTTCGACATATTCAAAATTCTGAATAAATTTAAGATCTGAAACAACTAAGGCAGATGTCATTGAATTGCCTGCCAGATTGGTATCCAGATTAATTCCGGACGGTAGGCCATGAAATTCAATCACTCCGGCAGTACCGTTCATCAGGATGTTGTTTGATTTAGCATCGAAAGTCACATTGTATAAATACTGTGCGCCGGCAGGGGCCATACCATAACGATTACTATTTAAAGACGATGAATTTCCGGAAGTCTGTCCCAATCCGGAATAATAAACACCGCTTTGTATGCTCCAGCGCTTGCCTGGTTTGTACTCCACATTGATTCCTCCACCCAGATCAACTGCATTTCCTGATTCAGATTTCACCATGTTGCTGGCATACTGTTGAGAATGGGAACTTCTGTTCACATCGACTGATGGCGAAATTTGTGCCCCGACCATCCATCGGTTCTTCTTCTGTGTCACATTCTGAGCCGTCAGCATTTGCTTGTTCTGATTCATGATTTGCTGATCGATGGATAATTCTTCCTGCTCATTCTTGGCCATTGGGACTAATCTTTCCTGTGTATGTAAAGTAGTCTGGTTATTCCCATTTATCCGGGGAGTCAGACTTTTCAATGGAGACACTATTTCCGACTGGTCGGTCTGAACATTAATGGGTACTTCATTCGAAGGTTTGTTCTCCTGAGAAGCGCTAGTAATGTTTGACAATAGCGCTTTATTTGAAACTGACTGACTGGCTTCATTCCTGTTATTCGGGGTCTGCTGAGATTCATTTATTTCTTTACGCGCTTGTGCAGCAATCGGACCGTTTATTTTTGTTTCTGTTTGCGGAGTAGTATTTTGCAGTACAGCAAGCGGTTGAACATTGGTATTGACATTCGAATCGTTAAGCTCCCAACCAGCGATAAAGGCCAGTAGAATTGCAGCGGCCATGCCGGCAATCCGCCAGAATACCAGTTTCCGTTTCCTGCGCTTGCCTGCCGCACCAGCCAGAATATTCTCCAGCAGATGTTTGGGTGGTTCCTGTTCATAGTTCAGGAGCTTTTCACGGGACAAATCGTCTAAATTCTGATCTTTCTTCATGCCGTGCAATTGTTTTTGGCATCCAACTCACTAAAGTTCTCGTGAACTTTCTTTTTTAATATTTCCCTGGCCCTCGACAGGTTCGACTTAGAGGTTCCCTGGGTAATCGACATTGCGCTGGCAATTTCCTGGTGCGACATTCCTTCAATCACATACAGGTTGAAAACAAGCTGATATCGAGGGGGCAATTCCTGAATCAATTTCAACAGGTCGTCAGCCGAAATCTTTGCGATCACATCGTCCGAATAATTAACTGAATCATACATCGAAACATCCTCGACAGGATATAACAAATGTTGTTTCCTGAATTTTTCGAGCGAGACATTAATCATGATCCGCCTTATCCAGCCTTCCAAAGAACCATCATGTCGGAAAGACTTCAGATTGTTAAACACCTTGATAAATCCTTCCTGTAAATTATCCTCAGCCTCCATCCGGTCCCGGGCATAACACAGACATACCCCGAACATTTTCGGCGCAAACAGCTGATATAGTTTTGCCTGAGCTTTTTGGTTTCCGGCAATACAATCGGACAGGATTGGTTTAAAATCTTCCAAGAGCGCTCAAATTTCTGATTATCCAAAATTAACCCAATTAATCCGACTTTTAGTGAAAGAACCGTCTTTCATTCCAGAAAATCTTTAGCTGTCAACCGTCTGGTGAAGTTCAATTGTAACCTAGATGGAGATGAGAGTGGATTAGTTGCGTCAGTTAAATCTATTTTCTGAATGTTAAGCCTTCGAACCCATTATTTGCAATATAACGCAACCCTTTTCGTTTGCAATCCGTCTAAATCATAAAACAACACCCATGAAACGATACTTATCTTTGACGATATTCGGATTTCTGTTACTTGCCTGCTCTAATAAAGCAGAAACGCCGATAGTTTCCAATCTGACGCCAACAGAAAAGTCGGCTAAGATCGTTGCTGCTGACAACCGCTTTGGAATGGAAATCTTTCAAAAGGTCAATGCTTCGCTGGCTGTGCCACAGAATAATACAATGATCTCTCCTTTGAGTATTTCACTGGTCTTGGCTATGGCATATAACGGCGCTGTTGGCAATACAAAAACGCAAATGGAGGATATGTTGCACAAGGAATCATTGATAGCAGACGTTATCAATCAGAGCTATAAAGATTTGGTTTCGTCCTTGGTAAGCCACGACCCCATGGTGGAACTTTCAATTTCGAACGCAATCTTCTACCGGAACTCATTTCATATCAAGGATAATTTTATCACCACCAATCAAAACTATTACCAGGCTGAAGTTTCAGGACTTGACTTTTCGAAGACTACAGAAACACTGAATACAGTGAATGGCTGGGTTAATACCCAAACCAAAGGGAAGATTGATAAGATCATCGAAAAGGTGAACCCCGAAGATGTCATGTATCTATTGAATGCCATCTATTTCAACGGCCAATGGAAGTATCGTTTTGATCCTCTGGACACCAATAACCAGAACTTCACCAAAGAAGACAATTCTGCGGTTCAGGTGCCAACCATGTCAATCGAAAATCCGTTTAACTATTACAGTCAGACAGACTTTCAACTGCTTGAAATACCTTATGGAAGCGGAAAATATTCTATGCTGATCTTCCTTCCTACAAGTGGCAAAAAGGTGGACGATGTAATTTCACAGTTGACCCCGGAAAATATAACCGATTGGATTTCCAAGCTGACTGAGCAAACTAAAAAAGTATACCTTCCAAGATTCGAATTCAAATTTGAAGACAGCTTAGTGGATGAATTAAAAGCTTTGGGAATGACCGATGCTTTTGATTATGCAAAAGCCAATCTAAGCGGCATTTCGGATGATTCAAAACTGGCAATTAGTGAAGTGATGCATAAAACCTACATTAAGGTGGATGAACGCGGAACCGAAGCTGCAGCTGTTACCGGAATTACCATAATTGCAACTGCTGTGGGGCCGGATATCAATACGTTCAGGGTCAATCATCCGTTTGTCTTTGCCATTCGTGAAAAAGACACCAATGCTATTTTGTTTATTGGTAAAGTGATGGATCCAAGTCAAAATTAGGGGTAATAATAGAGATACCCAACTACAAAACATATCCTTTGAACGCAAAATTCACCAATGTATGGTTGAATTCGTGTCTGGATTTATTCCTTACCGATAAAAGGTTGAGGTTATAGCCCGATAGAGGCGCTTAACTGAAGATCAAACAATACTAAAATAACTCAAAAGAGTCAACCCACTGCATTATGCTGTGGGTTGACTCTTTTTTCATGTTAAAATCTTTCACAGATGCTTGATTTCTCAATAACTGACAGGTAGAAATACAGGTATCTCCTTTTAAACGGTTACCCCTCACTTGTCACATTGTGTATACATTGTGTATACATTGAGTATACCTTGTGTGTACCTTGTGTATTCATAAACTCATAAGGTATACATATTCTAATCTCAATCTATACATAGTGTATACTTAAACAGGCAACCTGGTATAGATCGTGTAATACGCAGGCCCTGCTTAATAGTTACGGAAATGAAAGAAAGAATAATAAAAGGAAGGAAATTTCAATCTTTGGAATCAATCCGGTTAACCTTACACTACTATTCGAGATCATTTTTGTTTCGGTAATCTTCACCCTGATTGATACCCTGATCAAATTCAGAAAATGGATGAGTGCAAAAAAAGAGAATTAGGATTGAATCTGGAAAGAAGAATTTATAACTTTCCATTTTTCGCAACAACCATTGGGGTTGAATGGTATAATCTGTTTTATTTATTCAGTGATTTGCAATCCAATATTTTCCATGGAGGATTTGCAGTAATTTTATTGGGGAGAATATCAGGATGGATCACAGATTCACAGTTAAGAGGTGAAGATTACAAATCTGCATCAGTATAGGGATTGAAAATCTTTGAAAATAACTTTTCCCGCTGATTAAATAATTTTGCTAACTTGTAATTATGAACACTTGATGATTACTTATTTGACAGTATTGTAACAAATCACCCTAATGAATCTTGTAAAAGAGTAAGAAACAACCAAATAAAGAACGTATGATCAAATTCAGATTAATTCCGGTCATTGCCCTGTTGCTGTTCTCAGGAATATGTTTTAGCCAGGTTGATTACACCAAGCTAGCACCAACTGATCCGGCAATACGCACGGGCAAACTGAGCAATGGAATGACCTATTATATTCGTCACAACGAAGAGCCCAAAGAGCGGGCCAGTTTCTACATCATTCAAAATGTAGGTTCTTTGCTCGAGAACGACGATCAAAACGGGCTGGCTCACTTCCTGGAACACATGGCCTTTAATGGCACCGAACATTTCCCGGGGAAAGGGATTATCCACTCTCTCGAAAAACATGGCGTTTCATTTGGCCGGAACATCAATGCCTATACCAGTTATGGCGAAACGGTATACAACATGAGCGATGTCCCTGTTAAACATGCAGGGCTGGTTGATACCTGTTTGCTGGTATTAAACGACTGGTCCCATTTCCTTTTGCTTACCGATGAAGAAATCGATGCCGAACGTGGGGTAATTGCCGAAGAATGGCGTACCCGTCGAACTGCAGGATTCCGCATGCAGCGCCAGTTTTTGCCTGTATTGCTTAATGGTTCCAAATACATGGCCCGCGATGTGATTGGGGATCTGGATGTGATCCATAACTTCAAACATGAAACGCTTCGTGATTTTTATCACGAGTGGTACCGGACCGACCTACAGGCTATCGCCATAGTCGGTGATATTGACGTGGATGCCGTGGAGCAAAAAGTAAAGACACTGCTTTCAGCCATTGAACCTGTTAAAGACCCCCAAAAGCGTGAATTCTATGATGTACCCGATCACAAGGAACCACTATATGTCCTGGCTACCGACAAGGAAGCCGACGGTTACTCCGTAGCCCTGTACATCAAGCACAAAGCAACAGATACAGCGGATAAGAACCTGAATTACCTGCGCCAGCGGACCATACAATCCTTATTCAGTATGATGATCAGGGACCGCATTACTGAAATACTTCAGAAAGGCACTCCTCCGTTCATCAATGGAAATATTGGATACGGCGGTTTAGTAACAGGGTATGAGTCATTTACAATTTCAGCCACGGCAAAACCCAATCAGGATGATCTGGCCTTTAAATCCATCTATACAGAAGCAGAACGGATTTATCAGCACGGATTTACAACAGGGGAACTCGAACGTGCAAAGATCAATATGCTTACATCAATGGAAAGCCGTTACAAACAGCGCGATAAAATAAGCAACGATCAATATGTCTCTGACATTAAGAACAACTATATTAATGGAGAACCTATTACAACGATTGATTTTGATCTGGAATTTACAAAGCAAATATTACCGGCCATTTCGGTTGAAGATGTTTCGGTAAAGGCAAAAGAATGGATGACTCCCGAAAACCGGGTTATTGTGGTGATGGGTCCCGACAAACCGGAAGCCAAACACCTTTCAAAAGAACAGGCACTCGCCATTATTTCCGATGTAGAGAAAAGTCAGATTGAACCTTACGAAGATAAAGTGGTGTCGTCGAACCTGATCAATAAAGAATTGAAGGGATCGAAAGTGACAAGTACCAAAAACCTTCCTGATTTTAATGCCGTTGAATGGACCCTGGGAAACTCGACCAAAGTTGTTTTCCGTCAGGCCGATTACGAGAAAGACCAGGTTTCGTTGATTGCCATCAGCAATGGCGGCAGTTCAAAAGTAAACAATGATCAGCTTGCCTCGGCCATGCTTCTGAATTCATTCATGGGAGCTTTTGGCCTGGGCGATTATGATGCGATTTCTTTGAAAAAAGCGCTTACAGGTAAAAAGGTTGGGTTGAGTGTTAGTCTGTCCGATCTGAACGAATCATTCACTGGTTCGGCCACTCCAAAAGATTTTGAGACATTGATGCAACTGCTGTATCTTCAATTTGAAAACCCTCGCTTCGACAAGGAAGCCTACGATGCCATGCTGGGCCGTTACAAGGCATATGTGGCCAATATGGCCAACAATCCACAGAAGATCATGGGTGACTCTTTATCCCTGATCATGACCTGCAAAAACCCAAGGACCAAACTGATGACCCCTGAACTGTTCAATGAGATTTCGCTGGACCAGATGGAAAGCATCTACAAAGATCGTTTTGTTGATGCAGGCGATTTTACCTACTATATTGTTGGTAATATTGATGAGGCAACCGCCAAAACCATGGCCGAAAAATACATTGGTTCGTTGACCAACTTATCAAGGGTAGAAACCTGGACCGATCGCAAAGTTGAAGGTCCAAAGGGTAAAACGGAACGTGAAATTGAAATACCGCTTGAGGTTAAGAAGGCCACCGTTACAGTCAGTTTCAATGCAAAAATGGAGTTCTCACCTGAACAGAATATGATACTAAGCGTGTTCCGAGATGTGCTAAATCTCCGTTACATCGACGAAATCCGCGAAAAAGAAGGAGGTACCTATGGAGTGAGGGTTTCAGCCGGCTCATCGAAATTTCCGCAGGAAGAAAAATCCCTAAGTCTGACGTTTGACACCGATCCGGCAAAAGCTCAAAACCTGAAGTCTATCCTTTATCGCGAAATTGATAAAATAGCCCAAAACGGACCAACATCTACGGATCTGAGCAAGGTCGTTGAAAGCCTACTGAAAAACAGGGAACAGTCGAAGCTTCATAACAATTACTGGTTGCAGGCTTTGAATACATACTACACCTATGCTTACAACCCGGCTGCTGCTGATAATTTTGAAAATATTCTACAGAAAATGACAATTGCCCAGGTACAGGAATTTGTAAAAGCCTTTTTAGCCAAAGCTGATGTGGTGGATATAATCTTTAAACCCAAAGCATAAAAACCAAACCGAACGATAATTTCATTCGTAAGACCCCTTTCATCATCGGAGATGAAAGGGGTTTCTCATGTTATATCCTTCACTTGCAACAAAATGGGAATTGGAATCAGTGCTAAACACTATTATTTCATTTTTGTTATATCACCAGGTCCTATTTCAAAAAATGGGTAATGATAAGTTGAGATTTGTTAAATTTTAATTCTACTGCCATGAAATCAACAAAATCATTTAAAGCATTCGTAATTAGCACTGTAGATGACAATAGAGCCATATTGGTCAGGTTAGTAGTTGGTTTAATATTTCTGACTGAAGGGATTCAGAAATTTCTATTTCCGGAATTATTGGGAACAGGAAGGTTTTTAAAAATTGGATTCAGTAATCCGGCTTTCTGGGCAAATTTTACAGGAATATTTGAAATTGTTTGCAGCATTTTCGTCCTGATTGGGTTGTTCAGCCGATTAGCTTCAATTCCGCTCTTTATCATCATGATGACCGCATTTGTATCCACCAAATGGCCGCTTCTAATGTATAAAGGGATATGGGTGATGGCTCACGAATACCGAACAGATTTTGCCCTTACATTACTTTTGGTCTATTTGTTTATCTATGGTAGTGGTGCCGGTTCGGTCGATTCAATAATCATGAAAGATTCCTGATATTTCTTAAAAACTTTGAAGAAAAGTTAATATAGTTTAACAGCTTTAAACCTTTTTAATTGAGGCTTATCGAAGAGAAAGTTGCATTACAATTTCTTATTTGATCACAAAAATAAAGGTTATGAAACGAACATTTTTAACAAACCAAAACACGGATGAGAATTCGTTCGTCGAATTTAGTCCCCGGAATAAAAAATCAAATTATTCACGGATCAGTCGTGATGCCTCAATGATGCCAAAGAAGGGGCATCCGGACTACAAAAATAAAACCTTTTACATTTACAAAGATCTCAGAATGTCTTTTCAAAGGGGTTTTAATTCCGGCTATTCTTTTGATCAACATGGACATCAAATTCAAGAAACCAATTCGTATTCATTTATTGTGGATTGGCAATTATAAGATATCTTTTAAAACTATTGCATTATGATGTCAACATATTTCTATTCAAGGATTCTTCAGCCGGTACTGATAAGAAAAAACAATTTTCTTGTCTCCTACAGATCTGATTACTATTACGACGACATCAGCAGTGAAATGATCCTTAGTACGATTGCTGAGCATTACCATTGGACTTTAAACAAAATCAGTGCTGATCTTTTTTGTCAATATCGGCGTTGGATTAAGTTCACTTCGATATTTCCCGTTCAGACCTTTGACCGACTAAAAGTTTATGCCCCTCAAATCGCTGAAAACACCTTGAATTTACCGGCAATAGGATTTTATTGGTTCCTGGAAGAAATTTATTCCAATTTAAATCACATAGGAAGCACCTATATTTTTAAAACAAAAAGTAGTAAGTTTTGTTTCTTAACAAAATACTGTCTGTTCTCATTATTAAGCATTTACTCTTAAATATACCTGCCATGAAAAAGATTGGTATTGCCTCAATGTTTGTGTTGTTATTTTCCATTTTTTTAGTATTACCAATTGAAGTATTTTCTCAGCCAGTACAATATTCAAATCCTCCCTGGGCACCAGATTATTCGGGTGTCAGATATTATTACCTACCGGATATTGAAACCTACTATGATTTAGCAAATCAGGATTTTGTATACCTCGATGATGGACAATGGTTATTCTCCAGTACTTTGCCTTCCGTATACAGTGGTTATGATTTGTTCAGTGCGTTTGTAATTGCACTTGATATGAATGTTTTTCAACCGTGGATGCATCATCATTTCTATGTTTCAAATTATCCCAGGTTCTATTATCGCAATTTTTATCACGATGCTGATGTTGTTAATATCAGGGGATTCAATGAAAATATACGTAAACCATTTTATTGGAAACCCGAAGACCGTAACAGAATAAATGAGTTGAAGGTTAAAAATAACCAGAAGAAAAGGCATGAAAGTACCAAGCCGCCACAAAAAGTTAATTATTACGGAAGAAATATTGGACGACCAGTCAAAGTTCATCCACAAATGAGAGAAAAGAAGCAGGGAAATCAAAGACGATAATCGGGGATTTTACATCTGAAACGAGATATCAAAGAAAATTAACCAATCATACTCAAAATTTACACCCATGAGAACTCTATCCATTCAATCCTTAACCTTTTTATTACTCCTGTTTTATCAAATTACATTTGCTCAAATGCCAGGAAGGGGAGGCAATCAGGAAAATATCCCTAAAGAAGCTAAAATTACCGGGACTATTATTGATGGTACGACCAAAGAGACCATTCCCTATGCGAGTATTGCTATATATCGTTCCAGGGATTCAACTTTAGTAACAGGAGTACTGAGCAGTTCGGACGGAAGTTTTATCATTGATAAATTACCCTACGGAAAGTTTTATATCCAGGTCACTTTTGTGGGATATAAAAAGCATCGGGTTAGCAACATACTACTTACTTCAAATCAACAAATCGCAGCCCTTGGAACAGTAAAAGTGAACACCTCAGCTGTTGCACTTAAAGGGGTTGATGTTGTCGGGAATTTACCACCAGTTACATACCAGATTGACAAAAAAGTGGTCAATATTGCCCAAAACATAACCGCTTCAGGAGGGACACTGGCAGATGCCCTTCAGAATGCCCCATCGATTCAAACTGATGTTCAGGGGAATATTACAGTCCGGGGAAGTTCAAACTTTACAGTGTTGGTCGATGGACGTCCTTCACCTATTGAAGGAAGCGAGGCGTTGCAGCAAATTCCTGCAAATCTTGTTCAGGATGTTGAAATCATTACCAATCCATCTGCAAAATACGAAGCCGAAGGAAGTGCCGGGATTATCAATATTGTAATGAAGAAACAAAAAGTTAAGGGCGAAAGCGGAATGATTAATCTAACTGCAGGTACAGGAAATAAATATAGCGGGAATCTCAATTTGAATTATAAGACTTCGAAATTTAATTTTACACTTGGCGGTGATTTTACTGATAACCAATCAGCCATTAAAAACAACATGAATAATACGGATACTTTAAGCCGACAACTTATAAAGTATCAGTCGATCAATGGCAATGGAAATTTTCGCCGACAGGGAATGGGAATTAATGCCGGAATTGATTATACCATTAATGATAATAATTCATTGATCTTAACCGGAAGCATCGGTAGCCGAACCTTTAGTCGTCCTCTGACTTCAAGCTATCATGATCAATATGATAACACTTTAAACTCAATCTCCAACGATATCTATTACATTAACAGTTCAAGTCCCGAGTTTAAAAGAAATTACAGGACACTCAATCTGGATTACGAACTAAAATTGAACAGCAAAGGAGAAAAGCTTTCAGCATCGATTTATCTTACCGGAGGTCCAAATAACAATGTAAGCACTTTACAGGTAGATACTACCAGTTCAAACTGGATTTCGCTGGGGAAAACAAAAATCAATCAGCAATCATTTCAAAACAGTAACGAAACTGATATACGTTCAAAGGCTGACTATGAATTACCGATTGGTGCAAAAGGAAAACTGGAATCAGGTTACCAGGGACGATATGATAACAACAATGCTGAATATCAGTTAACAAATTCAGGTGTTGAAGATCTTTCTCAACGCGATAAGTTTAATTTTAAAGATCAGACTCAGGCGGGCTATGTCACTTTTTTGAATTCAATGTCTCTTTTTGATTATCAACTTGGCTTACGCGCCGAATATGAAGACCGGGTATTAAACCAGGAAACACAGAATCAGGTTACCAGGATCAATCGTATCGATTTTTTCCCATCTGTTCATTTGACTAAACAATTACCATGGGATCTGCAATTAATGGCCAGTTATACCCGCCGCATCAACAGGCCAAGGCAGTGGAATCTTAATCCATTTGTCGTACATCTCGATCCACAAACCATTCGGGAGGGAAACGCAGGATTATTACCTGAATTTGCAAATTCCTATGAATTGAACCTTGAGAAAAAGTTGAATAAGGCATCATTTGTTTCCGTTGAAGGTTTCTTAAGACAAACCTCTAACCTGATACAACAGATCAGTATATTTAATCCGGTGACACAAATAACAACCAATACCTTTGCAAACATTGATCACGACCGTTCAATGGGTACTGAACTGATGTTTTATCTTGAACCTGTTAAATGGTTCAATCTCAATACATCATTTAATGTGTTTAATTATCATATGTTTGGAACCCCAATCCCTTCAGTTGCGAGCAGTATAAATACCTGGAATATTCATATAAGTCCAACATTCCACCTGAATAAAGAAACCTCTATACAGGCAAACTATACCTATAATGCACCTACCATTACCGCTCAGGGTACCCGTTCCGGATTTTATTCCTCAACACTGGCTATCAAGCATAATTTGTTCAAAGATAAGGCCAGCCTGATCCTTCAGGCACGTAATCCGATCGGGGTTACCAGCACCATAACCACAACAGAAAGTGCGCATCAATACAAATACAGTGACTTCCAACGCGAATCGCAGGTTTTTCTGCTTACTTTCAGTTACCGTATAAATAATTACAGGGCCAAACAGAATAACAAGCGAAATGAAAATGATTCGACCATCAACGAAGAAGATGTTGAAGGACAAGGATTTTAACTGCCCAAAGGTGAATATAATTAGGTAATTGTTATACTTATTTCTCGTTACTTTATACATTGAAATTCCCGGACTGAGTTTAGCAGAAAAAATAGATATATGAAACAATCGATACCAATACTTTAATGAAGCAAACTTACCTCTTGATTCTTTTGATACTTGTTACCAATGTATCTTTATTTGCCCAGGATGCAGATAGCACTAAAATAATCAACCAGGGAAAGTCTTACCCTTTCATTTTCCAGGATTCACCTGCCCGACTGTCTACTATGAGACAGTTTAACGTGAATTACCTCAGCAGTTACCGCATTTTGTCAACAGCTTTTGATAAGAGTTTCAGCCCTGCTATCAATTATTCACTGCAATCATTAGTTATTATTCTTGGACTGGGATCGTTGACACATGAAGAAGGTCATCGTTCCATCCTTTCGGCAAAGAATATAGGTTCCATATCGCAGCCTTTCTTTTTTTCAAAAAGAGACGGATTTGTTGATGGAGTAACCGACCTGACTTTAATTAATCTACGCTCAAGTGATTTCCCTGATTTTATAAGGCTTTATACGGCAGGGTCAGAGTCAGATTATATGATGGGTAATCGTGAAGAAAGCCTGATGGCTTTTGGTGATGAATCGTTTCGCAACCTTGCCGCTGAATATCTGATCAGAAAGGCATCATTGATACAGTATTATCTGATCGGGTTCGTTCATTATGACGTTGACGGAGCAGAAGAAACGAATGAACTAAAACGCGATATTGTAGGCAATGATGTTTATGGCGCTGCCCGTAACCTTTTCAGGCCAACCATGCTCTTTCACCGGTACACGCTATTCAATGACCTTACTTCTGAGGAAAAGAACTATGTATATAAAATGGGGCACCGGTCACTGTTCAACCTCGTTAACCTGAACCTGATTGGAATTCCCAACATCGCCTTTTCCAATAACTTAAGCCTGAACTTTGGAATGGGGCACATACTTTGCCCCTTTGGAGATTTTACCGATGAAAATTTTTGGATACACTATAAGAAATTGAAGGTACTGGCCTACGTTCGCGAGTTTCAGAATAGAACCAATTGGTTTATGGGCGGGGGTCTAAGTTTAATGGATTACCCAATTAGTAATCGGATTGAGACTTCGCTTTCGGCACATTTATGGGATCAACCCAAGGACCTTGGGTTTAATGATACTCAAGGATTAACCGGCGGTGCAGTTGATTTTACCGGAAAATATTTCTTCTCCACCCATGCATTAAATAACCTGAAAAGAGTATCAATTGATTTAGGCATCACCTACAAATCAAAAGGGTTTCTGCCCGAAGATGTTTATTTATCGAAACATCTCGGGTTTCGTTTGGGCGCTACATTCAATATTCAATAAGATTAATAGACAAATCTGACTGCTTTTATTCAAGCCTAAAGGAACAGGTGAGTTAAAAAGATCAGTATAAAAGGAGATTCAGCTTAAAATGAATCATTTATTGAGAAATAGCAAATAACCCGATTAATCCAACTAAATATACGATTGTGACCAGGAATGAGTCAATACCCATCCAAAGTAATTGTTTCCGTGGACGGAAGATTAATCCGCAGATATATATGACCGTAAGAAGTATACCTAAACCAGTAAGGTAGATATCTGTTTTATGCGCTTGCGGAAGAACAGAATTCCCCGAAAGAACAGTTGCCACCATAAACAACACGGGCAGAAAAGCATTGCCTCCAAAAATATCACTGACTGCCATTTGATAATCCTTCAGTTTCATTGAAGCTAATCCGGTTGATACTTCAGGCAAAGAAGTTGCAGCAGCCAAAACCGTTGCTCCGAATAAAACTCCTGTCATTCCAATTTGTTTGGCAATTGCATCACCAGTCACTTCTAACCCCACGCCTGCAACTAATGTAATCAATGAGCAAATAATGAAGATCACGATAACTGTTTGAATACTTGTCCCTTTATCTATGACCTGATCATACTTCTTTTTCATGCTGTGTCCTCTCTTTTCTTTTTGGCTATCAGGAAGGTCACCTAATTTATGCCATGGCAAATCGGTTCTTGCTTTCCCGATCATATAGATACCCACAAGCCATACCAATACAATTAAAGCATCAATTGGTGAAACACCCAGATAAATTACTGAAGGTCTCATTTGATTTCCAACAACCACTAATGTTAAAACAGTTATGACCATTAATCCTTCCAGCACCAGGATTAGCGAAGCTGCCCGATAGGTAAGTGGATCTTTTTTGCCCAACCCGAACACATCCAATATAACAAGTACTACCGTTTGCAAGGCTATGCCCCCGAGAATATTTCCGATTGCAAGTTCCAGATTGTTCTGTATAGCCGCGCTCACCGTAATGGCTATTTCCGGGAAGTTTGTTACAATGGCGAGTAAAATCATGCCACCTAAAGCTTCACCCAAACCAAAGTGTGTAGAAAGAACATCGGCTGTGTTGGATAATTTAATTCCTGCATACCAAATTGCCACCGCACTCAGGCAAAATATAATCAATAGTATGGGCAGGGAAAGTGTTTCAATCATAAGAAATATATTGAGTGAACGATTCGTAAAGTAAAGAAAAAAACTGTTTACATTTCACAAGATAATTGAAGTTCAGGGAAATCACTTTAAAAAAAGGAGAATTATTTGCAGTTCGAAAATTCAGGTGTTTCATTTTACTTCGAAGTGTCACGCACAAGTATGCCCCTTCAAAATACTTGTTTGCTAATAGGCCATCCTTTTCAGTGACTAATCGGAGGAATGCAGCCATAAGCCTGGCCGGGTTTAGGAGGGGATTGGAAGGGTATCGGGCTGGTATTCCTTCGGTATATCTGTACTATGACTGATCTATAACTATACTAAAATCGGGATCTTAGTACAGTTGCAAATCAATCATAGATTAATTCATCCGAAGCAAATACGACGCGATCCCTATCCGAATACCTTCCGTCTAGGTCGAAAGCAGGTGTATTGCTTTCCTGAAGAACATCTAAGAGGATGGAAAATTATGATCCGGAGTCAATAGGTTCATATCTGAATCCTATCGTCAGACTTTGGCACGAGTATATTCGAAGGTTAAAGATAAAGATATGGTTGTAAAAAACATCCTATCTGAAAAGGAAAAGTTATTTCACCTCCTGAAGAAGAAATTTCCTGATTGATAATGGAGATAAAAAAAGAGTGCCTTCCTTTTGGAAAACACTCTTTTAAGTTCTTTCAGTAAATTAAGAGTTCTTTCTGAAAACTTTAATCTACCGGTTCTATCTCCATCATCAGAAAATTCTTTGGTATTTTCTGACCCTTTTCGATATTGATCTTAACAACCCTACCCTTAAAAGGCATTTGAATATCATTATACATTTTCATTGCTTCCAAAACTATAATGCTATCACCTTCGTCCAAAACCTGACCTACTTTAACTAAAATGTCAATGATGGTTCCGGGAATGTATGAATTGATGTTATTAAAATTTGGCTCCTCCCATACCTTTCGGTTGAGGTACTTTTTAGTATAGGTGGTTTCATATTTTGCACTGTGTACAATGATGTATTGTTTTTTTTCCTGATCAGCCATAATCCTTAAGTTTTGATTAAAATGGTGGAAGTCCGTGTTTCTTCGCTGGTCCCTGTACATCTTTCCCTGCAGAAATACGAAGGGCATGTAAAAGGATTTTCCGTGTTTCCTGAGGTTCAATAACTTCGTCGATATAACCCTTGGATGCAGCTACATAAGGATTGGCAAATTTATCTTTATATTCCTGAACTTTTTGTGCCCGCATAGCTTCCGGATCTTCTGCTTCTGCAATTTCCTTGCGGAACACAATGTTGGCAGCTCCTTCGGGTCCCATTACCGCAATTTCGGCAGTAGGCCATGCAAATACAAAGTCAGCACGCAAATGGCGCGAATTCATGGCAATATAACCTCCGCCATATGCTTTACGGATGATGACCGTAATTTTTGGAACGGTAGCTTCTGAATAAGCATACAAAACCTTAGCTCCATGACGGATAACTCCGGCGTGTTCCTGATCAACTCCCGGTAAATATCCTGGCATATCTTCCAACGTGATAATCGGAATGTTGAAGGCATTACAGTAGCGGATAAAACGTGCAGCTTTATCTGAACTATCGCAATCGAGCACTCCGGCAAGAACCATAGGCTGGTTGGCCACAAATCCAATCGTTTCGCCGTTCATACGGCCAAAACCGATGACGATGTTGGCAGCAAATAGTTCCATGATTTCGAAGAACTCAGAACCATCTGTAATTGTTTTGATGATGTCACGAATATCATAAGGCATCCTTGCATCGGCAGGAACAATATTTTCGATCTTCAGTTTTGTTTTTGGTTCCTGTGGGGGAAATGCTTTGGCCTTGTGTGTATTATTCCAGGGAATGTAAGTAATCAGCTGTTTGATCTGTTCGAAACATTCCTTTTCACTCAATGCATAGAAATGAGCATTACCGGTGATTTCGGCATGAACCCGTGCTCCGCCCAATGCTTCCATCGAGATATCCTCGCCTAAGACACTCTTGATAACTGCGGGGCCTGTGATAAACATTTTTGAAATATTTTCAACCACAAACACGAAATCGGTCAAAGCAGGTGAATAAACTGCACCTCCGGCACATGGGCCAAGAATAACTGAAATCTGTGGAATTACTCCTGAAGACAGGGTATTGCGGAAGAAAATTTCGCCATAACCAGCAAGTGAATTAACACCTTCCTGAATACGGGCACCACCGGAATCGTTGATACCAATCAGCGGAACGCGCATTTTCAGGGCATGATCCATAATCTTGGTAATTTTTCGCGAATGCATCAATCCCAAAGATCCACCGGCTACAGTGAAATCCTGGGCATAAAGGCATACTGAAGAGCCATAAATCGTTCCGGTTCCGATAACGACACCATCGCCGGCAAGGACTTTACCGCCCATGTCGAAGTCTGTACCCACATGTTCAACGAACATGTCGTATTCGTGAAATGAACCCTCGTCAACAATGGCATGAATTCGTTCACGAGCTGTCAGTTTACCCATGGCGGCCTGTTTCTCAATGGCTTCTTCTCCTCCACCTAGCCGAACCTGATCCTTTCGTTTTCGAAGGTCTAAAATGTTTCTTTTCAGTGACATAGAATTTGTTTTTGATAAAAAATAATTGTAGGGACTGATTTAATTTCAATCCTGCTACTTAATTTTAGTGATATAATAAAGGCAAAATTATCATTTTTTTATTGCCCAACATGTTTTATAAAACATTCACGAATAAAAAGCTGATTTACTCTATTCTATTTGTTTTTGAAATCTATTATTGAGGGTTTGAATTTTTAAACATCAGGCTGAAGCTCTGCGGTAAAGATAGAAAGCCAGACCTCCATACAATATATTCGGAATCCACATGGCCACCCAGGGAGCCAACAGATCACTGGTAGCAAAAACTGTTGTAACCTGCATGAAAAGGATGTATGAAAAACTCAACAACAATCCCAGGCCCAGATGAAAACCTACACCTCCCTTTATCTTTTTGGAAGCCAGAGAAACCCCGATAATCGTCAGGATGAATGCTGAAAATGGACCTGAACGGCGTTTATGCTTTTCAATCTCGTAATTTGTGGTATTCACACCACGAAGCTTCAGATTATCGATCGATTCGTTCAGCATAGGCAGTGTCATGGTTTCCACAATGTTATCAACAACCTCATAATCCTGAGGAACCATGTTCAACAGAGTATCTTTTTCAATTCCCTTAGTTACTTTTTCGGTATAGCCTGATATTGTCCTTGTATAATAATCTTGAATGATCCATCTCTTCTTTTCACGGTCCCACTTGATAGAACCCGCCATTAACTTTGACACAAGTTTCCTGTCGACAAAATGTTCGATTGTAAAATTGTAACCGACATCGTTTGAAGCATTATAGGATTTCATATAGACAAAAACACCCGGTTCAATCTGTTGGTGAATATTGCGTGCGACACCTGACTTCCGCGTTCCGATATATGTATTCCTGAAATCAACTTTCTTCTTATTCGCCGGGGGAATAATATAATTTCCCAGCAGGTAGGAAAACAATACGATGACTGAAGCGCCAACCATATAGGGCCGCATCAGCCGGTTATACGAAACACCGCTGCTTAAAATAGCAATAATCTCAGTGTTGTATGCAAGTTTCGAGGTAAAATAGATGACTGCAATAAAGGTAAACAGGCCACTGAATAAATTTGCGAAATAGGGTACAAAATTGAGGTAATAATCAAATACAATTGCTTTCAAAGGAACATCCTTTGCCATAAAATCATCAATGTTTTCGGAAACATCAAAAACAATCGAGATACTGATAATTAGGGCAATGGCATAAAAAAATGTCCCAAGAAACTTCTTAATGATATACCAATCAATTTTATGCAGCATACAACTATTATAAAAAAGTTTAAAGTTCAAAGTTCAAAGTTTCAGGTTCCAAGTTTAAAGTTTCAGGTTCAAAGTTCAAAGTTCCGTGCCGATCGAAAGCTATTCTTTAACTTTAAACTTTCAATCTGATCCAGATCAGCATGCAACCTGGAACCTGGAACCTGGAACCTGGAACTCATTATAGCCTTACACAAACCTGTTGAACCATTTGTTCTTTCCAGCTTGTGAATGTATCATTCAGTATTTGTTTGCGGGCTTCCTTGACCAGCCAGAGATAAAAAGCAAGATTATGCTGGCTGGCGATCTGTGCACCAAGCATTTCGCCTGAGATGACCAGGTGACGCAGAAATGCCCGGCTGTATTGATGATCAACAAATGAAGTTCCATCAGGATCAACCGGTGAGAAATCGTCTGCCCATTTCTTATTTCGCATGTTCATGATTCCCTTTTGAGTGAATAGCATCCCGTTTCTTCCGTTACGGGTTGGCATCACACAATCAAACATATCGATTCCACGGTCGATTCCTTCCAGTATATTTACCGGAGTACCTACTCCCATCAGGTATCGGGGTTTGTCTTTCGGAAGTATTTCGTTCACCACCTCAATCATGGCATACATATCTTTTTCGGACTCACCAACAGAAAGACCACCTATGGCAAATCCGTCACTTTGGTATTGCATCACATTGCGGGCTGCAATTTCTCTCAGATCAGGATAAACCGCACCCTGAACGATTGGGAATAGCGATTGGGAATACCCGTACTTCGGACTTGTCTTTTCAAACTGATTAAAGCATCGGTCTAACCATCGTTGTGTCATTTCCATCGATTTCCTGGCATACTCATATTCGGCATCACCTGGCGTGCATTCATCAAAGGCCATCATAATATCAGCACCAATAGTACGTTGGGTGTCAATCACATTTTCCGGTGTAAACATGTGAGCAGAGCCATCAATGTGAGATTGAAATTTGGCTCCTTCTTCGCTCAGCTTCCTGATGTCACCCAGCGAAAAAACCTGGTAGCCACCACTATCCGTCAATATCGGACCATCCCAGCCGTTAAACTTATGGAGTCCTCCTGCCTGTTCTATAATCGGTAAGCCCGGCCTAAGGAATAAATGATAGGTGTTCCCAAGTATGATTTGTGCGCCGATATCTTCTTTAAGATCCCTCTTATGAATGCCTTTCACGGAACCGGCAGTACCAACAGGCATAAAAATCGGCGTTTCAATATCCCCATGATCAGTGGTGATAAATCCTGCCCTTGCCTGACTCCCGCCAGCTGTATGTTTTAGTTCAAAATGCATTAACCGTAATTTTTGAGTGTCCAAAGATAGGTATAAAAGTGGAATGACAGGAAAAGTAACAATATGCGAATTGTTAAATCTAATTAAAAATAGAATGGTTTTAACCGACAGGATTATTAATTTTGTCCCGCATAAAATATTGATATAGTCCAATTTATTAACAAGGCAACCCGAAGTGAAGATTATTAACTTTCAACTGCTCACTATCAGCGATATGGAGCTGATGGCCATAAGTCTACTCGTATTCTTTATTCAGATTTATTATTTACTTGCATTTTATCTTCGATTGGCACGGCATAAGGATAGCTCGTCAAACCAAGACACCAATCAGGTTACAATCATCATTCCGGTGAGGAATGAGGAAGAACGAATCAGGGAAATTCTTGACAAATTTAATGAACAGCAGTTTGAAGCCTATCAAATTCTTGTTATTAATGAGTTTTCAGAAGACAGCACCTTCGAAATTCTGAATGTTCTTGCAGAATCCAATCCAAAGCTCAAGGTCACCAGTCTGAGCCAGGAAACCCTGTTTTCAGAGAAACAAGCCATAAACATCGGACTAAAAGGCGCTTCATCACCCTGGATTATTTTGCTCACCTCATTCTCAGGCACAATTAATCCGGAATGGTTGCTTAAACTAAACAGTATTATTGCTCCGGAAACAGATTTGGTAATTGCATATACCAATGTTGAACGCGCCAAAGGCTTCCGCAACCTGATCTGCCGTCTGGAACGCTTTAATCAGTATATGATTAGCGGTGCATGGATATTAGCCGGGAAACCTTTCGTTTTTAACGAAACCAGTGTGCTGTTCAAAAAATCAATGTATTTCGACACCTTGGGCTTCAGACATAAACTCAACCTGAATTTTGCCAACCTTGAATTAATCTTCAACGAAAATATGAAGAAGGGCAGGGTTAAATTAACAACAAATCCTGATCTGGCCGTTCGCGAACACATTGAAGACGATCGTGGTGATCACATCAAACTATTAAAAAAGGGTGTACAAATCAGGCAATGCCTGTCCTGGTCTAAAAAACTCAGCTTATTTCTTGACGATGTCTCCCGAATACTTTTACCACTACTTACCGTTGTGCTGATTATTCTTCATCCCGAATATTGGATGATCCTCCTGACGCTTCCGATTATTATCTTTCTGCTTATTGCTGTTATTTCTAAAATACTGTTAAATCGGTTGAATGAACGAAAAATATTCTTATCTTCGCTAGTATACTTTTTGATTAAGCCAATCATCAATTGGTGGTTTTTTTGGTCCATGTATTTAATTCACCGTAGAAGCAGATGGAATTAAATTCTCAGTTATCAGACAAAGCGCAGTACGACTATTTACTGGTTGAGTCGGCCCTTACCGGCGACGAGAAAGCCTTTGCCAAACTGATGAGCCGTTACAAGGATGCGATCTATTTTATGCTCCTGAAAATGGTGAACAACAAAAACGATGCTGAAGATCTTACCCTGGAGGCTTTTGGTAAAGCCTTTAAGAATCTGCATCAGTATTCACCCAATTTTGCATTCAGCACCTGGTTGTTTAAGATCGCTACAAATAACTGCATCGACTTTCTGAGGAAACGCCGCGGGGTCTATGTATCCATCGAGAACAATCCGGAAAACGGGGACACCGAACAACCCATCAAACTCAGGTCAACGGAACCCGACCCGGAGGAAAAGCTGATCCGCATTCAAAAGGCCATTCTGATGCGCAAAATTGTCCACAGGCTGAAACCCAGATACCGCATACTCGTTGAACTCCGCTATTTTCGCGAGTTCTCGTATGAAGAAATTGCCCACGAACTCAAATTACCTTTAGGCACTGTCAAGGCACAGCTCTTCAGAGCCCGTGAAATGCTCTTCAAAATGATCGGATCAAGTGATATTGACGAACACGAAGTATAGATCAACCTTAAATCAACGATGGAAATCCTTACAAAATACTTTACTGATCTGAGCAGTCAGCAAATAGACCAGTTTAGCCGTTTAGGTTCACTATACGACGAATGGAACACCCGGATTAACGTCATTTCACGGAAAGACATTGAACAGCTCTATGAACGGCACGTATTACATTCACTGGCCATTGCCAGAGTCATTCAGTTCAAACCAGGAACCACGATACTGGATGTCGGAACTGGCGGGGGTTTTCCGGGCATTCCTCTGGCTATCTTCTTTCCTGAGACCTCTTTTGTCCTGATCGATTCAATAGGTAAAAAGATCAGGGTGGTTAATGAAGTGGCTACTGCCTTAAATCTTCAGAATGTAACAGCAGAACACATCAGGGTCGAAGAGGTAAGGCAGAAGTTTGATTTTGTTGTAAGCCGTGCAGTTACCTCATTCCCACGCTTTGTATCTATGGTTCAATCCAAAGTATCAAACCAAAACAACAACGATTTACCGAATGGGATCCTTTACCTGAAAGGCGGCGATTTCGAAGAAGAAATAACTCCTTTCAGGAAACAAATTCAGGTGTTCGACCTGCATGACCTATTTCAGGAGGAGTTTTTTGAAACAAAAAAGCTGATCCATATGACCTTGAAAAACAAATAATCACGCAATAGTCGATTTTATCTGCCTCAACTGAATGATTATAAGGCTTGTCCCGGACCATTCTTAAAAAACAATTAATAATCAGATGAAATAAAGAGAAACTGGGGTTGCAGGATATGAAAAAAGAACTATTTTTGCAGTCCGATTGAAAAACGAATAGTATCACTAAAAATATTGACCAATGAAAAGGACATTTCAGCCATCTATTAAAAAAAGAATAAACAAACACGGATTCAAAGAAAGAATGTCTACTGCCGCTGGCCGTAAAGTATTGAAAAACCGTCGTGCAAAAGGAAGAAAAAAACTGACTGTTTCTGACGAACCAAGACACAAAAAATAGTCACAAGCTTTCAGATTTCCAATAATATACAGAAGGTAAAGAATGAATTTTCTTTACCTTTTTGTGTTTACAACAAGATCGTCTTTAAATCGATATCCAGTATCTCAATCGAATGATCGGTTTTAACAATGATTCTCCTTCTTTGAAAACCGACCTGCTGATTTTTATTTTACTTTTGTGTTCATTCACCGAACCCTCTATTTTACCGCATGACTCTGAAAGAATTTATAAAAAGTAAAACCTTCAAGCTGAATGCACTTGTTGCTTTGGGCATTACAATTTTCCTGATCGTATTCACGATGTTGTTCCTCCGGATTTATACCAATCACGGGGGTTCAGTTGACATACCCGATTTGAAGGGAAAAACCACCTCAGAAGTATCCCGGATCTTAGACCGGATAGACCTCCGTTTCCAAATCCGTGATTCAGTCTATTCACGCGAAACTGCACCTGGAACTGTTTTGGACCAGTTTCCCAAAGCAGGTATGAAGGTGAAGAAAAACAGGACCATTTTAATAACCATGTGCGCCCTTAATCAGGAAATGATACCCATGCCGCAGCTTACTGACATTTCTTTCCGGCAGGCGACCAATATTATTGAAAGTTCAGGCTTAATTGCAGGGGCCATTACTTATAAACCATCCGAGTTCCCAAACCTTGTCCTCGAACAAAAGGTGAATGGAAGAAACATTCGGGTGGGTGAACTCATTCCCAAAGGGACGACTGTCGATTTGGTTTTAGGGGGCGAGAATGATGCCCAAACCAGCCAGGTACCGAACATATTCGGACGAAATCTCACAGAAGCACAAATGACTCTTGGTGAAGCTTTCCTGATTATGGGAACAATTACCTATGACGAATCGATTACAACTGAAGGGCAGAAAGCGAAGGCACTCATATGGAAACAAACTCCTGATCCGAACGAGGTGTTTGAAGTTGCGAAAGGATCCGCCGTTGATGTTTGGCTCACCATCGATGAAACAAAGCTTGTGCCCAAACCCAAAAAAGAAGAACCTGAAAACTCATTTTTCTAAATGATAGAAGACAACGAAATATCCGACGAATTTGAAGACCTTGAAGAGACCGACGATGGAGTTCTTTTTGAACATTACAATGTAATTGTTGATCCCGGGCAATCACTGATACGGATTGATAAGTTTTTGTCGAACCGCCTGATGAATGCTACCCGAAGTCGGCTTCAGGCTGCTGCCGAAGATGGAAAAGTACTGGTAAACAAAGTAGCGGTAAAGTCAAGTTATAAAGTCAAACCCGGCGATGAAATCTCCATTGTGATGGATTATCCCCGTCGTGAACTCAAGATCATTGCCGAAGATATTCCACTGAATATTGTTTATGAAGATGATGATGTGATGGTTGTCAATAAACCACCAGGGTTGGTTGTACATCCGGGTCACGGAAACTATTCAGGAACGCTGGTGAATGCTTTGGCCTTTCATTTCAAGGGATTACCACTGTTTGACTCTGATGATCCGCGCCCGGGCCTCATCCACCGGATTGATAAAAACACTTCAGGCCTGCTTGTTGTGGCAAAAACACTGGAAGCCAAAGTAAAACTTTCGCATCAGTTCTTCGAAAAAACCACCAAACGAAAATACGTTGCCCTGGTATGGGGTGATCTGGCTGAAGACCAGGGAACCATCACCGGGAACATAGGCCGAAGCCCTAAAAACAGACAGGTCTTTACCGTCTTTCCTGAAGGAGACTATGGCAAACCTGCTGTAACCCACTACAAAGTCATCGAACGCCTTGGCTACGTCAACCTGGTTGAATGCAGGCTCGAAACCGGAAGGACTCACCAGATCAGGGTGCATATGAAACATATCGGGCACCCGCTGTTTAATGATGACAACTATGGGGGCGACCGCATTCTGAAAGGAACAACATTTACCAAATACAAACAATTTGTTGCCAACTGTTTTGCACTGATTCCGCGTCAGGCGCTTCATGCCCAAATGCTCGGTTTTGTTCATCCTGTTACCGGCGAAGAAATGCTTTTCGAATCGGAGTTGCCGGATGATCTGGCCAATGTGATCGTAAAATGGCGAAACTACCTTTCAAACAGGGTAACTCAGGAATAACCTAAATAAATAGAAACAGATGAAGAAGAATATTGCAGTAGTATATGGGGGCGATTCATCCGAATTTGTAGTGTCGGTAAAGAGCAGCATTAATGTCTATCAGTCCATTGATTCAAACGTTTACAATGTCTGGAAAGTACAGATGGTAGGCCTTGAATGGGATGTTTTTGAAAACACCCAGTTGATTGCACCCGTTGATAAAAACGATTTCTCATTTGTCAGAAACGGGGAAAAGATAACATTCGATTTTGCCTACATCACTATACACGGCACTCCTGGCGAAGACGGCAAACTCCAGGGATATTTCGATATGGTCAAAATCCCCTACTCTACCTGCGGGGTGTATTCATCGGCTCTTACCTTCAACAAGTATTTCTGCAGCAATTATCTTCGCAATTTCGATGTCCGTATGGCCAAATCGGTCCGTCTGTTCAAAGGTGATCAGGTTAATGTGGATCAGCTCATTGAAAATCTGGGATTACCGCTCTTTGTAAAGCCCAATGCCGGTGGTTCAAGTTTCGGGGTAACCAAAGTGAAGGAAAAAGACCAGCTTCTGGAAGCGCTCGAAATGGCCACTAAAGAAAGCGCTGATATCCTGATAGAGCAATTTATCGATGGTCCAGAGTTTACTTGCGGACTGGTAAAACTGTCCGGTCAGGAATTTCTGTTCCCCGTAACTGAAGTGATTCCTCAAAATGAGTTCTTCGATTTCGAAGCCAAATATACCGTCGGAATGACCGACGAAATTACTCCTGCACGCATTTCAGCTGAACTGACCAGCAAAATACAGCAACTTTCCTCCCGGATTTACGATCTGTGCGACTGCTCAGGCATTGTGCGTATCGACTACATTCTAAAGGACAATGAATTCTATTTTCTGGAAGTAAACACCACCCCGGGCATGACCTCAACCAGCTTCGTCCCTCAGCAAATTGCTGCCATGGATCGTAAACTAGGCGATATCCTGGGCCTGATTATCGAAGATAAACTGAAATAAAGTCCCAGGCTTACCAGCCACTATTAATTTTAGCTTTTATAATTCAATTTGTTGCTGTGATTTTGTACTTTTGTTTAAGCACTTCTAAAATCGA
This sequence comes from Prolixibacteraceae bacterium UBA6029, assembly GCA_002429385.1. Lineage (GTDB taxonomy): Bacteria > Bacteroidota > Bacteroidia > Bacteroidales > Prolixibacteraceae > Aquipluma. Next base: position 191,216 of record DIZL01000005.1, on the reverse strand, counting down.
TAAAATGGAAACAGCTGTCTTACAAGGTAATTCAAAAGCAGATCTAAAAATACTTACGGACTTAGCTAAAAAATTAGGAATTACTGTAAAATATCTCACTGAAGAAGAAAAAGAAGATATTGGATTGTCTCAGGCAATCAAAGAAGGCCGAACAGGAAAATATGTCAGTACAGATAGTTATCTTCAGAAACTCAGAAAATGAACGTTTTGATTGATTAGTCTTTTGAAAAAGACACTTCGAAATTAACTGACCACAAACTTCTTTGTTCTATTGCTGATTGTATCGAAGTAATTCAGAATGCGCATAAACTTATAGATATTCCCAATTGTAAGAAGCTGAAAGGAAGTAAAAATGCATATCGAATCCGAATAGGAGATTATCGAATTGGCTTTGTTCTTGAAAAATCGACAATAGAGTTAATTCGTTTTTTGCACCGCAGCATGATTTACAGTTACTTTCCAAAATAACCAGCCAGAGTCATGTATTTGCATTGTATATAAATTGCAACAATACTCCAGTTGCATTTATTTTTTAAATGATTGGATCCCCTTTTACTGATCTATTCTTCTGCCTTTTCTCCTGTTCAGGGAAAGTATTGCAATTGGATTTATTTTTACCTCTGTCATATCTCTTTCATACCTCTTTCAGTACAAATTCGAATATAATTCGATACAAATTCGACACAAATTCGAATGGCTACGAATTTGTTACGTATTTGTTATGAATTTGTTTCGAATTTGTTTCGAATTTGTACTGAAAGAGGTATGACAGAGATATGAAAGAGGTATGACAGAGAATAGAATCATTTACATTGGGAAAGTTAGGGGATAAGAACTGTATACATCAGAAATGCAATAAACGGTTCGTTTGAAGGGTCTGTGCAATCGACTCCGGCCAAAACACTACTGTCAGTGGATTCTGCGTTGATGGAAAGAATCTTAACTAAATGAAATGAAAAATCAGATGCTGATTACCTCAAATTAATATTCATACTTTATTTCAGATACCAGTTTATCCTCAAACCTGAAGAGAAGCAATTTTGTCAATAACTTAATCTCTGAGGAGGCTGAAAGGTCTCCTTTTTTTTTACCTTTGAAACCCTGCAAAACCCATCAGGCAGAAAAAAACCAAGTACAAGATCGATTGAATTCAAGTAAAATGGCCACAGAAAAAAAGAATTACCAACAGCAGAACAAGATGAATATTGAGCAAATCAACGCTCAGTATGGCAAAATACCCCCACAGGCCATTGAAGTGGAAGAGGCCGTTTTGGGTGCATTGATGCTCGAACGTGACGCCTACGTTACAGTCGCTGACATCATTGATACCCGTAGCTTTTACAAGGAAGTCCACCAGAAAATATTTGACGTCATCAAATATCTCTCGACTCACGAGAAGCCTGTCGATTTGCTGATGGTTACCCAGGAACTGAAAAACAGGAACCTGCTCGAAGAAGTGGGAGGGCCTATGCTGATCACCCAGCTGACTGCCAGGGTGGCATCGGCGGCACATATTGAATTTCACTCGCGTATCATTGCCCAGAAGTTTATTCAGCGCGAAATGATCCGTGTCTCCAGCGAAATACAAACCAAGGCATATGATGATGCCATTGATGTGGATGACCTGATCGATTTTTCGGAGACCGCTCTCTTTCAGGTTGCCGAAGGAAACATCAAGAAGGAATCCATGCCCATCAAGCCACTCTTGCGTGAAGCAGCGATCCAGATCGAAGCGGCTTCACACCGCGAAGACGGACTGAGTGGCGCACCCAGCGGTTTTTCTGCTCTCGACCGTATCACCTCCGGATGGCAAAAGACTGACCTTATTATTGTGGCCGCCCGTCCTTCAATGGGGAAAACGGCCTTCGTACTATCAATGGCGCGTAACATGGCCGTCGAACATAAAGTGCCGGTTGCGGTCTTCTCACTCGAAATGTCCTCGATGCAGTTGGTTAACCGTTTGATTTCCGCAGAAACAGAGTTAGGTTCTGAAAAAATAAAGAACGGCAGGCTCCAGGGATGGGAATGGGATCATTTCCACCGCAAACTGGCAGTTCTGGACGATGCGCCACTATTTATTGACGATACCCCTGCCTTATCAGTTTTCGAATTCAGGGCAAAATGTCGCAGGTTAAAATTACAGCACAACATTGGCGCGGTGATCGTCGATTACCTACAATTGATGACGGCCGGAATAGACAACAGGGGCAGTCGTGAGCAGGAAGTAAGTTTGATCTCCCGTTCGCTGAAAGCCATCGCCAAGGAACTGGACATTCCGGTAATTGCCCTCTCGCAGTTGAACCGGTCGGTTGAATCACGTGAGGGTAAACGCCCTCAGCTTTCCGACCTTCGCGAATCGGGAGCTATCGAACAGGATGCCGATATCGTGTTGTTTATTCACCGTCCGGAATATTACGGAATTACAGAGGATGAAGATGGAAATTCACTCATCGGAGTGGCCGAGATCATTATTGCCAAACACCGTAATGGTGCCGTTGGTGATGTAAAGCTTTCGTTTAAAAAGAACCTGGCCAAATTCGCCGATATGGAGAACATTATTCCTGAAGAGATTGGTGGCGGACACTACGGACAGAAAATGCAGTCAAAGATGAATGATGACTCCGGCGATCCATTCCGAAAAGGTGCGGCAATCCCGGTTAACTCATCCTTCGATAAAGATAAATTCAGCCATTATGAAAATACAGGAGGCGAACATATTCCGTTCTAACCGTATGAAAGGACTGTTGATCCTGATGCTGGTATTGCTGGTTCAAACCGTACAGGCAACTTTTATCCTGATTCCGATGGATGAAAAACAGACCAACCATTTAAAAGCTTACGGGATTACTTACTGGACACTTGAACAGGGCATTGAGGTCAAATGGCTGCTCAATTACCGTGGCGGAAGTTTCCTGATTCAGCATCAGCAGGCTATTGCCAGCGAATGCCTGGTCAGGGGAGTAAGCTTCGAAACACTGGCTGATGGTCAGGCCAATAATATCCTCAACGATATTGCACGTGAGGATGTGAACCAGGACGCCGTCAGCATGCAAAAGGCCCCGAGGATTGCTGTCTATTCCCCACCTAATAAGCAGCCCTGGGACGATGCCGTAACGCTGGTGCTAAAATATGCGGAAATAAAATTCGATATTGTATTCGATGAGGAAATCATCAATGGAAAACTTAAAGACTATGACTGGCTGCATCTTCATCACGAAGATTTTAGCGGTCAGTTTGGGAAATTCTTCCAGGCCTACCAACACGTTCCCTGGTACCAGGAAGAGGTCAGAATCAATAAAGAATTGGCTCAAAAGCTCGGATTCCTGAAGGTTTCGGAAATGAAGAAAGTAGTTACCCGTGAAATCCATCAGTTTGTTGAAAACGGAGGGTTCCTGTTTGCCATGTGTGCCGCTACAGACACCTATGATATTGCGCAGGCAGCACAGGGAGTTGATATCTGCGAATCGATGTTCGACGGCGATCCTGCTGATCCGGATATGAATTCAAAACTAGATTTTACAAACACTCTGGCCTTTCAGAACTTCACGCTAAGCCGGAATCCCTATGAGTACCGTTTTTCCGACATCGATGTGTCAACAACCCGAAAGGTTTCCCGCGAAAATGACTATTTTACCCTGTTCCAGTTCTCGGCCAAATGGGATCCCGTTCCAACCATGCTCTGCCAGAACCATGTCAATATGATCAAAGGTTTTATGGGCGAGACGACTGCTTTTAACCGGAAGCTGATCAAGCCGAATGTCCTGATCATGGGCGAAAACAAAGCTGCCGGAGAAGCTCGTTACATTCATGGTGATCTGGGCAAAGGATTCTGGACGTTTTACGGGGGCCATGATCCGGAAGATTATCAGCATTTTGTGGGTGATCCGCCCACCGACCTTAATTTACACCCAAACTCACCAGGTTACCGCTTGATCCTGAACAATGTTTTATTTCCTGCAGCCAAGAAAAAGAAGCACAAGACGTAAATCCTAATTCTTTACAATCCTCATCCGGTAGAATGACCGGTAAACGAATACCAGGGCAATCACCAGAAAAACAACCCCGACATAGGGTGCGATGGCCCGAAACTCTTCGTTTATGGCGATCTCCATGGCCAGCAGTCCAAACAGGGTGGTAAACTTAATGATCGGGTTTAAGGCTACCGCTGAAGTATCCTTGAACGGGTCTCCAACAGTATCGCCTACCACCGTCGCATCATGCAAAGGGGTCCCTTTTTCCTTCAGGTCAACCTCACACACCTTCTTAGTGTTGTCCCAGCATCCACCCGCATTGGCCATAAAAATAGCCTGAAACAATCCAAAAACGGCCAGGGAGATCAGGTAACTGACAAAAAACGAGACAGCCATATTTCCCTCAGTAGCTCCTTTAACAGCAGAACCTGAAGGTGCTGAAAAGAAGGCCAGGGCCAGTGCAAATGAGAAAATGGCAATGAAGATATTGATCATTCCCGCGTGGGCATAATTGGTACATATCCGCACCACTTCCTTCGATGTTTCAACCGATGCCCTGGCATCCGCATCCGGATCAAGGTTTATATGATCCCTGATATATTCGACAGCCCGGTAGGCTCCGGCTGTAACGGCCTGGATGGATGCTCCCGTAAACCAGTACACGACACTGCCCCCGGCCACAAAGCCCATGATGGTGTATGGATTCAGCAGGCTGAGAATGAGCTCCGGCTGGACGCCTATTTTCTTCTGTATGATCAGGATCAGTGAGAAAATCATCGTTGTAGCACCAACGACTGCCGTACCGATAAGTACCGGTTTGGCCGTGGCTTTAAAGGTATTGCCCGCGCCATCATTGGCCTCCAGATAATGCTTGGCCTTCTCAAAATCAGGTTTAAAACCATATTCGGCTTCAATGTCTGCTTCAATGTTTGGAATTTTCTCGATCAGTGACAACTCATAGATAGATTGCGCGTTATCGGTAACCGGACCGTAACTGTCAACGGCAATGGTAACCGGACCCATTCCCAGGAAGCCGAAAGCAACCAATCCAAAGGCAAATATGGAAGGATAAACCATTAGGTTCGGCGGAATATAGCCGCTTACAATGTACGAGATGAACATTAATGTGGCAAAGACCAGTCCAAGCCAAAAGGCGCTGAAATTTCCTGCTACCAATCCCGAGAGTATATTCAGCGATGCTCCGCCTTCCCTTGAGGCAGCAACCGTTTCCGTTACATGGATCGATTTGGGGCTGGTGAATAGCTTGGTGATTTCTGGAATAAGCGCCGCACCAAAGGTGCCGCAACTGATAATGGTGGAGAGTGTAATCCACAGGTGCCCGGGCAAATTGCCAATCAGGAAATAACTGCTTATGAAAGTGACTACAATGGAAATCAACGAAGTCAGCCATACCAGCATCGTTAAGGGCTCTTCAAAATCGATGTCCTCCTTCTTATCGTGGAAGAGTTTAGTGAACTGTTTGTTAATATGAAACGACCCGATAGAGGTGATAACCATCAATATCCGTATAGAAAATATCCAGGTAAGGAAAGTACTTTGATAGATGATTTTATCACTTTCGGGCATACTCTGTCCGACAGCCAGGACAATGAAACTGATCAATGCCACGCCAGTTACCCCATATGTTTCAAAACCGTCCGCTGTGGGTCCTACACTGTCGCCTGCATTATCACCTGCGCAGTCTGCAATGACACCCGGATTCCTCGGATCGTCCTCCTTAATTTTGAAATAGATCTTCATCAGATCGCTGCCGATATCTGCGATCTTGGTAAATATCCCCCCCGCGATGCGGAGAGCGCTGGCTCCTAACGATTCACCGATGGCAAAACCGATAAATGCGGCGCCAGCCATATCCCTCGGTACAAAGAGCAATATAATGAGCATCATAATCAGTTCGACACAGACCAGCATCACCCCAATACTCATACCGGCATCGAGTGGAATATTTAAGAGTTTTACGGGTTTGCGTTCCAGGGAGGCAAAAGCCATCCTGCTGTTTGCATAAGTGTTCATCCGGATGCCAAACCAGGCTACAGAGTATGATCCCAGGATACCAATCATGGTCCAGATCAGGATGAGGACTACCTGCGACAGCAAGTATCCCTGTAGAAAACCAAAATAAAAACCGATAATGCTACCGATGACCACAAACAAAACCACGATAAACTTTCCCTGTTGGAGAAGGTAGGTTTTACAGGTTTCAAAGATTACACTTGAGACTTCGAGCATAGCCGGATGGGCTGCCATTCGCTTTATTTTGAAGAATACAATCATCCCGAACACAATCCCGATCATGCAAACCACAAAACCCATCATTAATAGGTTATTCTGCCGGGGAGACAATTCAGGAATTACAAGGTCCGCTTCACTTGCCATTGCGGCGACAGAGGAAATAAATGTAAGAAGTAGAATAATAAGTCGCTTCATAGGAATATGAATTTATAGGATTTGTTCATAAGTTACCCAATAGGTTAAACCTGAAATTCCTGAACGAAAACGTGATTCCTGAATATTAAATTAACCTTAACAAAACTTCTGTAATAGCAACAAAATTTGAAGAGATAATGTTTATTAATTGTTAAATCTCCCTGTAATTCTTAGAAAGAAATCTGATTATTACCCTGCAAATCGCTCTTATAAGAGTTCTTCTTTACGAAGCGACATGCCAGACGTCAACCAGCTTTCGGATATGTATTCAACTTGTTCACAGCAGCTGGTGCAGTCCCGATAGTTATCGAGGATGCAATCTGCACCTTTTAACTGCAGATCTGTGATCCGTGCTGATACCTAAACCGATAAATTTTCAACCAGCTTTTAGGCATATCCATAGGAACAGGGATAATGTTATTGCAAAACTATCTTAAAGATCTCATTAACCTTTTCGCCTATTTTAATAAAATATACTCCAGACGGATTTCCTTGAAGATCGATAGTTTCCTCCATTCTTGTAATCAATGATTTGTATATTACTTTTCCTGAAACATTATAAACGGATAATTCCATTCCTAATGCAGGAATGTTGGTCAAATTTATATGTACTTCACCCCTGGTTGGATTTGGATAAATCAGCATATCTTGGTTTTCACCAAGCGGTTGGATTCCCACCGGGATTTTTACCACAACCTTAAACGTTGATCTTATCTCTATACCGTTTGAGATGGCAGTAATTGTGATTTCAGAAGTTCCGGTTACTTCTTTGGAGAAGCTGAAAGTTAATTCAGAACCATTAAGGATTGTTATAACTACTTGTTCATTCGTATTTGAGGTAACTGCATAACTAATTATAGCTGCATCATTATAAACAGTCTTCAAATCGATCACCTGATCAGGAGCGCCCTTGTCAACAATAATATCAGGATTTACTATCGGACCAATGAACTCCACAATATTGACAAAGTCCTTCCATTGATCTGCTTTTGCATAAAGTTCTTTTGAGCCATAGGGGACATATAATTTGCAGGTAGTTTTGTTAACATCCATAAATATTGATGGGGATAACTGCAAATCAAGAGGGATGCTACGAAAGACAGTTATTGAACCCAAAGATATATTATCCATAAATGCTCGTGCACCAATGGATGTAACTGATGACGGGATCGCAATTGATTTTAAAACAGAGCAATAAGCAAAAGCATATTCTCCAATTGTAGTAACTCCTTCTGACAGGATGACCGATGCTAAATTCGAACAGCTTGAAAATGCATTATTTACTATCGTATTAACTGTTGAAGGGATAAGAATAGAACCAAGTTTTGAACAATCATAAAAAGCATTCATACCTATTGAAGTTAATCCTTCTGAAAGGATGACTGTAGTTAATTGTTGACACCACATAAATGTATAATCCTTAATTGAAGTAACCGAAGAAGGAATCGTAATCGAAGTCAAACTATTACATTGGTTGAATGCGAATGCCCCGATTGAAGTAACCCCTTCTGAAAGGATGGCAGAAGATAATTTTTGACAGTTATCAAAAGCACTGGTTCCAATTGATGAAACCGACGAAGGAATTATAACTGAAGTTAAGTTTTTACAACCTAAAAATGCAGCATCCCCGATCGATTGAACCCCTTCTGAAATGACCAGTGAGTTTAAGTTTGAACAACTATTAAATGCACTTCTTCCAACTGATTTAACTGACGAGGGGATCGTCACCGAAGACAGAAAAGTACAAGAGTTAAAAGCCCCTTCTTCGATTGATTCTACTCCTTCTGAAAGGATTACAGCGCTTAATTTACCACAATTTGCAAAAGCATTTTTTCCGATGGTATTAATTGATGAAGGAATATTGGCGGAGTTCAATCCGTAACAATTAAAAAACGCTGACTCTCCGATGGAAGTAGCTGATATGGGAAAAACAAAGGATGTCAGGCTGACTTTACCAGTGTAGGTTAACAGATTGAAAAAAGCACTTGCAGGAATTTCATTTTCAACATATACATTGCTGTACAAATTGGTTCCTTTATCTCCGTTATAAGCTGCAATATGGACTTCGCCCAGATCAATGATGGCTAAATTGGGCATCGAATCCCGCATGGTTTTAAAATCCCTGGCATCTATGCTGCCTGAAAGGATGAGAGAAGTGGAAGTTTTTTTTTCCACCGCCGTTAAAATTGAGGACAATGCTCCGGGTGTTACTTCGTAAATTATGCCCTTTGCATCTTGTATGACCGATATTGTTTGTGTAGCTACCCCATTTAAAAACAAAGTAATTTGTCCCATTCGGCTTGCCGTAGATGGGTTGGCTGAAGCTGTGAGTACCAGAATGCTATTGCTATTGCCGGAAGTGGGGCTTACAGACAGCCAGGATTGATTGGAGTCCGAAGTCCAGTCCATGTTTGCGGTAAGATTCACTGAAGTCTTACTTCCCTCTTTGGCTGCTACAGTGACAATGTTGGATGAAAGTTTAAAGACAATTGAACTTTCTATAATAGAAGTAAAATCTTTCCACTGGTTAGCAGCAGCATACAGGCTTTTCGTGTCATAAGGAACATACAATTTACAGGTTGTTTTATTTACACCATAAAAAACTTCATTGGAAAAGCTAAGGTCAACGGGGACACATGATCCGGCAGTTATGGAAACCAATGAATTGTCGTAACTAAAAGCATTGTTTTCGATTGAAATTATCGATGAAGGGATCGTAACTGAGCTGAGGCCAATACATGAAGAAAAAGCCGATCCCCCAATGGAAGTAACCCCTTCGGGAATGGTTAATGAACTTAACTTTTCACAATTCCCAAACGCCTGTTCTCCGATTGAAATTACCGAAGAGGGAATGGAAACTGATTGCAAGCCTGTACAATAGTAAAAAGCAGATGCTTCAATGGAGGTAACCCCTTTGGGAATGACCACGGCGCTTAATTCTGTACAGTAACTAAACGTATTTTTTTTGATCGATTGAATCTTTGCAGGAATATTAACAGTACTTATTGCACATTGATTAAAAGCAGATTCTCCGATAGAGGTAACCGACTCAGGGATTATAACTGAGCTTAGTTTACTGCAATAGCTAAAAGCAGTACTTCCGATTGAAATAACTGAAGAAGGGATTATTACAGAAGTTAATTCGCTGCATCCATAAAAGGTATTATTACTGATAGCAGTCAGCGTTGAAGAAATAGTCACCGATGACAGCATATTACAATTTACAAAAGCGGATTCCCCCAATGAAACAACACCATCGGAAATGATCGCTGTGCTTAATTTGTAGCAGGATTGAAAAGCATTTTTTTCAATGATCCTCATGGATGATGGGATAATAATGGAGCTAAGATTCCAGCACTCTAAAAAGGCAGATTCTCCCAGGAAGGATGCCCCTTCCTTAATCGTAACCGAGCTTAAATTCGAACAATCGGCAAAACAAAATTTCCCAATGGATTGCACCGATGAAGGAATAATGATCGCCATCAGACTTTTACAATCGCCAAAAGCAGATTCCCCGATTGAAGTAACTCCTTCGGAAATCTCTGCCCATATTAATTTCTGACAACTGAGAAAGGCACTTTTCCCAATTATCCTGATTGAAGAAGGGAGCACAACAGAGGTAAGTTTTGTGCAAGACATAAAAGCGGCTTCCCCTATAGAGTCAACTCCTTCGGAAATGACAACCGAATTCAGGTTTTCACAATATTCAAAAGCGGCGCCTCTGATTGATATGACCGACGAAGGGATACTTACTGAAAGTAAACCTCTACATGATGAAAAAGCAGATTCTCCAATGTATGAAACTCCTTCTGAAATAGTAACCGTACTTAAATTACCACAACCATTAAAAGCATATTTCCCAAAGAAAGTAAGCGTTGAGGGAAGCTTTACCGAAGGAAGGCTTGTACAATAAGAAAAAGCAGATTCTCCAATGGATGAAAGCCCTTCCGATAGTGTTACAGAACTTAGTTTTATACAATTACCAAATGCATTGCTTCCAAAAGAGACAAGCGAGGATGGAATTGTTATAGAAGTTAAACTTGTACAAAATAAAAAAGCGTATTCCCCGATTGAAGTAACTCCTTCTGAAAGGTCCACACTACTTAAACTGCTACAGTTTCTAAAAGCATTATTCCCAATTGAGCTTAATGAGGAAGGAATGAGGACCGATTGCAATCCAACGCACCCATAAAAAGCTGACTCACCGATGGACGTAGCCGATTGTGGAAAAATAAAAGAAATTAATCTGGGATCTCCTTCATTTGAATATCTATCTTTAAAAGCAAATTGTGGAATTTCATTTTCAGAATAATCTATTCCATTATCTATTCCATTGATGTCAGTTCCTTTACTTCCGCTATATGCTGCAATATGAATACCACTCAGGTCAATGACAGCCAAATTGAGCATCGAATCGCGCATGGTTTTAAAATCACTGGCATCAATAATACCAGTAAGGATAAGATTGGTGGTGGTAATTTTCTCCTCATTACTTAGGGAAGTTGACAGAGTTCCGGGAGTTGTGAGGTTGACCGTTTTAACAACTTGTGCCTGAAGCTGAGTGATAAAACCTAACATGAAAATGATAACTAACTTTTTCATAATTTTGATTGATATTCCAATGTTAAGACCTTTATGTATTATACTTCTGAATATTAAAATCCCAATGTTTTGTCGCTGGTCATATAGAGAATTGAAGTGATGCTTTGCAGCGACACTGTTTTCCGATACTTAATATGATTGAGACAATTTGATGTAACTTTTCTTTTTCTACTTCGAAGAAGTCCGGGTTATTGAGCTGGCAACTGGGGCCAACAGTCAGGGAGCAGGTTAAAATTACCTCTTATCAGGACTTTACTTTGAAGATGACTGTAGGTTGTGAACAAATACCCAACAAAGTTCAGGTTAATATATTTAACAGATGCTGTCATTTGACATACAATATGAAGTTTAATTTTTTTCTGGAGTATTGACCTGAGTTATTGCTGTCATTCAATGGATTGATTCCCGATAATTTTTCAGATCGCTTTAAGATTCGCTTCAATAAATATTAATTCGTCCAATTTCATGTACTTAATCCAAACCAATTAAAATCATCTATTCCCCTTATCCGGGTAAGGTCAAAGCTATACCCGAGTGTCACCTTGTGTATACCTTGTGTGTACATTGTGTGTACCTTGTGTGTACCTTGTGTGTTCAAAACCACACAAGGTACACTCATCCTACTCTCATCCTACACTTATTCTATACTCAAGGTAAGGCCCGAACCCTAACCGTTTATTACGCGGAACCGGCTTCAGGGTTTCAGAAAGGAATAAAGAAAGGATTTCACGGCACGCCAGATTCAGATCAGGTCCGTGCGGATTGATCATGCCAATGCCCTGCTCCGGTTTACTGATCCGGAACAGGGCATTGTAGTATGAAAGATTGAAAGGATTTAGCGTTTAATCGTCACCAAAGGAGACGCCCATTTTGCGGCCTTTCAGGACCAGTTCATGATCGTGATCGACGAGCCTCATCCGTCCACCCACTTCTTCGAGCGAAACTGTTGTTAATTCGTTTTTGATCAGGGCGACCATGGTTCCGAATTTTCCACGGGCAATACATTCTGTTGTATACGCACCATAACGGGTAGCCAGGATGCGGTCCATGGGGGTAGGGCTTCCGCCGCGCTGGGTGTAGCCCAGTACCGTTTCACGGGCCTCGACGTCAAGCTTGTCCTGGATCGAATCGGACAGGTACCTTGCCGCAGACGTATTTTTTGGGTGGTCAATCCCTTCGGCGACCACAACGATGGTATAGGGTTTGTTGTTTTTATAGCGATCCTTGATCTTGGCAATCACGGACTTCATTGAATATTTAATTTCGGGAATCAGGATAATATCGCCCCCACCGGCCATTCCGGCATAAAGGGCAATCCAGCCGGCATTATGGCCCATCACTTCAACAATCATCACCCGTCCGTGAGAGTTGGCTGTGCTGTGCAGACGGTCGACGGCCTCGGTAGCGATAAATACTGCCGAATCGAAACCGAACGTCATATCCGTCCCCCACACGTCGTTGTCGATGGTCTTGGGTATGCCAATTACATTTAAACCGATCCGGGAAAGCAGATGGGCCGTCTTCATGGTCCCGTTGCCCCCGATGCATACCAGGCAATCCAATCCAAGGTCGTGATAGTTCTGTTTGATCAATTCGGGTTTATCGTTGTCTTCCTCGGTAACTATTTTAAATGGTTTTTCGCGCGAAGTGCCAATAATGGTCCCACCAAGGGTTAAAATTCCTGACAAATCTTTTTCCTTCAGCTCCACATATTGTTTATAAATCAAACCGGTATAACCCGACGAGAATCCGATCACTTCCATTCCGTATTCGACAATCGCGGTTTTTCCGACTCCCCTGATGGCAGCATTTAAGCCCGGGCAATCGCCCCCGGCAGTCAGAATACCTATCCTCTTTACTTTTGCCTGATTCATATGATATGCTATAAATATATAAAATCTAATTTCTAAAAAACTCAGCTAATTTACAAAAAGGATTTGACTCTGAATACTAAGAAATATAAACTAAATCAGGTCGGATTTTTAATAGTAAGACAAAGCAATATAGAACGCGGATTTACACGGGTTCTATTAGTTGACAGGTATTTAAATTGTCACATCAACATCACCTTTAGAAAAATACGACAATAGAGGGTTCCAATTACATAAAATGCATCCACCAAACGAAATCGGAATCCGGAAACCAATTATCGTGAGCAGGAGTATTTTCAGGCGCAGGGCATCTTTTAAGCTGAAATATTTTTATTAACTTTGTCAGGGATAACTTAAAATTACGATCTTATTTTCAATACACTAAAATTATTATCCAATGAAAAAGATTTGTTCACTTTTCTTAGCATGCACTATCGCTTTTGCAGTGTCAGCGCAAAGCGTCCAGAAAAAAGTAGTTGAAAAAACGGTTCAGAAAGTCAAAACAGTAGCAGCCCCTGCACTAAATAAATTAACACCGGCAGAAGTTACCGCAGGCTGGACCCTTTTGTTTGACGGAAAAACAGCAACCGGCTGGAGAGGTTATAATAAGAAGGATTTCCCAAAAGGATGGGAAATTGTTGACGGCGCATTTCATTGCATCGGCACAGGCACCGGTGAAGCCGGTTCTGAAACCGGGGGCGATATCATTTACGACAAAAAACTCAAGAACTTCGATTTAAAGGTAGAGTGGAAGATTTCGAAAGGCGGAAACTCTGGAATATTCATTCTTGGGCAGGAAGTTGCAGGTTGGCCGATCTGGAAAACCGCTCCTGAAATGCAGGTACTGGACAATGATAATCATCCGGATGCCATGTTGGGTAAAGACGGTAACCGCAAAGCCGGTTCGTTATACGACCTGATTCCTGCCAAGCCACAAAATGCAAAACCTTATGGCCAGTGGAACACTTCAGAAATCATTTGCTTTAAAGGAACTATAGTATTCAAACAGAATGGCGCCACCGTCGTTGAATTCCATTTATGGACTGACGACTGGAAGAAACTGGTTAAAGACAGTAAATTCCCTGAACTGAATCCGAACTGGGCTGACGTGGCTAAAGAAGGATACATTGGTTTCCAGGATCACGGCGACGATGTTTGGTACAGAAACATAAAAATCAAATCACTGGATTAATCCGGTTTGTGAAATACTGAAAGGCTGTATCAAAAAGCATAAAAGCTTGCAGAACTGTCATCCTGAATTCATTTCAGGATCTGATATCCAATGCGAGGGGGTCCTGAAACACGTTCAGGATGACGGGGTCAATGCTTTTTGATGCAGATTTTTTTGTTTCAGGGCATAGGTAGAATTTCAGATTCATCCAGGTATCTATTACGCTTTTTCTTATTTTGATTTTTTCCTGGGATCGGTATTTAGGTGCATAGCACTGACAGTATGGCAGCAAAGCATGGACCGACTGATTTTTAGCCGCGTAGCGGTGACACAATAGATGATTCATTGGGAAATTACATTTTTTGTGTCACCGCTACGCGGCTCTGGATTTCACAACCTTATTCGTTTCTACCATACTATCACCGCTACGCGGCTCTAAAATCGGCCTAGGGCTGGTAGGATGACTGGTTCAGTATCAGCTGCGAATCCTGAATGGCCATTAAATCAGACAGCTTCATCTCCGGATGCTGCTTCATGTAGGAACGAACAATCTGCCATCCGATCCAGATACCTGTCCGTGAAGGCGATTGTTGCCCAAAGGCCGAGGTATAGGGACCCTCGTCGGTAAACCGCTTGATGTTCATCCGATCGGTCGTAAACAGCAGTTTATGTTCGGCCAGGAACGTCCACATCGCTGCTTCATTCTTTATGCAATAATCGATTTGTTTTTTGGTGTAACCCATCTTCAGGGTATCATTCAGATCAGGCAGCATAGCATCCACAAAATACATCAGCTTACCTTCCTGTATCATCTGACTGAGCATACTGTTGGACTTGTCCGATGCAGGCCATTCGCTGCCGGCCCAGGCATACATCATATCCGGCACCATCCGGTCCTGATTCATGTTTCGTCGCTTATATACAGGCAAGCCCAACCGTACATAAAAAGGGCTGCTGGCTCCCAAATACTTGTCCAGACTGACGCCGATCAGCTGATTGGCTAACACAACCGATTGGTTTAATCCTGAGATGCAGGTGTAAATAACAGGGATCTCCTTCTGTGGCAGGTAATATTTATAATGTCTGAAAGCCTCTTCCAGCTCTTTCCGCAACCGAAGGGTATCGATCTTTTCGGCCACAGCGGGTACCAGTTTCCGGATCAGCGCCGAATCGGACACAAATGACCAGAGCAAATCAGGAAAGTTTTCCTGATCGGTTCCACCAATGGCGATCATCTGGTAGGTGAAAATATCAAAGAATTCCTTATACTTCTTCTTTAAATCAGGGACGGCAGCCTTTAACTGATCCCTCGTTAAGGGTAGCAGATCAACGTCGAGGTGTTTGATCTTTACATTGACCGAGACATCGGACACCTTTATTTTCAGCGGGTTGCGTGAACAGGAAAGAAGAACCAGGGTCAGGCATAAAGCGAAAACCAATTGTTTCATTGGGTCTGTTTTGTGATAATTACGTACAGTGCGTTTTTTTATTGTCATTGTAAATATAAAATTCGAGATTTGCAGTATATAAAACCGGTCAAGAGGAAGTCAGGTTCAAGAGCAGAAACACTGACTCGCTGAAAATGGCTTCTTACGAATAATGCATTCAGCAAATTAAACAAAAAACTATGAAACGACTTATTTTATCTGTATTAATAGTTGCGCTTGCAGTTTCAGGATTTAGTCAGAAACACATCAGGCTTGCCTTTATCGGGAGTCCGTCGATTGATTGGTTGAGTTCGAACAATACGGAATCAAAGTCCCAAAAAGTAACCCTGGGCTATGACTATGGGCTGAGTGCAGATTTTTATCTGTCGGAAGATGAACGGTATTCGTTTACTACCGGATTACAGATTTCAAACGTTGGCGGGGAATTGACCTACCGGACTGGCTCTGATTTCCCGTTTGCGGGAACCATCTTACCTAACCTGAGTCAGATCAAATATCGCCTGCGCTATGTCGAAGTGCCCATTGGGATCAAGCTGAAGACCGATCAGTTTCACCGGGTCCGCTATTGGGGAATGTTTGGGATGTCGCCCATGGTGAATATCAGCGCAAAGGGCGACAGCAATAACGGAACCCTTCATAAAACGAATATTACCGACGAGGTTAACCTGCTCAATATGGCCATGAACATTGGACTTGGGTTCGATTTTGACCTGGGAGGCAACAATTCAGTTACAGCAGGGTTGATCTTCCAGAACGGACTGTTAGATGTCACAAAGGATAATGTCGTCGCCGACAAAACAGTGATCAACTCGCTGAAGCTAAAGTTCGGACTAATCTTTTAAGGAAAAAGGAAGGTCCTTTTGGGTAGATGTTGTTCTTTGGTTGTCAAATGTAGTCATTAAGAAGTCATTAAATGTTCATTAAGTTGTCATCAAGAGAATGGAAAGATACATACAATCTAGTGAGAAATAAACACAATGGATATCAGATTCACATAGAAATATTTTTACTATGTGTCCTATGTGCCTGTGTGATTAATACGATATAAAAATGAAAATTGCAATCGCTCAACTGAATTATCACATTGGTAATTTTGAGCAGAATACCACAAAGATCATTGCAACCATTGGCAGGGCGAAAGCCGAAGGGGCCGAACTGGTGGTTTTCACCGAGCTATCTGTAACGGGTTATTACCCCCACGATTTGCTTGAAAGGAAAGAGTTTATCGAGCAATCGTACAGCGCTCTTGACCGGATTGCTTCTCATTGCAAAGGCATAGCAGCAATTGTTGGCGGTCCAAGCATTAATCCTGAGCCAAGGGGTAAGAAACTCTTCAATTCGGCCTTTTTCATGTACGACGGAGCCATTCAGCACGTAGTGAACAAATCGCTGTTGCCAACCTATGATATATTTGATGAATACCGCCACTTTGAACCGAACAGGAGTTTCAAGGTGTTTGACTTTGGCGGGAAGAAAATTGCCATCACCATCTGTGAGGATCTTTGGGATGAGCAGGAAACTCAGAATGAATTCGGGCGTGAAAAGCTTTACCGTCTTTCGCCCCTAAAGGAATTATCGGCCTTAAATCCTGATCTGGTTATCAACATTTCAGCCTCCCCCTTTTCATACAACCAGGAAAACTGGAGAAAGAACATCCTAATTAAAAATGCCATAAAATACAGCTTACCCATCCTCTATGTCAACCAGGTGGGTGCACAGACCGAACTGATCTTCGATGGAGGATCAGTGTTCATCAGCAAGGAAGGTGCCATTCTGGAAGAGCTGAACTATTTTGAAGAAGATTACCGAATCCTGGATACGGAAACGTCCGTTTCAAACCTTCAACCCGAAAGCGGAACCATCGAAAAAATATACCGTGCACTGGTTTTGGGCATCAGGGATTATTTTACCAAAATGGGTTTCAGGACCGCAACGCTTGGCTTATCCGGAGGAATTGACTCTGCCCTGGTTCTGGTGTTGGCCGTGGAAGCGCTGGGCAAAGAAAATGTACGCGTACTACTGATGCCTTCTCGGTATTCGTCTGACCATAGTGTGAATGATGCCTTGCAACTGGCCAGAAATCTGGAGGTTCAGTATGAAATCATCCCCATACAGGAGATGGTTGCCAGCTTTGAACAAAGTTTGTCAGGAATATTCACGAATCTTAAGAACGATGTGACTGAAGAAAATATACAAGCGCGAACACGTGGAATATTACTGATGGCCATTTCGAACAAGTTTGGCAACATCCTGCTGAACACCACCAACAAAAGTGAATGTGCAGTAGGCTACGGAACACTTTACGGAGACATGAACGGCGGTCTGTCGGTTCTGGGAGATGTATACAAGACAGACATCTTCAGGATGGCCAACTGGATTAACCGTGATAGGGAAATCATTCCGGTGAATACCATTCTGAAACCACCGTCGGCTGAATTGCGCCCCGACCAGAAAGACTCTGATTCACTGCCTGACTATGATATACTGGACCAGATATTATTCAACTACATTGAACTGAATCACTCTCCTGAAGAAATCGTCGCCAGGGGATTTGACGAATTAACAGTCCTGCGTACGGTCCGGATGGTGAATATGAACGAATACAAAAGATTTCAGGCTCCCCCTATCCTGAGGATCAGTTCGAAAGCATTTGGATTCGGTCGCCGTATGCCCTTGGTGGCTTACTACCCCTGACTTTTGGCATTGAACCGGATGTCAATGGAATCAGTCATTGCATGGTATGGAAACCTAAAATAAATGGTCTAAATTTTCTTGTTTGACAAATTTACTTAACTTTGATGCTACAGAACATGTAATTTTATTTCTATGTTGAGTCACGAAATGGGGATGAAAGAAGTTTTAGAGAGTCCAAAATCAATTTTCAGTTTACTTACCCCTGAAGAAAAAGAGGATTTGCAGAACCACATCACATTGGCTTATTATAAAAAGAATGAATTTATATTCAAGGAGGGCGATAAACCTGCTTCTTTTTTGTTTCTGGTCGATGGGAAAGTAATCATATACAAGGAGGGAGTAGGCGGACGCGAACAGATCATCCGAATGACCAAACCACTTGGATTGATTGGTTACCGGGCATTACTGGCCGAAGAACCGCATATCGGGTCAGCCATTACCCTTGAAGACTCCACCGTCGGATTCATTTCGCATGAATATTTTTACAACAAGTTACTCCAGAACCCGGGCTTTTCGCTAAAACTACTTCAGAAAGTCTCCAGGGAACTTGGATTCTCCAATATGCGAACCGTTACCCTTACACAAAAACATATCCGTGGACGACTGGCCGAATCGCTGCTTTTACTGAAAGAGAAATACGGCTGGGAAAACGATGGGGCCACATTGAAAGTCTATCTTTCACGCGAAGACATCGCCAATCTGTCAAACATGACTACTTCAAATGCCATACGCACCTTATCGACCTTTGCTGGTGAAAAAGTGATTGCAATTGATGGCCGCAAAATACGTATTCTCGACATACACCGACTGGAAAAGATCAGCAAGCTGGGATAAAAAAAGTTGCGGGTTGAGGGTTTCAAGTTGGAGTCCGAAACTATCAACTTGTAACTCGTAACATTTTTCACTGACAACTGCGACTGAACACTTTCTTACTCCTGCAAATAAATCCTCTTTACCCGTTGCGATATTCCGGTAAGAATTTCATAGGGAATGGTTCCGATCGCATTGGCAATGTCTGTAACCAGGATATGTTCGCCCATCAGTTCTACTTCGTCGCCGACGACAACCTGCAGGCCGGTCACATCGATCATGCACATGTCCATACAAATGTTGCCGATAACCGGAACGATCTGTCCTTTTACAAATACCTTCCCTACCCCATTACTTAAGCGTCGGTCGTAACCATCGGCATAACCGATAGGAAGCACTGCAATATCAGAAGCATTATTCACAACTCCCTTTCGTCCGTATCCAACCGTGTCGCCGACAGGAATATGCTGAATCTGTGAGATGCAGGTTTTCAGACGGCTGATACACCGGATCTGGATGTTCCCTGAAACACTGACACCATAGAGTCCAATACCCAGTCGTACCATTTCGAACTGATATTCCGGGAATCGTTCAATACCAGCTGAATTCAGGATATGCCGCAGAACTTTGTAGGGCAACTTCTCGGTGATCAGGAAACTGAGATCCTGGAATTGCTGAATCTGATGGAGGGTAAACTCATCATGAATCGTTTCATCAGCACCGGCAAGGTGAGAGAAAACAGAACGCACCACCATTTCATCCTGAGCCAACAATTTAGCTACCAGATTTTTAATCCTTTCGACTGAATCAAATCCAAGCCGGTGCATTCCGGTATCCAACTTCAAATGAATGGGATAACGGACTACTGCGTGCTGTTGGAGTACTTTACGGAATGAATCCAGAATCTCTTCCGAATAGATATTGGGTTCAAGCCTGAACTCAATCATATTTTCAAAGCTGTGTACCTCAGGATTCATGACCAGGATGGGCAAGTCAATGCCAGCCTGACGAAGTTCAATCCCTTCGTCGGCTACAGCTACTGCCAGGTAATCGACCTTATGAAACTGAAGGATACGGGCAATTTCGGCCATGCCACTGCCATAGGAAAAGGCCTTCACCATCACCATCAACATCGTTTTGGGCCGTATCGCAGAACGGAAAAAATTCAGGTTGCCAATCATGGCATTCATGTCGATTTCCAATACCGTTTGATGGTATTTTTTCTGAAGAACAGAGGAAATACGCTCGAAATGAAATTCACGGGCCCCTTTCAGCAGTATACACTCCTGACTGAACCGATCAGTCTGAACCGATTCCAGAAACTGATCAGTAGATTCATAGAATTCCGCTGACTTTTCAAACAGCAGGGAATGCTTCCTGATTCTTGATCCAATACCGATCAGGTGGCTTGTTTTATTCAGCTGAAGCAGCCGGGCCACCTCCAGGTACAATTGATCGTCGGGTATTCCGGCCTGTTGAATGTCGGATAGAATCACCGTATTTCGTAAATAAGGCTGTCGGGCATGATTGTTTAAAAAGGCAATCGCTATCTGAAGGGAATTGATATCTGAGTTGTAATAATCATTAATCAGCAGACAATTGTTGCTACCTTCCTTTATCTCAAGCCGCATGGCAACAGGCTGCAAACTGCTGAATAAACCCAATACTGTGGAATCAGCATAGCCTTGTGTCAAGACAAAGGCCAGGCAATGACCGGCATTCTCCAGGCTGGCATCATCCTGAAAGGGTAATTTGATCTGATAGGTTTCACCTTCAAACTCAGTTGTAATATTAGTACCACCTTCAACTTCTTCTGTTTTGAAATAAAGTTCTGCTTTTTGATCAATATACGACCATGCAATAATCTTTACGCTATCCTTTAGTTTAGCCTCCCGCATATAAGAATGCACCAAAGGCTGATCCTTGCAATAGATCAAGGTATTACTGCCTTTAAAAAGTTTCAGCTTTTGTTTTAGTTTTTTCTGCTTCGATGCAAAGTTTTCCTGATGCGCCTCTCCGATGTTGGTTAAAATACCAACCGTTGGCCGGATAATCTGATTTAGATGAACCATTTCTCCCGGTTTTGAGATCCCTGCCTCAAAGATGGCCAATTCATAGTCGGAACTCAGGTTCCAAACAGAGAGGGGAACACCAACCTGAGAATTATAACTTTTCGGGCTGCGGATTACCGCCCGGTTGCGCAAGACTTCGAACAACCACTCTTTTACAATGGTCTTCCCATTACTGCCTGTAATACCGACCACCGGAATTTCAAATTGTGAACGGTGCCAGGCGGCCAGACTTTGCAAGGCTTTCAGGGTATCCTCTACCCGGATAAAGCAGCAGGAATCCAGTTTGTTGAATTCTTCCCGATCCTCCGAAATTACAAAGGCACGGACACCCATATGCACCAAATCAGCAATATACTGATGTCCATCGTTTCGTTCAGTTTTCAGGGCAAAAAACAGGCAGGACTCCGGATCGAAAATAGTACGGCTGTCAATCGATATGGAAGAGATCAAGCGTTCTGAATGCCTTACTGGTGCCAGAAGCTCTCCCCCGATAACCGATGCAACCTTATGAATGGAAAGGACAGGCATTATTGAGTAGCTTTAGTGAAACAAGATCTGCACAAGGGCTCATATTCGTTTTTTTCGCCCAGCAAGACCAATTTGTCGGCATTCGACAAACGGTGTGAGAACTGGGCTACATCGCCGCACCGCATGCAAATGGCATGTACTTTGGTAATGTGATCTGCAACTGCCATCAGACCGGGAATCGGTCCAAAAGGTTTCCCCTTAAAATCCATATCCAGGCCTGCAATGATGACCCGAATGCCCATGTTGGCAAGGGCAATACTAACATCAATAAGACCCGGGTCAAAAAACTGGGCTTCATCAATGCCAATCACATCCACATCGCCGGTCAGGAGCATGATGTTTCCCGAGCTTTCAACCGGAGTACTCAGAATAGAATTCTCGTCATGAGAAACAACTTCGGCCACTGAATAACGGGTATCAATGGCCGGTTTAAATATTTCGACCTTTAAACGGGCAATTTTTGCACGCTTTAAACGTCTGATTAATTCCTCTGTCTTGCCTGAAAACATTGAACCTGCGATAACTTCAATGCTTCCGGTTTTTTTTTGTCGGTTGATTCCCCTTTCGATAAACATGTATGTAATATGCTAAAGATTTTTGTACTTTTACGATACTTAAATTCGAACATTGACGATGAAACCGGTTGTTTCTGTAAATGTTCTCCTGTATTGAAAACAAAGATAAATTTAAATCTTAAGAAGAAAAAATCAGATTGAATTACCTATTAAAACTAAGAAATAATATGGACAAGCACAAATTAGTCCGGATCATCGTAAAAGATCTGGAAGAAATTAAAGTTTTATCTGAAGAAGTAGCAGAAAGTCAGGACGATACCTTATTAGTTATCGATCTTGCACTAAATAGGGCACGCCTGTTGTGCCAGGAAATTGAACTTTTACGTGAATTCTACGGTAAAACTGAAACCATTCATCCGACGAATGAAGACGACTTTGCTGAAGATGAACTTTCTGTAGTTGGTGATTCGGATCCCGAATTTGAAATTTTGAATTTTGACAAACACGAAATCACCACTGATGAACAATTAGAGGAAGATGAATCAGACCTTTTAACATCCGAAGAAGAAGAAGAAGAAGAAGAACCTGAAGAGGAAGATCTGACCGATGAGGATGAGGATGAGGATGAAGAAGCAGTGATTGATGAAGAAGTTGAGGAAGAACACATGGAACAGTTGGACGAGGTAGAGCCTGTTGAGGATGAAATTGAAGAACCGGAACCTATACCGAATGTGCAGGTCAACGAGATAAAAGAGGAACCCAATTCCGGATACCGCACAATTCCTATCGAAGAGCTGGAAGATAATGATGATCTGGATCAGGTACGGTTCATGCCTCAGGCCGAACCGCCTACCCGACCTGTTATGCGTGAAATTCCAAAACCGGAGAATCCGGTTCAGGAAAAAACCTTGGCAGGCGACACAATTCAGAATGAACAGTCAGTAAATGATATCATGGGTGAGAAGAAAGCGGAAGAATCAAATTTAAACAATGGTCCGATTTCAAGTCTGAGAGCCTCAATTGGATTGAACGACCGGTTTCTGTTTATACGCGAAATCTTTGCAAACAACACCGATAAATACAATACCGTAATCGACCAGCTCGATAAATTGGAAACCATTCAGCAGGCTGTCGAATATCTGAAAGCAAATCTGACACTTCAGAAAAACGATACAAGCCTGAAATTCGTCGAACTCCTGAAACGCCGTTTCAGTAAATAAATAGTACTGCAATTTATATTAGTAGAGCAAAGTGGAAATAAAATCCTTCCACTTTGCTCTCACCATATTACCTAAGACCTTGGAATACGATGGGTAAATTATATTTAGTTCCGACTCCGATCGGCAACCTTGAGGACATGACCCTACGGGGAATCCGAATATTAAAGGAGGTGGATTTAATTCTGGCTGAAGATACGCGAACTTCCTCCCGGCTCCTGGATCATTTCGAAATTAAGAATAAAATGGTTTCCCATCATAAATTCAACGAGCACAAAACCGTTGAACTGATCGCCAGGCAAATTGAAGAAGGAAAAAATGTGGCACTTATATCTGACGCAGGAACGCCGGGAATCAGTGATCCCGGATTTCTTCTGGTAAGAACCTGTCTCGAAAAAGAAATTGAAGTGGAATGCCTGCCCGGTGCTACGGCCCTGATTCCGGCACTGGTTAATTCAGGTTTCCCGACTGATCGCTTCACATTCGAGGGATTCCTGCCACAGAAAAAAGGCAGACATAAAAAGATCAAGGAATTGTCCACGGAAACCCGAACCATGATCTTTTATGAATCACCCTACCGGCTGATTAAAAGTCTGGAGCAGTTTGCAGAATTTCTCGGGCCAGATAGAAGAGCTTCTGTTTCGAGAGAACTCTCCAAGTTTTTTGAAGAAAACAGAAGAGGCACACTGACCGAACTGATTGAATATTTCAGTTCAAAAACAATCAAGGGCGAAATCGTGATTGTTCTTGAAGGGTTCAATGCAGTTAAGTCAGATAAAAACGAAGACGGGGAGGACGAATGAGAAAATACGATCATATTTTCTTCGATCTGGACAATACACTCTGGGATTTTACAGCCAACTCAAGGCTGGCCATGAAACAAACCCTTGAAGAGAATGACATCCTGCCCAAATCGGTTGTATTTGATGATTTTTTCGGGATTTATGAACAGATCAACAAATCGTTGTGGAGCGATTATCATTCCAGAAAAATCACCAAACAAATACTCATCGTTGAACGTTTTTCCAGATCATTGTCTGAATTCGGCCTTTCGGACCTGGACTGGAAGGAGATCAATCGCCTATACCTGGAGAACATGGCTATCCAAACCGGATTATTTCCCAACACCCTGGAGACACTCGGCATACTCAAAAGCAAGGGATACCGGATGCACATCATCACAAATGGGTTTAAGGAAGTGCAACGGGCCAAACTTGCAAATTGCGGTCTCGAAGGATTCTTTACCAAAGTTTTCATTTCAGAAGAACTTCAGACCTCAAAACCCCACAGACAGATTTTTGAACATGCTTTAAAATCGACAAACGCCTCTAAGAAAAAAAGCATCATGATCGGCGACTCATGGGAGACCGACATTGCAGGGGCCCTGGATTTCGGAATGGATCAAATCATGTTTTTAAATGGCGGATTGCACGAACTGCCTGAAGAAATAAAATCGAAGCAATTGTCCGCAAATTCTTCCTGTTTAGAGTTAAAACCTCAAATCCATACCTATTTCATTGATGAAATACCCGATTTAATAACAATATTATAATTTAGACCAGTTCTTAATAAGCCCGACCAAAGATTCAACTCACACCATCAATCAACTAATATTCTTTATTTTACACCTGGATGATGATACAAATGCAAACATCTGGATGTATTAATATTTGTTAACAATGTTAAAATGTGTCCTTATTTTTAAAAACATGTTAACCTTCATATCCACATTTTTCTAAATTTGTGTGTCGAATTATTATCCAAATTTTCTCAGGATATGGGTTTTGAAAAGGGGGTCTTTAAAAAATCTATCAATATTTCCGGTCGAATTTGATTTGTGGGGAATCAGATTTGCCAGTTCAAGGACTAAAAAGAGAGTATTGTGTAGATTTACCTATTGTATTTTCATTTACCCTGAAGTCCGTCAGATTTGGATCTGATTTGCATGAGGTAAGGCATTAATCACCCATTTTTTGAAATTTTTCATATGAATCATCAAATAATTTGATTTATATGTGGGAACTGAATTAACAATTTTTTACATTTAGCGTCGATTTTGAATTGTGACTTATATATTCACATCCATGAATCGAAATCGAATAGGAAATCCTGTATTTTAAGACAACCAGGAATCTTTTATTTTGATGACAAAATATTTTTAATTGTAGCTGTTTAATTTAAAATAATTCTCTATGAAAAAAATCGTGTTATTACTTGCATTTTTTGCAATTGGTTTGAACGTCCTTTTGGCTCAAACCAAGGAGATCACAGGGAGAGTAACCTCATCCGACGATGGAGGTGGTATCCCTGGGGTTGCTGTGTCTGTGAAAGGGACGACATTGGGAACTATCACCGATATGGATGGTATGTTCAGATTAAAAGTCCCACAAGATGCCAAAACACTGTTATTTACCTTTGTGGGCATGACAGCCCAGGAGGTTGCTGTCAACAATCAGTCAACTATTAATGTAAAGATGTCCGCCGAAAGAACTTCGGTTGATGAAGTAGTTGTTACTGCCTTTGGAATCAAGAGAAAGCCAAAGGAAATGGGAGTTGCAACAGCCAAAGTAGATAACCAGGAATTGACACAAGGTGGATCTGCCAATGTGATGAACGGTATCGAAGCAAAGGTATCCGGTCTTCAGATTAACACCGTTAATAATGGTGTGAATCCTGATACTAAGATTACCCTTCGCGGTAACCGTCACTTCCTGGCCAGTAACGAGGCTTTAGTTGTTCTGGACGGTGTGCCTGTAAGCGCTACCTTCCTGAATTCAATCAACCCTAATGACATTGAAAGCGTTAACGTATTGAAAGGTGCTTCTGCAGCTGCATTGTATGGTAATGATGCATCCAACGGAGTATTGATTGTGACTACAAAAAAAGGAGACAAGGGTAAACTGACAGTAAAGATTAGTAACATCACTACCTTTGAACAAGTCTCTTACATGCCGAATATGCAAACCCGTTTCGGTGCTGGATCAAGCGAAACATCACCCCCATATGACCCGAACTACACCTTCTGGATTGGACCGGACCGTAACACCGATCCTCACACCTCTTTCGAAAACCAAACTTACGGTCCTGAATTCAACGGACAGCAGGTAATACTGGGTGGTAAACTGATCGATGGTTCTTATCAGACTATTCCTTACAGCGCCATTAAAAATCAAAAAAAGGCTTTCTTCAATACCGGCGCAACCACCCAGAATGACATTTCTGTAAGCAGTGGCGACGATAACGGCAGCTTCTATCTTTCTGCTCAGGATGTGAATACTACCGGTATAACTCCTGATGACATCAACCGCAGAACCGGCGCACGTATGGCAGCCTCTAAGAAATACGGAATCTTCTCTACTGATTATACAATCAGTTTCACCCAAACCAAGACAAGTACTTCGGGTGGTGACTTCAACCAGGGACGTCCTGTTTACTGGAATATTCTGAATACACCTCCGGAAGTACCAATTACCCAATACAAGGATATTAATAACAATCCTTTTGCAACTCTGGATGGTTATTACAATGCTTATTATCCAAATCCTTACTGGCAATTGGCACACGCAAGAAATAATCAACTTCGTAACGACGTTCTTGGATCTGTGAACTTGTCGCTGAAACCTTTAAAATGGCTTGAATTTTCAGACCGTACCGGTTTGGTGTTCAATTCAATCGTGAACCACAATTACGTTGACGAAGCCAATTTTAGCGCTTATAGCGGATCTGACCCATGGGGTGCAGGTAGTACAGCTGCAACATCTACCCATTATGCAGGTAATTCCAGTGACCAAATGAGGCAAACCACCATTCTGACCAATGACTTCCTTGCTTCAATGGACCATAATTTTGGCATCTTCTCCTTAAAAGGAATCCTTGGAACATCGGTATACAGTTCGAAATACGAATCTCAGTATGAATATGCCGGCGGACTAGTTATTCCAGGCTTATACAATGTCAGCAATCGCACGGGAGAACCTCAGGTAACTCAATCTACACAAGACCGCAATTCATTGGGTGTTTTTGCCGATGCTACTTTAGGTTACAAAGGATATGCTTTCCTTCATATGTCTGGTCGTAACGACTGGGATTCAAGGTTGACCAAAGCAAACCGTTCTTTCTTCTATCCTTCAGCTGACGTCAGCCTGATCCTTTCAGATATGTTTCCAACGATCGTCAGCAATCCTGTTCTTTCATTCCTGAAGGTTAGAGGTGGCTGGTCACAGACCGGTCAAATTGCTTTGAACGACCTTGCTACGAATCAATATTATGGAACCCTTCCATCTTATCCTTCAGCTGCAGGATTTCCTTACGGCGGGACATCAGGTTTCGCTTTGTCGACTCAGTTGAGCAACCCTTTACTGAAACCTGAAAAAACAACCGAAATTGAAATTGGTAGTGAAATGAGTTTTATGAAGAATAAAATTCATTTTGAAGCAAACGTTTACCAGACAAACACTAAGGATCAGACCATTCCTGCCGAAATCTCAGCATCAACTGGCTTCTTAACAGCTTTGATTAATGCGGGTGAATTACAGAACCAGGGTATTGAACTTGATCTGAAATTTTCACCTATACTTTCTATTGGTAATGTTACCTGGAATGGTGGGATTAATTACTCCTATACCCGTTCCAAAGTAATTTCTATCCTACCTGGGATAGATGAAATTCCAATTCCACTCGATGTATCTGTTTCCGGAAACGGCGCCACATCCGTTGCTTATGCAACTGTTGGACAGGAATTTCCTAACATTAAGGTAACTGACGTGCAGAGAGATCCTGAAGGTCACATCATCGTTGACAAAATCACAGGACTTCCAACAAAGCAAACAGCCATTACCCAGATGGGACATGGTAATCCAAACCATATCCTTGGAATTTCTACTGATTTGAATTACAAAGCATTCAGATTATCAGCCGTTGCTGAATATCGTGGTGGTAACGTAATTTATAATGCAGTAGGTGGTGGTTCAGCAGGTGGCGGTATTGACTTTACCGGTATTTCTGAACACTCGGCTCTTAACGGACGTCAGTCGTTTATCATTCCGGGATCAGTTATCGAAACCTCTCCCGGCGTTTATACACCTAACACAACCGCATTGGTTGCCAATGCAGGACGTGCATTCTGGGTGAATTCAGATTATGCCAATACACAAAGAGGTTATCTGACCAGCGCTGCTTTCTGGAAATTAAGAGAAGTAGCCTTGACTTATACGGTTCCCGTGCAAAAATTATTTGGCGGCAAGGTGATCAAAAATGCAGAAGTTGGTCTTGTAGGAAGAAACCTGCTGATGCTGCGTCCTAAAACTAACGTTTGGACTGACCCTGAGTTTAACAACTCTTCAGCTACAAGTAATGCTGTTGGTTATACTGATACTTATCAGACACCTCCAACCAGACTATTTGGGTTCAGTGTTAAATTAACTTTCTAAAATTTTAAAAAGAAATACGATGAATAAGAAAATATTAACCCTGTTACTTGCATTGGTACTTATAGGAAGCTCCTGTACCAAATTTCTCGCTGTGGACGAGGTGAACCCGAACAGTGCCTCTGCTGTTCCACCGGCACTTCTTTTGCCTGCTGCTTTGACCAATGTGGTTAAAGTAATGGACAATCCAAGAAATTTTGAATTTGTTTATCTTTGGTACGGAATTTGGTCGGTCAGCAGCGGCTATTCACAACCGGTCGTTCTGAATCAGTACAAATTACTGAACAGCAGCTATCAGAATTCATTTTCATATCTGTACACTTACGGTCAGAATTTAACAGTAATCGAAAATACTGCAACCGATCCAAAAGATGCAAATTACAAGGCCATAGCCATGATCATGAAGGCATACATCATGCAGAACCTGGTTGATTGCTGGGGAAATGTACCTTATACCGAAGCTTTCAATGCCACCACAGGAAATCTGGCACCTAAATATGATGATCAGAAAGCCATTTATGAAGATTTAGTTCTTAAACTGGATGCTGCAATCAAATTAATTCAGGGTTTACCTGTTGATGCTACCGTAATTCCTGCTTCCAGTGATGTCATGTTTAAAGGCAATATGGGTCTTTGGGCCAAATTTGCAAATACCCTTAAACTAAGAATGTTGTTGCATCAGTCAGGAATGGCAGGTCGTGATGCTTATATCAAGACTGCCCTTGCCACTACTTCTTCTGTAGGCTTCCTTGGAGCCGGCGAAAGTGGGATGGTTAATCCGGGATTTGTGGTATCTGATACTAAAATGAATCCTTTCTATGAAGTATTTTTTAAAGCGGATGCTTCTCCACAGAGTGATGCCACTGCTTACTATTATGCAGGTAAAGACGCCGTTGATTTTATGGTTACCAATAAAGATCCACGCCTTGCCCATTTCTTCCTTCCATACAGTGGAACCAGTTATGCAGGCAATTACATGGGACAGGATGTGGTAACTCATACGCCGCTTCTTGCTGGTCAGACTTCAAAATTGGGTTATTCAAAAGGTGATCCTGGTTATTTGATTGGAACACCAACAATGGATGCTCCGGTTATGACAGACTTCGAAAGTTTGTTTATCCAGTCAGAAGCTGTAGTTAGAGGTTATATTACAGGTGACGCAAAAGCATTATACAATTCTGCCGTTACAGCGTCATTTATTAAGATGGGATTTACAGCAGGCGATGCATCAATCTATTTGGCTCAAAATACCAATGCAACGAATTATGATCTTGCAAATGATAAAGTGGGCTTGATCCTGACCCAAAAATGGGTTGCCCTGAACGGTGTTTCACCGGTTGAAATCTGGACTGACTACAGAAGAACGGGATATCCTCTTGGACTGCACTTCAGTGAACAAACTGACAAAGCAAATGATACTCCTCCTGTTCGTTTACTTTATCCACAACGTGAGCTTTCCGACAACAACGTCAACGTGGTTGCAGTGGGCGCTATTGATGCCTTTACGTCTAAAATTTTCTGGCAAAACCGTTAATAAACTATTCATTACTATTAAAACATATAGAGTATGAAAAATAAAATAATCTTGTTGGTCTCATCTTTAACCGTAGTATTTCTGCTAGCTTCCTGCCTGAAAGATAAAGTTGGCGATTACTGGGTGGATGGAGTGGCCGGTAAAATGTATGCTACCGTCCCCAGCTATACTTTGCAACAGTTGGCTCTTCAGCCGGTTGCAGGTGACGTAAACTTCTCATTCCTGGTGAACATCGCTACCGATGCTCTTCCAACCGAGGATATCACTCTTACCCTTGCTGTTGATCCAGCTTCTGTTACCCAGTACAATACGGATCACCCAAAGACGAGCTTTAAGACGTTTCCTAACGTGGAGGTTCTGACCACAACCATAGTGATTCCAAAAGGAACCCGTAATGCAACTGCCAAAGCTAAAGTATGGGGCGCTGATGCCTTGAATGCCTGTGATAATTTTATGACAGCCATCTCCATCATGTCAGCTAAAACAGCTTCAGGAAAAGATGTTACAATCGCCGGAAACATGAAATCCTATTTGTTGTCGTTACCGATAGCAAATCCTTATGCAGGAGATTATCTAATGGTTGAAGGCTATCGTATCCGCCCTGGCAATCCAACTGAATTTGTTGCTGCCAATACGATTGAAACCCTAAATACTGTTGATTGTAAGACTGTAAGCAAAGTTGGATTTGGAAACTATACTGCATATAGTATTTCGATCGAGGTGACTACAAATACAGTGGTTGTAGATGGTGTTACCTGTTTCATGGTTAATGCTACTCCTTTTGACCCTGCTACCGGTAATTCAGTGGGTGGTATGTGGGCCACTTGGACCGGAGATGCTACCCTGGCACCTGCCAATAAAATCATTAACTATTACAATCCTGTAACCAAGACTTTTGTACTGAATTGCTATTACACTAGCTCCGCAGGTAATCGTATCATGTATGAAGTTTTACAGCGCCAATAAATCTATTTGATTTTATATGTTATCAGGTTCAGTTGAAAAACAGATTTATTATTCTTATTTTTATCTGGGTCTGATAAAATAAATTAAATGTTCTTTTATAAAAAAATACATATGAAAAGAAAAAATATAATTTTAGTAATGCTGCTTGTCTTATCCGGCTTATTTACAATGCAAAGTTGTACGAAAGTGGAGAATACACCAATTCTCGTTTTTTCGGCTGCTGTTCCTGCAAATCCTACACCTGCTGCTGCTGGGGTTATCCAAATGTCAGGTACAAGCTATAATTTGAAATGGGAAGGCAAAGCTACAACGACCTGGGATATCTATGTCGGAACAAGCGATAAGCCAGGTTTGGTAAAAGCCGGTTTAACTACCAATGCTTATACTTTTACGGCCAATGCAGGTGGTGAATACTTCTGGTATGTGTCTACAAAAGATGCAAACGGTATGGTTTCAACCAGTCCAACCTGGAGTTTTTTCCTCAATAACCCACCTAGTGTACCCAAACTTAAAACTCCTGCAGCCAATGCGGTAGGTTTCTCTGTAGTCGGTGCATTAACATGGTCGGTAACCGATCCTGAAGGTGATCCTATGACCTATGATGTTTATTTAGGTACTACCAACACCCCTGGACTTGCAAAATCAGCTGTTGCTGATTCCACCTATTCTCCTGCAATGCTTCCAACTACTACCTATTATTGGAAAGTAGTTGCTAATGATTCTCATGGCGCTTCTTCAACCAGTGCTGTAGGTTCATTTACAACAGGCGCAAAATCACTCGATCCACTATCCGTATTTACCGGTAGTTACACTGCTGATGAACCTGCTGAAGCATATACTTATGATGTAGCCTTTACACTGGGCACCGCTTCTTCAGTGACAACTGATAACTACTGGAATTCAGGCTGGGTTGCAGTGTTCACAATCGATTTAGTCAATTTGACCTATTCAATGCCTCTCACTACATGGACCCAGGGTTATTCAGGAATTGAATCCGGCATCATTGATCTTAAAACAGGCACAATGACTGGTACTTATACTATCTGGTCAGGTACCAAAATTGCTGAACAGGGTGTTCATACGTATACTAAAAAATAGGAATCCCGAATGAAGAAATAACCTGATTAATCAGTTAATTCAATTCATTTAATCCATAAAGGCCGTCTCAATTCATTTTGAGACGGCCTTTCTTTTTGATCCCACATACCGTTCAGCCTGATTTCCTACTACCGCCTTATACTTGAGACTCCCCTGTTTTTATAACTGAATTGTAAATGGCACCAAATCTTAATTCTTTGGCTTCAATTGCGTAAGGGCAATTCTAAACACTCCACTTTTAAAAGAAATGAAAGCAGACTATACCTGTTTAACTATCTCCTTATAAACCCTTGCCAAACGCCTTTCTATATTTGCATAGTTAAAGTTTATTCCGGGTATGTTTTTTGTAAGTCAACATACAGAAACCTTACAGAAACCATACTCAAAACATACTTAAACAAAAGAGGGTTCATATCGCGATCCCTGTCCGTTCCCGGTTCGGCAGATTCCAATCTTCCTGTTCAGCGCTTCATTCGTTGAAGCTTTCCAAAAGTTTCGGATAAATCAGATCCTTACGGCGATAGCCAAAAGGCCATAAATACAAATTGCGTTTTTGAACAAATTCCTGACCTTATTGTTTGCCGTCGAAGCCGATACCGAAGCATGACATTTTTACGTTTCCGCATCGTCACGCACCCTTACGGAACCGTCGGATTGGCAAATTCAGCCGTCAGAAAGCCAGGGTCGTTTATCAAATTAAATGGCTCGATATGAGTATATTTTTTAGCGGTCAGGATTGAAATAATTCTAACATTTGTGATAATTCATCTTTTTGTTTGAATTATTTTAATAGTTTTATGCCCTCATAAAAATTATCGCGTATTTCACTGCCGGGATTGGAGGCACAAGAGACTAAATGGTAAAAAAAGATTATTTAGCATGGGGGAAGTTGACTCTTGGAATATTGAAGGTACTCCTGATCATTATTCTGGGATTTTATATTTTATTATCACCAACGGCAAGCCATATGCCAAGACACTTTAGCACGATTTTTGCTCTGGTAATCATTGCATACGGAATATACCGGTCAGTAAGCATTATACAGAAATACAGGAATAAAGAGGATAATCAGAAGGAGGATAATCAATGAACCATTTAAAATCAATAACCGGCACGGTGTTAATGGGGGCAATTGTTTTATTTACTTCATGCCACATGACCGCCAAAAAGTTTACCGACGAAACCCCTACACGGGGAAAGATTAAGATCGCCGTCGATGAATCGTATCAGCTTCTGGCTGATGCTGAATTGTATACCTTCCAGTCGACGTATAAGGATGCACAAATCACCCCACTTTATTTGCCTGGCGACAGCATCGTGAAATTATTTCTGGACGACTCGGTGAAGGTCATTATTACCAGCCGCAAACTAAACGACAATCAGGAAGCCTATCTCAAAGGGAAATCATTCATACCGCGAACCACGAAGATTGCCTATGATGCAGTTGCTTTTATTGTCAATAAATCGAACCCCGATACTTTAATCAGGTATAACTCGGTGAGAGATATTTTCATGGGCAAGACCCCTGGTTGGAAACAAATCAATCCTCATTCAAAGCTGAATGATCTTAAAGTGGTATTCGATAACGCGGGCTCCAACAATGTGTACACAATTACAGAGAAATTCGGGATTACCGGTTCGTTGCCAAAGTATTGCTATTCGGTAAAAAAGAATTCAGAAGTGGTCAGCTTTGTGGAAAAACATCCTGAAGCGATTGGAATTATCAGTGTAAACTGGATAAGTGATCCGCGAGACTCAATTAGTCACTCATTTCTTAGTAAAATTAAAGTAGTTTCAGTAACTTCGGAATATGATTCAGACGGAACGGAATACTATTCGCCGCATCCGGCCTATATTGCCAATAAACAATACCCGTTTATCAGGGATGTTTATACCATAAACCGGGAGACTTTTGCAGGACTTGGAACCGGTTTCACCTCATTTGTTGCTGGTGATGCCGGTCAGCGAATCATATTAAAAATGGGTATGCTGCCTGCCACATTACCCATCAGGCTGATAAAGATAAAGAGTAAATAGCATATTATTGTAACTAAATTAAATAAAAATGAGACTTATACTTATCGCACTGCTCTCGCTGATTACAGTTGCGGCATTTAGCCAGAAGAAAAATTCGGCAGCAAAAGCTGCACCGTTGTCGGCGTCTGAACAGAAGTTGAATGCTGCTTTAAGACTTGGTTTAAATGATCAATATGAAAATGCAGGACTGGCTTTCGAAGCCCTGATGAAAAAAGAACCGGCTAATGGAAATGTATATTACTATTACGGGAAAACCATTATTAAGGAATATTTGTCGGATACCTTATCGAATTCGCTGTCAGAGATGGGCACCCAGGCAGAGAAATTATTTCAGAAGGGCATCGAGATGGAACCAACCAACGAGATCAATGATGTTGGACTGGGCGCAGTGAAACTGCTACTTAAAAATGACACAACTTCTGCAGATAAGTTCTTTGTGAAAGCAGAGGCAACTTTCCCGGTTAAACAGAAATTCATGACCCCAAAAGAAGCACGTATTCTCACTGAATTAGGTATATCGCAACTTCTGGGAAAGGTAAACCGATATAAAAAAGCGATTGGATATCTGAACAGGGCCAAAGAAATCAGTCCTAACGAAGTATCCATTTATATGGGATTGGGAGATGTTTACAGCCGTCAGAGCGACATGAAAAATGCTCTTGCCAATTACAATAAGGCATTAAGTCTTGATCCTACCTCACCGATAGCAAAAATCAGGATTGGCAGCATTTATATACACGCCACAAATTTAAATGCAGCACGCCCTTACCTGGAAGAAGCACGTGATATTGATTCGACCTATGCTCCGGCTTACCGTGAACTGGCAGAGCTGTATACCATGGCCGGACAATTTAACCCAGCCAAGACGAACTTCCGTAAATTCCTTGATCTGTCGGGTAATAATATTCCAGCCAAGATTCAATACGCCAAGGCGCTATTCCGTACCAAAGATTACGCCAATGCCCTGACTACCATTGAAGAAGTTTTAGCTGTTGATAAATCAAGAAATTACCTTAACCGTCTGGCTGGCTACTGCTGTTATGAAAAGAGACCACCTGAACTTGAGAAAGGCCGGGCTTACATGGAAGAATTCTTTAAAAACACGAAACCTCAGGCCATTATTCCAAGAGATTACCTGTATTACAGCCGCATACTCTACAAAGTTGCAAAAAATGATACCGTGATCCTGGCCAAGGCTTTTGATACTTTTAAGAAGGCGTATGCCGCAGATACAAACAATGTGAGCCTGGTATCTGAAATAGCTTCCGATTATTATTATTCACGGATGTATAAGAACGCCATTATCTGGTTAAACAAAAAGAACAAAAAGGGTAAATCGGATAAGGATGATCTGATGTTAATCGGCAAATCGTATTATCAACTGGGACAATTTCACAATGCAGACAGTATTTTCAGCAAAGCCATAGTCAATCAGCCAGATAATATGCAGGCCTATGTTTACGTAGCCCGTTCAGCATCAAGTCTGGATCCTACCAGTGAGCAGGGTTTGGCCAAGCCTAAATTTGAGGCGCTGGTTGAAAAAGTGGGTACAGAAACCACAAAATATGCCAAGGAATTGCAGGAAGCATATACCTACCTGGGATTCTATAACATTCAAAAGAAAGATTATGCAGCTGCTAAAGCTATTTATAAGAAGTTATACGAACTCGACCCGGCCAACAAGGCATGGCAGATTCAATCGCTCAGATCACAGGCCCTGATTGCATACAAAGAAAAGAATTATGCTGAAGCTCGTGATTTTTATTCAGAAATTAAAAAGCTTGACCCTGCCGACCTGGATGCTGCGAAGGCTATCTCGGATTTAACAAAGGCATTGGAAGCTGCAAAAAAGAAGTAACACAAGGAATAGTTATTAGATATCATTTAAATTGCGTATATTGCTGTAAAAAATTACCGGAGAGTGAGATGCAAGATTAAAAAAATATTGCTTTCTTTAAACCCGAAAAATTAAAACCATTGTTTATCTATTTACTTTAAATAAAAATTGAAAATGAAAGGACAAACTTTAAAAGATGCATTTAAATCAACTTTCGTATTGTTGGTTATTGTGCTTTGCGTATTGGCTGGTTACCTGATTTACACACAGATTATGGGTAACCCTGTTAACTTTGAAGGTGGAAATGTAAAAGGACATCCACTACCTGGTAATTATTTAGGAATCATACATGCTGGTGGATTCATTGTACCAGTACTTATGGCCGTAGTTCTTATCCTTCTCACATTCGTAGTTGAGCGTTTTATTATGCTTTCAGTTGCCAGTGGAAAAGGAAACCTGAACACCTTTGTACGTACCCTGCAAACACTCCTAAACGATAACAAAATTGAGGATGCTGCTCAATTGTGTGATAAACAAAGAGGATCGATTGCCAATGTAATGAAAGCAGGTTTGCATCGTTACAGATTATTGCAGTCGGATAAAACTTTGATGAACGACCAGAAAGTGCTTGCCCTTCAGAAAGATCTTGAAGAAGCTGCCGCTCTTGAATTGCCTGTGCTTTCACAAAACCTCATTATCCTTTCGACCATTGCCTCCATCTCAGTGCTTATCGGACTTATCGGAACAGTACTTGGTATGATCCGTGCTTTCGGCGCGTTGGCTACTGCAGGAGCGCCTGATGCTTTAGCTTTGGCCAATGGTATTTCGGAAGCTCTTGTAAATACAGCATTTGGTATTACAGGTTCAACACTGGCCATTATTTTTTATAACTATTATTCAGCAAGAATCGACGGTATTACATACAAAATGGATGAAGCCAGTTTCAGTCTGACACAAACATTTGCTTCAACTTTAAAGTAATTTTTAAAATATTGCTTCGATTGACATTGAAGAAAAACAAACTGAGAAATAATGGGAAAAATTAAATTAGCTGTAAAAACACCGCGCATCGACATGACGCCGATGGTGGACTTGTTTTTCCTTCTACTCGTCTTTTTTATCCTGACGGCTACATTTCGTCCGGAGGAAGCAGCGCCAATCGATACACCATCATCTACCTCACAAGCACCAATTCCTGACAGCCATGTTGTTACAATTCTGATTTCAAAGAATAACAAAGTCTTTTTTAATGTTGATAACGGAAGCGACACCATTGAGCATCTTCGTGCAAAAATTTTGCAGGGAGTAGGAAGTCAGTACCAAGTTAAGTTTACGCCAATGCAGATCAAAAAATTTGCAGGTCTGGCTTCGTTTGGATTACCGGCAGCAAATCTCCCGGCCTTTCTTGATGCACCGGATGTGAAAGCACGTGAAGCGATGCAGGTGGGAATTCCTATTGATTCATTGGATAATCAGTTGGCGACGTGGGTCAGGTATGCCAGACTTTATAATAACGATCTGGAGTTTGCCATAAAAGGTGATGGTTCAGCAGATTACCCTGTAGTTAAAAAGGTGATAGCTGTTTTGCAGGATAATAATGTTAATAAGTTCAATTTAACGACCAATCTCAAAAAGGTTGAGTTACCAACAGATGTATTACAAAAATAAATAAAGACATTCCAAAATGGCTGAAATAGTTCAAGAAGAGGGTCACAAGGGTAAAGGCAAGAAAAAGGCTAAAAAACACGGAACGCATATTGATATGACTCCGATGGTTGACCTTGCTTGTTTGTTGCTTACTTTTTTCATGCTTACTACGGCATTCAATAAACCAAAAGTCATGGAGATCATTCTGCCCGAGAAACCGAAGGAGAATGAAAAGCCGCCGGAACTTGACA
Source organism: Prolixibacteraceae bacterium UBA6029 (assembly GCA_002429385.1). Lineage (GTDB taxonomy): Bacteria > Bacteroidota > Bacteroidia > Bacteroidales > Prolixibacteraceae > Aquipluma. The sequence goes on along the minus strand of DIZL01000005.1, from coordinate 153,073 downwards.
AAAGCAGAGCCCTGAATATATTACTCATTGACCATGATAAGATACTCTGGTATGATGGTTTAGCTGATCCAAATAAAACACTACCGGTTTTGACCCAGACAGATTTCTCGAAGGAGGGAATCCGCAAGGTGCTTTTGCAGCGTAACAAGGCTTTGTATGCCAAAGTAGACAGGATTAATAAAGACGTGATCGAAGGGAAACTGAAAATTACGAGAGACACATTAGAATCCAGGACGAAACGCATGTACAAAGAGGACAAATCCGGGCCAATCGTTCTAATCAAGGCAGCCGATGGTGTTAAATATCGAAATATAGTTGATATTATCGATGAAATGGCTATTGCCAATGTTGCCCGATATACACTTGTCGATATTAACCCAGTGGAAAAAACGATGGTTAAGACTTACAAGAAATAGAAATTGTAAGTTAAGGCCATTAATAAACCATAATAAATGGATGTGAATCATGGATAATGAATTGCTTAAAAACCAAGCCGTAACCCTTGAAGAAATAGTATTCGAAAAGAGGAATAAAGAATACGGGGCTTACGTATTGCGCAAAAAATTTAGAAAATTCTTACTAATAGCCTTTCTGATCTCTTTATTCAGTGTTGGTGGCGCAATATTAGTGCCTTTCATTCAAGCACTCAATAACAGGGGCAAAAGCGTTATATTAGTAAAAAATACGGTGGTAAGTATGGAGAATATTAAATCAAAGGATGACATTCCTCCTCCGCCGCCTCCTCCGCCACCACCTCCAGCTGCTGCGGAACAACAAGTGAAATATGTTGCTCCGGTTGTCGTAGATAGTGTGAAAGTGGAAGTTGAGCTTGCAACAGTAAGCGAAGCCACATCGACAGTCACCAATGAGCCTGTACCTGAGAAGGTTGAGGTTGTCAAGGAAGCTGAAACTGCAATTGTGGAAGAAGAACCTGCGTTTATCATCGTTGAGGAACAGGCATCCTTTCGGGGTGGTAGTGTGGTCGATTTCCGCAATTGGGTTCAAAAAGCTATCAAGTACCCAACTACAGCTCAGGAGAATAATATTCAAGGTAAAGTTTATATTCAATTTGCTGTAAACTCGAAAGGTGAAGTATGTGACGTAAAAGTAGTACGTCCCGTCGATCCTTCACTCGATAATGAAGCTGTAAGGGTAATTACTTCCTCTCCCAAATGGGAACCTGCAAAGCAGCGGGGAACAAAAGTAAAGCAACAATTTACAATCCCAATAACATTTGTACTAAAATAATATTAAAAAGGCTGTCAATTGACAGCCTTTTTTGTTCTTATTCAATCTGATCAGGAGTTCCAGTGTTGAAGGATCGATTGTTGTTTTGTATAGCATCTTAAGTCTTCCTTTTTCATATTAAAAACAGAACACACAAACGAAAGATCTTTGGGATTCAAATAGGAAATTAGTTTAATCGCCTCCTTAACTCCTTCAAGTCCATAAAGATTCAGTATGGCATAAAAATCGTCCATTAAGCCCCCTTCAATCACCCGTTATACAATAATAGTTCGCATATCATCCCAATTGAATCGATTTAAATCATATTCCCAGAGTAATGTACCCCGAACCTGAGCATCCTTATGGGATTTATAATCATCAAAAAACATGGTAGTATATTTACATCAAAAGATAATGAAAATTAAAGGATTATACGAATCAGTTTTTGGTTATCGAAGCATTAAAACGGAATCCTATACCGTGAAGATTGAGTATTTTGATGTTCTCATCGCTGCTCAGGTATTTCCTCAACCTTGAGATAAAGACATCCAGACTACGACCTAAATAGTAATCATCCGAACCCCAAACCTGCTTCAGGATATCCGACCGGCTCAGCACTTTATTGGGGTTATCGCAAAAATAGCGCAACAATTCAGCCTCCTTATAGGTCAATGTCTTTCGTTCACCATTTAAATCGAGGATCAGACTTTCGAAATAGAAGTTGAAATGCCCTACTTTGTAGCAATTCTGGTCAACTTCTGATTCATTGGTATTCATACTTCGTTTGAGGAAGACACGTATTTTAAGCAGTAGTTCTTCCATACTGAAAGGCTTGGTCATATAATCATCACCACCAATGGTTAACCCGGTAATCCGGTCTTCAGTCATCGAACGGGCCGTAAGAAAAATAATGGGTACATGATCATCAATTTCCCTGATTTCTTTTGCGAGGGTAAAACCATCTTTCTTTGGAAGCATTACATCAAGCAGGCATAGGCTGAATTTTTCGGCTTTAAAAGCTGCAATGGCCGCATCTCCATCTTCGACTGAAGTAACCACATATCCGTTTTGCTCGAGGTTATCTTTGATGATAAAGTTAAGGGTTTTGTCGTCCTCAACCAGCAGAATTAATTCACCGACGTAGTTCATAGTGTTGATTTCTTTATTTCAACAATAAAAGTACATCCTTTCCTCGGATTTTCGATCACATTTATTCGCCAACCATGCCGACGAACAATTTTGTGCACATAGTCAAGGCCAAGGCCAAAACCTTTTACATCATGAACATTTCCGGTAGGGATACGATAAAACCGGTTAAATATCTTTTTGCGGTCTTCTTTAGGGATACCTATTCCGTTATCGTCAAAGGACACCATATATTGGTTACCTGATTCTTCCAGTTTGATAATTATATCGGGATCAGCCTTACAATACTTGATCGCATTGTCGAGAATATTAAAAATCAGATTGGAGAAATGAAGCTTATCTGCATTGATCAGGGCATTTTTAACTGTAGAATCAAGAATGATCGAATAATCCTTACCATTCAGGCTATTTTTGAACTCCTGTATAGATTCTTCAATAAACGAATTGAGTTCAACCTGTTCCAGATTAAGGTGCAGCTTTGTTTTTTCGATGGTTGCCATTTGGAGCAATTTCTCGACATGTGCCGAAAGTCTCTGATTTTGTTGTTCCACAATCCGAATATAGTTTGCCAGGCGTTCCGGTTGTTCGATTATTTTGGGATTTGAAATTACCTTTGCTGCCAACTCAATAGAGGCAATTGGAGTTTTAAACTCGTGAGTCAGATTATTAATAAAGTTCTTCTGAATTTCGCTGAGTTGCTTTTGTTTAATGATAATATAAATTGTATACCCGAAGAAAATAACCACGATGAAAAGGATTCCGTTCAACAAATACCAGGTCATCAGATGGGAATTATAGAACTGCGACCGGTCGGGGAAACGGACCCCAAAATAATAGGTAAACTTCTCGCAAGTCGGTAAATTGCAAGCTTTAAATTTCTTCTCAGTGCTTTTATTTAGCTTACTCAATTGCTTGTCGTACATGATTTCCTCAACACTGCAACAAGAAGAATCGGCCTTTTTTGCTGACTTGGGCAAGGAAATAATTGAGTCACGGTTTAGGGTATTGCCATGAACCATTTTTTTTGAGTTACAATCATAGATTGCATATTCATAAATCAGGTTTAGGTTTCGTTTTTTAAACTCTATCTGAAGAAAATGTTCAAGCAGATTTGGGTCAATGACATCGTTGACATTGACCACAAAATAGTTGTTTGATATCTGTTCAACCTGACAACCTTCGGTTTGTTTTGCAGGACGACCAAAGACCTTGGCATTGTAATCGTCAATCTGGCTGGCCACACTCCTTAAGGCACTGGTTGTCAACTGGTGGAATTGCCTTTCATTCAGATCGTATGAATTTTTCAGGAAGAAGAACTGAATAAGCAGAATCCCAATTACGGAAACAGTAGCCATAATGATGACAAAGCCTATTGAATTTCTTTTCATGCGTAATGATTGAGATCTAATATCTGATTGACAGGACGAAGCTACTCAAAAAATAAATCTTATTTATTCATTAACATCTCATTAACAAAACTTTATTCACTTTAACATCAAATAAGAGAAAGGTTTTTTAGATTTGCATTAATAGTACATCAGAATTGATTAAATTTGACTATTAGTTATCCATAATTCAATTGTTAACCTTTAAAAGTAGAAAAACATATGAAGAAAAGTCTTATCCTTCTGTTGGCAATGATGATTTGTTCCCCATTTTTGAACTTTGCTCAAGATGCTAAAGCACGCATTGCATTTGAAAAACTGCAACACAATTTCGGAACATTCAAAGAAGAACTTGGTGTTCAATCTGTTGCATTTAATTTTAAAAATGACGGAACAGTTCCATTAATTCTTAACAATGTACAGGCTTCATGCGGATGTACTACACCCGAATGGACCCGTGAGCCTATTGCTCCCGGAGCTAAAGGGGTTATAAAAGTTAACTATGATGCAAGAAACAGACCGGGTGTCTTCAACAAGACCATTCGTGTTAGTTCAAATGCTGAAAATGCTGATGTCGTTCTGACTATTTTGGGTGAGGTTACTCCCCGTGCCCGTACGATCGAAGAAGATTTTCCCAACGAAATAGGTCCTCTTCGCGCCAAGACAAATCACATAGCCTTTAGCGCTATTAAAGAAAAGCAAATTAAAAAGGATAGTACAGAAATTGTCAATATGTCTGACCAGCCCGTTCAATTAAGTTTCAAGACTCCCCCACCTCACCTGAGTGCAGTGTTTAAACCAGCAAAACTGGCTCCCAAACAAAAAGGATACATTGTCGTGACCTTTGATGCTAGTAAAATTCAGGCTTATGGATTTGTAATGCATCGAATTTATCTGAACATTGATGGTCAGGATGATTACAAAAATTCTTTTGCTGTAAGTTCAACTTTGGAGGAAGATTTCTCAAAATTATCCGCCGAGGATTTAAAAAACGCCCCGGTTGTTACTTATGACATGGAAACATTTGATTTTGGGGACATCAAACCAGGCACAAAAAACGAGCATACCTTTAACCTGAAAAATACTGGGAAGAAGGATTTAATTATTCGTGATGTGAAGAGTTCTTGTGGGTGTACAGCGGTTTCGCCATCAAAAAACATAGTTGCCGCCGGAGAAAGTGTACCGCTTAAAGTGGTATTTGATTCAACCGGTAAAAGTGGCAGACAAAATAAAACCATCACTATAATTACCAACGATCCTAAGAATCCAACAACGACATTGCGGATTTCAAGTAATATTTTAGCCCAATAAATTACTGAACATAGATCAGGAAGCCGGTTCGTATCCCCGAACCGGCTTTTTTTATCTTAAACTTCTAAAGTTTTCAATTCAACTTTACCGATAATTCTATGTTGATCGTTACATTCGCATAAAATTACAGAACATGGACGGAGATCAACCTTATTTCCATATTGAGAATGATCCGCGATACAGTGGGTTAAATGTGAATCAAGGCATTGAACCATTGCCATCGGTAAATGACGCTTCGGTCAAACGATTTTTAAAGAATAAAAAAAAGCGTTCTCTGTCAGTCGGGCAATATGTAGATGGCATTCTGAAAGGAGATATCACCATCCTCAGTCAGGCTGTCACTTTAATCGAAAGCTCGAAACCCGATCATCAGGAGATTGCTCAGAACATTATAGTGAAATGTTTACCTTTCACCGGAAATTCAGTTCGTATTGGTATTACGGGGGTTCCAGGGGTAGGGAAAAGTACTTTCATCGAAGCAATGGGCAAGTTCATAACAGCCCAGGGGAAAAAACTGGCGGTGCTGGCTATTGATCCAAGCAGTGAGCGGACTAAAGGAAGTATACTGGGTGATAAAACCCGAATGGAAGATTTGTCAATCGATCCAAATGCTTACATCCGTCCTTCCCCGTCAGCCGGTTCGTTAGGTGGTGTTGCCCGTAAGACCAGGGAGATCATCGTGTTATGCGAAGCTGCCGGGTTTAATCATATCTTTATCGAAACCGTTGGCGTTGGCCAGAGTGAAACTGCCGTACATTCGATGGTCGATTTTTTCCTTTTATTAATGCTGGCAGGGGCAGGCGACGAATTACAGGGAATAAAACGCGGGATCATGGAAATGGCCGATGCAATCACAATCAACAAGGCTGATGGAAATAACATTGAGAAGGCCGGATTAGCAAGGATTCAATATATGAATGTGCTACATCTGTTTCCAGCCTCCGAATCGGGTTGGAAGCCTAAGGTGTTAACCTGTTCAGCCTATTTGAAAACCGGAATCAGCGAAATCTGGGATACCATTGACCAATACCTGGACCAAGTAAAAGCCAATGAATATTTTCAACACCGAAGAAATGAACAATCCAAATTCTGGATGTATGAAACGATCAATGAACGGCTGCGAAATGACTTTTATCAGAACGAACAGATAAAAAAACTGATGGAAGAATCAGAAATTAAAGTTCTTAGGGAGGAAATCTCTTCATTCGCAGCAGCAAAGAAATTGCTTGATCTGTATGATCAAATCAGGAAGAATAATTAATCTAACTTAAATATTAAGCATTATGAGAAATGTAATAGTAATTTTGGTATTTGCCCTGGCGCTTATTTCCTGTAAGTCATCAAAGAATGAATACTCGATCAAAGGATCAATTGCCGGAATTGAAAAGGGTAAAGTTTACCTGCAAAAAATAGTGGATGGTAAACCTGTAAGTATTGATAGCACAGATATTGTTTCAGGCAAATTTACATTTATAGGCAAAATGGAAATGCCTGATCTGCGTTTGCTTCGCCTGGACAAGCAGACCCATTTTGCCGAGTTCTTTCTCGACAATGCCAGCATTACCGTTATAGCCAATAAAGACAGCCTCCGCAGCACTAAAATAACAGGATCCCCTTCACAGGATATCTTTCGGATTTACATCAACGAAATGGAAAAGTTGAATAAAGATGTTAATACCTTGAGAGGAAAATATCAAAGTGCAGTGTCGTCAGGTAATACAAATGAAGCTGACAAAGCTAAAATTGATTACCAGGCCATGATTGACAACAATAAGGTTTTCACAAAGAATTTTGTAAAAGAACATTCTAACTCAGTTGTTGCTGCTTTTATAGCTTTTGCTCAGCTGGCCAATCAGGTTGATATTGCAGAACTGGATGCAATTACCAGTAAATTTCCTGCTGAAATCAGTAAATCTGAATATGTGCTTAAGTTGAAAGAACTTATTCAGGCTCAAAAGGCAACCGCTATCGGAGTTATAGCTCCGGATTTTACAATGAATGATCCCGAAGGCAAACCGATTCAATTATCTTCCTTGCGTGGGAAAGTAGTATTGGTCGATTTTTGGGCTTCATGGTGCGGACCTTGCCGTCAGGAGAATCCAAACGTAGTTAAACTGTATGGGCAGTTCCATCCTAAAGGGTTTGAGATCATTGGTGTTTCGCTTGATCGTACAAAAGACCAATGGGTAAAAGCTATTAAAGATGACAACCTCACATGGATTCATGTTTCTGATCTTCAGTTCTGGCAAAATGCTGCCGCACGGCTATATGCAGTATATTCTATTCCACAATCGTTCCTTCTCGATAAAGATGGAAAAATCATTGCAAAGGGATTAAGAGGCGAAGAATTGGGGAAAAAACTTGCTGAATTATTCCCGAATTAGAAACCGGGAACAATAATATTTCAATTTAAAAGAAAGGCCGCTTTGTGCGGTCTTTTTTACAATGCAGAGTTAACAGACAATAAGAGAATTCAACGTTATAAAAAACTTTTTATCTTGTAGTGGTGTTATTATACTGTTTGATTTAATTTTAAAGAAGCTTCATCTATGAGTTATGATCTATTAGTTTTAGGTAGCGGTCCCGGTGGATATGTTGCTGCCATCAGAGCCGCCCAATTAGGCTTGAATGTTGGAGTTATTGAAAAAGATAAGCTTGGGGGAATATGTCTGAACTGGGGTTGTATTCCAACAAAATCGCTGCTCAAAAGTGCACAGGCATTGGAATATGCCCAACATGCTGCTGATTATGGCGTTTCAATTTCCGGTGATATTAAACCAGATTTTGAAGCCATGGTCAAACGAAGTAGAGGTGTGGCCGACGGCATGAGCAAAGGGATTCAATTTCTCTTTACCAAAAATAAAATTGAAGTCATCAGAGGTAACGGAAGACTCATCGATAAAAATTCGGTGGAAGTAACAGATGAAACCGGGAACAGAACGATACATTCGGCTAAAAACATCATCCTGGCAACAGGGGCCCGTTCGCGCGAATTACCCAATCTGGAGCAGGATGGTGAAAAGATCATTGGTTATCGTGAAGCGATGAGTTTGCCTAAGCAACCAAAATCAATGGTAGTGATTGGTTCAGGTGCAATTGGCAGCGAATTCGCCTATTTTTATCAAAGCATAGGAACAGAGGTCACTTTGGTAGAGTATTTACCTAATATTGTACCGAACGAGGATGAAGAGGTTTCGCAAGTACTCGAACGATCGTTCAAGAAAATGAAAATGAAGGTTTTCACCAATGCTTCAGTCGAATCGGTCGACACATCGGGCGAATTGTGTAAAGTAGTTGTTAAGACCAAAAAAGGCGAAGAAATTATTGAAGCTGAAATTGTTTTATCGGCTGTTGGCATTACACCAAACATCGAGAACATTGGATTGGAAGAATTAGGTATTGTACTTGAAAACGGTAAAATTAAGGTTAATGAATTTTGCCAAACCAATGTGGATACCGTTTATGCTATTGGCGATATTATTGCAGGACCTGCCCTGGCTCATGTAGCTTCGGCTGAAGGAATCCTATGTGTCGAAAAGATATCGGGATTAAATCCGCATCCGATTGATTATTCAACCGTCCCCGGATGCACCTATACCAATCCTGAAATATCCTCACTTGGATTGACCGAGCAAAAAGCAAAAGATGCAGGGTATGAAATTAAAGTAGGTAAATTCCCTTTCTCAGCAAGTGGAAAAGCCAGCGCTTCGGGACAGAAAGATGGTTTTGTAAAGCTTATTTTTGATGCTAAATATGGAGAATTACTTGGTGCACATATGATTGGTGGTAATGTTACTGAAATGATCGCAGAATTGGTTGTTGCCAAAAAACTGGAAATTACAGGACATGAACTGATCAAATCGATTCATCCACACCCTACCATGAGTGAAGCCATAATGGAAGCCGCTGCGGCTGCTTACGGAGAAGTGATTCATCTTTAACCAAATAGTTGCCCTAAAAATCCAACTACATAACTTTTATCACAAAACCCGACTTTCAATAAGTCGGGTTTTGTTTTATTCGAACATTAAAGTGCATGGTTTGATAATTCACAATAGATTGATTTTCAGATATATTTTATTTGCAAGTCATAAATATTTATATTTTTGTTCTCATTAAACCTCTAAAATTATCTTATGAAGAAATTTACAGTTTTGATTGCCGGAGCTTTGTTTCTGATGAACACTGCTTACGCCGGTGGAATTTTAACCAATACCAACCAAAGCGCTCAATTTGCACGTATGTTATCCCGAAATGCATCCATCGATCTGGATGCTGTCTATTTTAATCCTGCCGGATTAACTCAATTGAAGAACGGATTCTATTTTGGATTGGATAATCAGAGTATTTTTCAAACCCGTACAATTTACAGTGAATTCCCAACTCTGAATAATTCAACATTCAAAGGGGAAACATCCGTACCGGTTTTCCCTGATGCTTATGCTGTATATAAAAAAGACAAATGGGCTTTTTCAGCTGGATTTGGTCCCAATGCTGGTGGAGGTACTGCCAAATACAATACCGGGTTACCTAGCTTTGAGAAACTTATTTCAACTCTACCTGTATCGTTGTCAGCCAAAGGTATTCCCACCACCGAATATTCAACTTCAATGAAGTTTGAAGGCTCAAGTGTGTTCTGGGGAGCGCAATTGAACGGGAGTTATGCGATCAATAAAATAATTACCGTATCTGCCGGAGTTCGTATAATAAATGCGAATAATTCATATAGTGGGTACCTGAAAGATATAATGATTAACCCAAATTATCCGGCGTTTAAGTCTACATATACTGGAACCATGGTTTCAGCTACCCAATTCTTCACTGATGGGAAAACCTTTTTAAATGGGTTGGCTGCAAGTTCGACCCAGGTTGCAACTGGCTTATCCAGCGCAATAACTGCAGGTACGCCGGCAGCAACACCACTCAGTGCATTACCCCCAGCAACAGTTGCTGCAGTTACACAATTACTGGGTGCTGCAGGCATAAGCGCATCAGGAATGAATATCGGAACTGCTGCTGCTACACTTAATGCAGTTGCTCCTGGATTTACAGCCAACGCTTTAGCCATGGATGATAATTCAAAGAAAACTGCCGATATGAATGTTGATACCAAACAGACCGGATTAGGTTTTACTCCAATTATCGGGGTAGATATTCATCTCGACAAGTTGAACATTGGTCTGAAATATGAACATTCAACAATTCTTACGTTGACCAACAAAACAGTGGTTGATGGTACCGGTTTATTCCCTAATAACGAGAAATCACCCAGCAACATTCCTGCCATCATTTCCTGCGGTGCTGATTATCAAGTAAGCGATAAACTGAAGGCTTCAGGGTCATTTAGTATCTTTATGGATAAAAATATTAGCTGGGGACCAAATATTTATGGTCAGAATCGCACTATCGACAAAAACTTTGTGGAGTTATCATTTGGCTTAGAGTATAAAATTACCGACGAATTCGCTGTCAGTGCCGGTTATATGAATTCAAACACAGGGGTAAGCAAAGATTACCAGAGTGATTTTAGTTACAGTAATGATTCATATACATTTGCTACCGGTTTTCAGTGGAAATTAAACAAAAGACTGGTACTTGATGCTGGTGTTATGAAGACTATTTATAAGGATGATACTAAAACATTTGATAAAACAGGGAATTTTAATAAAGATAATACCGATCTCATAACCAATTTTGGCCCTTACAAAGAGACATACGGGAAAACCACTTTTGCATTCGCATTTGGAATTGGCTATAAAATCTTCTAATACTTGATTTTCTCTTAAAAGGGCGCTTATAATGGTTATAAGCGCCCTTTTTGTTTTTCATGAACACGATCTTAGTAAACAACATGAAAAGGGATCACTTCAAATTGTTGAGGGGAATCCTTTACCAGATATTAACCACCGCTGGTCACAGACTTTCAATGAGCATCCCCATTACCCCTTCGGGATAAAAAATGATAGCAGTCAGTACCCTATTCACCTTCACGATATGATCCCCTGCCAAACGCCTTTCTAAATTTGCATGTTCACAGTTTATTTCGGGTATATATTTTATAAGTCAACATACAGAAACCTTACAGAAACCATACTCAAAACATACACAAACCAAAGAGGGTTCATATCGCGATCCCTAGCCGTTCGCTGCTCTGTCAGATTCCAATCGTCCTGCTTACCACTTCTACCTTCGAAGCATCCCGAAAGATCCTGAGGTGGATGAAATTACTCCGGGGAATATTTTTCAGAGTTCAAAGAATGGATTCGTGGTTATTTTAATTTCACTTCTCCATGAAAATCGCAAATGAACCAGAATTGGCCTATCTTCGTTACCTGATTATTTTGGAAAGAGCATTAAAGAAAGATCATGGAAATTAAAAATTTCACTTACCTGATTCTATTGATTGCTTCAAAGGTATAATTTACGATATTTACTTTGATGAAGCAATATAAAATTGAAGTACAGTTTATCCTTTTAACCATCTGCATTGCGGTTGCAGTAATCGTTTCAGGGGCTCTGGCCTATAAGAGTCTTTCTGAGATTGTTGATACGATCCACAAGGAAGCACGGCCCGATCTCAAATTATTATTGATTAAAGATATTTCCTCTGATCTGAGTGAGGTTGAAAATACGATCCGCCTATATAGTCTGACCGGTGATACAAAATTCCTGCATCCGTACCGGAAATTGGATACAACTATTCATGAAAAATTAAACATCCTGGCAAACTACGCCCTGGCGGATTCAAGCGAGATTACCGATATTGATACGATTCGAATTCTTACCAACAGAAAATTGCTGATCTGGGATGAAATACGTGCGCTTCATCATTCGAAATCCGACCCACACAATACATTTGCCACACTTTATTCCCGGATTGATACGGCAATTATCCAACCCGATACAATCAGATTTAAGCCTATAGAGAAGAAGGGATTTTTCAAAAGAATATTTGGCAAGAAAGATACGACTACGCTTCGCCCTATTATCATCGATAAATCCAAAGAAAAGGAGGTCCTTAAACAGGAAATTGCAGGTCTTGAAGAGAAAATTGTCAGTCAGACCAGAACTATTCAAACCAGGGAAATGCTTTTGCTTGAAAAGAATATTCAGTTGACACAAAAACTGAATCAGCATATTGCCAATCTCGAAAACAGTGAACAAAAAAGATTGGAAACCAAAACAGAGGAAGCTGATAATATGGCTGACAAGACATACCGGGGAATGGCAATTTTCACTATTACTGCTGTTCTTCTGCTGATAATTATTCTAATCCTGTTCTTCCGAAACCTGCAGAAAAACAGAACGATTCAGCAATTCCTGAGAAAGGCAAAGGCCGAAGCCGAGAGTCTTACCAAGGCAAAAGAAATGTTTGTGGCTACAGTCAGTCATGAAATGCGAACACCGGTAAACGCCATCTATGGGTTGACCGGTCAGATGCTTCGGAAAACAGATTCGGAAGAAATGACCGCTGACCTGAACGTTGTGCATAAATCAGCCGAACATCTCATTGCCCTGGTTAACGAAACGCTTGATTTCTCGAAGATCGAATCCCGGAAATTAAAATTGGAACAAATTGATTTCCTTCCTGATGAAATTATGACAGAGGTTTACACGCTGCATAAAGATCTGGCGCAGAAAAAAGGTCTTGATTTGATCATCAATAATGAATCGGAAAAAGATCTGGTACTTCAGGGAGATCCGATCCGTCTAAAACAAATACTGATCAACCTGATTACCAATGCCATAAAATTCACCAATCAGGGGCAGATCATCCTTTCGATTTCCAGCGAAGAAACTTCAGGACAAGACTATTTGTTACACCTCGAAGTCTCGGATACAGGCATCGGTATTTCAAAAGAAAACCTAAGTCAGATATTTGAAGAATTTGTCCAACTGGATACCGATATTACTCAAAAACAACGTGGTGCTGGACTAGGGCTTGCCATCGTTAAAAAGCTGGTTCTTCTTCAAAATGGAAAAATTGAAGTGGATAGTTATCCGGGAAAAGGAACAAAATTTATACTACAAATACCTTATTGTAAAGGGAATCCGGATCGTATAAAAAAACAAACAATAGAGTCGTTGGTAATCCCATTGTGGTTTCATCATCTGCATTTTCTGATTGTAGATGATGAGGAATTCAATCGTTACCTGATCAAAAATATTCTGAAAACCTGGGGAGTATTGTTTACCGAGGCAAATAACGGCCAGGATGCTGTTGATCTCGTCCTGAAAAACACCTATGATTTGGTTCTCATGGACATCCGAATGCCCGTAATGGATGGATACGAGGCAACAAAGCAGATTTTACAGCACCGCCCATCGTGCAAAATCATTGCATTGACAGCCACCACTAAATTGACCGATATACAAAAGATAGAATTGTCAGGAATGAATGCTTTTTTACAAAAACCATTCACAGAATCTGACCTGCTTAACACCATCATTGTGTTAATTCCTGAAAAACATGAAGTTCCTAACCAAGGGAATGCCAATCATAATTTGAATGATCTGGAACTAATTTCAGGTGGCGACGACGCCTTTGTTATTGAGATGCTGAGAATCTTTATCCGTTCGGGTGAAGAAGCTATACAAAAATTCAGGCAATATTCTCAAATCACAAATAGGGCCGGGATAGCTGAAACGGCTCACAAACTTGCGGCTCCGTCCAAACATTTAAATGAAACCTTCCTCTACAATCATTTAAAGAAACTTGAAAACACTGTTGAGGGTCTGGAATGGGAAGAAATAACAAGGCTGATCGGGGTAATTGAACTGGAAATCAAATGTATCAATTCAATCCTGAGAGAAAAAATAAAAGAAGAATAATACTCACTACAGCTTTCATTTTATAATCGATAGTGGAGTTAATTTATTCTCAAAATGATAATTCAAGGATCGGATTCAGTCAAAATCTTACTACCTTGCAGCAATAGAATGAAACTGATAAAAATAAATGTTCAGAATGATGCCGGAAAAAGCCTTCAAAATATTTGTCGTTGAGGATGATGAATGGTATAACAGACTGCTTGTTCATACCCTGTCGCTCAATCCTGATTACGAAATACAATCCTTCACTACCGGGAGAGACTGTCTGGCTAATTTATATCAGGAACCAGATGTCATTACGCTTGATTACCGGCTTCCTGATACAAAAGGATTGGAAGTCCTGAAACAAATCAAGGAAATCAATGAAGATATTCAGATCATTTTGATCTCGGAGCAGGTAGATATTGATGTTGTTGTTGCTTTGCTAAAATTAGGCGCCTATGATTATATAGTCAAATCGCGCGACATCAAGGAGCGTTTACTGAATACGGTTAACAACATCCGACAGGAAAGCAAGCTGAGAAAGGAGATTGTTAATTTAAGGCAGGAAGTCAGGAAAAAATATACAGACCAGAATACCATCATCGGCAATAGCGCGGCTACCCATAAAGTATATGATCTGATTGAAAAAGCGACCCGAACAAATATTACAGTAACCATAACCGGAGAAACAGGTACTGGGAAGGAACTTGTTGCTAAAGCCATACATTACAATTCAAACCGATCGGATAAACCCTTTATCGCGGTTAATGTTGCGGCAATACCTAAAGAACTGATTGAAAGTGAACTTTTCGGACACGAAAAAGGTGCTTTTACAGGAGCCTCTTTTCGACGGATTGGCAAGTTTGAAGAAGCCAACGGAGGAACCTTGTTTCTTGACGAAATGGCCGAGATGGATATTTCATTGCAGGCCAAATTATTACGAGCCCTTCAGGAAAAGGAAATCATTCGTATTGGCAGCAATACTCCAGTTAAATTTGACTGCCGGATTATTATAGCTACTAATAAAGATCTTCAGGAAGAAATAAAAAAAGGAAATTTCAGGCAAGATCTTTATTACCGGCTTTATGGACTCCCCATTGAATTACCTCCCTTGCGTGATCGGGGAAATGATGTGGTTATATTGGCCAAATACTTTATTAACGTATTCTGTAAAGAGAATAAGATGACCATCAAAACCCTGTCATCGGATGCCTCTTCCCGTTTACTCTCCTATTCTTTCCCGGGAAATATCCGTGAATTGAAATCGGTAATTGAACTGGCTGTTACCTTGGCCGACAAAGAAGAAATTACATCTGATCATATTCTTTTGGGCAGAGGACAGGACTTACTGGATGACTTATTCAGCCGGGATCTCAGTCTTAGGGAATATGATCTCCTGATTGTAAAAAAGTATCTGGGGAAATATGATAACAACATTAAGCTGGTCTCTGAAAAATTGGACATTGGAGTAGCAACAATATACCGAATGTTGAAGGAAAACCACAAGCAATAACCCCTCGACTGATTCTCAATCTAATAAATCTAAAGTTCAATTTTCTCAAATTGAGAAAGCATAACACTGCATTCATATTCATAATCTGATAATAAACAGCATTTTGCATCAATACAAAAGATTTGGCATAGGCATTGATATGTCTTATCCTGAAATCATACAACATTATAAATGTAATTATTACTTGCAAGTGTCTGTTTGATCGTTAAAACAAATTAAAAATTAAATACTGAGTTATGGAAATGTCAAAAAACACACAGTTAGGAGCTATCATTATTGTAGGTTTGATTTTGATTGGCGGAATCTTTGGAGGAGTACATGTTTACAATCAAAAAGAAGCTGAAATCAGCGCTTTGATTGTGGAAAAAACAAATGCGAACCATATGATTCAAAAGAAGGATTCTGTCGTAAATGATATGGAGAATACCTTTAACGAAATCGAAGCTAATCTGAAATTCATTAAAGAAAAAAGAAATCAAGTCTCATTGGTTCAATCAGAAGGCGGAAAGAACAGAAAACAATTACTTGTTGAAGATGTCAAACTGATGGACAGTATGCTTGCTGAAAGCGAGAAGAAAATTGCAGAACTGGAAGGTAAATTGAAGAATTCGGGAATGAATTTAAAAGCAGTTGAAGCAAGAATCAAGGCCTTAAATGAAACTATCGAAAGTCAGAATACCGAAATTGCTGCTTTGAAAAAAGAAATCGAAGGCAAGAATGCCAATCTGGCTGAACTCGGAACTAAAGTTCAAAAGCTGAATACTGACATTCAAACTCAGGCTGACACTATCAATTACAAGCAAAAACAAATTATAGATAAGACAGATAAGCTTAACACAGCCCACTTTGTACTCGGAACTTTCAAAAAACTGAAAGAAGAAGGTATTCTTAGTCGGGAAGGTTCAATACTTGGAGTTGGCGGTGGCAAAGCAATTCAGGGAAATTTTGATTCGAAGCATTTTACTGAAGTGGATATACGCAAGACAAAAACAATCCCTTTAAATGCAAAAAAGGTTGTTGTAATTTCAGAACATCCAAGCAGTTCTTATAAACTGGTTGAAGAAAAAGGAATGATTGCATACCTGGAAATCGAAAATCCTGAGGAATTCTGGAGAATATCAAAATATGCAGTTATCCAGATCAAATAGTTCAAACCCTTCATACCCCGGGGAGTTGTACTATATATAAAAGGCTGTCAGGATATAATATCCTGGCAGCCTTTCACTTTTATTACTATGAATTAACCGGCCTCCTGCGGATCAAATAATGCTGAGAGATTTCCCAACCTTAATAAAAGCCTCAACGGCCTTATCAATTTGTTCGATGGTATGTGCAGCCGACAACTGAACCCTGATTCGTGCTTTTCCTTTTGGGACAACCGGAAATACAAAACCAATCACATAAATGCCCTCTTTAAGCAATTCATTGGCAAATTTCACCGCCAGTGGCGCATCGTAAATCATTACAGGAACAATGGCTGTAGTCCCTTTTACAAGATCGAATCCGGCAGTTTCCATTTTGTTTCTGAAATACCTGGCGTTTCCCATTGTACGTCCCGGCAGTTCTGATGATTCAGTCAGTAAATCCAGAACCTTCAATGTTGCACCGACAGTTGCCGGAGCCAGCGTATTTGAGAATAAATAAGGCCTCGACCGTTGCCTGAGCATTTCAATAATTTCTTTTCGTCCCGAAGTACATCCTCCATTTCCTCCACCCAAAGCTTTTCCAAAAGTGGTGGTAATGATATCTATTCTACCTAAAAGTCCAAAATGCTCGGCCGTTCCTCTTCCTGTTTTGCCGATGTAGCCTGAAGCATGCGAATCGTCGACCATGATCAGTGCATCATATTTCTCACACAATTCAACAATTTCGGGAAGCTTAGCCAAATCTCCATCCATAGAGAATACCCCATCGGTAACTACCAGTCTGTATTTCAGTGCTTGCGATTCTTTCAGGCAGTTTTCCAGCTCAATCATGTCGGCATGTTTGTAACGGGTACGCTGAGCCTTGCATAATCGTACTCCATCGATGATTGAGGCATGATTTAACTCATCGGAGATGATAATACTATCCTCCCCCAGTAAAGGTTCAAAAACGCCTCCATTGGCATCAAAAGCGGCACAATACAAGATGGTGTCCTCTGTCCCAAGAAATTCAGATACCTTTTTCTCCAGATCTTTATGAATTTGTTGAGTTCCGCAAATAAATCGAACCGAAGAAAGGCCAAACCCCCATGAATTCATAGTTTCCCGTGCGGCCCTGATTACTTCAGGATGATTGGATAATCCCAGGTAATTATTGGCGCAAAAATTCAATACCTGCTGATCGCCTGATACCGAAATCTGCGAACTCTGTGATGATGTAATAACCCTTTCGGTTTTATATAGACCTTGTTCTTTTAATTCGCTTAACGTCTGAATTAAATCCTGTTTTATTTTCCCGTACATAATCATTATATTTGATTTCAACAAAGTAATAAATTCATTAACTTAAAAAAAGTGATAAAAGGCAGTCCTGCCAATTTTAAGATTGTATTCATACAAATTATATTACAATGAAAAAACTGGTTTTAACTGGAATCGGGAGAATCGAAATGATTGACAGCCCCAAACCTGAACTGAAAAATCCGGATGATGTTTTAATCAGGATAAAAACTGTAGGTGTTTGTGGATCGGATGTCCATTATTTCACTGAAGGGAAAATCGGGTCACAGGTCGTTGAATTTCCTTTTGCATTAGGACATGAATGTTCCGGGATGGTGATACAAACAGGAATCGCGGTTACCCGCGTGAAGCCTGGTGACCTGGTAGCCATTGATCCAAGTATTCATTGCGGCACCTGCGACCAATGTTTGGCTGGCCGGCCTCATACTTGCCGGAACAACCGATTCCTGGGCTGTCCCGGACAACTCGAAGGATGCCTTGCGGAATACATCGTAATGCCCGAATTTACCTGTTTTGCGCTTACAGATAAACTTAATCAAACTTCAGGGGCCCTCATCGAACCATTAACCATCGGTACTTATAGTGTTGAACGCACACAAACGGATCTTCGGACCAAAACCATTGGCATTTTTGGCCTTGGTCCAATCGGTCTTTCCGTCCTTATGGTCTTGAAAACGATGCAGACCGGCAACATATTCTGTTACGAACCGTTAGATTATCGTCGCGAAAAAGCGTTGAAGTTGGATACTGACTTCGTCTTTAACCCTTTTGATGTTGATGCATTAGATTCAACAGGCAAAATTGAACCGCTTTTACTGGATCTGGTTTTTGAATGCAGCGGCAGTCAGCTAGCAGTTGATGATGCTTTGAATGTTTTGAAACCGGGTGGGAAACTGGTGTTAGTAGGTATTCCAGCAGAAGCCAGATATATTTTTAACATGGATTTGATGCGCCGGAAAGAGATCGCTATTCAAAATGTACGCCGGCAAAACCATTGTGTCGAAAAAGCTATTGCATTGATTGAAAATGGATTGCCTGTCGAACAGATGGTTACCCATCATTTTCGGCCCGAAGAAACACAGTATGCCTTCGTAGTGGTCTCAAACTATCAGGATGGAGTAATAAAAGCGATGATTGATTTTTCCTGAGAATAATCTTTTGGTAAAAAATCAGAAGAAAAGCAAAAAAAGATGCTTGTAAAATAGATTTTCATTTATATTCGCCACTGAAGAATTACTAAAATTTTTCATATAATTGCATTAAAATATTAATCAATGAATATCAATAAACCCAGAGTTATTAAGGATTATGACAAGCTAGATCCGGAAATCCAGGAAAAGATCAAGCTGGAATATCCAAGTGGATACAGTGAAAGTCTAATCTATTTCAACAACAAAGATGGCAAGAGGGTAAGTGCCTTGCCTTTCGAAACAGAGGATAAATACTATCTGGTTCGTATGACCATTTTTGAAGCAGAAAAAATCATCGAGGAAGATGATGATTACGACAGCACAGGCTCTTTAAAGGATAGCGCCAAAGAAGAATATGAAAGCAAGTATGCGGAGGACGATATCCTTGCAGATGAGGCTGACGTAGATGAAATTGACGATGTTGCTGATGATGACTTCGATGACGATGACAACGATGATGATGATGATGATGATGCAGTGAACAACAAAGATTAATTCAAAAGAGATCATTAATACTCCTTCTAATTTGCAGAATTTCAGAAATTGAGTCTGAGCTGATCACCCAGATTGGCAAATGTAAGCCGGTGATAAGGTGTAATTCCGATCTCCCGGACTACCTTTCGGTGATGAAGTGTTGGATAGCCCTTATTTTTTTGCCAGTTGTACTGAGGATATTCCTGATGAAGGGCATCCATGTAATCGTCCCGGTAAGTTTTTGCCAGAATTGAAGCAGCTGCAATGGACATATATTTACCGTCACCTTTTATGATACAGGTATGTGGGATATCAGTATATGTTTTAAAGCGGTTCCCATCAATCAGTAAATGGTCCGGTTTCAGGTTAAGTTGGTCGAGTGCGCGGTGCATTGCCAGAAACGACGCATTCAATATATTAATCCGGTCGATTTCATGATTGTCAACAATCCCGACAGCAAAAGCCAGCGCCTGCATTTCAATGATCGGACGTAGCGCGTAACGCTGTTTCTCCGTAAGCTTCTTCGAATCATTTAACTGATCATTCTCAAAATCAGCCGGCAGTATTACAGCAGCCGCAAATACAGGTCCTGCCAGGCAACCCCTTCCAGCCTCATCACATCCGGCTTCCAGCCTCCCTTCCTGAAGAAATAGCAAAAGTTTATCTTTCAACATTTAAGCATTTTCTCGTTACGTTAGCTTTCCTCATTCCTTTTCTCAAATGGATATTGGATATTGAATATTGAATATTGAATATTTCCTTTTTCCCTTTTTATATTTCCTTTTCCTAATTTATTATCTCATTCAAATTTAATCTTGATAAGGTTAATAAGGTGTGGGGGTTGTGGGTTATCCTATGTTACTAAGGTTATCAAACAAAAAGTAAGGGTTGCTTAAAAATCCATAATATGCATCTCTCCTTTTTTCTCTTTTCTAAATCACTGCATACTGCAACTGAACACCCTTTCCTTTTTCCTCTTTTCCTGACCACTCTTTCCTTTTTCCTTTTTCATGATTCCTGATCCCTGATTTTATGTATTTGCACAAATCTGTATGCTTCCCCAAAGTAAATCAGCAGTTTTATCCCAACTGAACTTATCTTTTTGGAGGAAGCCTTTTCCGATGAGCGATTCCCGAAGATCCTTTTCCAGATAGATGCGGATCATAGCATCTTTGATCTGGCTCATCGCAAACGGATCGACGTACAATACTGCATAGCCTCCCACTTCGGGCAAAGAAGTTGTATTTGAACAGATGACCGGTACTCCGGCATTCATGGCCTCAATAACCGGAATCCCAAAACCTTCGAAGAAAGGGACGAAAGTCAGCGCCAGTGAGGCTCCCAAAACCTGGTGTAACTCTTCATTGCCCAACCTGCCCGTAAAAACAACATCATTCTTGTAACGCATGCCTTCGTAAGTCAGTTCGATATCACTGGTTTTAAACATGCTTTCGCCCACAATAAGCAATTTGGTATCCGATTCAACCGAAGTGCGGAATGCATCATATGCCCTTAATAATCCACAGATATTTTTACGCGGGTGCAACGATCCGATGAAAAGAAAATAATCTTTTCCCCCGGAATACTTATCTTTTGTAGTCTGCTTCTCCACATCCGAGGTCGGTGTGTACATCGAGTTTACGCCATTATAGACCACGTCAATCTTTTCGTTCTCAATCTTATAGGTCCGGTTGATATCTTCCTTCGAGAAGTAGGATACAGTAACAATTCGTTTGGCCTTCCGTGCAAATAATGGGAAATAATGATTGTAATATTTAGCCTTCAGCCAGGGCAGATCTTTGGGCCGGTGCGCAAAATTAATGTCGTGAATGGCCGCCAATTGCATGATGTGGGTACTGAGCGACAAATATCCGTCGGGCGAGAAGAACAAATCAGCCTTATACTTTCTCAAAATCCTTGGAATCTGAAATTCAAACCAGATATACCATAGAATGGGATGCCTGGTTGGCGGAGATAATACAATGGGAGTTACGTTTCCCGAGAAAATAAACTCTTCGGCATAGGGACGGTCAAAAATAAACAGAAACTGATGTTCCGGGTGATCACGTGTGATGCGAGACAAAGTTTCTCTGGCAAACCACCCGATTCCCTCGAGCTTTCCCTGAATTAACAAACGTGTATTGACTGCAATAATCATAGGTATTGGTTAAGTGTCGAAATCCAATCAAATGTACAAAGTCTGTTTAAAAAATTACTACTTTTGACTCACTTTAATCAAACCAGAAAAAAGCTACCCGATTGAAACGAAAGTTTATTACAAATCTCTTACTGCTCCTTTTTCTGAATATTTTAATCAAACCCTTCTGGATATTCGGAATCGACCGCCATGTGCAAAACATGGTTGGCGCGGAAAGTTATGGATTATACTTCTCGCTGCTGAATTTCTCGATGATTCTCAATATCCTTCTCGATCTGGGAATAACCAACTTTAATAATAAGAATATCGCTCAGAATCATCTGCTGATGAAAAAACACATCAGTAATATTGTGGGCATAAAGTTTTTATTGGCTGGCATTTATGCTGTTGTTTGTATTCTTGCTTCTTTAATCGTTTATGATGAAATTCACGTCCACCTCCTGATCTTCCTGATTTTAAACCAGTTTCTTATATCTTTCACCCTCTATTTGCGGTCCAACATCAGCGGGTTGCACCTTTTCCGTACCGACAGCCTTTTATCAGTACTCGATCGGTCTCTAATGATCATCATCTGTTCAGTCCTGCTATTTACCAATATTACCCATCATGTCTTCCGGATCGAATGGTATGTTTACGCACAATCTATAGCCTACCTGACTGCCAGCCTTATTACACTTGCAGTTGTGTTATCTCACACCGGAAAGTTAACGTTTTATTTCAACCGACGGTTTTTTGCTGTCTTTCTAAAAAAGAGTTACCCATATGCTTTGCTGATCCTGCTGATGTCGTTTTATAACCGCATTGATTCAGTCATGCTCGTAGGATTATTGCCTAATGGGAAGGAACAATCCGGTATTTATGCCCAGGCATTTCGTTTGCTCGATGCCGTCTCAATGTTCGGCGTTCTGTTCGCTGGTTTATTACTTCCCATTTTTGCACGAATGATTAAAAAAAGGGAAGATGTTGGCTCCATGGTCCAATTTTCATTTCTCCTGCTTTTTGTCCCGGCAATTATCATCAGTCTTTCTTCCGGATTCTACAATTACGACCTGATGGATTTGCTCTATGATGGCAATATCGAACTGTCAGCCTCCATTTTACAGTTACTGATGGTCAGTTTTCTCGGCATTGCCACAACCTACATTTTTGGCACTTTGCTCACCGCAAATGGGAGCATCAGGCAGTTAAACTGGATGGCAGTTGTTGGCATGGGAATTAATATCGGACTGAATTTAATCCTGATACCCCACTTCCAGGCCTTGGGATCAGCATGGACAAGTCTGGTAACGCAGGTATTTACAGCGCTTGCACAAACCATACTGGCGGTGGTCATTTTAAAGCTGCCAATCAATTACCGTATCATCGGAAAGTTAATTCTGTTTATTGGTTTTGTTTTTCTTGCCGGATACCTTAGCAAGATCATCAATACATGGTATATCGGATATGGTATCATGATCATTTCCAGCATTTTATTTGCTTTCATAACACGGCTTATTAACCTGAAAGCTATGATTCAGATCATCCGAAACGAATAGCAAAATCCGGAAAGAAAAGAAAATGGGAAAAGGGAACACCTGCCAAACAGTTTATGGCTGAAATTCATGACCATGAGAAGAAAGCTAAGACCTGAAGATCTGCTCAACGAAAACGAATATGAGCTCTTAACCGAAGTTTCGCATCAAAATCTGAAAGAGTTTATTGTGGAACAAATACGTGCAGAAAAATACATTATACATATTTACTCTGTCTACCAGATTGTAATAATGCTTATTTTCGTTTTTATTCTTGCCCAAAGCATAATCTTATCCTTCAGGGGGCATTCAGAAGCGCTGATCAATATTGGATTTGGTGTTCTGTTTTCACTCTCCGCGTTGATTGTTATTCATGAACTTCTACATGCACTGGTCTATTTGCTTTCAGGAGCCCGGAAGATTTCGTTTGGCTTCATCCTGAAGAAGTTTATATTCTATGCCCAGGCCGACCACCAAGTAATTGCCTCAAGGGCTTTCCACTTAGTTGCTCTTGCCCCTTTGGTTGTTGTTAAAATAATTTGCCTGATCGGCTTCCTGGTTTTTTATAACGAACCTCTAATGTATTTCTTTCTCAGCGTGATGTGCCTGCATTCCCTTTTTTGTGCAGGAGATGTGGCCATGCTGGCATTTTATAATTTACATCAAGGCAAAGAAATTTTCAACTTTGATAACCGTTCTGCAGGAAAAACCTATTTTTATACCCGAAAAGCTAATTCTTAAGCAGTATATCATTTATTACGCATACTATGACTCTATTTCAAACCATCGTTATTGCTGTTGTCGAAGGAATCACCGAGTTTCTGCCCATCTCTTCAACCGGGCACATGATTATTACCGAAAAGCTGCTTGGAATGAATATCGATGAATTTACCAAGGCATTTACAGTGAATATTCAGTTCGGCGCCATACTTTCGGTAGTAGTACTTTACTGGAAGCGTTTTCTGCAAAGCTGGACCTTCTATCAAAAGCTTTTTGTTGCCTTTCTTCCGGCAGCAGTAATCGGGCTCCTTGCCGGAAATTTCATCGACAGCTTGCTCGAAAACGTTCTGGTGGTCGCAATAACTATGTTCCTTGGTGGCATTCTGCTATTGTTTGTCGACAAATGGTTCAGCAAGGAAAGTCCAGATCAGGAAGTGACTTATCCGAAAGCCCTTAAAATAGGTTTCTGGCAATGCATCGCCATGATTCCTGGAGTTTCGCGTTCAGCTGCATCTATCATCGGAGGTATGCAACAAAAACTGACACGCACCAATGCCGCCGAATTCTCTTTTTTTCTGGCCGTACCTACCATGGCCGCTGCTTCGGGTTATAAATTGCTGAAATTAGTTTCTGGCCCTACAGGAGTTAAGCTGTTATCTGACAATTTAATTACTTTGGTTATTGGCAATGTGATTGCATTTATTGTAGCCCTCATTGCCATTAAGACCTTCATTACCTTCCTTCAAAAACATGGGTTCAAAGTATTCGGTTGGTACCGTATCGTGGTTGGATTAATCCTGATTACATTATTACTGATGGGTGTTGATTTGAAGGTGGGGTAAAAATCCCATTGGTTCAATAATCCGAATATGAATATCCTGCATGATCAGCCCTTATGGCCTTGATCTGAATCTGTCGTGTCCTGAAATCCTTTTTTTATACCTTTCTGAAACCTTGAAGCCGGTTCCGCGTAATAAACGGGTAATGTTCGGGCTTTACCTTGAGTATAGAATTAGTGTAGAATAAGTGTAGAATGAGTGTACCTTATGTGGTCCCGAACACACAAGGTACACTCAAGGTACACTCAAGGTACACTCAATGTACACACAAGATATACACAAGGTGACACTCGGGTATAGCTTTGACATGAGGAGAACCCTGTTCGAATAAGGAGATTTGATGCATATAATGGATTCGGATTCGGATTAAGTACCTGAAACAACATTATTCTCAAACAAGCAGGTTGGCGATAGTTTCAGGATTAAGAAAAACAATAGGATGCAAAAAATCAGAGTACAAATAGGATGCAATGTCGTTTAGTTAACGCCGTCATTGCGAACGAAGTGAAGCAATCTGTTGATTTATAGATTGCTTCGTTCCTCGCAATGACGATCTTAGCTAAGATATTTTCTTAACTAAACGACATTGAAATAGGATTCGAACTAAATACGCAGGCAGTATTGCATTGATCTGAAGGTGGTGTAAACTTTTGCCCAAATGTGGCAGAGGTTATTTCTTTAGAATGGATCTTATTTCTTCAATAAATTCAACCATTTCGATTAGCATTAACTCAACTTCATTGGTTGAAAATAGAACAAATGCTTCATAATCGCCTTTTGTTCTATTTTTATAGCCTTCCTTTAGAATTTCTCCAAATTTTGAATCAACTTTTTTACTGAAAATAAATTCCTTATTAAACCAACCAATTAATTGAGTATGCTTTGATGTTTCGAATGAATGTTTCAATGCCAGAGCAGTCAAAGCATAATACATACCATAGTAAATACGATTTACTGCAATGACTAATTTATCATTCGACAAAAGAAATCTAGCCAGATCAATTGATTCAATAGATTGCTTTAAGCGATATTCTATAAGTACATACCTTTCTTTCTCTGTTATCATGCGTGTAATCCATTTGCCAATGCATTCACAAATATGGGTTGCCTACCACGTATTGTTGATAACTCACCTTCACTTAAAATGTGAATATCGGTCAGTATATCATACTTTAGATCAATTTCATAACAGAGATCAGAGATCTCGCGCTCGGTTTTCCAATCTGCTTTTTCCTTCAGTACGATTAAAAAGTCATAATCGGAATCCTTATGTGCAGTCCCATTGGCCTGAGATCCAAAAAGCACAACATCCTTCAGGTTATCAGCAAATCTGTCTCTCAACAGATTACTCAAATCATTTAGCACTACTCTTTTATCCACCTTTACGACAATAAACTTTACTTCAAATATACGAAATTCTTTGAATCAAAAACAGAACATCTGGCGCATGTTGCCGGAATCAATGAGCGATTGCTGGGACATTATGCAACCGGGCATAGAAACCCTCGCCCTGCGCAAAGGAAGAGAATAATTGACGGCATCCACAAAATTGGAGCTGAGTTTATTTCTGTGGTTTAATTCGCAACCAGATCTTCGCTACACAGGTTGGCGCTTGCATTCGTTTAAACAGAAAGGATTCCATCTCTTTTTCGAAAGATGGAATCCCTGATCTGCTTTCACAACTCCTTACCAAATTAATACACTAGCCATGTCTAAAGGAAGAATGTGAATAAATATTTACTTTCCTCTTAATACTACTTCAGTTTTGCGAGATATGATAACATATCAAATTCCGTTAATCCTTTTGCATAAGCTACATACAGAGGATGCCTTGGATGACCTGGTTTTGTCAAATCTCCTGTTTTTAGCCATTTGGGATTGTGTTTAGAAATGACAGAAACAATTTCTTTCATACATTGCTTTAAATATGGACGCATCATTATTTTATTTCCGTATCCAACTAATACCTGAATATCATCCATCCCATATAAAACTTCTTGAATTGTATTCAGATTATCTTTATGGCATTCCGTATTAAATTTTAAATCCAACTTATTAGGATCAGTTGAACGTTGAGGATAAAGATTTAACATTATAAATCCGTCCAATTTTGCTCCTTCAGCAATACCCATCACCTTATTTATTGTGCTATCGGGCCTGTGTTCGTTTGCAGTACTTGGATTCAATCCAATTACCACCAATGGCTTCTTACCATTCATGCCAAGTGCATAACGAAGTGTGTTCCCTTCATTATTTTTGTAAATGTCAATTTTGTATTCCATCATGTTAAATTAATTAAAAATGAATATTCATTATTATACCAAATAAATTATCATTACAAAAAAATAAAAATTAAAAAGCCCTAACTGCACGCACACTATAGTAGTTGATGCTCTTAATGAGGAAGTCCTGGTATCCATTCATGAAGTATTGTGTCCACGCCCAACCATCATTGTACTCACTTGAACTCCAATAGTGGTTACTGGAAAACCCACCAATTGCAATCTTATTTAGGTAAAGTTTGTTCAACTCATTTTGACTAGGTAAATACCAATCGCTATAACCACCTAATATTAAATCATAACACAATTTAGCCGCATAATTTCCTGCTCCTTGACTGCTAACGATGGTGTTTGTGTTTGCATTTCCAGTGCCTAATGCTATTGCAGTTGCGCCTGTTATTATATTACTTCCATTGTACCATTGTATGCCAACACCTGAGCTTTGGTCGTTCGGCGCGGCTATTAAACCATGTGTTTCCCCTGTTATGTAATTAGGATCACCTGGTTGTAAAACATAAGCTATTATACCACCTTGATAAGATTGTCCTATTGCAAGTACTGTTGTAGTAAAGCTTGCCTGGTTCCCATAAGCTGTTCCTGCACTATTAGTTGCATAAGCCCTCAAATAATAAGTTGTATTTGCAGTAAGTCCGGTAAGGCTGCTTGTAAAACTTTCAATTCCCGTGCCATCAGTAGTTTTACTGTTGGTTAATGTAGGAGGTGCACTTGTGCTCCAGCAAACTCCACGTGCAGTTACTGCCGCACCTCCATCACTACTGATATAACCACCACTTGTTGCTGTTGTTGTGGTGATGTCTGACATCGTTGCTGTTGTTAGTACGGGCAAAACAATCATGGTAGTTGTAGTAACCTGATTCCCGTAGGTAGTACCAATACTGTTAGTTGCATAAGCCTTTAAATAATAGGTCGTACCTTGAATTAGGCCAGTAATGAGGCTTGTAAAACTTCCAGAGCCTATACCATCATTTGTTTTGTTATTGGCAATGGTTGGATTTGGGGAAGTACTCCAGCAAATGCCACGAACAGTTACCTCAGCACCACCGTCATTGGTGATATTACCTCCACTTCTTGAAGTCGTTGATGTTATATCTGACACAGCATTAGTTGTTATCGTGGGTAATATCGCAGTAGTGATTGTGGTTATCTGATTTCCATAAGCTGTTCCTATTATATTTGCAGCATAAGCTCTGATATAATATGTCTTTCCCGGAATTAATCCGGTAATAGAACTTGTGAAACTGCCTGTACCCGTCCCGTTGGTAGTTTTATTGTCAGCAATGGTGGGATTCTGATTAGTACTCCAGCAAACGCCACGAGTCGTTATCGCCGATCCTCCATCATTAGAGATATTTCCGCCACTACTAGCCGAGGTTGAGGTAATAGATGATAATTCGGTAGTTGTCAAAATAGGGGCCATTACTAAAGTAGTAAATGTTGACTGACTACTATAGCCAGTTCCTACTGAATTGATGGCATATGCTACTATATTATAGGTTTTCCCAGGTGTTAATCCTGTAATGGATCTGGTGAAAATACCTAAACCTGTACCATCGGTTGTTTTGTCATTGGCAGTTGTTGGATTTTGGGAAATACTCCAGCAAACTCCCCTAGCGGAAACTAATGCGCCTCCATCGGAGGTAACCTCTCCACCGCATGTTGCCGTAGTAGCAGTGATATTGGTCACTAATGCAACGGAGGTAGTTGGAACAACTTTTATAATATCTTTTTTGCAACTAATTAAAAGGGATGAAAAAAGTATTAAGAACAGGCAAAATGAAGAATTGATTTTCATGGATTTAGTTGACTCTTAGTTCTTAGCAAAAATAGTTAAAAATATACAGTAGTTGGTTCATTTACTATAAAAAATTAACCAGACAAATCTAATTTCACAAATGAGGTCAAGGGGGTTTGCTTAATTCAGATAGATTACATCCGATTTATACTACTGGTTTTTCTTTTTCGGCTTTAGGTGCTTTTCACTTAACCATCATGTTGTTCAAATTTGGTATCCATAAGAATTCATGTTTTAGTTTCATGAAGGAAATATTAAGGATGATTGAATAGCGACCAATTTACTACATTATTCTCAGTAAATTGTCATTTAAGCAATGTTAAATTATGAAAATTATTCACTCTAGATTGTCCGATACAAAAGAAAGAATCGGCCAACAACTGTGGTATTTGTTTATTCAGAAAATGGAGCTTAACCATTCTTGTGATTTTGTTGATCTGGGCAAAAAAAATGGTCACCTGATTTAGATTCAAGTGACCATTTTTCATTAAAGCTTACAATTGAAGCTTATTTATAAATATCTTTTCTGTGCCCAACAGAAACAATAATCACGATAATCTTATCATCTTCAATTTCGTATATAATACGATAATCGCCTACCCGAATCCGAAAAGCTTCTTCACCTTTTAATTTCTTATACCCATAAGGCCGTGGGTTGAATGCAAGTCCGCCAATAGAGTCTTTAACAATGGGAATAATCTTCTTGTCAAGCTTTGCTATTTGTTTCTGGGCATATCGCTCAATAAAGACAGTATACATTATTGGATAGAATCTTCAATTTCCCGAAATGCCTGTTCAAAAGGAATTGCTTCGCCTTTATGAGTTTTTGCAATTCGGTATTCTTTAATCTCATCTAATTCTTCTGAGTCGGAGATTAATTTCTCGTAAATCCGTACAGGAATCTGTACAGCTATTTTACGGCCTTTTTTATCTACAACAAAGTTTTCCTCATTCATACAGTTTTACTCCTTCCGATCTTTTAATTTATCTGGTTTTCCAAGTTCTTTTTCGTTGTTCATACCATTTGGAAGTTGCTCTGATATCTTTTTAGCAAGTGGTAAAATGATAACTTTATACATTACAAACCTGCTTCGATCTCATCCATCGCAGTGTCAAAGTCTAGTACCTGATCTGGATTATTTTTATAATCTTCCATTCGTTCTCTAACTATATCCATTTGCCAGGAAGGTATATACAATTCCTCTTGCTCAAATCCTTTATATTTATTCTTAAGTTCATTCCATTCATTAATAGGAATGAATACGCCTGTTGTTTCACCTTTGCTGTCTGAAATAAATTGCAAGTTCATACTGTTAATAATTTGAGAAATGTTTATCACTATCAATATTTTCTCCTAAAATTAGCCAAATTCTATTGAATCACCAAACAGGCTTTCCTAATCCTTCCAATCGTTTCCTCTTTGCCGATCATCTCAAAGATTGCAAATAAGTCAGGTCCGCTGCTGCTGCCCACAAGGGCTAATCGGATAGGGACCATTACAACGCCAAAGCCCCATTCTTTTTCGGTCATAAAGGTTGAGAAGCTTTCTTTAATGGCTTCGGCATTCCATTCAGTAATTGTTTCGAAAAGCTCAGCAATTGATTGAAGCTTTTCGTTGGTGTCAGGTTTCCATTTCTTCTGAATGATCTTCTCATCATAGCTTTCAGGTGCCAGGAAAAAATAATGGCCCTGTTCCCATAAATCCTTCACGAATTCACAGCGATCCTGAATCATACCAACTATTTGTTCAAGGTGATCCAGATCAGTAGAAATTCCTTTCTCGTTCAGGAATGGAAAAAACAGTCCGGCAAGTTCAGCAGGTGTTTTCTGTTGCAGGTAATGACGGTTAAACCATTTGGCTTTTGCAGGATCAAATCGGGCACCTGATTTTACCACATGCGCAAGATCGAAGACTTCAATCAGTTCATCCATGGAGAAGAACTCCTGTTCGGTTCCCGGACTCCACCCTAACAGCGCAAGCATATTAATAAAGGCTTCAGGGAAGTAGCCATCTTCGCGGTAACCTCTTGAAATATCACCTGTTTCAGGGTCTTTCCAAAGAAGGGGAAATACGGGGAATCCCATTTTATCGCCGTCACGCTTACTAAGTTTTCCTTTGCCTTCCGGTTTCAGGATGAGTGGAAGGTGTGAGAACTGCGGGCGATTTTCAGATATACCCAACGATTCGTATAATAATATATGCAATGGCATGGATGGCAACCATTCTTCACCACGAATGACATGGGTTATATTCATCAGGTGATCATCTACTACATTAGCCAGGTGATAAGTTGGCATTCCGTCGGATTTAAACAAGACCTTATCGTCAAGCTGGTTGGTATTGAACGACACACGACCGCGAATCAGGTCTTCCTCGACAATATCGCGATTTACTGGCATTTTGAAACGGATCACATAGTGTTGGCCGCTTTGCAGTTTTTCCTCAACTTCTTTAGCTGAAAGGGTGAGTGAATTTTTTAATCCGTCACGGGTATGTAAGTCGTAAGAAAAGACCTCTCTCCGTACTTCAAACTCTTTCCGTAGTTGATCCAGTTCCTCTGCTGTGTCGAAGGCATAATAAGCAGAACCGTTTTCGATCAGTGAATCGGCATATTTCCTGTACATCGGCTTGCGCTCGCTTTGACGGTACGGACCCAGATCACCACCAAACCCAACACCTTCATCAGGTACCAGTCCGCACCATTTCAGCGCTTCGATGATATATGCTTCGGCTCCGGGGACGAACCTGTTTTGATCAGTATCTTCAATACGCAACAGAAAATCGCCTCCATGCTTTTTGGCAAACAAATAATTGAACAAAGCTGTTCGTACTCCACCCATGTGAAGCGGGCCTGTTGGACTGGGAGCAAACCGAACCCTCACTTTTCTTTCCATGATCATTCCTGGTTAAAATTTCGTTGTAAAGATAACAATTCTGAAGGTTATGAACCATTTGTCATGGGGTGTCACCTAAAAATTACCACTGGTAATTCACTTCAAGTACCCGTTCAGAACTATTAACATGATTTTTAACAGGCTTCTTTGAAAATGATTTGTGAATAAACATATATCTATATCTTTGCCAATTATTTTTCCATTTATTTCACCATTTAATTTATCTAATGAAACGATTATTAGCTATTGTCGCCTTCATCCAGGTTTTTCTGCCCGGAATAGTGAAAGCTGACGAGGGAATGTGGTTGCCTGCTTTGATTGAAAAATTGAATATCAATCAAATGAAAAAAGAAGGATTCTCATTGAATGCTGAAGATATATACAGCATAAATCATTCGAGCCTGAAAGACGCGGTAGTTGCACTCGATCACGGATCGTGCACCGCAGAGCTTATTTCAGATGAAGGGCTGCTCCTGACTAACCATCATTGTGGATTTGATGAAATTCAGGCACACAGTACCGTCGAACATGATTACCTGGGAAATGGATTCTGGGCTAAAACCAAAGAGGAAGAATTGCCTAATCTCCGTAAATCAGCTTCATTTCTGATTCGGTTTGAAGATGTTACGGATAAGATCCTGCCAGAATTAAATGATCAGATGACTAGCGACGAACGCAGCAAAAAGGTACGTGAAATTGCTTCTAAAATTGAAAAAGAAGCTACTGGCGAAAACCCATATGAAAGCCGCGTTCAAAGTTTATACAACGACAACAAGTATTATCTTTTTGTATATGAAACATTCAAAGATATCCGTCTTGTGGGTGCTCCCCCACAATCAATGGGTAAATTCGGAGGTGAAACGGATAACTGGATGTGGCCCCGTCATACCTGTGACTTCAGCATGTTTCGCATTTACTGTGGAAAAGACGGAAAGCCTGCTGCTTATTCAAAAGATAACGTACCCTACAAACCAAAACATCATTTACCAATCTCACTGAATGGGTATAAAACGGATGATTTTGCCATGGTTATGGGATACCCCGGAATCACCAACCGTTACAAAACTTCGTACGGAATTGAATAT
This sequence comes from Prolixibacteraceae bacterium UBA6029, assembly GCA_002429385.1. Classification (GTDB taxonomy): domain Bacteria; phylum Bacteroidota; class Bacteroidia; order Bacteroidales; family Prolixibacteraceae; genus Aquipluma. Next base: position 120,266 of record DIZL01000005.1, on the reverse strand, counting down.
ACGGAGAAAGTGACCAATCCTATCCGAATCAAAGTGCGCGAAGAAAAACAACGCATTATGCATGAATTCATGAATACTTCGCGTAAGAACAAGCTTATGTATGCAGCAAAATTTGCCCGCAGCGCGAACTATTACAAATACAGCATCGGTGAGAATAAAGGCATTGAAAGTCTGGGCATCATCGATCAAAAGAAACAACTTGAAGCTCAGTTTACAAAGTGGGCCAATGCTGATCCGAAACGGAAAGAAAAATATGGCGAAGCGCTCGATATGATTGCCAGTGCATATAAGGATGAAACTGCTTCAATTGCTTTAGAATATATGATGGAGTCGATGGTTCGCGGATCTGAAATATTCTATTTTGCCAACCATACCCGTCCGCTATACGATGCTTTACTAAAAAAAGAGAAAACTTCGGAAACAGTTAACTTGGCCACTGATCGCGTAAAGAAAGGACTGGACGATTTCTTTAATGACTTTGATCCTGCTACAGACCAGAAAATTGCAGCCGCTCTTTTCCGTATTTACCAGGAAAATGTAACTCCTCAATATCATCCGTCATTTTTCAAAACAGTAAAAGCCAAGTACGGCAACGATTTTGAGAAATACACCAAAGCATTGTACGCCAAGTCAATATTCGGAAGCAAAGAGCGTTTGGAGAACTTCCTCAAAGCCCCGAAAGCCAGGACTCTCAGGAAAGATCCTATATACCAGGTTTCAATCGATATGTTCCATATGATGAGTGTAATCATTGAGGATAGAGATAAAACCATTGGGAACCTTGCCAAGGGAAACCATTTATTTGTTGGCGGACTCATGGAAATGGAAACTGACAAAAACTTTTATCCCGATGCCAATTCCAGTATGCGTTTAACCTACGGAACTATTGGCGGTTATATTCCACGCGATGGAGTGAAATACAACTATTTCACCACCTTAAGGGGATATATTGAAAAGGAAATCCCGGGTGACGAAGAATTCGATGTACCAGCCAAACTGGAAACATTATACGCCGCCAAGGATTACGGCAGATACGCTGATTCTGACGGGGAACTGCATACCTGCTTCCTTTCAAACAACGACATTACCGGCGGTAATTCAGGAAGTCCTGTTATTAATGGTAAAGGAGAACTTATTGGTATCGCATTCGACGGCAATTGGGAAGCCATGAGCGGTGACCTGACTTATGAGAATGAGCTACAGAAATGCATCAACGTCGATATTCGTTTTGTACTCTGGACCATAGACAAAATGGCCGGAGCTCAAAACCTCATTGATGAAATGACCATTGTAAAATAACAATTGATTTGTATTATACCAGAAAGACCCGTAATTTGCGGGTCTTTCTCTTTTTAGTAAATATGGACATTACAATGTATACCGATGGTGCAGCCCGGGGAAATCCAGGTCCGGGAGGATATGGAACGGTTCTGCTTTCAGGTCAATTCAGAAAAGAACTTTCGGATGGATTTGAACTGACGACCAATAACCGTATGGAACTGATGTCCGTAATTGTGGGATTGGAATCGCTTAAAATAGAGAACTCAACGGTAACGATATACTCTGATTCGAAATATGTGGTTGATGCTGTCGAAAAAGGATGGATATGGAATTGGGTTAAGATCAGGTTTAAAGGCAAAAAAAACGAAGATCTTTGGCTTCGGTTTCTAAAGATTTACCCCAAACACAAAGTGAAATTTATATGGGTAAAAGGACATGCCAGCATTCCTGAGAATGAACGCTGTGATCAACTGGCAGTCGAGGCTTCCATGCAACCCCGGCTTAAAAAAGATACCGGTTATCTGGCAAGCCTCTAACTGTATACATACAATTCGAAGCAAAACACTATTTTTACCCTTCTAAAGCAAACCCGAATGAAGTTCATCTATACTATTTCAATCTTCCTGTATTCCATTCTGATTAAACTGGCTTCACCTTTCAATATTAAGGCAAGGCAAATCAGCGATGGACGAGGTAGGGTTTTTGCAGAACTCAATGCCAAAATCAAACACGACCGACCAATCATCTGGGTTCATTGTGCATCATTGGGCGAATTCGAACAGGGGCGTCCGATAATAGAAGCCATTAAGAAAGACCATCCTCAATATCGGATATTGCTTACATTTTTCTCACCTTCAGGATACGAAATACGCAAAGATTATAAACTGGCCGATTACATCTGTTACCTTCCGTCAGACACCAGCAGGAATGCCCGAAAGCTGATCGAACTGGTTCAACCTGAACTGGTGTTCTTTGTCAAATACGAATTCTGGTACAACTTCATTACCGAATTAAAGAATAGAAATATCCCCTTATACCTGGTTTCGGCCATTTTCAGGAAGAATCAGTTGTTCTTTAAAAGCTCACCCTGGGGAAAATGGTACAGAAATATGCTCTCCGGATTTGAACATTTCTTTGTTCAGGACGAGCGCTCAGTTCAGTTGCTTGCACAAATAGACATCCATAATGTAACAAAAGCTGGTGATACCCGCTTCGATCGTGTAGCCGAAATTGCCCGTAACGGGAAGAACATTCCGATTGTGGAGAAGTTTAAAGGATCGAACCAGTTGGTAGTTGCAGGAAGTACCTGGAAACCCGATGAAGAATTATTGGTTCAATATATTCATTCCCATCCCGAAACCAAATTCATTATTGCCCCACACGAAACAAAGAAGACAAATATCGAACGGATAATGAACTTGTTGAAAAATGCTGCAATTTGTTATTCTGTTGCTTCCGAAGAATCAGTTATGAACAAACAGGTGCTAATTATTGACACCATCGGATTATTATCTGCTATCTATAAATATGCTGATCTGGCATACATCGGCGGAGGCTTCGGAGTTGGAATTCATAATACCCTCGAGGCGGCTGTTTTTGGAATGCCTATTGTCTTTGGACCGAATTACCTGAAGTTTCAGGAAGCAACCTCTATGGTTAATCTTGAAATAGCCTATTCCATCTCGGATTACGATTCACTTCATGCAATCATGCAAGATTTACTAACAGATACCCCAAAAAAGGATTCAATTTCCCGAGATTGCATTACCTTTGCCAATCAAAATCTGGGAGCGACATCAATTATTTTAGATAAAGTTTTGAACAAACCCTGATCTGTATCCCGCCTTCATTAAGTAAACCAATAAGTCTTCATCCCGAGTACTCGGGACCATCAGTCAATTTTCTTGACAAGAAACTTCTTTAATTCGAAAACAAGTTTGCATTTCTGTTAACTTTTCCCAAATAATAAAATGTCACTACACTCACTATCAATATACTAACAATTACAAGTTGATAACTTGTAAAATTATTTCCGAATTATATATCCAATTTATATAAACTTAGGCTTATATTGCATACAGCAAAAAAGAACTACAGCTGGATGAAATTCCATCACGCTTACAACCGATTATCTATTATTAAAGCTCAAAAATTTTCTGATTATGACATTTAAAAACGTGGCAGTCGATCCCCATACGGGGAAAACAACCTTCTCCCAGGACGAGGCCTATAATGCCTCATTGCAATATTTCAAGGGTGATGACCTTGCTGCAAGAGTCTGGGTAAATAAGTATGCACTGAAGGATTCGTTCGGAAACATTTACGAACTTACTCCCGACGACATGCATCGCCGCCTCGCTTCGGAAATCGCACGAATCGAAAAGAACTATGAAAATCCAATGACCGAAGAAGAGGTTTTTGCACTGCTCAAGGACTTTAAGTATATCGTTCCACAAGGAGGACCGATGACCGGTATTGGCAACGATTTTCAGATTGCATCGCTTTCCAATTGTTTTGTAATAGGCAATGAAGGCAATTCCGACTCCTATGGAGGCATCATGAAAATCGATCAGGAACAGGTGCAATTGATGAAACGGCGCGGTGGCGTCGGACACGATCTGTCGCATATTCGCCCAAAGGGATCACCTGTAAAGAATTCTGCCCTGACTTCCACAGGCATTGTTCCCTTCATGGAACGCTATTCAAACTCTACCCGCGAAGTCGCTCAGGATGGTCGCCGCGGCGCATTGATGCTATCGGTATCCATAAAACATCCGGATGCCGAATCATTCATTGATGCCAAACTTGAACAAGGCAAAGTAACCGGTGCAAACGTTTCGGTAAAAATCCATGATGACTTCATGCAGGCTGTTGAAGCAGGCGAAAAATACAGGACTCAATACCCTATCGACTCCAAAACTCCGAAATATGTAAAGGAAATTGATGCCGCCAACCTTTGGAAAAAGATCGTGCACAATGCATGGAAATCGGCTGAACCTGGAATACTCTTCTGGGATACCATTATAAAAGAATCAGTCCCCGATTGCTATGCTGATCTTGGATACAAAACCGTTTCAACCAATCCCTGTGGTGAGATTCCTTTATGTCCGTACGATAGCTGTCGATTGATTGCGGTCAACCTGTATGCCTATGTCGAAAATCCATTTGCCAAACACGCCAGGTTCAATTTCGACCTGTTTAAAAAACATGTCGCCTTTGCCCAGCGCATGATGGACGATATTATTGATCTTGAACTGGAGAAAATTGACGGTATTCTGGGTAAAATTGATGCCGACCCCGAAAACGAAGATATAAAGGATATTGAACGGTCGTTGTGGTTGAAAATACAAACCAAGGCTAAGGAAGGGCGTCGTACCGGTGTGGGTATTACTGCAGAAGGCGACATGCTTGCCGCCCTGGGACTTCGTTACGGAAGTGACGATGCCACTGACTTCAATGAAGAAATCCACAAAACAGTTGCTTTGGAAGCTTACCGTTCATCAGTAATTATGGCTAAAGAACGCGGTCCGTTCACCATTTACAGCGCTGAACGTGAAAAGAACAACCCGATGATTAAACGTTTGCGCGCTGAAGACGAACAACTGTATCAGGATATGACCAAATACGGCCGCCGCAACATCGCCTTACTTACCATTGCTCCAACGGGATCAACCAGCCTGATGACTCAGACTACTTCGGGCATTGAACCGGTGTTCATGCCTGTATATAAACGTCGCCGGAAAGTAAACCCAAGCGATAAGAATATTAAAGTCGACTTCATTGATACCGAAGGGGATTCATGGGAAGAATATGTTGTTTTCCATCATAAATTCAAAGAGTGGATGGAAGTAAATGGTTTCGAGCTTAAGAAAAACTATCCTGAAGCTGACCTGGATGCTTTAATTGCCAAATCACCTTACTACAAAGCCACCTCAACGGATGTGGACTGGATGAACAAAGTCCGGATGCAGGGAAGAATCCAGAAATGGGTCGACCATTCAATCAGCGTAACCATTAACCTTCCGGCTGATGCCGACGAGGAACTGGTAGGCAGACTTTACTTTGAAGCATGGAAAAGCGGGTGCAAGGGAGTTACGGTTTACCGTGACGGATCGCGTTCAGGCGTTCTGATCTCAAATAAAAAAGAGGAAGAAGTAGAAGAAGTTATTTCCGAAAGCATCTTCCCAACAACACGCCCAACGGTATTGGATGCCGATGTGGTCCGATTCCAGAACTCGAAAGACAAATGGGTTGCCTTTATCGGAACTATCGATGGTCGGCCATACGAGATCTTTACAGGGTTATCCGATGATGAGGATGGGATTTTACTACCCCGCTCGGTACAAAACGGAAAGATTATTAAAAACGTCAATCCTGACGGAACCAAACGATACGATTTTCAGTATACCAACAAACAAGGTTACCGGACTACTATCGAAGGTTTGTCTTACAAATTCAACCCGGTTTTCTGGAACTATGCCAAGTTGATTTCAGGAGTGTTGCGCCACGGAATGCCAATTCACAAGGTAGTAAATACAGTTACCAGTCTGCAGTTTGACAACGATACCATAAACAGCTGGAAAGCCGGGGTCGCACGTGCATTGAAGAAATATGTTCCTGACGGAACTCTGTCCGAAGGAGCTACTTGCGGCGAATGTGGTTCTCATAATGTGACCTATCAGGAAGGATGCTTAAAATGTCCTGACTGCGGTACATCAAAATGTGGTTGATCAAACGTATCTGTTTTTGCCCTTTATTAAAACGAAACAATATCCGGAGGCCGTCTCAAAAAGGCGGCCTCTTTTTTCACCACAAATAAAGAAAGACACTATTACAAAATACCATCAATTTAAACTATCTTCAATGCAACTGTATGTTGTATGAATTCACTTTATAAAACTATATCGTATGAAAAAATTGAAATTAGCTTTTACCCTTTTCGTAACTATGTTTGCAGTAGGTCTCACTTTTGCCCAGGACTGGTCAAATACGGCCCGGTTTAAAGATGATAATACCAAAGTAGGATTACCTGCATCCGGAGCAAACCGCGTTGTATTCATGGGTAACTCCATCACTGAAGGCTGGATTAATACTTGTCCTGAATTCTTTACCGGGAAATCCTATGTCAATCGTGGAATTAGCGGACAGACTACCCCGCAGATGCTTGTGCGGTTCAGACCCGATGTAATCAATCTCAAACCGGCAGTTGTAATTATTCTGGCAGGTACGAATGATATTGCCGGAAACACAGGTCCTTCAACTTTAGAGATGATCATGGATAATTTAATTTCAATGGCCGAACTGGCAAAAGCCAATAAAATCAAAGTCGTTCTTAGTTCTGTGTTACCTGTATTTGATTATCCATGGAAACCGGGTCTACAACCTGCTGATAAGATAATCGCACTGAATGTGATGATTAAAAATTATGCTGAAAAGAATGGCATCGTTTATGTGGATTATTTTACACCCATGGTCGATGAACGAAAAGGACTAAAAAAAGAATTATCCGGCGATGGTGTTCACCCAAACAAAGCCGGATATCTAATCATGCAACCATTAGCCGAAGAAGCAATTAAAAAGGCGCTGAGTAAAAAATAAATTAGCTGGATATTTTTTGAAAGAACCAATATTTCAGTGGCTGTCTTAAAAAGGCAGCCTCTTTTAGTTCCATTTTTAAAATAAAGTACAAATACATCATCAATCCACCCCTTTCATTTGCCATTCAAACCAACTGATAATATTTTGAAAATGAATAGCTTAAATATAGTTATATCTGGGGAAAGTACTATACCTTTGGAGATGGTTGCTATTAAAGGTAAATTGAATTCATGAATTACTGAAAAACACAACTGAAAATTAATCTCCAAGATAATGAATCAAAATTATTTATTTGGATGTTTGATTCTAGGAATCATACTCCTTTCTGCATGCAAAGAAAATAAAGATGAAACTCCACCAATTAAACCCGGGAGTTTTATATTCAATCAAATTAATACAACTAAATCAGCGTCTATAAGTTCAGTTCAAAACAATACATTATCTTCCAATGCATTTGATTTAGGGAATCTTAAAAAGAGTGCTCAATTTTATTTCTCGTTATCAAATGGCGGAGGTTCACCAATCTTCGACATCTCCCTTCGTTTTAGAAAATCTGGTTTTACTATCTATCCGGAAGTTCTGTCAAGTCTGGAAATAGCTGAAAAGCTCTCTATAGTACCCAGTATAAAAGTTGGGATTATCCATGGTCTAAATCTGGACGGATTGGGTAATGCAAAATTATTAGACAAAGGAATAAATGAAGATACTTTATCAATATATGGGAAAACCCTATCCGGAAAAGACACTATAAAGATTCACCTGGATGCTGTAATGCGGGTGAACGCTCTGATCGCAGACATTTCAGTATTTGACGGCTCAAATGTTATTAATTTCAACAATTATTCTTTCGTTGGTAGTGTTCTTTATAAAGATTCCACAGCAAATAGCGGTCTGGATAGATTACGATCATTCATTTATTCAAATGCCCTAAAAATCATGAATACCGGTAATGTTCCACTGGGAATATCAATCTTTTGCAGATCGGATACAATTATCTTTCCTCAGTCAGATTTTAACTTTTATTCTGTCTTGCAACCTGGAATTTCTACCAATGATTTAAATCTACCATTATGCCAAAACGGAAGATTTGCATATATTTATGGTGTGAAAATTAATAGTAATGGAACAATTTCAGACATTACTAAACTTCAATATGGTTCAGATGGAAATATTTATTTTGCACTTGAAAATTATTGTAAATAAATCAGCCAACTATTAGTATGTAGTAAATCATTTGCCATGTATTCTCCAGCCTCAATATTTATTAAGTGTGATCAATAGATAAAAAAATCACCTTCACCTGAATACTTTTCACTTGATTCTATTATCTTGTTTAGGCGCCAATGATTAACTGGCTGTCAAATAAAACATAGAATCATGATCTCCGAAAGCAGCCTTGAGAAACTGAAGATATTGGCCGGAGCCGCCAAATATGATGTATCGTGTGCATCGAGTGGAACAAAACGCAACAATACGAATGCAGGTATCGGGAATGCTACGGCATGGGGCATTTGCCATAGTTTTACCGAAGACGGACGTTGTGTATCGCTGCTCAAAATCATGCTGAGCAATCATTGCATATATGATTGTGCCTATTGCATCAACCGAAAAAGCAACGACATACCCCGGACTTCGTTTACTTCGGAAGAAATTGCCTCCCTGACCATCGAATTCTACCGCCGGAATTACATCGAAGGACTGTTCCTCAGCTCAGGGGTATTACGTAATCCTGACTATACCATGGAACGCATGGTAGCTGTTGCCAAAACCCTTCGCACCGAACACCGGTACAACGGATACATTCACCTGAAGGCCATTCCGGGTGCCAGCGCTCAACTGGTTGCCGATGCAGGCCGTTGGGCTGACCGGCTGAGCGTAAATATTGAAATCCCCACCGAAAACAACCTAAAATTGCTGGCACCTGACAAAGATTTCAAAAGTGTATTTGAGCCCATGAAAATCATTTCTACCAACATTCTGGAGTCGAAAGAAGAACGAAGGAATCACCGGAATGCACCCTTGTTCAGTCCGTCAGGACAAAGCACTCAACTGATTATAGGTGCAACAGACGATTCTGATCAGACGATTCTGAAACTGGCCTCTGCACTCTACAGTCGTCGTGATCTGAAACGCGTATATTATTCAGGATATATTCCCGTAAACAAATACGACAATCGGCTTCCTATGCTGAATACTCCCCCACTTCTCCGCGAACACCGCCTGTACCAGGCAGACTGGCTGTTACGGTTTTATGGATTTCGAAGCGATGAAATTGTCAACGCCCAAAATCCCAACCTCGACCTGGATCTAGACCCGAAGGTGACCTATGCCCTTCGGAACCCACAGATGTTCCCGGTTGATATCAATACGGCAGATCCCTTGATGTTGCTCCGAGTTCCTGGGATTGGGACACGGTCAGTTCCACTAATTGTGATGGCCCGCAAGCATCAAAGACTGAATTCGTCTCATCTGCAAAAAATGGGTGTGGTAATGAAACGTGCAAGATATTTCATAACCTGCAACGAACTGCGTTCACAAAACATACAGGATTTAAAGCCAGAAATAGTCCGCCAACTGTTGCTTGATAAGAAACCAATTGGAACCGACGACGCGGTGCAGCTGAAACTGTTTTACCCCATGATGCCGGCATTGAGGTAGGAAGCGTGCAAATATTACGGGATACGTGTTTCAAGTTCAAAGTTCAACGTTTCAAGTTGCGTGTTATGAGCTGTTTACTGCAACTTGAAACCTGAAACTTTGAACCTGAAGCTTTGAACTTGTAACCTGAAACTTTGAACTTGTAACTTTGAACTCTCACCCCCTATGAACGTTTTCTCATTTGACAATACCTTTGAAGGATTGCTTACTTTGGTCTTTGAGAGCTACCGGCAGAAACAATTCCCCGATGAGATCCTCTGCGGAGAAGGAAGTCAAAATGTATTGTTCGGAGCTACCAACACGATTGCAACCAACGTCCTTAAGGCAGAGCGGGTATGGAAAGGGATCATATCACATTCATCGGAAGAAAATGCACACCGTATTTACCGTGTTTTTCTGTCAGGCTTACCCGATACCCCTCTGTTGCTGGTAAATTACATCCGACTGATTATTGATTCACCGAAAAACGAAGAGACTAATTTTGCCTTGCTGGTCGTTGTTGAGATAAACAAACTGCATCAGAAAGTATGCAGCGAAGCACACCGGATCAATGGATTTGTACGGTTTCAGAAAACCAGCGAAGGCAGTTATTTTGCTTCGTTTGCTCCCCTGTATGATGTGCTGCCGCTATGCATCCCGCATTTCCATGACCGTTATGCCGACCAATCGTGGATTATATATGATCTAAAGCGCAACTATGGGTTTTGGTACGATCTGAAAAATGTCTCGAGGGTAGTCTTCGACGATCTGAAAGTCAATTCACAAAACGGGCAGCTGCATACTTCCCTGCTAGCTGAAGACGAAAAACATTTTCAGAAAATGTGGAAACAATACTACCAGTGCATTTGTATCCAGGAGCGCAGAAACGACAAGGTACACCGTCAGCATTTGCCCAAACGATTCTGGAAATATCTTCCGGAGAAAGGTGTGATTTAGAAATTTAGTGTCCCTTGTCTGGCCAGCAGTCTGGCGAATTCCAGCTTTAGGTCATGAAAAGTCATACTCGTTTCTTTTACTTTGTGCCTAGCCAGTATTCCTGACACTATTTCATAGGTTAGGTCAGGAAATTTGATTTCAAGAGGAACAGAATTCTGCACCCAATCAATCAGTTCGGGAACTCCTTTGGAAAAACCCGAAAGAACCTTGATCCCCATTGATTTCAGGAAAGCTGCATTGCAATATTGCTCATACTGTTTTTTCATGGGTATCACACATAGTTTTTTCCCCATGAAAATTGCTTCGGCAGGACCTTCAAAACCAGCGGTACAGATCAATCCGGTACAATTCAGAAAGCTTTGAGTGAATCCATCCAGTGAAACGGGATGAAAATGAACAGATCCTACCGTATAATTAGTTTTCGAATGTTTGGAAAAAACCTGCCACGCGGTATCCGTTACCTTGGATAAGACATCCTGAATTTGCTGATCGCTATAGGCGGGTAAATAGACCGTAAAATAGGGTTGAACGGTTGATTTGGCATTTCGGATGTCCTGACGAATGACAGGAGGGAATATATCAGGAGAGAAGGGACTAAAATTAAAACCATACTTATGAGAAGCAGGCGCATAATGGTTCAGGATAAATCTACCCATGATATCGTTGAAGTCTGGCTGAGGTGCCGAAGGGTGAAGGACTGCATTCTGATGACTCAGACCAATGCAGGTCTTATTTCGAAGACGGCATGCCCATGCGGATACAGGTTCGAAATCGTTAATCACCAAATCGTACTGATCAACAGGAAGGTTTTTGATATCTTTTATAAATTGAATTACAGACGACTTTTGAATTGTCTTCAGAATATCCACCCCCCCACTTTGCCCGATCATAAAACTCATACCAGATAAGCGGTAATCAATCTTAAACAGCACTTTCAGATCGGATTGAGTACCGCTGACCAGAATATCAGTTTCCGCAATTGACTTCAGGATAGGCACAATTTCCGTAGCCCTGGCCAAATGACCATTTCCTGTTCCTTGTATTGCGTATAGAATTCGCATCGGTTAATGATTTTGGATTAATTCAAACTTCATATTTGATAGTTAAAAGAAACTCGCCACTTTCATTTCTTCCAGGATTGATTTGTACAACTGCTTCTTATCCGGGATAAAGAGTTCATCATTAGGCGACTCCGCTTCCTCATCTTCAGAGCCTGACTGATAATAATTCAATGACCAGATTCCATCGACACATTCCGCAGCAGAATAATGCTCCACCCAATCGCCACAATTGATATACCGCACAGTGCCTTTATCTGTAAGAACAGATTTATCGACGGGAATATGGGTGTGTCCGCAAATGACCAAATCAATATTTTTACTGATGGCTGCATTGGCAATTGCTTTCTCAAAATTGGTCAGCACTTCATTCCTTTGCTTAATCCGGTCTTTCATCGATTTGTACAGGATCATTTCCTTTCCGCTGCACACTTTAATACATATATTGATCATCCGGTTGAAGAGAGTGAGAAAGCCATAGGCTGCGGCGCCCATTTTAGCCAGCCAGGGTGAATGATGAATGATATGATCGAAGACATCGCCGTGAAAGATCCAGACTCTCTGGTTATTTACAGTGAGTTCCAATTGGTTTACGATGCAGAAATTTCCAAGTTTGGTGTTGTTGAACTTTCGGAAAACATCATCGTGATTGCCGGTAATGTAGATGACCTGAACCCCTTTTTCAATCATCTTTACAACTTGGCGGATAACTTTCAGATGCGCTTTTGGGAAATAATTTCTGCTGAACCTCCAAGAATCAATGATGTCACCGTTTAATACAAGCCTTTTAGTCTGAATTGACTTTAAATATTTGAGCAGTGGTTTAGCTTTGCATGCTAAAGTTGCCAGGTGAAAATCGGAAATCACTGCAATATCTAATATACGTATAGCAGGTTGCATCATGCTTTGATCTTATAATTCGAACGCAAGTAGTAACTATTTCATTACAGGAAGATTAATGTTTGGTGAATTTATGATTAAACTCCGGGTACAAGAGGATGCACTTTATCTGAAATACAATTCAAACCAGGAATTATTGGATAAAAAATACGGAAATGTCCGTTGGAGGATCTAATCTTCTGCGATTTCCGTCGGGTTCCCCTGGTGAATTGAGTAGGAATTGCTTTATACCACTGTCATACCTCTTTCATACCTCTTTCATACCTCTTTCAGAACAAATTCGAAACAAATTCGAAACAAATACATAACAAATTCGTAACAAATTCGAAGCGGTACGAATTTGTTACGTATTTGTTACGTATTTGATTCGAATTTGTTCTGAAAGAGGTATGAAAGAGGTACGACAATGGTACGACATTGGTACGACATTGGTACGACCGCGAATAGAATCATTCCTTTCGGGATAGCTTGGGGGTAGGCTTTGTGTATGGAAGAAATGCATAAAAAGTTTTGTTTGAACGGTATGGGCTACTAACTCCGGCCAGGTACGCTTGCCTGTTCTTTGGTTATCTTGGCGAAAATCATTGGTGAAAACGAATCGTTTGTAGCTTAATTCAACTATCTTGCAAAAATTTTTTTCAGTAAACCAATAAATTGATTGAGGATGTCAACAAGTTTTTTCAATCAAATAGCCCACGAATTTGAAAGGCCTTTTCAAAACCCGGTATTGGTTTTTGCTGTCATATTGTTTATCATTCTTTTATCCCCGATCTTACTTCGCAAGCTTAAAATTCCCGGCATCATCGGGTTAATTATTTCAGGCGTAATCATCGGGCCACATGGATTAAATGTACTCGAACAGAATTCAGCAGTCAAGCTTTTTTCCACTATTGGCTTGTTATACATCATGTTTATCGCCGGTCTTGAACTTGATCTGAAAGAATTTCAACGGAACAAAAATAAAAGTCTCGTATTTGGTTTCCTGACCTTTACCATTCCACTCATGATAGGGTTTCCGGTCTGTTACTATTTTCTGGATTTTAGCATGACCGCAAGTTTGCTGATTTCGAGTATGTTTTCGACCCACACCATGGTCTCGTATCCTATTGTCAGCAAGTTTGGGATCTCGAAGAATGAGGCTGTTGCTATAACCGTTGGAGGAACCATCTTAACCGATACCTCGGTACTCATATTATTGGCGGTTATTCTGGGTTCAAAAAACGGAAACCTGAGTCCTTCCTTTTGGGTTCAGTTGGTTGCTTCGCTTGCAGTGTTTTCAGGCATCATGTTCTGGATTATTCCAAGGGTAACAGCCTGGTTCTTTATGAAGCTTGAAAGTGAAAAAACCTCACATTACATTTTTGTACTCTCGGTTGTATTTTTCGCAGCCTTCCTGGCAGAGCTTGCCGGTGTTGAACCGATTATCGGGGCATTTGTGGCAGGTCTGGCACTGAATAAACTTATCCCCTACTCGTCAACCCTGATGAACCGGATCGAATTCATCGGGAACTCCATCTTTATCCCTTTTTTCCTGATCAGTGTCGGCATGTTGGTGGATATTTCTGTTCTACTGAAAGGCACAACGGCATTAATCATTGCCATCACCCTTTCGCTTGTGGCATTACTTGGCAAATGGCTTGCAGCCAGCGCTACCAGTTCCATTTTCAGGTATTCGTCCGACCAGCGTAAACTCATCTTCGGGTTGAGCAGTTCACATGCGGCAGCCACCCTTGCAGTAATCCTGGTAGGATTCCAGACAAAAATCATTGGGGAACATGTGCTCAATGGTACTATCTTATTAATCCTTGTGACTTGCCTGGTTTCCACATTAGTCACAGAAAATGCTTCCCGCCGAATTCTGACGGCAGAAAAAGATGAACCAGAATTAAAGAGTCCAACTCTGGATGATGAGCATATCCTGATGCCTATTGCCAATTTAGAGAATATGGAAATGTTGCTCGAATTTGCTGTACTCATCAAAAACAAGAAATCACCCAACCCAATTACCATCCTATCAGTAGTTCCGAACAACGAAGAAGCCGAAAAGAACCTGATTATAGCGAAGAACAATCTGCAGTCGCTCTTAAAAACGGCTTCAGCCAATGAAACCAAGATCAATATCACTGTTACCATAGATTATAATATTGCCGGAGGCATTATCAGGGCTTCACGTGAAGTGATGGCCGATGCCATCATGATTGGCTGGCCCGGGAAAACCGGGTTGATTGAACGGTTTATAGAAACGAAAACGGCATCGATTATTTCCAGAACAAGCAAGGCCATTTACATCTGCCATTTTGAATATCCCCTGATCAACCACAAGAAAATTGTAGTAGTATGTGCCCCTTTAGCCGAGCTGGAACCGGGATTTGAAATCTGGCTACTTAAGATTTCATCGCTCTCCAAGGAGCTTAGTCTCAATATATTCTGCTATTGCAATGCAAATACACGGGAAGCGATCTCCAATCATTTCAATGCCCGGAAAGCGAACCGGGGTTTTTCATTTACCAAAGAATTTAATCTGCAAGATCTTCAGTTGTTACAGAAGTTTGTTTCACCTGAAGATTTGCTCATTTACATAGCTGCCCGCCGTGCCTCAGTGTCGTATGAGATCTGCATGGAAAACATTCAGGAAAAGCTTGAAAAACAATTCACCTCGACCAGTAAGATCATTATCTATCCCAGAACTTATCACATCGACAGCAAGTACACCGAATACGGGGATATTAATTCTGAGCCATTAAATAAGGGATTTGAGAAGTTCAGGGAAATAGGCCGGGATTTGGGCAATCTGCTGAAAAGGAGCCATCAGAAGCAGTAAAGACTGGTGATTATGCTGGATCACATGACATTATTGTGGGGTCCCGGCTAGCCGGGATCAAGACCAATATTCAGGTATGCTTTTTTTGAAAAAATCTTACCATTGACTTTGCTTTCCCCACAATAATATCATGTGATCCGCAATAACCTGATTTCAATACTGTAGAATACAATTCCAAAGAAAAAGGCTTCCACTATATGGAAGCCTTAAGAGTTAATACTGATTTCCCAAAATCGGGAAAGCTAAATGGCCAAAGGCCTGAAAGTTCAATTTACATCACTGATCATGCCACTTTCATTGCAAAGGCATTAGTAAGGATATCAGGGTACATTTCCCTGAAGTTTTCGAAACACCATTCTTTTAAATGATTGATTTCTGAATCACTCATCCAGTTAATGCACTTTGTCAATTCTTTCCGGAACAAGTCCCGGCTAAAACTAACTTTGGGTAATATAACTTTTGCGTACTCTAACATGGTTGCTGCTTTTTGTGTTTCTAAATTACTGTATGAATATAACCCTTTTTTAAGATATAATTGTATGTCGTTTATCATGATTAACACAGTTTAACCTGGTCGATGAGTATTTTAACAAATAAGGCATTGAATAACAACCGGATATCTGTTTTTTAGTTAAATCTGTTTCAAAACATCTTTAATGACATAATTATATAACACAAAATAACAGTTAATAGATTACGATTTTATTACAATAGAATTAATAAAACCGGATACTTTCAGATCAAGTGTACCGGGTCCATCCAATGCTTTGACAAAGGCGCTTCCCAGGATTGCACCACTGGCATATTGACAGGCATTACGGAATGTTTCCGCGTTAGAGATTCCAAACCCGATCAACCGTTTATTGTTCAGGGAGAGTGAATTTACCCGTTCGAAATAGTCTTTCTGGAAGTCGGAAACGGTGGCCTTTGCCCCTGTTGTGGCATTACTCGAAACCATATATATAAAACCGGTCGAAGCCTGGTCGATGGTCCGGATACGCTCTTCGGATGTTTGGGGGGTGATCAGGAAAATATTGTGCAGGTTATGGGCTTCAAAAATTGTTTTGAATTCTTCCTCGTAAACGGTTAAAGGTAAATCAGGGATAATCAGCCCGTCGATGCCAATTTCGCTGCATTTTTGGCAAAAAGCATCCACGCCATACTGAAGTACCGGATTGATGTAACCCATCAGGATAAGGGGAATTTCAACCGATTGGCGGATGTTTTTCAGCTGGTCAAACAACTTGCTTACACTCATGCCATTTTGCAGTGCAATCAGACTGCTATGCTGGATCACCGGTCCATCTGCTATAGGATCTGAAAAAGGCATCCCGATTTCGATTAAATCAACGCCATTCGACTGCAAGGCCTGGATCATTGGTATGGTATCGTCCAGATTCGGATAGCCGGCAGTGAAATAGACCGAAAGTATTCCTTCCTTTTTCTCCTGGAAAAGCTTATTTATTCTGTTGTTCATGATTTTTGTTTATATAATTTAATCTTGCTCTGCAGATGATTAGTCAGTAGGTGACTTTGGGTCAACCGCTGAATAATCCCTTCAATAGCCAAAGTGTTTCAGATAGGTTTCCATGTCCTTATCGCCTCTTCCGGAGATATTAACCACAGTCACTTCCCCAGGCTTCAGATGAATCTTTTTGAGGGCCGCCAGGGCGTGAGCCGATTCGAGCGCAGGTATGATGCCTTCCAACTGAGTCAGTTCGAGGGCCGAATCAAGAACTTCATCATCAGTGGCCCAGATGTATCTGGCCCGTTTGGTTTTAAACAAATGTGCATGCATGGGCCCGATCCCCGGATAATCCAATCCAGCCGATATCGAGTATGGCTCAGCAATCTGTCCATCCCGGGTTTGCATGAGAATAGAACGTGAACTGTGTAAAACTCCAGGAGAACCAAGTGTCAGTGTGGCGGCAGTTTCCTGTGTTTCGATGCCCTTTCCTGCTGCCTCAACTCCAATCAATTCTACATCTTCCTGATCCAGAAAATGGTAAAAAGCACCGGCTGCGTTGCTTCCTCCGCCAACGCAGGCAATCACCCTGGTAGGATTTTCGCGGCCGGTCTGCTCATCGAGCTGCCACCGTATTTCTTCTGAAATAACCGATTGAAACCTTGCCACCATGTCGGGATAAGGATGCGGACCAACTACAGAACCGATGATGTAATGCGTATCCACCGGATTGTTGATCCAGTCGCGCATCGCTTCATTGGTAGCATCTTTCAGTGTCTGGTTGCCACTCAGCGCCGGAATCACTTCAGCGCCCAGCATGCGCATTTTCTTCACATTCGGGGCCTGACGCTCCACATCAACCGCACCCATATAGACAATACACTTTAGTCCCATCAGTGCGCATACCGTTGCTGTTGCCAGCCCATGCTGACCTGCCCCGGTTTCAGCAATGATGCGGTGCTTGCCCAACTTTTTAGCGACCAGAATTTGCCCGATGGTATTGTTGATCTTATGCGAACCGGTATGATTTAAATCCTCACGTTTCAGATAAATGTTGCTTTGATATTTTTCTGAAAGCCTTTTGGCCAGATATAAGGGAGATGGACGACCTGCATAATTCTTCAGAAGATCAACAAATTCCTGCCTGAAATCGTACGAGTTGATAATTTCAAGGTATCTCGAACTCAGTTCTTCAATATTCGGCACCATCATTTCGGGGATGTAAGCTCCACCGAACTCGCCGTAATAACCTTTTTCGTTTACCTGGTAATTCATATTTTTTAAGATAATAGATTTTAGACCTTAGATTTTAGACTATAGACTTTAGATAACGGACCTTATTTCCGTTATAAATTCATTTACTTTTCGGACATCCTTCATAGCTGGACTGATTTCGAAACCACTGTTTATATCAATACCGAACAACATGGGATGCCTGAATTTCCCTATTGCTTCAAGATCCCCCGGGCCAATGCCTCCACTCAGGAAGAAAGGAACTTCACCTTTGTAATTATCGAGCAATTGCCAGTTGAATTTATGTCCGGTTCCTCCGGGCAGTAAACCTTTTGTGTCGAATAAAAAGTAGTTGCACACCCGGGAATATGCGCCCAGCTTTTCAAAGTCAAAATGCTCATCAACCGAAAAGGCTTTAAATACAGTAACTCCTGATTCCTGGATTTTCTTACAGTATTCAGGACTTTCCTTACCATGCAACTGCACAACATCCAAATTCCAGCTTTGGCAGACTTCTATAACTTTTGTAGAAGTTTCACCGACAAAAACACCAACTTTCTTTACTGTAGGCGGAATAGCATCCAAGATTTCTGATATAGGTTCCATGCCTGCAAAACGTTTGCTTTGAGGATAAAAAATGAGGCCTATATAATCAGGCAAAGCAGCAACTACTCCTGAAATGTTCTCAGGGTCATGCATTCCACATACCTTTACTTTCAATTCACTCATCACAATGTTTTTTATTAAACGACTGACTTAGATACAGTCGCCCAATATCTACTTCAATTGTTCAATAAACTTCGCACAGGCTTTGCCGGGATTGTCGGTTTTCATAAAGGTTTCGCCAATCAGGAAACCGTTGAAACCAACTTCCTTAAGCTGAGAAATGCTTTCAGGATCAGAAATTCCACTTTCTGATATTTTCACGTACTGCTCCGGAATCAAGGCGCCCAGGCTAACGGAGGTTTGGATGTCCACCTCGAACGTTTTCAGGTTACGGTTATTTATACCCACCAGATCAACCAGGGGATTAAGCTTCTCCAATTCTTCGGAACTGTGAACCTCCACCAGAACTTCCATCCCTATTTCTTTGGCCGTTTGAGCAAGTTCGAGCAGCAACGACTTGCTCAGACTTTCGGCAATCAATAAAATCACATCGGCGCCGTGAGCCCTGGCTTCATAAACCTGATAGGGATCTAGCATAAAATCTTTACGCAGAATCGGGGTGCTTGGATTTGCCCAGCGTGCCTTGGCCAAATCGTCAAATGATCCTCCAAAGAAATAATTATCCGTAAGAACCGACAAGCCGCTGGCACCTGCCCTGACATAGGATTCGGTCACTTCTGAAGCTTCAGCCGTATCGCTGATTACTCCCCTGGACGGTGATTTGGTCTTATATTCGGCAATCACTCCGCTGGCTCCATCAGCCAGAAGGGCGGTTTTCAGCGAGATAATCTTTCGCTTAAAATAAGGCGACTCTTTCAGTTGTTCCAGCGAAACTTTACTTTTTGCTTCTGCAATTTCAATCCGCTTATTGTTGTTTATTTTGTCAAGTATTGTCATATAGAAATATCAAGCTTAAAGTTGTGTGTTATGCCATGTCATTTTTATTCATTAAGTAATTCACAGTAAAAATTGGATGAATTGAAACAATTGACTTTTAATGACCATGAGTGGGTTGAAGTCCCATCAGTTTTTTTAATGCTCCCAGTGCCTTTTTACTTTTCAGCGATTCGGTGGCTTCAGCTACACAATCAGACAGTGATCTCTCCGGAAAGACACATTGTATCCCCAGCGCAGTGTTGGCAATCACCACATTCTGCTGCGCTTGCTGACCATTTCCTTCCAATACACTTTTGAATATTTTAGCAGCCTCTTCAACTGTTTCTCCGCCAAAAAGTTCATTCTGAGAAACCGGTGCAAAACCAAAATCGGCGGGAGTGAGGTTATCTTCAGTCTGGTTCGACACAAAGCGTGCATCACCGGTAAGCGAAATCTCATCGTAGCCATCCAGGCTATGTACAATCACGTAATTTTGTCCGCTTTGACTGAAAACCTGTTGATAAAGATCCATGACCTCGAGGTTGTAAACACCAACCAACTGGTTTTTGGGGAATGAGGGATTGATAATCGGTCCCATCATATTGAAAAGTGTTTTTACTTTCAGGGCTTTCCTGACAGAACCAACACTTTTCATGGCCGGATGAAACAGTGGTGCATGGAGGAAACAAATACCTGCTTCCTCCACTTCTCGATGCAATTTGTCACTATTGTTGCTGAACTGATAACCAAAGTATTCAAACATATTGGATGATCCGCTGATGGATGATAATCCATAGTTACCGTGTTTGGTCACTTTGATGCCCGCCCCTGCCAGTACAAAAGAACTGAGTGTGGAAATATTAAATGTATTTTTTCCATCGCCACCGGTTCCTACAACGTCAATTGTATTATATTCCGAAAGGTCAATTGCAACGCATAAATCAAGCAATGCCTGCCTAAAACCTGTCAATTCATCAGCTTGAATCCTGCGCATCCTAAAAACAGTCAGAAATGCCGCAATTTCGGCATCTGAATACTTCCCTTCTGCTATTCCGACAAGCATCTGATGAGCTTCGGTTTTGCTCAGGCTGTTGCCTTCGAATAAGTAATTTAAAGTATCTTTCATTATTTCTAAATTTCAAATATCAATTTAATAGGTTGTCATTGATTGTCATTAAGTCATTGGTTGTCATTAATTGAAACGGAACACGAAGTAAATGACAATAAATGACGTGAAACATATGACCATAAATGACTGAAGTTTAATAAATGTTGCCACTCAACTCTTCTTCAGCCAGTTCTCAATGATTTGCCCGCCAAGGGGGGTAAGCACCGATTCGGGGTGAAACTGTACCCCTTCCACGTCAAATGTAGTATGTTTCATCGACATGATCATTCCTTTGTCATCGTAACTGGTTACTTGTAAACAATCTGGCAGACCCTCAGAATTAACAATCCATGAATGGTAACGACCCGCCTGAAAAGTCCCGGGGAGGCCATCAAACAGTATGGTAGCAGTTTCGGCTTTTGTAACCGGAGTTGATATACCGTGCAAGACGCGGTTCATATTTGTTAACGTACCCCCAAAAGCCTCACCAATGGCCTGGTGCCCAAGACATACCCCAAGAATGCTTTTGGTAGGTGAATACCTGCGGATAATGTCAAGCAATAAGCCTGCTTCTACAGGAATTCCCGGACCGGGTGACAATACGATTTTATCATACTGATCAAGATCTTCAAGGGCGATTTCATCGTTGCGGTATACATCAACAGGTAAGCCTGAAAGCTTTTTGATGGCATGTACCAGGTTGTAGGTGAACGAATCGTAATTATCTATGACTACTATTTTCATGATTATATATTTTCAAGTTTCAAATTCCGGATTATAAGTTTCATGTTACGGGTTATGGGTTGCGGGTTCCAAGGTTTCACGTAACCCGCAACTCGTAACATTGTTGATTGGTTATTGCGGGTTAATTAATCTCTTTTGCAATTTCCAGAGCTTTTTTCAGAGCGGCCAGTTTGTTATTGACCTCCTGAAGTTCGTTTTCTTCCTGAGAGTCGGCAACAATCCCAGCACCGGCCTGGTAGAAAAGGGTCCTTCCCTTACTCAGGAATGACCGGATCATGATGGCATGGTTCAGTGTCTGGTCAAATCCCAGGTAACCAATACAGCCGCCGTAATAACTTCGCCGTTGGTTTTCATAGGTATCAATCAATTGCATGGCACGATGCTTTGGGGCTCCTGACAATGTGCCTGCCGGAAATGAATCCCCCAGAACGGTAATCATGTTTGTATTCTCAGGCAATTTGCCTGAAACCTCCGATACCAGGTGAATAACGTGGGAAAAATACTGCACCTGCCGGTAACTGTCAACGGTTACATCACTGGCATTGCGGCTCAAATCATTGCGGGCAAGGTCGACCAACATTACATGTTCTGCATTCTCCTTGGGATCGGCACATAAACGCTCAGCAGAACGACGGTCTTCATCATCGTTTCCGGAGCGTTTAAAAGTTCCGGCAATGGGGTTAATAATTGCCCTATCCTTTTTAATTCTCAACTCGGCTTCAGGACTTGATCCGAATATACGGTATGTTCCGTAATCGAAGTAAAACAAATAGGGGGAAGGATTTACCGAACGCAAGGCCCGGTATACATTGAATTCATCTCCTTTAAACTTTTGAGAAAACTGGCGCGAGAGTACAATCTGAAAAACATCGCCCCTGAAACAATGTTCCTTGCCTTTGCTTACCATATATTTGTATTCTTCGTTGGTAATGTTTGAAACTTCACCCCCAACAGTGTCAAATTGTGTCGGAGAGAAGGTCAGGTTGCGCAGCAATGATTCGATCTGGCCAATTTCTTTGACCTCACCATCCATGAGGTTTTCGATCAGGTAAATCATGTCCTTGTGATGATCGATGGCCACAATATACTTGTAAAAACAGTATTTCACTTCCGGAATCCGGTATGCCTCTTTTGCTTCAGCTGTAATTTCAATTTTCTCGAAATACTTCACTGCATCATAGCTTATATAACCGAATAAACCATTAGCCGGAAGGTTCTCTGTTTCTCCGGATAGAACAAACGACTTGAAGAATGCATCGAGTTGCTGATCAACCGTACACTCCGGAGAAATCGTTTTCTTTTCCTTTCCACGTCCATTGTATTCGATAGTGATCATCCCGTCATCGGCGGTAAAACAAGCCATCGGCTTGATGCAGATAAACGAATAGGCATTTTCGTGACCATGGTAGTCGGAACTTTCCAGCAAAATTGAATTTGGAAATAAATTCCTGAACTTCAGGTAAACACTCACCGGAGTCATGGTATCGGCAAGGATCTTTTTTACGCTTACTTGAACATTAATTTGTTTCATGAGATATGATGTTTTTATTGTTTCTGTTGTTTAAATTATTGTTAGAGTAACTGTTGTTAATGTTATTATTGTTGTAATTGTTGTTGTCAACGAGAAAAAGCTCCAAAAAAAAGCGGCTTACCGTGTTCCGATAAGCCGCTTTTTCGTTCCTTTTGAACAATGATAGCTACTTCCTTCCACGGTATTGCGAAAAGTTTCTGTGCCACCACCAAATATTATTCATCGAATTCATCATCTTTCTTAAAATTAAAAACCTGCTATTCCGAAGACAAGCAGGCCTGATATGGTTAAAAAATACCAATATGGCTCTTACTTCCTGTTATTTGCAGAAAGACCCCACCACGGAAGCCATATTGTATTTGTATTTTGAATCATGTTTGTAAATCTGGTGTAAAAAAATAAAATTAATAACACAATAACAAGTGTTCGGGTGATAAAGTTTATTATTTATGAAAGTAGGTATTATTATTAAATCACAGAAGGGTAATATCAGCACATAAGTTACTGATTATTAAACAACAGTAATTAAAACATTTTAACCTTCAGACTTCAGATTCTATTGTGCCAAAGTAAACCGGAAGCTCACGCCAAAGTTTGTATTGGATGTATTAAACGATCCAACTAATGGTTTGTTAACAATCCGGTCATAAAAAAGCCTTAACTGGAAGCGATCGCTCAGCATATAATCCGCCGTGGTCTTAAGTGTTATGGCATTTTGCCCGGCAGTTAACTGATCGGAACTCTCCGTAAGTTGCCGAAGGATGGTTTTATTTTTAGTGAACGACAGGTCGGCGCGTACATTTAAATCGTTCGAATAGGCCTTTTGAGATTTCTTGGTCTTCACAATCACGTCCATATGTGTAAACCGATAGCCTACTCCGAAAACCATTTCATTGCTCAATACCTCAGTAAGCTGGCTATTGGAAAAATTGAGTTCCAGATTACGGGTAGACTTAATCTCGACACGAGTCTCAAAATCATTAATCCAGGTCATATCCAATCCAATCAGCGGACTAAATTGTTCGGAGATACTCACCGAATTAATACTGTTTGGTCCGATAAAATCACCTAAGGTATTTCGTATATAACTAAAATCATCCCCATAGAGCTTTGTATTGTAATCAAGATTCGACCCAAATGAACCGACATTGTAACTCGACCGGTAGGAGTGACTAAAGCTTAATGTTTTAAAGTACCGTTTCAAGAATTCAGATTGGGCAACAACTCCTTCATAAGTGATTCTCCAGTTAGGTCGCATGTATTTTAAGGAAGGAAACGGGCTTAATGAAACCTTATCAGGGCTTTGTCCGGTATATGCTGCAATAAATGCAGGAACCATAACATCCGGCGAACTTGGACTAAAACCTACAGGAAATCCTGTTACCGGATCCTTATCTGTTGGATTATACCCTGCCTGAGCATTGGCTATCCGTTGGGCTGCAAAGCGATTGGCAATAATTATACGGTAATCTTTCATATTCTGGAATGCCCGAGAAGCCGGAACGTTTGCACCCCCCATTTTGCTGAAAGCCGTTCTCATGGTATTGATCGACATGGTAAAATTACCTGTTACCGATTTGTTTTGCTCAATATAACCGCCAGTGGGCAAGTCATATTTGAGATACGCAGTAGTGCGTTCAGATTTCGTCCAATTGGCATTAACGTCAATCCGGAGATCAGGAAAAGGCTGAACATCGGCACGTAAATTCCAGGTCTCTGTTCGTGACATTACGTAAGGCGAATGGAGCGCAGAGTCCTGTGAAATCCAACCCTTGTTACCAGCTTTAACGCCAAAGCCTTTATCCTGCCATCCAAGCAGAAAGGGTATTCCCGGAGCTGAAGTAGATGGAAGATCACCAACGGGTTTGTAATTTTCATTTCCTAAAACTTTAGGCTGCGGTATAAATCCGGGCAACACAGTTCCATCGCTGATTGAATAACCGATCGAAACACTGCGCACACCCATAAGGGCACGGACACCATATTCAATCAGTTTTTTCCCAAGATCACCATTTTCCTGAATTTTACCTTTAACAACAAACTTAACGCCGAAAGCATTCTTTGTAGGAGTAAAGCTTATACGGTTTTCATTGATTATTGCAACCTGCCCGTCCACTTTAGAGCCATCTTTGGCTACCGCAGTCACTTCTACATTCTGTGTTTTCAGTTTGTGGAAGATTGACTTTGGAGTATTGGCCTTCAACCTGACATTTTCGATTGTATATTCCACCTCTTTGATCTTGGGAGCAGATTTATCTTTATCTTTGTCTTTACCGGGAGTAACAGGCTTTGAGGGTGTATTTTGTCCGTTTGCCTGTCCGGGTTTTGGTTTATTATTTCGTTGCAACTGCTTGCTGCTGGTTCCGTATTTCTGGTTGAGAACCTTTAAGTAGCCAACCTTGTCATACAAGGTCACCAGGTTTAGCTGACCGTTTAATTGAATCTGACGTGAGTTTTCGATCACATTACCAAGTTTTACCGTATTGTTGATCGGACCTACCTGCCAGTCATACATACCCTGATAGCGGGCCGATAGTGATGTCCAGTCAAGTAATGGAAGCTTGTTGATCGGTACCATATAGTTCGCATTAATGGTATGATGGTACAATGTCGGACGACCCAATTCCTTCAGATGTTTCCAAATGGTATCTTTCATCGCAGTATAATTATCAACATTGGGGTTATAACGACCCGGAAGTTCATCAATGCGTGAAGTATTCTGATTAGAAAAGTCCACTGTAAGACTGCGCGTCAGATTGTATCGTATATTAAGAATACGGTTCAGTATGAAATCCTTATTAAAAGTCATCGGGATGATCATATTGGGATTTGCAACGTTTCTAAGCTGTGTTTCATTGTAATGCCTCATGATATCGGCCGTGAATGAGAATTGCGATGGCAATGGGAAAATGTTGAAATCCTTGATGAGCCTTAATGCTTTTTTATTCAGAATTTTTGAATTCTTGAATGGTTCAAAAGCCTCAGGCCGGCCGCTAAAGTTATAGCTGAACAATCCGCGGTAAGTCTTATCCAGATTTTCCGCAGTATTTATATTTCTTTGCATCAGCTCATTGAACGAATATGTAAACGAGAAGTTGGTCGGATCATAAATTTTAGGCTTGCCCGACTTACTCATCCGGTCAATCTTAACATTGGTCAGGTTAATGCTTTTTCGGATACTCACATCCTGTCCCATTCTTTTAATAGAATCCCTCATTGCCGCACTCCCTGCCCGGCTGAGCGCATCTGTCATTTTTATATCAGGATTGAGTGGATTATATTCCGGGTTACTCGTGCTTTGTGAATATCCAACATACAATGGTAACTTAACTTTTGCTTTATCAGGGAAAAATTTACCCAGTTCAAGATTGGCAGAAACATCAATCTGAACAAGAGCATTTTTTGAACGGTCGTTTACTTTTGAATCAATGCTGCCAAAACCATTGCTTATGGTTCGTCCGGCAACAATAACTGAACCCAGATCAGCCAGCCGGGCATTAAGCCTTCCCGTTGCAGCCCAACCTCCTGTCTCATTAAAATCAGATAACCGGAGCTCATTGACCCATACTTCCGCCGACTTGGCCCCCTGATTACCCGCTTTCTTATTATTACGGATGCCAATCATCATCACCTCTACGTCACCCAGATTTGGATTTCCCTTGACTTTTATCAGCCGGGCTCCATCGGGAACAGTGAAGACAGTAGCCATTGTTGTGGTCGAATTGGCTTGTCGCATCGCATCATCCCGACTCAGTTTCGCATCCGTAAAGCCGGAAAGTAAAAGGTCGATCTTGTTTGCATCCGGCCAGACTGCTAAACGGTCAGCAGGGTTAGTGCTATTGTAATTGGAACCATAAGGTGTTAGCGAAAGTGGAACTTCGTATTCGTAATAGTTGTAGTAATAATCAGAACCCACCCGGATAAATAAAGACAAATCCTTATCCTTAATCGGATAACCTGCAATAGCCTCAGCATGAACATCCATCTGTATGCGCTTGTAATTACGGAAATCCATCGTGAGGTTTTTATATACTGCTTTGGCATCTCCTTCTTCCAGGTTGATGGTTCGCATCGACAACGACTGCTCGTTTAATTGCAGAAGCTGTGGATTGGCAGGGTCGATTACCCTTTCGATTCCCGGTGGAAGTACATAATTTACAGGCTTACGGCTGGCATTTTCTTCAATGTTTACTGCCGAAACATCGTATTCGGTATTGGGTGAATTTATACCTATTCCCCCATCCACATCCTGGGTGTATTTGCGCCAGTCTGAGCGAACCAGGTCAAGCGTTGCAAAACGCAGAACTGTGGGCTGTGTGAATCCTTTCATGAACATTCTCATGAACCGGATTGATTTGAAGTCGGAAATCGAACCAAATGCAGCATCCGGAGTCCTTACCGGGATCTTAAACTGATACCAGTTCACTTTAGAGGTGGAATTGTTTTTTAACTTGACAGTTGCAGTTTTAATATCAGCAATATCATTTTTCCCAATAACCATATCTCCGCGACGCAGGCTGATTTTATACTGGTAATAGCGCTCGTATTCATTAAGGGTATTATCGCCGTTGATATCCTCCATATCGGGTTGGGTGGAGGCTGAGGTTGGATAAGGCTCAGGCGACATTTCTGCCGTTCTGGAGTTTCCTTCTGTGCCGTTAAAATCTTTATAACGCTGTAGGATATCCAATTTTTGCTGATCGTAATCAGTTCCCCGGTAATAATGGAAATCATCTCCTGAAGGGTCTTTGGTATATTTGACAAGCGCATCAGGACTCAGGATGTTTTTTAGGGCATTAAGGTAACTTTGATGAAAGGACGCTTCTTCGGCATCATTTAATCCGTCAAGACCAACATCCTGGAATATCCTGCTTTGAACATTGTTGTCAAATTCCTTGACCAGCATCTGAAGTTTGGAAACCCTGCCCCAAACGGTAGTATCCACATTGGCAACTTGAGGTCCGGTAGGCAACCCGTTTTCAAATGCTTTGCGTGAATCTTTCAAAATATCTTCAGAAACATCACCAAGGTTAAAATACAAATCACCGCCATTGTTGACCTGAAGGGAATCGTTGATGAAAGGGTCCATCATCCAGAATTCAATGTTCTCGATGTTGGCAGCCTCAAAATCGCTGGTCTGAATCTGGCGCATGATGCCACCCCACCGTGATGCCGGATCCTTCAGGGTTCCATCGGTATCTAATCCCTTTGAATACGCCGAAGATTGAGTATCAAAATTATAAGGTCCTCTTTCCTGGGGATAGAAAGCAACATCGAACACCGGAATATTCGTAGGCAAACCAACCGCAGTTTGCTTGTCAGGAAAGATTTCACTTTGAAAAACCTCGCGAACCAGATTGTTCGACTGCATGTTTTTATCATTTTTGATATAATCAGGAGTCGTTGAACTGTTTCTCAGAAATAGCGGATCAATGATATACCAGGCCAGCTTGGCACGGTTATATCCATAAGCAAGGTCATTGGTAAGTCCTGATTCGGGAAACATATTCTGTAGCTGAGGAGTACTGGCCAAAACCCAGGATGATCGGTCTTTCAAATCGATGGATGTTTTGGTAGCCTCAAAATCGTCGATGTAGGCTATGCCGGTTTTTCCTATTACACCGGAATGGCCCGGAAGCAATTGGGCAACTTCTCCGTCAAAGGATATTGAAGATACTTGTTTCGTTGAATAAAACGGCAGTTTATCAAGCAGTTTGGTTATTAATCTAGACTCGGTAGCGAAAGATGCATCAAGTCCAAGCATGGTATTGGATATAGGGTCATCGCCATAATTAACCTTCTGAGTCAATGGACTTTCCTGCATGTGCAAAACCGTTGCCCCAATATTAAATTTTTTATTGAAAGCATAATTGGCAAGGGCCCCGAGCATGGTTTTTCGCTGCATACTAAACAAGTCCTGACTTTCGGTAGATACCGAGATTGGAGTTCCCGATTCGAGCAATCCCGTATTAATAACTTTTACGATCCCTGAAGTATAATCAACAGTGTAATCAACATTTTCAGTCAGTACCCGGCCCCCGGATGTAACCTTAACAGAACCCTTCGCCAGGTTTTGTGAATTAACTGAAATCTCTGAACTTGATGACCCTTTATAAGAACCTTTCAGTTTGAATTTGTTATGTTCGGCATCCTGTTCGGCAACCGTTCGGGTATTATTATATAGCGTTGAATAAACATATTTTTTGTACAGTGTTGAATCACCATTAACCACTCCTATTGCATCGCCCAGGTACTTTCCGAATGGTTCAATAACAGGAAAGATGACTTTCCCTGTGGATGAATTTATTGTAATCCCTTCTATATAATCGAAAACTCCGTCAGGAATATTGTCCAGTTGAGAATTCAGGTTATCCAGGTTCAATACCTTCAGTAAAATTTGACCATTCAAACGCCCTTCCGATAAAAAATTAACTTTTGTCCCTTTCTGATCATCCTGATAGAGAATATCAAGTACAAATTGATCCTTGGATAACTGATACGCATTTAAATCGTATATATTTTTCATCATCAGTTTCCATGTGTTTACTTTTGGTGAAAGGTTGGTTCCCTTCAATAATTTCAATACAAGGGTTTGAGGGGCAGGAACTGTATTTACACCGCTGCTCGAAAATTCCCCTACCTGGTATGTTTTACCGTTCGCAGTATAATTGTATGCTACGGCAAGTACTTCATCCGCATTTAAGGCCGATTTCAAGGAGATGTATCCCAGATTTAGATT
The DNA here is from genome assembly GCA_002429385.1 of Prolixibacteraceae bacterium UBA6029. Taxonomy (GTDB): domain Bacteria; phylum Bacteroidota; class Bacteroidia; order Bacteroidales; family Prolixibacteraceae; genus Aquipluma. The sequence continues at coordinate 90,652 of DIZL01000005.1, read as the reverse complement.
TATGGTATACTCTGTCTCGCTTAACAAACGGGCCTGTTCAATTTTCTCATAATCCTTGCCCCCTATAAAATTCGCAGTATTAAGAGGTGACAATGTATTGTTGATATTGTCAGATTGCCTGATCCCCTTGTACTTGGTGATTATAGAATTGTATAATCCGTTTGCACCATTAAATGGAAATATGGTTTCCGGTTTGCTTAATCCTGATGTTTCCTGAAATTCGCCCCATTGGTTCGAAATATTAGGAGAATGCTCAGCCAGGTCCATAAATGCCAGGACATTGCGGGCCTGGATATAGTTACTGGTTTTGTTGGTTACCCATACTTCAATTTTGTTAATCGCGATGGCTGAAGTAATAATGGGCAGATTCTTAAGCGCTTCATCGTAATGGTCCCTGAAATATTGCGCAAGGAAGAAGTGTCGGTTTGCATCGTATTGTGAAGCAGAAATCTCAAAGGTCTTCTTCTGGGCTCCACCTTCTGAATTTATCACCTTGGTTTCGCCTTTGTTCTGCGAAAAAATGGTGGTCACGTTAAGTTTGCCAAACTGCATTTCGGCTTTCACCCCGAAAAGGTTCGAGCCTCCGGTTATGAGCGATCCGTTAAGCGGAAGGGAAACGTTACCGGCTTCAATCTTTTTGATAATCTGATCTTCATCACCCGTATAGCCCAGGTTCATCTTATTTTCATAGTCGAATGTGGCCTCCGTATTGTAATTGACGCGCATTTCCATTCGGGTACCAATTTTCCCCATCACATTCATCTGGATTTTCTGGTTAAAATCGAAGGTGGGAACTTTACGCATGCGTTCAGGAATCGAAGGGTTTTCCGTGGCATTCATCTGGTAACCAAAACTAACTTCAACATAACCCTGAGGACGAATATCGATAGTATTGCTTCCGAATATTTTGTTGAAGGTCTCACCACCAACTGTCAGACGGGGAATCAGTCCACCTTTGGCTTCGAGTCCTTTAATCCTGGTTTGACTTCGCCAGTAATTCTGAAGCGATTGCTCAAAATCATATTTCTGAAACTCATTTTTGGTCATTGTTTTGGGAAGCCTGATGTCCATATCCCCAACCTTCTCCACAAAATCATATTCCCCTGTAACCGGGTCATACTCAATAGTGGTCTTGATGTTGGCTGGCTTTTTAAGAAACAGTTTGGCGCTGTCCTTTTTATTGGGATAGGCAAATGCCGGTTCATCTTTAAACTTATAAGGCAATACGACGGTGGTATCAATCTTAACTGTATCCCGAGGAGACGGCAAAATGGTCATGGCATTGTAATTCCTGAGCGTAGTTCTTGATTCGGAAGGATTTCCAACAAGAGCATAAACAATTGATACAATGAGAAATAGAAGTATGTTTCTGCCGTACTTTTTCAATTCCACAAGCTTTTTCTGATTAAAGGCTTTTTAGCGCTAGTTTGATCACATTTTCTACTGAAAGATTTGGTTGGGCTGCCAAAATTTTATCCAATTCTTTTTCGGCCGGCTTCTTCATAAATCCCAGCATAACTAAAGCAGATAACGCTTCATTTCGCAATGTATTGTCCGTTGTATTCACTATTTGTTCACCAATTGGCGACTTAACAACTTTATCCTTTAAATCAATAATAACCCGTTGAGCTGTTTTTATTCCAATCCCCTTAACACTTTTCAGAAGATTAACATTTTCGTTTAAAATCGCATTACGGATTTCCTCTGGCGAAAGGGATGAAAACATCATAATGGCAGTATTCGAACCAATTCCATTCACCGAAATGAGCATCCGAAACAATTCACGCTCGGTTTCAGTCGAAAACCCATAAAGCAGGTGGGCATCCTCTCGTATAACCTGGTGGATAAATAGTTTTACACTTTCCCTTCCACTTAACTGGGTATACGTATTGAGCGAAATGTGTATAAAATAGCCAACAGAATTAGCCTCCAGAATGATATGAGATGGCTTCAGTGCTGCAATAGAACCCTTGATATATTCAAACATACATTCGAATTGTATTAAACCGTTTCATCTATCGCCTCAAAATCAACCGACTCATCGACTTGTCCCTGGTTGATCTCGTATTTCTTTAACGGATTTTTTGTAATTTCCTTATACAGGGCCCTGTTCTTATGAATGTCAATGGCCAAATACAAAGCTTCACGGAATGAATCAGGCGATGCTTTATCCTCTCCTGCCAGATCGTAAGCTGTACCGTGTGCCGGTGAAGTACGGATGATTGGCAGTCCTGCCGTATAATTGACCCCGCGTTCAAAGGAAGCCATCTTAAAAGGGATAAGTCCCTGATCGTGATACATGGCCAGAATGGCGTCAAATTTAGAATAGTCTCCTGAACCGAAAAACCCATCGGCTGAATAAGGACCAATCGCAATAATTCCCTCATCTTTAGCCCTTTGAATGGCTGGTATAATGACATCAATTTCTTCCCTGCCCAATAGACCATTGTCACCGGCATGGGGATTTAAGCCAAGCACTGCTATTCTCGGACGTTTGATGAAGAAGTCCTTTTCTAGTGATTGATTGATGATACGTAACTTATTCAGGATGGCGCCCTTGGTTATTTTCGAAGAGACCTCCGAAAGCGGCGTATGACCCACAACAACTCCTACCTTCATCGATTCGCTGACCATAAGCATCACGAAATCCCGTGTATTAAACTGGTCGGCCAGGAACTCGGTATGTCCGGGAAAATTAAACTTATCCGACTGAATATTATCTTTATTGATCGGGGCTGTAATCAGGGCATCAATTTCGCCGCTCTTCAGATCCTCAACAGCCTTTTCCAGGGCCATATATGAGGCTTCGCCTGCCATTTCGCTCGATTTACCCAATTCAACCCTGATATTATCGTCGATACAATTGATAATATTGGCTTTCCGTGAATCGGCCTCACTGGCTGTACGGATGTGATTAAAATTGAATGACTCGATGTTCAGTGCCTTTTTATGGTAGGCAGCCACTTTCGGCGAACCGTAAACAATGGGTGTACACATCTCGAGAATACGAGGTTCCATCAGGGTTTTGATAATTACTTCGTATCCAATTCCGTTGATGTCGCCCTGTGTAATTCCTATAATAATTTTATCTCGTTTCATACTGATCTCCTTGTTGAAATAGATTTGTTGACAATGATATTACAAAGTCCTATTTATTGTTGTGCAAATTTAATTTAATATTTAAACTTTTTCGTCCGTAAATTATTTGTTTTTTGAAGTTCTGATAGAACATGCCTACTAAATCAGACGAATATACGGTTCTGTAACTGATTATTCGATAGCATTAATGCTTTAGGGCCCATGATTTGTGTCCTGATCAGAGGCTTAATTGTCAAAAAAAGGCCAACACTTTGGAATTCCTGTTAATTCCTGTGAGATTCGTGAGCATTCATCCTGAACCGGACCGGGTTCGGGTAGGGTTAGGGAGGGGAACGAAAGGGTATTCCTTCGCTATATCTGTACTATTATTGATCTATAACTATACTAAAATCGAAATCTTAGTACAGTTGCAAATCAATCATAGATCAATTTATCCGAAGCAAATACGACGCAATCCCTACCCGGATACATTCCGTGTAGCTCGAAAGCAGGTTCATGGCTTTTCTGAAAAACTTCTGAATGGAGAGAGAATTGGTGTCCTGAGCCAAAGGGTTCATTCCTGAATCATTTCGCCAGACTTTGGCATAAGCTCATTTGAAGTATAAAGATAGTAACTTCGTGGGAGAAAAACACATAATGGAGCAGTTATTTATAGAATTGGGAAATGGGTAAAGACATAATGCTGCTCTGAATGGTTGTTAAAGAGAATGAGAATAAGTTCTTAAAGGTCAGAAACGATTCCCCTGTTAGAGAATTGTATTGTCTTGCCAGTAGGAAATTATCTTATACTTTTGTCCTTCTAAAATGGAACAGGTACTTTTTGTTTGTCTTGGTAATATTTGCAGGAGTCCCAGTGCAGAGGCCATATTCAATGCCTTGATTGTGAAAAATGGGCTTGAGGGTGAGTTGCAATGCGATTCGGCGGGAACGGCAGCATACCATTCCGGTGATCAGGCGGACTATCGAATGAAACAGTTTGCACAAAAGCGAGGCTATCGACTGACCAGCATTTCAAGGCCTGTCGATCCGGAGCGGGATTTCGACCGTTTTGATTACATCATCGGGATGGATCGTCAGAATATCCGTGACTTGAAAGCTATGGCCAGAAATGAAAATGACCGCAAGAACATATTTTTGATGACCGACTTCTGTCAGAACATGAAATATGATTCAGTACCAGATCCTTATTACGGAGGAGCTGGCGGCTTTGAACTGGTTCTGGATATCCTGGAAGATGCCTGTGAGGGGCTGATCAATAAACTTCAGAATGACTCTTTTTAAAGCTGGTCGCAAATTTGAAGCAAAGTGTGGTATAAAAAGGGCGGATTATAGGCCAGACTTGCTTTTCCAAAACGAACAATAATTACATTTTTTTCGGGATACATGTAGATGAACTGGCCATATAGACCAATTGCATAGAAGCTTCCGTATTTTTTAGGGCCAATACCCCAGTTATAATGGTAGGTAAGTCTTTGCCCGTTGGCTTTGGACGATTGCAGGCTTTGATTAATCCACGATTCAGGAATGATTTGTTTCCCGTTCCAATTCCCGTGATTCAAATATAAACGGCCAAATTTAGCGAAGTCAACCGTGCGTGCATTCAGGCAACAAAAGGCTTTTTCGATGCCATAGTTTTCCTTGCTGCTTAAACTCCACGAAGCGGGATATTCCATGCCAATGGGTTTCCATATTTTTTCCTGCAGGTATTCTGAAATGTTCATACCGGTAGCCCTTTGCAGGATCATCGCCAGGAGCTGGGTATTGATGTTGCTGTATTCGAAATGCTCTCCGGGAGGGAAGACGGGATGAATATTGAAGATATCCTTTGAAAGTTCGGTTCCCCAGTAAAATTCAAGGTTTCCGCCCACATGATTCTTACTTTCCCTGTAATGGATGCCCGAAGTATGGTCGAGCAGGTGATCGATAGTGACCTGATCGAAACCCTGATCGGTTAGTTCAGGAAAGAACCGGGTTATGCTGGTACCGGTTCCCGGAATTTTCCCTTCCGAAATGGCTATTCCAATTAGGGCTGAGATGAAGGCCTTGGCCACCGAAAAAGAAGTTACAATACTGGAGTCCTTTTTTGACTCATCAAAATACTCATGGATAATGGTGTCGTTGCGGATAATCAGGAACGACAATGTTTTGTGATCTTTCAGGAATAAATCAAGTTTCTGATCGCCAGCATCCATTTTCCGGCTGTCAACCTCTATGGTTTCACCCAGCTTCAAGTCATGGTCAGCCTTAAAGAAATGAAAGGTTTCAGGTCCTGTTTCTATCTTCCGGCTCGCAAAAAGCTTATAATCATCGGCCTCAGGAAGGCCTACCTTACTGATTTTTGATAGATTCCCGCAAGAAGCGGTGAGCAGAAGAAGGACGGTCAGGTAGGCAACACCTTTTATTTTTATCATGAATGGCTTTAAATCAGATTTTTCAGTTTTTCAACTGAACTGATGATACTAAATGAGCAGGGTCAATCAGCCCAATATAGCATCCAGGATTCGTTCGACGTGAATCTTGGTGGTATTCAGCATTTCAATGTCTTCCATATCGCTGGCTTTCAGGATAAGGGGCAATTCAGTTCCTCCAAGAATTAAACTATCGATCTGGCCTTCATTATACATTCGTTTGGCAATCGACAAGAGGTGACTCTTTGTCTCGGGAAGATAACGTCCTCTGGCCAATTCTTCCATATAGATTTTATGAATGTATTTTCGCTCATCAGGCATAGGGGTAATGATTTCCATTCCGGCAGCTTCAAATCCGTCCTGAAAAAAATCACCTTCCATGGTTGAGATGGTTCCAAACAGGCCGAGCCGTACAAAGCCTTTTGCTTGAGCATAAGAAATTGTAGCATCTACAATGCTAACCATCTTTGTCTTTATGCGTTTGACAAGAGATTCGAAAACAAGGTGGGGAGTATTTGAAGCCATAAAGATTACTTTGGCTCCCGCTTTCTCCAGGACATAAATCTCTTCAGACAGGTAGTCAACCAATTCATCCAACTGATCATTTGAAATCAGATCCACCATATGAGTCATGTTGATACTGTTGATCAGGATGGATGGATATTCACGCTGACCGGTTCTTTCCTGAAACCGGGAAATTATTCTATTGTAATAATCAACTGTTGAAGCCGGGGCGATTCCCCCTATCATTCCAATCGTTTTGTAATGTTTGAGCATACGCGAAAAGGTTTTTATAGAGTGTCAATATTTGGTTCTCATTCTATTTGATTCTCATCCTCCACTTTCTCCCGATTCTATAACCCGGCTGTATTGTTATCCTCCGGAACGCTTGACCTTGTAATTCCCGCTCTTCAGAATATCGATGACCTTGTTGCAAAAATCACCCTGAATCAGTATTTCTCCTTCTTTAGCTGATCCTCCAACACCACATTTAGTCTTTAGTAATTTGGCTAATTCCTTCAAATCGTCATCTTTTCCCACAAATCCTGAAATCAGGGTGACATTCTTCCCTTTTCGTTGCTTACGGTCAAGCTGTATGCGCAGATTCTGCTGTTGTGCGGGCAACGTAGCTGCCTCTGATTCAGTATTGGATTCGAATTGAAAATCAGGGTTAGTTGAATATACTGTTCCCAGCCGTTCTTTCCAGTCATTGCCCATTGTGAAGAAATTTTCGGTTAAAGATAACAGTTTTTAACATTGGTTATTTCTTTACTTCAAAACTTCTTCCAGAATGCTTCCCGAACAATGATCAGGGATCGGGATATGTAAGATTTCAAGGATAGTCGGAACCATGTCTTCGCCTGTTATTTTGCTTCGGATTTGTGTATGCTTCACCAAATTGCCCATCATGATAAACGGGATATTTGAATTGTCGTTGTATATGGTTCGCTGATATTTATACACTGGTTGCCATCCATCCTCGAGTTGGTATAACACATCGCCCGAACGCTTGAAGTTGTAGGAGTTTGCAATTACGGCCAGTTGCCCTTTGGCATAATCCCCCTGCTCGAATGAAGTGGACGGCAGTGCAATTTTTATTCCTTCGAATTGATTAATAAAATTGGCTGTTTTGGTTTGTATAGCCTCCAGCGATACATTTCTCTTTTCGAGCAAATCGCGGTCAAAATAGAGCTGCTGATCGCCAATGAACTCAAGCCAGTCGCCTTGTCCGTATGTAATGTTCAGATAAGATTTCAAAAGGGCAATCGCACTCTCGGGTGAAAAAGTTCCAACTGGCATATGAAATTCTTCCTTCATGTAATCAACCGGATAGTTGGAAGAACAGGTCGATGTCAGTACAACCAGAGTGTTTTCTCTTCCCAGGATCTTATCCGTGAAATCAAGTATGGTAGCAATATCCTGATCCATACGCAAATACGTATCCTCCATTTCAACCGAGGCAGGGCCAAATGAGTTATTTTCATAATCCATTGAAGAAAATGTGAGGGTCAGAAAATCAGGAAATTCGTCCGCACCAAGACTTTCAGACTTGATGAGTTGCATGGCAAAATCCTTGATGATGGTGTTCCCATAGGGTGTAGTTTTCAGAAATTTATAGCTTCCTGCATTTTCCTTTATTTTTCTCAGGTTATAAGGAAATGTATTCCACTTGTTGTAATAGCCTTTTTCAAGAATGTAATCATCAGCCTCACTTTCCTCATAGCTTTTAATGGGCAGCAAGGTCGTCCAGTCGCGCTCGGAGTAGGTTTTTGCATAACCAATTTCATTGAACTGCCGCACCCATTCAGGGAAAGTACTAACATAATATGAGCTTGAAATCATATTACCATTTTGAGTATCAAACCAGTAAGCACCATTAGCGGCATGTCCAGCTGAAAGTACAGCGCTAACATCATTTAGTGCAACACTGAACACTTTTGATTTATTCCGGGTGTTGATTTTGATGAGGTCGCCGATCGTTGGAGACAGTAATTTGGTCGCCGATCTTTCGCCCTCTTTGGAATCGCTTCCTACGGTGATATAATAATCATCCGCAATGCAGTTGATTTCTTTTTTCTTCAGTCGGTCGTACCAACTGTCACTGATTATGCCATTCGTGGCCGGGTAAACGCCTGTAAACAGTGTTGCAGTGCCGGTTGATATTTTCTGAACGTGCAGGTCGAGCTGTGCATCGCTGCAAACCGCACCTTCGTTAACTAATCGTTTAAATCCTCCAGCCTGAAATTTATTCCAGTAACGGGAAATATAGTCGGTGCGCATCTGATCGATTGATAGCACCAAAACCAGTTTTGGAATACCTGCATCACTATTTTTTATATTTTGTGCAGTAAGGGAATTTCCCCAAAAGAATGTCATTAATATGAAAACACCCGTAATATCTAGTTTTGTCATGGTTGGCGAAAATTGTTGTGGCAAAAGTATAAAAACAAAAACTCATCCCCAATTAATAACGAAAACGGAATAATTGATGCAGTAAGCGAAGCCAGTTATTCATTATACCAGTTTAAACTGGATATGCAATTTTTAATTCGGGGCAATTGCGAAATCCGGTTAGCTTTAGATTTGAAATGAAAGATGAAATAACTAAATTTAGCGAAATGTTTTACCTCTGAAGTAATGATAAACATTGACAAGCAAATAGATTATTGGCAAAAAACTGCAGAAAGCGATATTGATACTGCTTCAATTCTTATTACATCAGGTAAGCATGTTGAGGGAATGTTTTTTTGCCATTTGTGTATTGAGAAAATAATTAAGGCTCTGATTGTTAGGCATATTAAAGATATTCCACCCAGAGTTCATGATTTGTTTTATCTTGCCAATCTTGCTGAAATTAAAATTGAGGAACCACATTCTGTGATTATGCAAATATTAATGAAATATCAGTTGGAAGGACGATATCCTGACTATTACCCTAAAGTTCCTTCTCAGAAAAAAATTAATGAGTATCTTTACCTCACTAAAGATTTGTATCAATGCTTCAAAAAGATGTTATAAATATTGTTCGCCAATATGTTGCAAACCTGAATAATGGTGGAATTATTATCTTTAAAGCATATTTATTTGGTAGTTATGCCCGTAATCAGGCTAACGAAAATAGTGATATTGATGTGATGCTGGTTTCTGATACTTTTGATACGGATGATGATACAATTTTATCAAAACCTTGGTCCCCAAAATTCAGAATCGATTTACGTATCGAGCCAATTGCAATTGGTAGGAAACGATTTCAATCTGACGATTCTTCCCCTATTATTGAAATAGTTAAGAAGGAAGGTTTAGAAATAAATTAATAGCATCTATTTTCCCTTGACTTAACTTTATGCGGTTTTCCGATATCTCTTCAATGCCAGTGTCAGGAAGGTAACTCCCAGGATGCAAAGGGCTACAAATTCGTGGATCAGGTCTCCAAAATGCGATCCTTTCAATACTACCATGCGCAAAACCCGCATGAAATGGTACACCGGATTAATCTGGTCGATGGTTTGAGCCCACTGAGGCATGCTTTCAACCGGTGTGAAAATTCCACTCATCAGGATGAAAATCATCATGAAGAAGAAGGTCACAAACATCACTTGCTGCTGTGTGTCGGCAACAGTAGAAATAAACAAACCCAGTCCCAGGATACCAATCAGGTAAAGCACTCCAAATCCGAAAACCAATCCCAGATTGCCAACAATAGGCAGATTGAAAACCATTCGGGCAAGGAACAAACCAAAAGATAAATCAAAAAGCGCTATCACGATAAATGGAATCAGTTTCCCGGCAAGAAACTGGATCTTACGGATTGGAGTCACATTCAGCTGTTCAATGGTTCCATCTTCTTTTTCCTTTACTAAACTTGTACTGGATAGATTTAATCCGATTAGTGTTACCAGAAGGGCCAGAACGCCGGGAGCCATGTACCATTTGTATTCGAGTTCGGAGTTGTACCAAAATCGCGAAACTGTATTTATTTGATAGGGTGGCTTAAACTCAGGCAGACCTTTCCAATCGGCAATGATGTTTTTGTTGAAACCTCCTATTACAGAGGCGGCATAGGAATAGCCAATCTGTGCAGACTGTCCATCGATGGCATTAACCAAAAGTTGCAGGCTGGCTTTGTCTTCACGCATAAGGTTGCGTTCAAAACCTTTGGGTATAACTAAAACCATGTCATCCCTGTTGTTCAATATCTCGTTTTCGCCGTCTTCAGGATTAAATGAGGTGTTGTTAATCGTAAAAAACGGAGAAGCATCTATTTTGGAAGCCAGTTTACGTGAGGTGGATGACAGGTCCTGATCGACCAGAAAAACATTGACATTCTTCAAATCGTAGGTTGCTGCAAAAACCAAAACCAGCATTTGCATGATGGGAATCATGATGATCATCCTTAACATGACCTTGTTTCGCTTAACTTGTATAAACTCTTTTTGCAGGACGTAAAATAGTGTTTTCATCTTTTTTATTTACTATTTGGGCATTTACCATTTACTATTTTCCCAATTTATCGCTGTATTTAAATGGTAAATAGTCAATTGTCTATTCGTAAATTACTCTAATCTGATTTTAAAGTTTTTAATGCTCAATGCTATAAACGTAAAGGACATAAAGATCAGTACCATAGTTTCTTTCCAGATGTACATGATTCCTGTGCCTTTCAGCATGATATTCCTGATAATTACAATGAACCACCGGGGTGGAAGGATATTACTGACGATACGCAACGGAAGCGGCATATTCTGAATGGGGAATATGAATCCCGATAACAAAATGGTTGGCAGCATCAGTCCTAGTAAGGAAATAAACATGGCTACCATCTGGTTTGGGGCAACAGTTGAAATTAGTATCCCCAGACTGAGTGCCATCAGAATAAACAGAAACGACTCACCCATCAACAGGAAGAAACTACCTTTAATTGGCACACCAAAAACAAATACCCCCAGCAGGATAATGGTCAGCGCATTGATAAATGACAACAGCAAATAAGGTGTTACTTTACCCAAAACAATCTGAATGGGTTTAAGTGGCGAAGCGAGAAGAACCTCCATGGTTCCAAGCTCCTTTTCCTTGCTGATTGAGATTGATGTCATCATGGATGAAATCAACATCAGGATCATGGCCATAATACCCGGCACAAACATATACACGCTTTTCAGGCCTTCGTTATAAAGCATTCTTACTTCAACATTTATTTGGTCGGGCAACTGAATATTCTGTAGTTTTTCTTTTTTTACATAGTCACTGATAATTCCCGAAGCATAATTTGTCAGAATTCTTGCGGTGTTGGGATCAGAGGCATCAGCCAGCAGTTGAACATCAGCCTTTCCATCCCGTTCCAGATTGTACTCAAATTCAGGTCCGAAGGTGACAACCATTTTCACCTTTCCTTGCCTGAAGACAGATTCTACATCCTCACCGGGAAGCAATTCCTCACCCAAAACAAAATAGCCTGACGAAAGCAGTTTCGAGGTAATCTTCCTCGTAATATTGTCATGCGACTGATCGAGAATAGCTATTTTTGCATTCTGAATGTCGGTACTGATTACTTTCCCGAATAACATCAACTGCACGACAGGAATCCCAAAAATAATGATCATTGTTCGTGGATCGCGAAAAATATGTAAAAATTCTTTCCTGAGAAAGCCTATAAATTGTTTCATCGAAGAGTTTAAAGTTAATGACTGAGAACTGTTACTAAACACTGATTTTCATTCCGTGTTTCGTGCTATCTTCAAAAATACCTCGTCCATATTCTTTGCAGCATATTGCTTCTTCAGATTCTCCGTTGTATCGAGTGCTTCAATCCGACCTTCACTCATGATCGAAACACGGTTGCAATATTCGGCTTCGTCCATATAATGTGTGGTTACGAATACTGTAATTCCTCGGTCGGATGCTTCGTAAATCAAGTCCCAGAATTTGCGACGGGTTATAGGATCAACTCCGCCGGTTGGTTCGTCCAGAAATACAATCTTCGGATCATGAAAAATAGCCACCGAAAAGGCCAGTTTCTGCTTCCATCCCAATGGAAGAGAGCCAACCAAAGAATCTTTTGCAGATTCAATATCCAGGTTTTTAAGCAATATTTCCTGTTTTGCCTTTCGGTCTTTGGGTGAAATACCGTAAATGCCGGAGAAAAACCGTATGTTTTCAGCAATGGTCAGGTCTTCATACAATGAAAACTTCTGACTCATGTAACCGATGTTTCGCTTTACTTTTTCAGTTTCCTTATAAATATCAAACCCTGCCACCTTAACGTCTCCTGAGGTGGGGGCAGACAGTCCACAGAGAATCTTCATGGCAGTAGTTTTCCCGGCACCATTGGCACCCAGAAATCCGAATATCTCACCCTTATAGACATCAAAATTCAGGTGATCGTTTGCAACGAATGATCCGAATTTCTTGACCAGATTGTGTACTTCAATTACTTTTTCATTCATATTTTAAGTGTTCACTATTCCTGCATCAAATCCATAAATACGTCTTCAATGCCTGGTTCATTATCGAAAACCTGCAATTTGGTATGATTCTTTTTCAGCAGGAAGTTTTCAAATTCACTGGCTTCCACTTCGTCATTTTTCCCCGTTACATGCAAATATTCCCCAAAGGCATAAGCCGTATCGGTCTTATCGTAAGAGCGCAAATCCAGAATCAGACGGTGCATTTCTTTTGATTTAATGGCATATAACTTACGGGAATAATTTTCAACCAGCTTTCGCGGAGTATCAATATTCAGCACTTTCCCTTTCTGCATCAAGGCCACACGGTTGCATAGTGTGGCTTCGTCCATATATGGAGTCGACACCAGAATTGTAATTCCTTTCTCCTGAAGTTTTTTTAGCATTTCCCAAAATTCCTTACGGGATACTGCATCCACTCCGGTAGTTGGTTCATCTAAAACAAGAATTTCAGGTTTATGAATAAGTGCGCACGACAGAGCGAGTTTTTGCTTCATTCCTCCTGAAAGCTTTCCTGCCAAACGGTTTTTAAACGGTTCGATCTGAATATAGATATCACGGATCAGGTCATAGTTTTCGCTGACAGTAGTTTTAAAGACTGTGGCAAAGAAATTCAGATTCTCTTCTACAGTCAGGTCCTGGTACAATGAAAACCTCCCAGGCATATATCCGACAATATTTCTGATTTTCTTATAATCTTTTATTACATCGAAACCGTTCATGGTGGCTTTGCCTTCGTCCTGTATAAGTAAGGTCATCAGGATACGCATCAAGGTGGTTTTCCCTGCTCCATCAGGACCGATCAGGCCAAACAGTTCTCCTTTCTGTACTTCGAAAGATATGTCACGCACAGCCTGAACATCCTTATATGATTTGCTGATATGTTGAATACTGATCATGAATAAATAGTTTCAAGTTAAAAGTTCCAAGTTCCAAGTTTGTCATTATGTCCTTTATCGTCATTCTTTGTAATCCAAAGCAAATGACAATTAATGACGTGAAACTAAAGACTATGAATGACTGATGTTTACTTCTCATTGCAACAAATCACTTTTAAAACACGACTTCCCCCGGCATCCCGATTTTAAGGCGACCATCATTAGGGACAAGAATCTTTACTCCGTACATCAGTTTCACCCGTTCTTCCTTGGTTTGAATAATCTTTGGCGTGAATTCCGATTCAGATGAAATCCAGATGATCTTACCAGAAAGATTCTGCATTTCACTGTTGTCAGAGTCAATCAAAACTTTAACCTCATTGCCAAGCTTTACATTCGCAAGCTGGGTTCCCGAAACATATACCTTCAGTTCAAGATTGCTCAGGTCCGCCATTTTCAATACCGGTTTACCCGGAGTAGCCAGTTCTCCTGTTTCAAGGTAAGTTTCCAGAACCGTCCCTTTAATCGGACTATTGATCCGGCATTCCATCAATTGTTCGGTCAACAGATCCTGTTGACGTTGAATGACATCCATTTCGCTGGCTATCAGTTGAAACTGGGTATTTGTTGCTGCAATTTGTTTGTCGATTACATTGATTTGACCATTTATGTCGTCCATTTGTTGTTGTGTTGCGGCTTTATCAGCGAACATTTTGGTGATGCGTTGCTGTGTAATCAGTGCGTTCTTCTTTTGTTCTTTTAACACATTGATTTGTGCGGACACATTTTGTCTTTTTGTTTCGCTGGCAATAAGTTGTGCCTTGGTTTGCAGTTTTTTCAGCACAAGTTCGGTGGTATCGATCAGGGCAATCAGTTTGCCTGCTTCGAGCAGATCTCCCTGTTTTACCTCCATCGAAATCAGTTTGCCAGCCGTTTCTGATGATACAATGGTTTCAACAACCTCAAAATTTCCATAGGCATCCGATTTCTTCTCACCGTTTTTGCAGGCTGCCAGTATGAGCAGCGAAAGAGCTATGATTTGTAATTTGTTCATTTTGATATATTTTGATATGTAAATTTCACTTATTTCCTTTCAGCAAAGACCCGACTATTCAACTCTTTCCTTTTTCCCTTTTCCTTTTTCCTTCTTGACTTATTTGTTTCCCCTGATATTGGCCAACTTGATGATGGCTTCCTTCAACTGTACTTTACGGGTTTCAAGCATCAGCCTGGCAGTGGTTTCACCATTCAGATCCTGAAGATAATCGGCCATGGTGATTGATCCGTTTGCAAGCTTTGATTCAGAGGATTTGGTAATGCGTTCCCTGATTTGTATCAATTCCTGATCACTTTTCATTAGATCGGATAGTTGACTAATTTGCTTGTTTTGTTGATCAGTAGCAAGATCAATACCCTGTACAAATGATTTCTGTTTGGTCTGAACAATATCCTGCTGCAGTTTGATCATTTGTTTTTGCCTTTGGGTCGTTTTCCAATCCAGTACATTCCAGCTAAATCCCACTCCAACCAGGTAATAGGAGTCAAAGGTATTGCTCAGCATATTCAATCCCGGTTTGCCGTATCCGGCTTGTCCGAATCCGAATAGTTTAGGATGACGTTGCTTCTGTAGAATCTCTGAATTCGCAGTTAACAATTCATTTTGTTTGCTGAATAGCTCTATCTCGGGACGCATCATCGGTTTGTCAGAGACAAACGATTCTGCCGGCAAGACCAGGTTCCTCATCTGATCGGCTGTCTTTCCTGTAAGTATGGATAAGCCATAGAGGACAGTTTCCTTATTGCTGTTCAATTCAATATTCACTTGTTGTGTATTGATCAGCTCAGCCAGTAATTGATCCAATTCTGAAGACAATGCCATTCCGTTATTTACTGCCGATTCAATGATCTTCTTTCGTGCGGCCAATGTTTCGGTCTTCTTATCCAGAATTTTCAGGTTTTCCTGGATCAGGAAAGAGGTAAAGAAGAATTGATTTACTTTCTCTTTCACTTGATACAGTTCAACCTCAGTCTGTTGAAGATTGCCTGCATTTTCAGCCTTGTTGATCAGCTCCCTTGCTTTACTCAGCCCACCATCCCAGATCGTTTGTTTAAAATCAAGATAGAACTTATACTGATCCTTGTCTACAGTCGGGATCTTCATGCCGGGTAGTGAAAGAGCGATTTTTGTTACTGCAGATTGGTAAGTTGCCTGGCCGTTCAGATTTACCTGAGGCAGAAGGCTGGTGGCATTG
The DNA here is from genome assembly GCA_002429385.1 of Prolixibacteraceae bacterium UBA6029. Classification (GTDB taxonomy): domain Bacteria; phylum Bacteroidota; class Bacteroidia; order Bacteroidales; family Prolixibacteraceae; genus Aquipluma. Next base: position 75,053 of record DIZL01000005.1, on the reverse strand, counting down.
TTCTCGTTTTTGAGATCCAGAATCTGTTGGTACAAATCCAATTGTTTCAGAGCCGGGTGGTTTTCGCGTGCCCAGTCCTGGCATTGTTCCAGAGTCACACCATCCTGGGCCATCAGCAGATGAACAGGGAAAAGCAGAACAAGGAACAGAAGTTTAAGTGTTTTCATTCGTCTGACTTATTATTTTTTGATTACAACTGCATTGATTACAAATTGCTTAATGATGTCGGCTCTTTCACCATAAAAAGCATTGAGTGCTTTCTGGTCGTCTTTAAACAATATAAAACTGATTATTGGTCTTGCGGCAAATGGGAAAATGCACATCGAAATGATGTTGGCTGCCAGATGCCTGGGAGGCATTTGTATGATTTCTCCGCGGTCCATGGCCAACTGTATCTCATCGAAAATAACCTGTGGGTTTAATCCAAACTTGACTACCAACTTAAATAATCCCGAAGGGTCACGATTCAGTTCCTTAAGCACAAAGCCGGGAATGAACGGATGTTTGATCAGTAAATCGATATACGCATCTATGACCTGCTCAATTTTGGCAACAATTGAAATGTCTGATTGAACGATCCGCGTTATTTTTGGGAAAGCAAATTTGATGATTTCAGCAAATATGGCTTCAAACAATCGCTCTTTTGTCCTGAAATAGTAATGCAGTAAGGCTTTGTTTATTCCTGCTTCATCTGCTATTTCCTGCATTCGTGCACCTTCCATACCTTTGCTAACAAACACATTTTTTGCTGCTTCAAGGATTTTATCTTCGGTACTGTCTTTCTTTGTTTCCATTTTTCTTTATGGTTTAACTAAGTGGTTAAATCATGTGGTCAAAAGTATAATCTGTATTTGAATCTACCAAATGTTTTAACCACTAAATTTAACCAGATGGTTAATTAATGGCCTTTCATTGATAATAAGGAATCTGTTAATGTATCCATTAAGTGTAAGTTGAAAAATAAATGAGCAAAGAAGGGACTATTCTAAAACTGAATTCGTAATTTTGTGTTATTACTTTAAAAAGTAAGATCATGAACCGAAATGATTTAATTGAAACCACTCTGCTTAAAATTAAGCAGTTGCCCGACACAAAAATCAGGGAAATACATGATTTTGCTGAATTCCTTTTGATGAAAATTGATGATAATATACTACTTCAAGGAATTCAGGAATTAAATTCACAATCATCAGCATTTAGTTACTTGAACGATGAGGAAGATTTGTATTCCGTAAATGATTTAAAAGAACAGTATAAATGAACAAGGGTGATATAGTTCTTATTCCTTTTCCATTTTCTGATTTGTCGGGAGCAAAAAACAGACCTGCTGTCATATTGATTGAAACAGATGAAGATGTAACAGTTGCTTTTATAACCACTCAGGTAAAATGGGCTACAGAGTTTGATGTTCTTTTACAGCCATCTGAATTGAATGGGCTCAAAAAAGTCTCCCTGATACGGTTAAATAAATTGGCTACAATAGACAAGGAGTTGGTTATTGGACTTTTAGGCTATATGGATAAAACTTCTATTCAATTACTAAATAGTAATCTGATTCATGCATTTAAACTTGAAGAAAATACGATTTGCTGATGCCAATAGGATTTAATGGCAATGTCGTGAAAAAAGGAAAGCTGATTCTATTAAACCATATTTTAAACCTTACTTTCGCCTCTCAAGTCTCATCCGGGACATGCGTTCGTGCATCCTTCTATTATTCAGGAAATCTTCACTAAGCGATCAACAGTTCCTGCAGACTTGTCTTGTCAATATTCACCAGCTTTATTTCCGTTTCATTTGATGTAGCCGAAGCGGCACATCCTTCCACTATATTTTGTTTACCCGAACGGGCAGCCTCAAATATCTGGTCGAGTAAAGATCCCCCTTTCAAAAAACCTTAAACATTGTTCCATAAATGATGTTGGTTATTATAAAAAATCATAAATTTGATCTAATGCAACATGTTTAAGGATTTTGAACGTTTGTTCTGTCAGATGTGTTTAATACTAGAATATTAACTTTTAAAATTTACAGCTATGTCAAAAGGAGTAGATGCTAAAAAAGCCGAGAAAAAGGAACCTACTAAAACTTTAAAGGAAAAAAGATTAGAAAAGAAAGCTAAGAAGGACAAGAAATAGTGTTTTTTTTCCAATAGCTTTTATTTTTTTCGTTCAGCAAAGAGCCGGAATTCATTCCAGCTCTTTGTTATTTTAGGCTATGTATAAATCAAATGGATTGTTTCAAAGCACAAATTTGCCTGACATTCACGTTCTGACTTCACCTCGTTTCACAGGCTGAACTTATTTTTCATAGGCCCTTCTCCTGAAGAAGTTGAGCGAAGCGTTTTTTTTCGTAACTTGCAGATACTTTCAAGGAGGAATTGCTATGGAAAGATATGTCTGGACGAAAGGTATTTTTAAAAATCAGCTGGAAATTACGCATGGATCAGAGCGAATTGGCTCGATTGTATGGGAAAGACTGATTGGTGCCAAAGCACATGCATTGATCAATGGACGGCGTTTTTTCCTGAATCGTGAATTCTTCCTTTCCAAGCTTGAAATTTATGATGCCAATACCGATGCCCTGTTAGGGTCCATCATGATCAATCTGTTCAATCCCAAAAGCGACATCATCATCAATGGAAAACGATTTGAACTGGAGATAAAGAACTTCTGGCAGTCGCGCTGGTCCTGGAAATTCAACGGTGATGAGCTGATAACTTACCAGAGTCATGAATTTCTATCAAAAGAAAAAGGCACTATTGAAGTCTTTACTGCCAATACCGAGGAAATCGAAATCCTTCTGCTCCTTGGTCTGTTCGTCCGAAATCAGTTTATCTTATTTATGCTGATGCTCTTCATCCTGCTACTGATCGTAATCTTCTAGTACAAAGTACTCTTCTCTGAATCCTTTGGCTCAGGACACCAATTCCAACGACATTCAGATCTTCTTCAGGAAAAACACCCGACCTGCTTTCGAGGTACACGGACTATATCCTGGTAGGGATTGCTTCGTGTTTGGTTCGGATAAATTGATCTATGATTGATTTGCAATTGTACTAAGATTTCGATTTTAGTATAGTTATAGATCAATCATAGTACAGATATAGCGAAGGAATACCCTTTCGTTCCCCTCCCAAACCCTACCCGAACCCAGTCCGGCTCAGGATAAAATGGGAGGAATCTCACAGAAAAAAACGAATATCCTGAGTAGTTGCTGCCATGAACAATACAATGTAGTCTTGAAATGATCTTAGCCCAATAATTCTTTTGTTGATAACAGGCCGCAGGCGGCATAGATGTCCAGACCACGGCTGGCACGAATGGTGGTTAAGATACCTTTATCGTTGAGCTGATCCTTGAATTTCTGAAGTGTGTTTTCGTCGGTTCCCTCAAGTGGGGTGCCGGGAATGGGATGAAAGCGGATCAGGTTGATGCGGCATTTGATGCCATTCAGTATCTGGGCCAGTTCACGCACATGCCGGGGAGTATCATTCAGTCCTTTAAATACGATGTATTCGAATGATACCCGGCGTTGACGGCCAAAATCCCAGCTTTTGATTTCATGAATGACTTCTGAAAGCGGATAGGCCACCTGCACGGGCATGAGGCGCTGGCGCTCGTCGTCGAACGGGGTGTGCATGCTCACCGCCAGGTGTGCTTCCGATTGATTGAGGAAGGTCACCATTCCAGGTACGATGCCAATGGTCGAAACCGTGATGCGTCGCGGGCTCATGGCAAAGCCCCATTCCGAAGTCAGTATTTCGAGGCTTTTCAGGACTTCTTCCAGGTTGTCGAACGGTTCGCCCATCCCCATGTAAACGATGTTGGTTACCTCGTGCCACTCAGGAATATTACGAATCTGGTTCACGATTTCGCCGGCAGTTAATTGTCCCTGAAACCCTTGTTTGCCGGTCATACAAAATAAACAACCCATTTTGCATCCCACCTGTGAGGATACGCAAACGGTTTTCCGGTCCTCATCGGGAATCATGGCGGTTTCAATAAATTTGCCTTTAGCCGTCGGGAAGAGGTATTTTTTGGTCCCGTCAACACTTTCCTGCACTTTAGTAGATTGGATCAGGCCAAACTCGTATTTGCTGCTTAGCTGTTCACGGGCTTTCTTCGAAAGGTTGGTCATTTCTTCGATCGAAGTAATGTCTTTCTGATACAGCCATTCGGCCATTTGCTTGCCGGCAAACTTAGGCAGACCATTGTCAATGGCCAGGGCCGTGAGTTCAGGGAGTGTTTTCCCGAATAAAGAATCTTTCATTTTTAAAAGTATATTTCAGCAAGGATATTTTCGAACGGAACGCCTTTTGAAATAAGCAGATCGCGTACCTCGACAACCATCAGAGCCTTGCCGCAAAGATAATAGTTAATATCAGCCGGAAGATCATTTATTTCTTCGAGGTATCTGGTAATTCGTCCGGGAAACACATTGCACGATTGTTCGCGGGAACAGCAGCGGATGTATCGTTCGCCCATCGCTTCTTCGAGTTCATCTTCAAAATAGAAATGACTGAGATAACTGACGCCATGAATCAATGTTTTATTTTCAGAATATCCGGAGCGAAACATACTATAAAAAGGTGCGATACCGGTTCCTCCGGCAATCCAATATGAGGGTTGTTTTGCGTCTTTAAAACTTCCGTAAGGTTCGGATACGAATATTTTCATGCCCGGAATCATACCGGCAAGACGGGGGGTCAAGAGGCCTCCTTGCTTCACGTTAAACAGCACCCTGATTTCATCCTCCTTATTGCCGCTGCAAATACTGTATATGCGGGGAGTTAATTCAGGATTATCCGTGATTTTAACGACCTGCCCGGGTTGGAAATCATGCATTCGCTTCCAGGAGATCAGGTAAACATCGGGGGATATTTCCACGTTCCCGGTAACCGTAACTTCAATTAATTGAAAAGTCAATGGTTTATTTTCTTCTTTATAATGCATCAATACTATTTTGAAATTGAACAACAAGTTTATGCCCAATAGGTTTAAAATGTTGCCCAATGAAAGGATGAGGAGGGTTATCCACTCAAGACTTCAGTCATTTAACGAACTTCTGCTTAAAATTGATGCATTTGTGCAGCGAATTTCAGGTTTAATGTAAACATTTCATTCAATATGGGTGTATAAGCAGTAATTATTCATTCTGAAATCAATAAACCTCTAATTTTGTGTTCTCTTTGAAAAAACATCAGCAACATTATCAATGAAGACTTTAAATGAAAACGCCCAATCAGTTGGTACCATTCTGCTGGAGATTGGGGCTCTGCTCATGAGTTCGGGAGCAAGTACAAACCGAACACGGATCACCATGGAACGGATAGCACGGGGGTTGGGGTATGGCATCGAACTGCTGATCACCCAGCGTGCACTGATGCTTACGATCATAGAAAAAGATCAGCAGCATTTCTTCAGTCGGTTGAAGCGTATTTCGCCACATGGGGCGAATTTCAGGATCGTCAGCGGGATCAGTCATTTGAGCTGGAACGTGATGGAGCAGGACTGGACGATTGCCCAAATTTCGGAGGAAGTTCAGCGCCTGAAAGCGCTTCCGCATTACCCCCGGCTGGTTGTATTAGGCATGGTGGGACTGGCCGGTGCAGGATTCTGCCGGATATTTGGCGGCGGGTATATTGAAATGACCGTGGCATTTGTGGCAACAGTCGCAGGATTATTTGTGAGGCAGGAAGCCACCAAAGCCAAATTCAACCCATACCTTTGCATCTTCTTCGCTGCATTTGCCGCATCATTGATCGCCGGAACGGCCGAATACCTGAAAATCGGAACTGAACCCGACAAGGCCCTGGCGACTTCGGTATTGTTCCTGGTACCGGGAATACCCCTGATCAACTCGGTAACCGACCTGATGGACGGGAACATTCAAAACGGGATGGTTCGCGCCATGAACGGATTGATGATTGCCTTTTCGATTGCAATGGGCCTGCTGTCAGTAAAAATGATTTTAAATTTCTAAGATGATATTCCTCGAGATAATTACAAAGAGTTTTTGGGCTGGCATCGCTGCCATGGGATTCGCTGTCCTGTTTAACGTTCCTCGTCGGGCAATCTTATCCATTGGCATGTTGGGCGCCGTTGGAGGATTGATTAAATTTACGGTTATGAATTTTGACATCGGAATCATATTTGCTTCCTTTCTGGGGGCAACAGCGATTGGAATAATCAGCATTCAGATGGCGCACATGAGAAACAGCCCTCCGCTTGTTTTTTCGATCCCTTCAGTAATACCAATGGTTCCGGGCATGTTTGCCTATAAGATGATGCTTGGGCTCATTGCCCTCACAAGCATTGAGAATACCGACGATTACCTGCAATCGCTCATTAGCACTGTTAATAATGGAGCCAAAGCGATGTTTATCCTTATCTCACTCGGCACAGGGGTAGCCATTCCGATGCTGCTTTCGAGGAAGGAATCGATCAAGAAATCAAAATTCAACAAGAAAAAAGAGGTTACGGTTTAAGTTCAGGAATAACAAAGGCAAGGATCTTAAACAGGAAAGGGAATTGTCTGCCGGGAACGTCCTAGGCCGGACAGGCAAATAAAAAAAAGAGCTGCTCCCGATTGGAACAGCTCTTTTTAAGGGAAATATGTAGCGTGGTAATTTATAAGATCCGGAATTCCCTGATGGGATTCTTCCCTGAGAAGTAGAAATAATTTCATAGTTTATTTCTTGTCTCGTGATTTTGCTAAAGCAACCATCTTCTTTGCATATTTTGAGATTTGCGCGTCACTTTCGGAAGCCGTAATCGTTTTTACTGAATCAGGCAAATTTGCCTCAACTTCGACATTTTCCTTCGGAAGGGATTCTTTGGTCACATGCTTTTCGATTTCCGCATCAATATCCCTGGCGGTAAAGGCTTCAGGAGAGTAGACAAGGGTCATTTCGTGTAGTTGTACTTCAGAGGCTAACATTTCATTTCCCACGGTAGCTGTTTCAGTGTTGACTGTTTTACTGTTGTCTGCAATTGCATTGATATTTATTAAACCAATAATTCCAAGAGCAGAAAGTAGGGTAAGTGTACTAATTTTTGTTTTCATTGTATTCATCTTTTAATTGTTTGTGATCCGGAAATAACAACCGGCTGTTTCAGTATCTTTTGTTTTCACTATTAAGACACAGAAAAGTGAAAAAAGATACACGTCAAACAGTTAAATAAAAGATAAACTTATCTTAATAAAACCTTAACGGATTTAGATTTTCTGACTGAATGTTAAGAATGGTGTGGGAAACACGCTTATATAGTTGACCGGAGACTCTTCAAACAGACCAAAAACACATGAACCGCTGCCCGACATCGAAGCATAGACAGCGCCCAGGTCATACAGCCTCTTTCTGATTTCTGAAATCTCAGGATACTGCTGAAAGACAGAACGTTCAAACTGATTAATCACTTTTCCTTTCCACTCCTGAGCCGGAAGACGGAGCAAGGCGGGCAGAGGAAATTCGGATTTATCTGGAGTCACCAACCTAAAAGCTTTGGCGGTTGAAACCTCGACGGGTGGTTTAATGAGTAATATGAACATATCATTAAGCCGGACCTCAACCGGGGTCATAATTTCGCCTCTTCCGGTGGCATAAACCGGTTTGTTCAGTATAAAAAACGGACAATCGCTCCCTAAAACGGCAGCATAACTGAGTAATTGTTCTTCGGAAAGTTTCAGATTGAACGTTTTATTCAGCATTTGAAGCATGAATGCCCCGTCGGACGAACCACCGCCAAGGCCGGCTCCATGGGGAATCTGTTTGTGCAAATGAATCCTTAGCGCTGGCAATTCAAAGTCCTTTTTCAGGAGATGGTAGGCTTTCATGACCAGGTTGGATTCGGGATCACCCGCAATGTCGATACCGCTGGTGGTGAAATGGATTTCTTCGGACTCCACAAATTCGAGCATATCGCTCCAGCCCACCGGAAAGAAGACGGTCTCAAGATTGTGAAAACCATCGGGCCGCTTTTCGGTGATATGAAGACCAATATTTATTTTGGCGTTTGGAAATGCAATCATAACACAAAAGTAGAAAAATCAATGATCAGTAACATTCACAAGCGAAGCTGATTTCAATGAAAAGGATCAATTATGCAATGTAATATTATCATTAAGTCTGCCATCAGGTGATTTATCGCATAAATTACGGACTGGGAAGGAGGTTTTTTTGCAGCTCAATTATTAATCCGTATTTTGTATGACATTAAATCTTCAGGAAATGGTTCATACCCGAAAGCACAAAGTCCGGACTATCGTCCTGGACTATTCAATCATGCTCATTGGCTTAAGCCTTTATGCATTGTCGTGGATATTATTTTTAGTGCCGGCCCGGATTACCGGGGGCGGAATCAGCGGCTTATCCGCTGTTATATTTTATAGTACCAAGATCCCAATTGGATTGACATTCTTTCTGATCAACGTGGTATTGGTAGCCATTGCCATGAAAATTCTTGGGGCAAGCTTCGGCATAAAGACAATCTTCAGCATGATTGTTCTTTCGCTTTTATTTTCAATTCCACAAAGTTTATTTCCTGAAGCAATCATCAAAGACAATTTTCTTTCAGCAGTGTTGGGGGGGATGTTAGGGGGCGTCGGTATAGGTCTGGTCTTTTCGAGGGGTGGAAGCACCGGGGGAACCGATATTATTGCCATGATAATCAATAAGTACCACAACATCAGCCCGGGCCGGATCATCATGTATTGTGATGTCATCATTATCGGCTCATCCTTTTTTCTGCTGCATTCAATCGATAAGATGGTCTACGGATTTGTTTCGATGGCTGTCGTTTCGTATACCCTTGATGCCTATTTAAGCGGATCGAATGCATCGGCACAAATATTTATCTTCTCACCCAAATACGAAGAAATTGCAGATTTCATCAACAATGAAACCTTGCGCGGAGTAACCGTTTTGGACGGAAAAGGCTGGTATACACAGGAAAATGTAAAGGTCTTATTGACGATTGTCCGGAAGAAGGAGACCAGCATAATTTTCAGAAAGGTGAAGGAAATTGACCCGGATGCATTTATATCCATGGCCAGTGTGATGGGTGTTTACGGTCAGGGCTTCGACAAAATAAAAGGCTGATCAGTTTGGGTTAAGATCTTTAACAATTTTTAAGTGATTTTAATTGTAAGGCTAAGGGTTAAAATACCAGTCAATTACACCGGGGATTAATTAATCCGGGGGATCGGATTCTACCCTTTGATAAAAGGGCATGTTATGAATCCCTGCTATTTTTATTACATTTGAAAAGAACAAAAATTATCGTCAGGGAATGACTTACCTACAATTAATAAGTATTTCCCTGGTTGTATTTATATATAGAATTAAATCATCACCGCCTGAATTACTGTGTGAACGATTCGGATGGTTAATTCCGCAAAATGAAAAACAATATGAACATTAAAAGCCTTTATCAAAGGTACAGACGCCTCTCAAATACCTTAATTGGACTAGTTATATTTATCTTCCTGTTACAAGTTGCCTATTTCATATACGATCATTACGACACCATCCGCATTGAGCGTGAACTGGTCAAACAGGGCGAAGTAAAAGTCCCTGAACCGGTATTACTATTTAACCTTCCGGTCGATTCGTTTACCGTCGTTCCGGGGCAGGTCAGGTCGGGTCAGAATCTTTCGGACATCCTTGTCAGCAAAGGAGTATCGATGACCAGAGTTGATGAGATTTCAAAGAAATCAGTGCTTACATTTGATGTACGGAAGATGAAGGTCAACAATAACTTTTATTTCTTCATGAATAAAAAGGATGCTGCCAAAATTGAATATTTCATCTATGAAATCAGTCCGGTTGATTATGTGGTATACAACTTAAGGGATAGCCTGCAGATACACCGGGATAAAAAGCCCATCATTACCCAGATTAAAACGGCCAGTGGGGAAATCACCTCATCGCTATGGAACACCATGAAAGAGCAGGCACTGGACCCGAATTTTGCCATGAAACTGTCTGATATTTATGCCTGGAGCATTGACTTTTACGGACTCAAGAAGGGCGACAAGTTTAAGGTAATTTACGAAGAGAATTTTGTCTTTGGAAAATCGATCGGGATAGGACGCATTTTCGCTACTCAGTTTGTGCATGCCGGCGAGGATTTTTACGCGTTTCGTTATACTCAGGACAATGAAGAAAGCTACTTTAATAATCTTGGGAAAAGCCTAAAAACAGCCTTTCTGAAAGCGCCTTTGAAGTTTAGCCGCATCAGTTCGGTATTTTCGATGAGCAGGTTTCATCCTGTACTTAAAATATATCGGCCCCATTATGGTGTTGATTATGCTGCCCCTACCGGCACACCGGTACTCGCAATCGGAGACGGCGTAATTATTGACAAAGGTTATCAACCAACGGGAGGAGGGAACTACCTTAAAATAAAGCATAATAATTCCTCCTATGTAACCAGCTATATGCACCTGAGTAAGTTTGCAGCCGGAATTGCTAAGGGTGTCAGGGTGAGGCAATCAGATTTAATCGGTTATGTAGGCATGACCGGACTTGCATCCGGACCACACCTGGATTTCAGGGTTTTTCTGAATGGGACACCAATCGATCCATTGAAGATGAAAGCCCCAATAGCAAAGTCGATTTCTGAAAAGGACATGAAAGAATTTGCTGTCCATAGAGACTCGTTGATGACCAGGCTTGCAGCGATCAAGAATTTCTAATCTTATAAACCAGGTCCCACAATACGATCCCGGCACTTACTGAAATATTGAACGAATGTTTGGTTCCGTATTGTGGAATTTCGATGGCTCCATCACATAGATCAACCACCGACTGCTGGACACCTTTCACTTCGTTTCCAAATACAAGCGCAAGTTTCTGGTCTCTTCCAGGAGTAAAGTCGGGAAGCATGATGCTGTTCACAACCTGTTCTACGGCAAATACTTTATAGCCTTCTTCCTTAAGCTTTGTGACTGCCGCCTCAGTTTCGTCAAAGTATTCCCATGGGACTGATTTCTCCGCATCCAGTGCTGTCTTATGTATGTCCTTGTTGGGAGGAGTAGCTGTAATGCCACACAGGATAACCTTTTCAATCAGTAAAGCGTCGGAGGTCCGAAACACAGAGCCGATGTTGTTGCAACTCCTGATATTGTCGAGGACTACTGTAAGGTGGGTCTTTTCTATTTCTTTATATTCGTCAACCGATAAGCGGTCGAGTTCATTGTTTTTTAATTTACGCATAAGATATTTCTACCAGTTCACACTTTTTCTTCGGATAGGCATTGACATGCAGCGGGCACCACCACCACCCCGCGCAAGCTCAGATCCGGGAATTGTTATTACACATTTCCCATCGGGTATCTCGCAAAGACCGTCCAGTAAATCTTTAGACTGTATAATCTGGAAATTATTTCTGCTCAGTTCCTCAATGGTGTGAACATTGCGTTCATAGCCGATGACTTTACCAGGAGCAAATGCAAGGAAATTAGCCCCACTGTGCCATTGTTCACGCTCCTGGGTCCATCGGTCAATACCGCCCCCACACTTTACGGGAATCATATCAATTCCAAGGCTTTTCAATGCCTTAGGCAGATTTTTACACTCTTTGATATCGATAACTTTCCCGTTTTCCACACGGATATGGATGGTATGAAAACGGTTTGTACCCATGATCAGGGGTTCATAAACCATGCAGGCATCCACATCAAGGAAGGTAAAGACCATATCGAGATGAATGAATGATTCGGGAGTATCTGGCAGTTCCTGGATCAGAATATGATGCAAACCTTCCTTTTTTAATTTGATATTTTCGAGTATAAAGTCAATACCTTGAGTGCTTGTACGAATTCCTGTGCCAATAACCAGAACGTCATCCCTACCCACCTGGAAGTCGCCACCTTCAATGGAGATGCCGGGGAAATTCCGAATGTTCTCAGGAGTGTTTGGATTTACCGTTGTTGTTTCGAGCAAAGGATGATTGTTAAAAATGGCATTCATGATCACTGCCTCCCGATCGCGGACTTTACTGGCCATTTTGCCAATAAGCACTTCATTTCCAACAGCCATGGAAGCATCGCGGGTAAATAGGAAGTTATGCAGCGGACGAAGGCTGAAGCGTTCCTGGCTCAGGAAACGGGTCAGGTTATTCCGTTCAAGAAAAACACCCTGTATGAGTTGTCTGGAAAGCTCAACAGCATTCTGTTCCATCAGGACCGGGAATATATCCATGGCACCTTCGTTGACACAGATTTCTTTCAACAGGAAAGATTTTACTTCGTCAATCTTTAAAATATCCGTAAGCAGGTCCCTGACTTCAAAGGTTGGGGTGACTTTATTTAAGACCCGTTTAAATACTGAATACTCGCTACTGGCAACCGACAGATTCAGAATATCGCTATAGAGCGCTCTTTCGGCATTTTCAGGAGTCATTTCCTCTACTTCCTGGCCGGGGGTATGAACGATTACTCCTTCCAGCTGACCAAACTCGGAACAAACATCTATTTTAATCCTTTGATTTGACTGCATAAATTTTCTTTTATATCATCAAAGATACAAACATTGAACAGAAGGATACCGTAAACTAATTTCAAACGTTTCAGTTTTATAACATATGGCTATATTTGCAGGGAATAATTTAATTATGAAACGACTATTCATTTTCTTTCTGATATGCATTTCGTTTTCCTTTGTTGCACAGGCGCAAATTACTCCAGTATCACAGCTTCTACACACAATAGTGATAGATAATGACACTCTGCCACACGTTGATTTGCAGACTGTCAACATATATGGACTTAGCAAATTTAACCGTAGAAACGATGATCAGCAATTTTGGAGAATGGTGATGAGGGTAAAAAAGGTATTGCCCTATGCCCGGGAGGCCGCAGTATTGCTGAAAAAATATGAAGCGGAGGTTTCACCTGATGCCCGGGGTAAAGATCGGCGTGTGTATGTTCGCAGAGCGGAAGAAGAGCTGATGAAGAAATACGGTCCCACATTAAGGAATATGTCGGTAAACGATGGTCGGGTATTGATTAAACTAATTGACCGCGAAACACAAAAAGTATCCTATGACCTGATCCATGATTTAAAGGGAGGCGTCGCTGCCATTTTCTGGCAGGGCATTGCCCGTTTATTTGGCAACAATCTGAAAGCCAGTTATGATCCCTTAGGCGAAGACCGCCAAATTGAGCAAATCATTCATTATATTGAGATGGGGTACATTTAAAAAGAAAAGAGGAAAATGGAAAATATTGTATTGCAATCCTTTTCCCTCATTCCTAATTCCTCTTTCCAAATTACTAATGACTTTTTCGTCTTTCCTGCTATTATTTTCCTTTTCCCTTCACACACTCCATTACCGTATAAATCAATATCTTGAAGTCAACATAAAGGGAGATATTCTTCAGGTAAACCATATCGTATTGTAATCGTTCGACCATCTGGTCAACATCGGAGGCGTATCCGTACTTCACTTGTCCCCAGGATGTTATTCCCGGTCTGACTTTTTGAAGATGGGTTACGTAAGGGGCAACGATTGATATCCGTTCAATGTAGTATTTGCGTTCAGGGCGTGGACCAACCAGCGACATTTCGCCCAAAATGACATTTACGAATTGTGGAATCTCATCCAAATGAGTCTTACGCATAAACTGGCCAATACGGGTAATCCTGCAATCATCTGAGCTTGAAAGAAGCGGACCGTTCGTTTCAGCATCTTTTTGCATCGTACGTAATTTGTAGATATTAAAAGGGTGCCCAAATTTACCTATTCGCTCCTGCTTGTAAAATACAGGCCCTTTCGAACTCAGTTTAATAATGATGGCCAGGACGATAAAAATGGGGAAGAAAAATATCAATGCGAGTGCCGAGATTCCCACATCCAGCAGGCGTTTGATGTTTGCCTGCCACACAGGCATGAGGCCATTTGAAATTTTGAGCAATGGACTTCCGAATATAATACTCGACTTTGCCGAATTGGAAAGGATATCAAACAGATCAGGGATTCCCCAAACGATGTGTGCACGGTTTTCGAGTACGGTAAGTATTTGACTCAGTAACTTGTGCTCAGACGATTCTATCGCTATGACAATTTCTTCTACTTCATAATCGTTGACCACTTTCTGTAGATTTTTGTAGGACCCCAGATTGGGTGCATATGCTTCAAGGGGATAGGAATCGCTTTCTTCGACTGTCAGGAAACCGATTATTTTATTTCCCGCAGGCCTTGTCTGCCCCATCATATCTTCAGCCAGGCGAACGGCCTTTTCATTGCTACCAATCACAATGGTATTAAATCCTATAATTCGGTTGTGAATCCGGTGAATAGTCCGGGTGGTAAGTATCAGCCTAAATAAATATGTAAATCCAAAATGCAGGAAAAGCAAGGTAAAATACAGGTCATAGTATTTTTTATAATCGCTGATCCAGTCGTTCAGTAAAAAAAGGAAAAACAGTACAGTAACACCACCGATGGAAGTCATCAGGGTTTTGCCAAGTTCGAGCAACCTGGACTTACGGTATATGTTTGAATATTGGCCACTAATGTAATAGATGGTAATCCAGAAAGCGGGAATAAAAAACAAGGCCAGATAAAACTTACTGTCGAATTCAACGGGTATTTTATAGCCAAATTTTAATGGCTCTATATAGATTTTTCGGTAAGAATAAAAAAGTGTCCAGCTAATGATGGCAGCAATTATATCGAGAACCAGATACCTTAAAATTTGTAGATTTTTATGCATAAAAACTGTTTGGTTAGTAATACATACGTATTGTCCAACGCATCACTTCAAAAAATATTGTGACAAAAGTATACTTTTAACGTTAAAAAACTATTCCATTAAAACGCAAGTGTTCCCGGATGTCATGTACTATCTGAACACCACTCAGGAGATTATCGAATGAGTTTGCCTTTTTGTCCTGGCGCTGGATATGCCGGACGAAATTGCTGATTGCTGTATATTCCTGATTTAAATAAGGATACGAGAGATACAACGGCGTTTGAAAACTAAAGTTGCTTATCCCATTTTGATCAGATATTTCACAATGTCCTGGCATTTTCTCCTCCGAAAGCGTCAGGTTGATTACGCACCCGTTATTATATTCTACCCTAAGGTTTAGTATTAGCTTTTTACCGGATGTGTTTAGTCCAAATACAGCAATGTTTTTATAGTTGCTTTGAACCAGGCGGTTCAGTGCAGTCACTAAAAGTAACATCTCATGTGAAGGTTTGATTACCTGACCTTCGAAACATGTCCGAAGATTTATCAATAAAGGTTTTTCATATTTGTTGATAAAAGGATCAAGATATGGAATGAAATTAAATGGATTATAAATAAAAGTGACTATTCCTGCTTCCTTTTCCAGATCAATCAGCTCCTTTATTTCGCTGATATGAAAATTCGGCATAGTTTTAAGGTAAATATGTTTGCTTTTCCTCAAAATCAATCGGACCAAGTCATTACTGATACTTTTATCGCTCAAAATCAGGATAGAATCTGCACTATCCATTAAACCCGTCGGGCTCGAAAAACCGGTAAAACCATCCGGAACGATGGTATTTCCTGAAAAATAAACGCCTGTTACCCCAACTTCAGGCATCTTTTTTAACTGATACAGAAGTTCGGGATTGGTTGTCTGATCACCAAAAATTCCAAGTTTAATCATTCATGCAAAATAGGAATAAATTAAAAAACCGTAATATTGTTGGTGGAAATACTTTTCAACGTCGATTGTTAATATTGTTTGATATCAGAAATCATTTTGAAGCATTATTTGGTTAAATTTGAAAAAAGCATTTTTTATGGAGTTTCAGGATACAATGCGTCTTCAAGGGTTACGAAAAAGATTGGTGGAATGTTTACGTATCAAAGGAATTAAAGACGATAAAGTACTTGCAGCTATCGGACAAGTGCCGCGACACCTGTTCATGGATCACAGTTTTATTCAGTTTGCCTATAAAGATCAGGCCTTTCCCATTGGTTCGGGACAAACAATCAGCCAGCCCTTTACCGTGGCGATACAAACTCTGCTTTTACAGGTCGAACGGTATGACAAAATTCTGGAAATAGGAACCGGCTCAGGGTATCAGGCTGCAGTGCTGATCGAAATGGGAGCAACAGTCTATACCATAGAAAGACAGCGGGAATTGTACCTTAAATCCCAGTCACTTCTTCCACAAATCGGCTATAATCCTAAGTTCTTTTTTGGCGATGGCTATAAAGGATTACCTACTTATGGCCCTTTCGATAAAATCATTATTACCGCCGGAGCCCCTGTAATTCCTGAAGACCTGCTTGCCCAGCTGAAAGTTGGCGGACGCATGGTGATTCCCATGGGACCGCGTGAAAAACAAACCATGTATGTTTTGGTGAAAACAAGCGAAACGGAATATTACAAGGAAGGGCACGGAACTTTTGTATTTGTTCCGATGTTAAAAGGAACCGATAAATAGAATGAAATTTACAATAAAGACACAAACAGATGTTCCAGATTAAAAAATTCACCTTTAATCCTGTTCAGGAAAACACATTTATCCTTTTTGATGAAACCAAAGAATGTGTAATTATCGATGCAGGCTGCTTTTTCGATTATGAAAGACAAGAACTCGACCGGTACATTTCTGAAAATCACTTAAAGCCAGTCCACCTGATCAATACGCATTGTCATTTCGATCACATCATGGGTGTAACTCATTGCCGCACGAAATATCATCTTCAGTTCGAAATTCATGCTGATGAGGTCTCTTTGGTTGAACGTGCATCTGAACACGGAGATATGTTTGGTATCCCAATGGAACCGGTAGATGCCCCTGATACATTTTTTAAGGAAGATGATCTGATCACTTTTGGAAACTCCTATCTAAAAGTTATCGCAGCACCGGGACATTCCCCGGGCGGAGTAGTATTTTACAATCCTGAACAAAAGATACTGATTGCCGGTGACGTTCTCTTTTACGGCAGCATCGGACGTACAGACCTTCCCGGAGGAAGCTTTGAACAACTGACGCATAATATTAAAACCAAACTCCTCACTTTACCCCCTGAAACAGTGGTCTATTGTGGTCATGGCCCTGAAACAACTATCGGTTTTGAAAAGAAAAGCAATCCCTTTCTGACCTAACTTTTAGCGCTGTCAAAATAATAATATAAAAAGATTCAATCGATTAAAATGATCAAACCAGAACAAACTATTGAAGGAATTCCATCTGAACTTCAGTCACTTCTTGAAAAAGACAAAGAAGCAAACGACTTCTTTGAAACATTGACCAAATCATACAAAAAGGGCTATTGTGATTGGGTTGGTTCAGCAAAGCAGGAGGAAACCCGACGATCAAGAGCAGAAAAGGCGATCTTAATGCTTCGGAATAAGCAGAAAACATTAAAGACAGTATGAATTTACTGATTGTTTTGACCGGATATTGAATAACCGCAAAAATCATTTTTTCCAATCAACGAAACTCATAACATTGCACCCTCAAAATAACAGCAAAATATATAAAACATGGCAAGCGATAAATTTGTAATGCGCCACATTGGTCCGCGCGATCAGGAAATTCAGGAGATGCTCGAAACCATTGGTGTTATGTCATTGGATGAGTTAATGAACGAGACCGTTCCTGAAAACATCAGATTGAAAAAACCACTCAATCTGGAAGATGGACTAACCGAACGTCAGTATTTCCGTAAAATTCTGGCCCTGGCCTCTAAAAATAAGGTATACAATACTTACATCGGTATGGGTTATTACGACACAATCACCCCGGCAGTCATTCTCCGGAATGTGCTCGAAAACCCGGTCTGGTATACCAGCTACACCCCCTATCAGGCTGAGATTTCACAAGGCAGGCTGGAAGCGCTGCTGAATTTCCAGACCATGGTATGCGATCTGACCGGAATGGAACTGGCCAATGCAGGTCTGCTCGACGAAGCTACATCGGCAGCCGAAGCTATGATCATGATGCATAATTCGCGTTCACGTGCCAAGGCAAAAGCGGATGCCAACGTTATTTGGGTCGACGAAAAGATCTGGCCCCAAACACTCGACGTACTTATTACAAGGGCCAACCCCCTGGGTATCGAATTAAGGGTAGCCGACTGGAAAAACTTTGATCTCGATGAAAATTCTTTTGGAGCAATCGTTCAATATCCCAATTCAGACGGACAAATCATCGATTATTCATCACTGGTAAAAGCTGCCCACGAAAAAGAAATACTCGTTTCTGTAGCTGCCGACCTGCTCAGTTTGTCGATCCTCACTCCTCCGGGAGAATGGGGAGCAGATATCGTTTTCGGAAGTGCCCAGCGATTTGGGGTACCCATGGGATACGGTGGTCCACATGCAGCTTTCTTTGCTACCAAAGACGGGTACAAAAGAACAATGCCAGGCCGTATCATTGGTGTCAGCAAAGACGTTTATGGCAATCGTGCATTAAGAATGGCTCTCCAAACCCGCGAACAGCATATTAAACGCGAAAAAGCTACTTCCAATATTTGTACTTCCCAGGCACTGCTGTCAAATATGGCTGGATTCTATGCCGTCTATCACGGACCTGAAGGAATCACCCAAATCGCCACCCGCATCCATGGTATCGCTACCCTGCTCGAAAAAGAAATCTCGGCATTGGGTTATACACAACTTAACAGCACCTATTTTGATACCGTTCGTTTTGCCCTTCCACGCCACGTGAAACGAGAGGATATTGAATGGTTGTCGCTCGAACTGGAAATGAACTTCCGCTACTTCGCAAATGGTGAAGTAGGCCTTAGTATCGATGAAACCACCAACCTGGACGACATCAACTGGATCATTGAAGTATTTGCCAAAGCGGCCAATAAACCACACGGAACAATAACTGAATATCCTGTAGTTTCTACGATCCAGCCTAAATTCCTGAGAACTTCGCCATTTATGCAGCAGGAAGTATTTAATAAATACCGCTCCGAAACCGAAATGGTTCGCTATATCAAGAAGCTCGAACACAAAGATATTTCGCTTACCCACTCCATGATTCCACTTGGTTCGTGTACCATGAAGCTAAATGCTGCCACTGAAATGCTTCCATTAAGCTGGATTGAATTTGGGGGCATTCACCCGTTTGTGCCAAAGAATCAGGCTCGCGGATACCATGAAATGATGGAAGAACTAAGGCGTGATCTGGCTGAAATTACCGGTTTTGCCGATGTAAGCCTGCAACCCAATTCGGGTGCGGCAGGTGAATATGCAGGTTTGATGGTGATCCGTCAATACCACATCAGCCGTGGCGATGCACACCGAAATGTAGTACTCATTCCATCATCGGCTCATGGAACCAACCCCGCAAGCGCTGTTATGGCTGGCATGAAGGTGGTAGTGACTCCCTGCGACGAACGTGGGAATATTGACGTGGAAGCCTTGCGTCAGAAAGCTGAAGAATTCAAAGATACTTTATCGTGTTTTATGGTGACCTATCCATCGACCCACGGGGTTTATGAATCCTCTATCACCCAATTGTGCGAGATTATTCATGCGCATGGCGGACAGGTATACATGGACGGGGCCAACATGAATGCACAGGTTGGACTGACCAATCCGAGCCGTATCGGAGCCGATGTTTGCCACCTGAACCTGCACAAGACCTTTGCCATTCCTCACGGAGGTGGCGGTCCGGGTGTTGGTCCTATTTGCGTTGCTCCACATCTGGTTGAATTTCTTCCTTCGCATCCAGTCATGAACAACGGGCATGTGGGGATTACTGCCGTATCGGCTGCTCCCTGGGGCAGCGCTTCAGTGCTCCCGATCACTTATGGATACATCAAAATGCTGGGTGCCGATGGACTTAAACGAGCCTCTGAAATAGCTATTCTGAACGCCAACTACATCGCCCATGCCCTTAAAGATAACTACGGAGTTTTATATACCGGCGAATTTGGACGCTGTGCCCATGAAATGATTCTCGAATGTCGTCATCTGAAAGCCTCCTCAGGAATCTCAGAGACCGACATCTCCAAACGACTCATGGATTATGGCTTTCATGCCCCTACCCTTTCGTTTCCCGTTCACGGTACACTGATGGTTGAACCCACCGAGAGCGAATCAAAACAGGAACTGGACCGGTTTATCGAAGTCATGAACAGCATTTACAATGAGATACAGGCCGTAGCTTCAGGAGCAATGGATAAGGATGATAATCCATTGAAAAATGCACCTCATACCTCGGAGGTAGTTACTGCCGACGACTGGAACCATTCCTACAGCCGTCAGACAGCAGTATTCCCGCTTTCCTGGCTCAAGGAAAACAAATACTGGCCACCAGTAGCCCGTGTCGATGATGCGTATGGAGACCGTAATCTGGTATGCACCTGCGAACCGATGGAGAGCTATAAATAAGGAAAGAAAATTTTGAGATAGTTAATCCTGACAGGTTTATAAAACCTGTCAGGATTTTTTATTCATACGCCTATCTCAGCGATACTGCAAGCCACAAACAGTAAACCCACCACCTTCCCCTTACTAACGGGCAAGTATCGACTGTCACCTTGTGTATACCTTGTGTGTACATTGTGTGTACCTTGTGTGTACCTTGTGTGTTCAGAAACACATAAGGTACACTGATGCTACTCTCATTGTATACTTATTGTATACTCAAACAGGCACTCCGATACTGCCCAGTTAGCAGGCAATAAGGGTTATTAACTTTTCAGGGGAAAAGTTTTGTAGGCGGGTGATTAATTTCAGCTTTGGAATGCATCTGATTGGACTGCCTTTGGAATAATGAGAAGTTTTACCCTGGCAGTGAATATTGGGAGATAACAAGTTGGAGAAATCACATACGGTTATTTTAGTTTATCTTCTCTTCCTGTGTTTCTTTACTTTCCCGTGAGATGAAAGTCTGGCATCCCTTTTCGCAGTGATCTTTTTCTCCTTTTCAACTGATTTTCTGCCAGCCGGCCGGCTTTCAATGATTACCCCTCTCGAACGATGCTGCTTATGAAATACCTGGCAACCCGTTCCGAATACTAAAAATACGCTTGCGAGAAGAAATGTTATAATTTGGTTTTGATACCTTTTCATGCGAGGAGATAATTATCGGTTAAGAAGTCCATTTTTCACTTCCTCCCAACTCTTCCCTTCCAGAGGATTTTCCAGAACATATTGATACCTTCTTTCTAATTCGATCTGCATTTCATCCGAAAGTCCAGCCTCTTCTTCAGTAGTGTCATCCATGGAAGTATAATTTAATCGTAATTGTCGTTCGGTTTCCTGTCTTCAAAGATAACGAATCTGGATAAGATCACAAAAAAAGCGCAGAACTCTCATCCCGCGCTTTTCCTTTTTCCTATATCCTTTATTCCTGATTTCTTAAATGACCACGTTCACGATTTTATTCGGAACTACAATTACCTTTTTCGGGGTTTTGCCTTCGAGCCATTTGACTGAGGTTTCATGGGCAAGCACCGCCTGTTCAATTTCGGCTAACGGAGCGCCAACAGGCATTTCAAGCTTGAAACGTACTTTCCCGTTGAATGATACAGGGTATTCGAATACCTCTTCTGTCAGCATCGCAGGGTCAACTTCTGGCCAGGGTGCATAGGCCAGGGTCTCCTTATTTCCATAGAGCTGCCACAATTCTTCGGCAAGATGCGGTGCATAGGGTGCCAGTAACTTCGCAAATATTTCAGCCGTCTGCTGGCTTACCTTCCCCTTCTTCATGACCAGGTTGTTGAATACCATCAAGGCCGAGATCCCTGTATTGAATTTCATATTCTCGATATCGAAGGCCACTTTCTTTATGGTCTGGTGGAGCAATTTCAATGTTTCCTTATCATCGGCTCCTTCAACAATATTCTCAGGAGTTCCGAAGAAACGGGCCACACGGTTCAGGAAGCCAAATACACCCTTTACACCATTTTCAGCCCAGGGCTTTGTATCGTCGAGCGGACCCATGAACATTTCATATAAACGAAGGGCATCGGCGCCAAAATTGTTCACCACATCGTCTGGATTCACTACATTCTTTAGTGATTTCGACATCTTTGCCACAATCTGATGCAGTTCTTCCCCGGTTTCAGTATGGAAATATTTACCTTCCCTTTCTTCCACCAGATCACTTGCAACCTTTGCCCCTGTTGCAGTCTCATAGGCAAAAGCAAGGATCATTCCCTGGTTAAACAGTTTCTGAAAAGGTTCAGGCGTTGAAACGATTCCTAAATCGAACAGCACCTTGTGCCAGAAACGGGAATACAATAAATGCAATACGGCATGTTCGGCGCCTCCCACATAAAGATCAACTGGCATCCAGTAGTTCTCGAGCTTGGGGTCGAAGATCGATTGATCATTATGCGGATCAATATAACGCAGGTAATACCAGCACGATCCGGCCCATTGTGGCATGGTATTGGTTTCGCGGCGGCCCTTGCGACCGTTTTTGTCAACAACATAGAGCCAATCGGTAGCGTTGGCCAAAGGAGATTCGCCCCCTTCGCCAGGTTCGTATTTCTCCATGGCAGGTAACTCAACAGGGAGGTCATCTTCAACGAGGGTCACTTCACCATCTTCCCAGTGAATAACAGGGAATGGCTCGCCCCAATAGCGCTGACGGCTGAACAGCCAATCGCGCAGCCTGTAATTGATGGTAGCTTTACCTATATTGTTTTCGCCCAGCCATGCCACTACTTTCTCGATGCCCTGTTTTTTGCCCAGACCATTCAGATCAAGACCAATTGACGGGTTGGCCGAATTGATGTATTCGCCATCTTCCGTCCAGCAAGCTTCTCCTGCCAATACTTTGGCACGGGTTTCCGCATCAGCGCTCTTTGGATCGAGGATGCAGACAATCGAAATATTGAACTTTTGGGCGAACTCGAAGTCGCGGTTATCGTGTGCCGGGACAGCCATGATGGCTCCGGTTCCGTAACCCATCAGCACATAATCGGCTACCCAGATTGGGATAGGCAGACCTGTGATCGGGTTGATGGCATTTCGTCCTGTGAAAACTCCCGTTTTATCCTTGGCCAGTTCGGTGCGGTCAAGGTCAGACTTCAGAGAGGCTGCCTGAATGTATTGATTGAATTTTTCTTTGTTTTCAGGAGTCACCAGAGTTTCCAATATGGGGTGTTCGGGAGAAACAACCATATAGGTAGCGCCAAACAGGGTGTCGGGACGCGTGGTATAAACGCGTAGTTTTTCGTTCAACCCTTCGATAGCAAAATCCACCTCAGCACCTGCTGACTTGCCAATCCAATTCTTCTGCATGTCTTTCACGCCTTCAGGCCAGTCCAGATCGTCCAACCCCTGTAACAAACGTTCGGCGTAATGAGGTATACGGAGCAACCATTGTTTCAGGTTTTTGCGGGTCACCTGGTTGCCGCATTTTTCGTGTGAACCATCGGTAAGCACTTCTTCGTTGGCACATACAGTCTTGCATGACTGGCACCACCATACCTGGGCATTGTCGTAATAAGCCAGGCGCTTTTTGCCAATGTATTCGTTTACAGCAACGGCACCATTAGCCTGAATGTCGGCAGGAATAGGCAGTTCACTGATTGGACGTCCCTTTCCGGCTTCGGCATCGAACCAGGTGTTATACAGTTTGGTGAAAATCCATTGGGTCCAACGGAAATATTTCGGATCGGTGGTATTGATTTCCCGGTCCCAGTCATAGCTCAATCCAAGAGATTTGATCTGACGGCGGAAGTTGTCGCAGTTTTTATTGGTTGTAACCGCAGGATGCGTTCCGGTCTGGATGGCATACTGTTCGGCAGGCAGACCGAAGGCGTCCCAACCCATGGGGTGAAGCACATTGAACCCTTTCATGCGTTTGTAACGGCAGATGATGTCGGTAGCCGTGTATCCTTCGGGATGTCCCACATGCAAACCTGCTCCCGAAGGATAGGGAAACATGTCGAGGACGTAATATTTTGGTTTTGAGAAGTCGTTATTAGTTTTAAACGTCTGGTGTTCTTCCCAGTATTGTTGCCATTTGGGCTCAATTTCGGAGAAATTGTATTCCATTTTTATGTGTGTGATAAAAGTTTCTGAATAATTGCAGCAAAGATAGAAAGAAAGTTGCAAGAACGAAGACCGGCGAATTGGATTTGTAATAGATTGTCGGATTGAAACTTTTGAGGCCTTTAGCGCGTAGTCTAAAACATCAATATTACTGTTACACAGCCAATTACAACATAATACTAAGTGTTAAAAAATCTTAATATCTGAACTTTCACACCTACCTGACGTTTCAGAAAGACATATTTAAAAACAAAAACTATGAAGTACGTTGTATTGGGCTCGCTCGGAAATATCAGCAAGCCACTAGCAGAAAAATTAATTGCTGCCAGACACGATGTAACCATTGTAAGCAGCGATAAGGAGAAAACCGAACATATCCTGTTAATGGGCGCAAAGGCAGCCATCGGATCAGTTGATGATGTTGCTTTCCTGACCAAAACGTTTAAGGGTGCCGACGCTGTTTACACCATGGTTCCGCCTAATTTTGGGACAGGTAACTGGAAGCAGTACATTTCCAGAATTGGCGAGAATATTGCTTCTGCCATCAAAGCTTCAGGAGTAAAAAATGTGGTCAACCTAAGCAGCATTGGTGCTCACATGAAAGAGGGCTGCGGCCCGGTCAGCGGCCTGTATTCAGTGGAGAAGTCGTTAAACGACTTGTCCGGGGTCAATGTAAAACACCTGCGTCCGGGGTTTTTCTTTACTAACTTCCTGTCCAACATCAGTCTGATTCATGGACAGGGGATTATGGGTGGAAATTATGGTGAAAATGCCACCATGGTCTTGTCTCATCCCAGTGATATCGCTGAAGTTGCAGCTAAAGAATTGCTCGATCTTTCGTTCAGGGGGAAAAGCGTTCGCTACCTAGCCAGCGATGAGAAAACCACTAATCAGGTAGCCTCGGTATTTGGTAAAGCAATTGGGAAGCCTGAACTTAAATGGGTCAACTTTAGTGATAAGGACACCTTATCGGGAATGATACAAATGGGTCTATCCGAAGAGGTGGCCAAAAATTACACCGAAATGGGCAGTGCAATGCGCAGCGGTGAAATGGCATCTGATTTCAACAGGAACCGTCCATCCGTATTTGGTAAAACCAAACTGGAGACCTGGGCTCCCGTTTTTGCAACAGTTTATCGCCAGCCGCAACCTGCGGGAACGAACATTTCACATTAATGTTTAGAATTAGTAAGCAGGTGACTCAAAGTCACCTGCTTACTAATTCTTACTGACCTTAAAATCGGTTGTTCCAAAACAGATTTTTCCCTTTTTGGTGATCCCTTCCACTGTGACCACATACTGTGACTGTTCGTCGGAAGTAAAAAAATCAATATTTGCTTTTCCGTCTTCGAAACTTAAACGTGGGTTCCAGAACAAAGTCGGGCGGCAGTCGGGAGTATCGCTTTTGATATTTTCAGGAGTATAGCTGGGAGAATAAAACTTTTGAGGCTTATGAAAGCCTTTTACATTTAATGTGATTCTGCCTTTGACATAATCTCCACTTGTCTCATAAGGGTTAACTCTTTTTAGGTAAATGGCAATGACTCCACCATTTTCCCCTTTTGACCCATAGAGAGCCCTGTTTGCTGCATTCGTCAGTACGTCAATTTTATCTAGTTCCCTCATGGGTATTCTTTCCATCTCTTTATAGCCTTCCTCACCGTAATATTCTCTACCATCAATTATGAAAATAGTTGGGGGAGCTCCAGCCCATGAAACTTTGCCTGTCAGATATTCAAATACATTGCCGAA
The DNA here is from genome assembly GCA_002429385.1 of Prolixibacteraceae bacterium UBA6029. Lineage (GTDB taxonomy): Bacteria > Bacteroidota > Bacteroidia > Bacteroidales > Prolixibacteraceae > Aquipluma. The sequence goes on along the minus strand of DIZL01000005.1, from coordinate 49,330 downwards.
AAAATAATCTTCTTTGGTCACTGTAAACGATTTGTCGGGGACAGAGTATAATTTGAAAGAGTTGCTTTGGCTGTCATTCAACTGATTCTTCTTTTCCACAACATCAACTCCTCCTAATAAGATACTCCCTTTTTCAGGATTAAACCCTAAATCCTTCATTTGCCTGAAGGTATTGTTGCGGTAAAAATTCAAAGTTGGCTCAATGTCAAAGCAAGTCTTCATCAGCGAATCGGCAGAAACGCTAAAATCAGCTTTTCTGACCGGATCGAGAATAATCTCCGTATTCCGCGTTCCACTTTTTGTTCTTGCATTAAGCATCACCCTGATCGAATCCATAATGTAAATCCGCTCAAATTTAAATAGGCCTTGCTGGTCAGTGGCGGCGCTGTCGATCACATATTTTTTTTGGACGGTCGACATTACCACTTTTGCACCAGCCTGAGGCCCTTGCCACAAAAGTTTTTTTACCCTTCCTTTAATTTCAAAACCGGCATCGTTCCAATCGTCAAGTCTGGCCGTTTTATTCGCCTCCACCTCGTTCCACAAATATGCCCTCCAACCGTTGACCAGCATCAGCAGATCGATCTTTTCGGTCGAAGAGATTGACTTTTCATCGGTAAAATAGGAAGCAGGCGACTCAATGGTCCCTTTCAGGTCGGAATCAAGCAACAAGTAGCTTTTAATGTTTTGGCTATTTCCCCCAGAAACAAAGTAGTTTTTATTTACTACGGCTACCGACAGCGTTGAAGTGATAGAATCCCCGGCGGAGAGAATGGCTTCCGCTCCAATGGTTACTTTTTCGCGGGGTTTGAACTGATTCTTGTCTATTTGAAGTTTGATAAGATCAGCGTTACCGTCATCAACAAATATTAATTGTTCAGTGAAAGCATTCAGAGTTGAATCGAGCAAAGTGATTTTTGAAATTCCTTTGGGGAAGAGGTTCTTACTTACTTTCACCAATTGGTTATAATCAGTCATTTGGATTTTATGATAGAACAGGACAACCCCTTTATGTGAGGCCACAAAATAAAATGGCCGGTGAGGCACCAATTTCATATTCGAGTACAGAACGAATTTCAGCGCATTCGCATTGTCTTTATAATTTAAACTGATGCCATCGGTCAATGCTGTGGGCAGTTTGATTTTCATTTCGGGATAGCGGTCGATCGTGGCATAATAAGACCTCTCATCAACAGGCATCATAATGAATTTTCCCATCCCGAGATAGCTGGTATTGAATGAAACAATGGTATCACCAAGATCATCCATTATTTTGCCACTTACGTTGACTCCCTTTCCCTTTTGATCGATGGCTTTAAAAGCTACGGTATTGGGTGCATTTAGAACCAGATTTCCACCTTCGGGCAAAAAGGCAACTTCTATTTTTGGATTTTCAGTCAGTTGTTTATTGCCAATATCAATTGATTTTAATGGTCCGGCGATGTAGATTTTCTTGTAGAAACAAGCTTCCTCTCCAAAGTTTTCAAGGTACTTGGTGAACGCTCTGATAGTGTAAATTCCATTGGCCAACGAATCGGTTTTAAAACTTCCATTGGCCTCACCTTTGACTGAAAAAAGTATCAAATCTTTAACCACGCGACCATCTTGGGCAACCAGCTGAACAAATATATTCCTGTAATTTGAATTGAGTTGATGGGTGATTCCATTTACCTGGTAAACTTTCATCCAGATAACGTCGCCGGAGGAATATAATTCCCTGTCAATATGAACATATAGCTTCTCAAAGAGAAGCGGCTTATGACTCTTCATCCAGCTTTCAATATCCTGGGCTGAAAGATTCACTAAAAGTGATAAAACAAATAATATAAATGCGGTTAGTCTCTTCATTATCCAGCTCACTTAAACTTCAGGAACAGATTGAAATACAGCCGATGAGTCATTCTAGTTTTTGTTGACTTTAAACTGTGTTGTTCCAAAACAGATTTTCCCTTTTTTACTGATTCCTTCCACTGTGACCACATACTGTGACTGTTCGTCGGAAGTATAAAAATCGATATTTGCTTTCCCATTCTCAAATTTCAGATCCGGATTCCAGAATAAAGTTGGGCGGTAATCAGGCTTTGGATTGTTTTTATTATCAAGGGTGTAGCTCGGCGAGTAAAATTTTTGAGGCTTGTGAAAACCTCTCATATTCAGATCTGTTCTGCCTTTCTCGTAGGTGTTAATATTGCCAGATGCAATCTGGCTGGCAGTTTTTCGGAAAATTGAAATAACACCGTTTGCACCCTTTGTTCCAAATAATGCCAAATTCCCGGCGCTTTTAATTACTTCTACTTTATCAATTTCGCGCATACTGATGTGCATGACTTCCACAACGCCTCCAATAGGTTCAAATCCATCGACCAAAAAAAGTGGTGGTCCTCCACCTCTGATCGAAATTACATCGCCTGACATTGTTAATCCGGCAACTTTGCCTTCCAAATAATCAAGTACATTCATATAGCTTGCATCTTCTTTGGTAATGGTCAGGGAATTATCGGGGTCAGAATAAATCCTGTAATGGCCATCATCCTTTGGTTTTTTATTTTCGACTACACTAATTCCTTCCAACAGAATGGTTCCATTTTCAGGATTAAAACCAAATTCATTGCTCCGCCTGAAGGAATTGTTGCGGATAAAATTTGAGTTTAAGCTGATGTCAAAACAAACATTTTTTAGTGAATCTGCTGAAGCCTCAAAATCCATTTTCTTTTCTGGGTCAAGCCTGATTTCAGTATTTCTGGTTCCATTCTTCGTTCTCGCATTCAGCATCATCTTGACCGAATCAAGGAGACAAATTCGCTCAAATTTGAACCTTCCCTGTTCATTGGTTTTGGTGCTATCGATCACAAAATTTCCATGGGCAGTTCCAATAACGACTTCTGCATTTGCTTGCGGGGCTTCCCATAATAGTTTCTTAACATATCCTTTGATCTCGAATCCCACATCGTTCCAATCATCCAGTCTGGCCGTTTTATTGGCTTCTATACTATCCCAAAAATAAGACCTCCATCCATTTACCAACATCAGTAAATCAAGCTTTTCTTCTGATGGAGTCGCCTCATCATTCACAAAATACGAAGCCGGCGATTCAATTGATCCTTTCAGGTCCGAATCGAGTAACAAATAACTTTTAATGTTTTGGCTATTTCCGCCTGACCCGAAATAGTTTTTGTTTACCACCGCCACTGACAAAGTTGAAGTAATAGAATCGTCGGAAGACAAAAGTGCTTCGGCACCGATTGTCACTACTTCGCGAGGCTTAAAATCCACTTTGCTCAATTTCAGATTGATCAGGTCGTCATTGCCGTCGCCCACAAAAATTAGCCGTTCAGCAAACTGGTTCAGCGTTGAATCGAGCAAAGTAATTTTCGAAATTCCTTTTGGGAACTGGCTTTTGCTCAGGTCGAGTAACTGTGTAATATCGTTCATTTCAATCCTGGAGTGAAATAAGGCGATCCCTTTGTAAGATGCCACAAAATAAAATGACCTTCGGGAATTTAATTTCATGTTCGACGACAGCACAAACCGCAGCAAATTTCCCTTCTCTTTGTAATTCACCGCAATACCATCTGCCAATGCAGGCTCCAATTTTATTTTCATCTCAGGATAGCGATCAATTGTTGCATAATAGGTCCTGTCGTCAACCGGCATCATGAGAAACTTACCCATTCCAAGATAGCTGGTGCTGAAAGAAGTGATAGTGTCACCAAGATCATCCAGAATTTTACCGGACATCGAAACACCTCGCCCTTTTTCGTCAATGGCTTTGAAAGCCACGGCATTCACAGTATTGAGCACCATATTCCCGCCTTCAGGCAAAAAAGCCACTTCAATTTTTGGATGTAACTCCTGTTCTTTCTTGCCAATAGTAACAGTATTTAACTTTCCGTTTATCCAGATTTTCTTATGGAAATAGGCTTCTTCGCCAAAATTTTCGAGGTATTTGGTAAATGCCCTAATGGTGTACATTCCTTCGGGTAACGATTGTGTATTAAAACTTCCTTTAGTCTGACCTTTGATTGAAAGAAGTATCATATCCTTTACCATACGACCATCTTCGGCCACCAGCTGAACAAAAATATTCCTGAAATTAGAATTAAGTTGATGGGAAATTCCATTTACCTGGTACGCTTTCATCCAGATTGTATCTCCGGAAGCATACAATTCGCGGTCAACATGCAGATACAATTTTTCGAAAAGAAGCGGCTTTTTAGAATTGACCCAACTTTCAATATTCTGGGCTGAAATGGTTACACAATGCAATAAGGTAATCAGTAAGAGGAGGGTTAGTTTTTTCATTTATTCTTGAATGTTTTTTACTTATACCAAATTTAAAAGATACAATTTATTGGTTTTTATTGACCGAAAAGCTTGTTGTGCCGTAACAAATTTTTCCGTTTTTAGTAATGCCCTCTATATAAACTACATAATCTGTTGCCTCATCTGATGTGAAAAAGTCAAGATTTGCTTTTCCGTTTACGAAACTAACATTGGGGTTCCAGTATAAAGTTGGCCTGAAATCAGGCTTTGGCGAATTAATATTCTCAAGCGTATATTTGGGCGAGTAGAATTTAGCTGGCATGTTAAAACCTCTCATTTTTGGAATTATTCTGCCTTTCACGTAATCATCATCCTGAGGAATCAGCCGATTTAGTTTTAGATAAACAAGTATTTTTCCACTGTAGCTTAACGGATCATCCCATATATCTATCCTATCAACATCTTTAACTCGTACGGTTTTGAATTCACGTATATCACGTTTAGATAAATTAACCCAAAACGAGTAAACTCTTTTACCCTTCATTAAAGCATTCTCATCTCCCTCAACTTCCCTAAAACCAGGTACATTAAAAACTAAATAATCAACCAGATTCCTAAATCGGTTATCATCCTTAATTAAAGTTATCGTTCTATCAGCATACGGAATTTCAGCAAAACTGAGCCCAAAAGCCTTACGCTTATCCTCAACAACATCAACGCCTTCCAATAAAATCGTTCCCTTTTCAGGATTGAATTCCAATTCCTTCAATTGCCGGAAATAATTATTGCGATTAAAATCAGGATTCAACTCCATCGAAAAACATGCATTGTTTAACAAAGTAGGCGAAACCATCGAATCCTTTTTCGGTAAAGCATCGAGTATTATTTCTGCATTACTGGTTCCATTTTTTGTCCTGGCATTGATCATCACTTTTATTGTATCCACTACGAAGGTATGTTTGAAAAGAAATCGCCCATACTGGTCAGTAATGGCCTTTCCAATACAAAAATTCCTGAATATATAATCCAATGAAACCTCAGCATTTGGAAGTGGCGCTTTCCACAGAAGTTTTTTTACATAGCCTGAAATGTTGATTCCGGCATCATTCCAATCGTCGGTTGATGGTTGTGGAATTTTCTCAACATCGTCCCACAGATATGATCTCCATCCGTGAACCAACATCAATAAATCAAGTTTTTCGGCTGAGGTGTGAAACTTATCGTTCACAAAATAAGTTGCCGGAGACTCGATCACACCTTTTAAATCGGAGTCGAGCAGCAAATAACTTTTAATGTTTTGACTATTCTCGCCAGTACTGAGATAGTTTTTGTTGACTACTGCCACCGATAGGGTGGACGTGATGGAATCTCCCGGCTCCAAAAGGGCATCAACAACCATCTTCACTTCCTCGCGGGGCTTGAATTCCTTCTGGTTCAATCGTAAACTGAGCAAATCATCTTTTCCGTCATCAACAAATATGAGGCGTTCGGCGATTGGAACCAGAGCGGTATCAAGCAAGGTGATTTTTGAAATTCCTTTAGGAAACAGGCTTTTACTAAGGTCGAGTATTTTTGTAAAATCGTTCATCTCAACCTTGGTGTTGTAGAGAACCAGCCCTTTATGAGAAGCGACAAATATGAATGACTTATGAAAATTTAACTTCATGTTTGATGACAAGACGAACCTCAACAAATTCCCATTTTCCTTATAATTCAGACCAATACCATTGTTCAATGCAGGTTCCAGTTTGATTTTCATTTCAGGATAGCGATCAATGGTTGCGTAGTAGATCCTGTCGTCAACCGGCATCATAAGAAACTTGCCCATTCCAAGATAACTGGTGCTGAAAGAGGTAATTGTGTCTCCAAGATCATCCCAGATTTTACCAGTGACATAAATTCCTCTTCCCTTCTGGTCGATGGCTTTGAACGCCACGCTATTCGAAGCGTTTAGCACTAAGTTCCCGCCTTCAGGCAAAAAAGAAACATCAATTTTTGAATTGTCGGTTTGAACTTTTTCAGTCTTGCCTAATGATCTCATGGATTTGTAGATTCCTATTTTTTTATGGAAAAGTGCTTCTTCGCCAAAGTTTTGAAGGTATTTGGTATATGCACTGATGGTGTACATTCCCGGCGCAATTGCTTCTGTTCTGAAATCACCATTCGCCTGACCCTTAGTCGAAAACAACATCAAATCCTTTACCACGCTGCCATCTTCTGCAACCAGCTGAACAAATATATTCCTGTAATTTGAATTAAGCTGATGGGTTATTCCATTTACCTGGTAAGCTTTCAGCCAGATGATGTCACCGGGAGCATATAATTCACGATCAACATGCAGGTACAATTTTTCGAAAAGAAGCGACTTTGGGGAATTGGTCAAACTGTCAATTTCCTGAGCAGAGAGTTGCACGAAAATGAATAACAGAAAAAGAGAGGAGATAGTTAGCTTTTTCATTACGGTGAACATTAGGTCTGCCAATAAATGGTAAAATAGGTTAAATCCACACATTTAATAGATCAATAATCATGCCATTAATATATTAAATAAACAACAAACGCTCCAAAAAGGAGCGTTTGTTTAATAAATAATATCCTTGCAGGTTATTTCACCTCATTGGTCTCCCATGGAACCATTTTGGATGGAAAGAAACTGATATTCATCGCTTTCATTCGTTCGCCATGGTTCACCAGGCGTGCTTTATAGTTGTCCCAGTTCCTCAGGTTGGCAGGTGTCCAGCCAATTTCAGCATATCCGGGCAAACGGGGGAAAATAAGGTATTCAAGATCCTTACGGTTATCAACGGTTTCTGACCAAAGCGGCGCTTCAATTCCGATAATGTTTTCCTTCCTGATCTCAGGAACCAATGTAGCAGGGTCCCAGTTGTAACCTTTATCCACTTCAATATAGCCTGCCCAGTTCTGTCCAAAAGCGCTTGTTGAATCGTACTTCATGTCGAGGTAGGCATTTTTTGCAGGCGACATCAGCACTTTTGCACCCTGGGCCACTGCTTTTATACCGTTTTCGGCTTTAGCCCAATATTGTGCAACAGAATTTGGCTTCAAGGTTGAAAGAGCAATTTCGTCCCAGCCAATCACCTGTTTGCCATGGGCAATAACAATCTCCTGAACACGGTTGATGAAGGGGATATAATCTTCAATCGGAGTCACATGCGATTCGTCGCCACCGATATGGATATAAGGACCGGGAGTCAATTCAGCCAACTCACGAACAACATCGTCGATAAACTTATAGGTAATTTCCTTTTTAGTGCAAAGCGTACTGAACCCAACTTCCCGTCCGGTGAATAAATGGGGGGCAATACCATTGCAGTTTAACTCAGGATAAGAAGCCAACGCAGCATTGGTGTGCCCTGGCATGTCAATTTCAGGAATGATGGTGATGTACCGGTCCTGTGCGTATTTTACGATTTCAGAATATTCTTTTTGGGTATAAAAACCACCCTTCCCGCCGCCCACTGCAGTACTTCCGCCATGCTTGGTCAGATTGGGCCATGATTTGATCTCAATTCTCCAACCCTGATCATCCGACAGATGCAGGTGTAATACATTCATTTTATAGTAAGCAAGCTGATCGATCAGGTTCTTGACATCTTCCACCCCAAAGAAATGACGGCCAACATCAAGCATCGAACCACGGTATCCATAGACGGGGAAGTCACGGATCACACCGGTAGATATCTTCCACGGTCCTTTCTGTACAGTTGACATTTCTACTTTCGAAGGCAAAATCTGACGGATAGTTTGAATCCCATGGAACAATCCTGCCGGCTTATTGGCAACCAGGTTAATCGATTTCTCAGTAATGGTCAATTCATACCCCTCATCGCCCAATTCGGCATCACCGCCCTTAATGCACAAATAAATATTTCCCGGAGCGGGGATATTAACCGTAGTTTTTACATCCAGGCTCAGCCCGGTGGAAGGATTCAGCTTATTGGCCAGGTACTGCCCGATCTGCTTCAATTCGAGTGATTCGCCCTGCACGTAAATATCTGTTTGATCCGTTAGATCAAATGAACTTCCCGAAGAAACCACTGAAACGGGTTTGGGGATCACGTTTTCTTTGGTAAGATTGGTTGGGGTACAGGCCGTTTGGACTAAAATGGCAGTCAAGACTACGGCATTCAAGGTAAAGTTTATAAATTTCATACGTCTTAATATATTAGGTTTAAGTCGATTTGTATCAGCTTGTTCATTGCATTTCACCCCATTAATCAACCATCTTCAGTATCCTTGTTTTCTTTCCAATCCTGAAATTAATTGCAACCAAAGCCATACACGAAGTTACAATAATAAATGCACCAACCATTTCAATCGTGGTAAAATGTTCGTGAAAAATCAGCCATCCTGAAAATAGATTAAAGACAGGCACCAACGATTGAAGCAGCGAACCGGTGGCCACATTCACATACCGGTAACCTTCGGTCATAAACAACTGCCCGATGGTAGCCACAACGCCCACCAATATCAGTAAGATCAATTCAGACATATTTCCTGAAGACTGTGTCACTCCCGATGGGATCATAAACATCCAGAAGCCCACAATACACTGCGAAAAGAAGATGGCGTACGAGTTATCCCGATCGTGAAGTTTTTTCACAAATACAACGGCCAATCCGGTAGTTACCGAACCTGCAATAGCAATAAGTTCGTATATGCCCATCCCGGCCAGCGATTCCATTCCTCCGCCCAGGGTAAGCAACAGGAACCCTCCAAATGAAATAAAGATAAAAACAAACTTAATGGGTTCCACTTTCTCCTTCAGGATCAACATACTGAACAGGGTGGCAAAAATGGGATAGGAATAGATATAAACCGAGCCTTTGCCCACCCCCAGTTTCAGGATGGCCAGGTAAAAAAGATACACTGCAATACCACCAACGAGACCACGCCAAAAGAGGTTTTTCTTGTCGTTAAACCTGAGATCAATGATTCCGAAGAGTTGTAAGATTCCGACGATCCCCACACCAATGGCAAACCTGAAAAAGGTAGTCTGATAACTCGACACATTGGGTATTGCCTTAACCAAAACAGCCATCAGAGCAAAAAACACAACTGAACCCAGGGTAAGCAATATTCCTTTTGAATTATTAGACATACAGACAAATTTTGTTATTTGAAATTATTTAAAATCCTTTGTTTATCCTCGTTCTCTTTATCATTTTTGTGATACAATTCAACAAAAACTATTTTTTCCTGATCTTTGAAGTAAGCATAAATTAATCTCAATCCTGAGTTTACACCACGACCTTTTAACGATTTACAGGCAATCTTTTTTACTTTAATTACACATGTTTCTAAAGTCAAATTGTCGATACGAAAACTAAAAGGTGGTCTTGCATCGGGTGCAATAGTCAACACTTGTTTCACTACATATAAATCATCGTTGAGTGTTCTGTATTTTTTCAAAAGGGTTTTTAAATCCTTATGAAATTCTGTTAATTCTTCAAAAGTCATTGTTCTTCAATTTCGTCCTCATAGTTTCTCACAGAGAAAGGCGCTTCCCGGTAAAAAGCTAATTCGTAATTTATTTCTTCTCCTTCTTTTGAAGCAAGCCACGGCATATCTTTATGGGAATAACTACTGATTGCAGAAGCCGACCAGTCACTCATTTGCTCAATCACCTTGTCAATCACTTCTTTTTCACTTGCTTTCAATTCAGTCAAATCAGCTTTAACAAGAGGAATGTAACGTGTTTGCATCTTGTCGAAATACTCTGTTTTAATCCTTTGTATCATTCCCTTTTCCATCATCTGACCAATGATTGTGTCTAACTTTTGTGGAACAGGACCATAAGGCAACTTGCGATATTTTGCACCAGTCAAATGTTCCTCATACAATTCGTAGTAATTGAAATCAGAAAAATACAGCAATTTGTAAAGCACCGTTTCTCCAACATTGGGTTTGCCTGCACATCTTTCTAAAATGTATAGCAACACATTTTTAAACTTACTAATTTGCAGAGTAGGAACAGAAATTCGTTCATCTGTTTTCGCTGACCTTGCTTCGGCTTTGCCTTCAATATCCTGGCTCACTGAAAAATTCTTAGACATAAAATCATCCATTGAAAAACTCAAAACTAAAGACAACTGCTGCAATTCAAAAACATTTACACCTCTGTTCCCTAACTCTATTTGAGCCAAAGACGGTCTGGATATTTTGACACTTTTTGCTAAATCTTCCTGTGACAACCCCTTCATCTTACGAAGTTCAGTAATCCGCTGACCAATTTGTTTCTGTAAGAGTTTTATATCCATATCAATCTGTTTAACTCAATTCAATGCTACAATGATAAGCATTGTTTTAATTCAAAACAAAGAATTGTTCTTAAATCATACAAAGAATTTTCAACTGACTGTTTACTTACAGATCACCAATTTAGTACTGATGAACTTTGAATTCCCTTTTGCCACTATATAGTAATTGCCTGGAGAAAGAACAGTTCCTACTGAAACCCTTACATTCTGATTTCCATTGCTATCCGCTGTGCAGGAAGTAGTGTAAAGCGCCTGCCCCGCCAGGTTGTAAATGACGATGGATACCTTTTCATTGCGGGTAAAATGGCTCACCGACCAATTGAAATCTCCCGTTGAAGGATTGGGATAAATACCTGTCGACTTACTATTTTCAAGGCTGGCTACCGAAGTCATTATTATTACGGGTTCAAGCGACCACATGGCGCTCCACCATGTCATCCCAATGATTCCACATTCCGCCTGGCCAGTCAAATGTTCAACACTTATGTAATTGGTTGTATCCTTCAGGCTTTCAAGTCTTACATAACCACTTCCGGCATCTTCCAGTGACCATCGTGAACTTAATGTTCCGGGAGTTCGTGTACTGCATTGCACATAACCCAGCTGATTTTCGATGTTCATATAATTGCCCGTAGAGTAATTCTTAATTTCTTTCACTCCGTCAACGTCTACCAATTGCCACAAATAGGTATTACCTGTTCCCAAAGATGCATACTTCACCCTGTCGCCTGCATCGTAGAGATAAGTATTTTGCCAGCGGTTCTCGATCCTGTAAACAGTAAACGGATCACTGGTAACATGAATAGTACTGGTCGCAGTGAAATTGCCTTCCTGGGTACTAACCGTTATGATAGCCTGCCCTTTGGAAAGAGTAGTTACCAACCCATCATAGGTAACCATTGCCACTGCCGGATTGTCCGTTGAGTAGGTAACTGATTTATTGGTAGCATTGGCAGGGGTAAATTTTGGAACAAGCTGAAAGGTTAAACCGCCCGCTATGCTTGTGTCGGCAGGGGCGACCTTTACACCGGTAACTGCTGCAAGATCGCAACCGGTAAGGCCGGTCCACGAAAAATTACCTATTTGTACCGTATTAAATGCCGTGCCGTTTGAACTGCCCCCTAAGTCTGAAGTATTCAAGTCACAATAAGTTGCGCCGCCAATCGGATTGTTTTCAATAATCGCTACATATCCTACCCCCGTAGTGACAGCATTCACATTATTGTTGGGATATTCCTTACCTGTTCCATTGACGTTCATATGCTCAAAACTTAAATTGATGATCCCGGTGCCCGAAGCCCTAACAATATGAATGGCGTCGCACTTTGAACCGTTAATATCGATGCTGAAGAACCTGATGTTTTGAACCTTAGTCCCTGCACTTGAACCTCCTGAGATATTAATTGCTCCCACCCTTTTATTGTTGGTATCATTAAAAGTGCCGCATCCGGTGACCGTCAGGTCATGAAAAGTATGCATCCCCATCTCATTGAACCCAACCCCTGCGAAGAAGTTATTGACTGTAATCCCCATTTCAAGATTATCCCTGATAAGGATATTGTAAAATTTATTGTCCTTGCCTCCATACAAGCCTATACCTGCTGCCCGCCATACATTTTCAACCGTGTTATACCTGAAGGTGTTGTTGATGCATTCCAGTCCTTCAGCGCTCCATACAGCCATGCCATCATCCCCGTTATTCCTGAAATTGCAATGCTCGACGATGGCATTGCTGGTTCCTTTACACAGGTTGATCCCATCGGCATAGGTATTGCGGAAACGGCAATCCGACAGGACAAAACCATCGGCAAAGGCCGGTCCGAACGACACATACTGGGCGATCCATGCTCCTGTGGCACAATGCTCGACCCACACCCTGCTGATCGTGGAACCCGGGGTATAAACACCCAGTATGCCTGAATAGCCGTTGGTACGGGTGGTCATATCCGAGGTGAGATACAGATCTGAATAGCCGATCCTTTTCGCATTGGCCCGCAGTCCGCCGTTACTTATTTTGGTCTCTGTAAAATTCAATTGGGTATACCACATACCCGCTCCAACCAGTTTGGTATCGTCAACGCCAAAGTATAGCTGGGTGGCAATGTTATAAACACCGGCTGGAACAAATATCGTCTTACTCCCGTTGGCATCGATGAAAGCCTGTAAAGCGCTGCCATTGCCACTGAAAACTGCTGCACCTGCCGGAGGGGTCAAAGCTGCCGGAACCGGTTCCATCTCAATGAAATCGAGCATCAGATTTCCGCTCTCCCTGACTAATTTGATCTTCGAAAGTTTATTGGGCAATTTGTAGCGAATCTCATCAAACCGCATTCTTGGATTCTTGTTGGTTATGCCGATATTGTTCGGGTCACCATTGCTCCACAAATATTCCCATGACCATTTGGAGGTTAAAGTAAGGCTTGTGATTTTAGTCTGACCGTCATACACCCCAATGACTGCCGATTCCCCGTCAGGCACTGAGTAGCGGATCACCAATCCGTCATCCGCCTCCGTAAGGGTCCACTCAACTGAAGCATCTGCCTGAGTCATGTTCACACAAACCTGATCAGAGGCTTCACATTGCAGGTCCGATTGCTTATATGATTTTGGCGTCGCAGCGGCATTGGTTAATGTGCCCAGATCGGCTTCATAGCGCTTATAGGGCGCATCGTAATACCCTCTTTGGGCAGATGCATCATATCCGAAAAGGATGAGTGCCGGAAGGACGAACCCAAGTATAAATTTAGTCATACTAAGTTTTTAAGACTATTCAAATATCTGCAATAAATTTCATAATTTCAACAGGATTCTTATATCCTCGGATCAGGAAATGTGATTTTACCAAAAGGATTTATCATTCACCTTATGAACAGTTCATCCCAAAGTCTGAGGATAGTTTTCAGGGATAAACCTATTGGCTCCAGAACCTATCAACTTTCTATTCAGATGTACTTCAGGAAAACAATAAACCTGCTTTCGACCCACACAGAAATTATACGAATAGGGATTGCGTCGTATTTGGGCTTTATGATCTGATTGCTGTTTGACTTCTATCTGTATTAAAATCCATAAATTAGTACAGATAGAAGGCAGATATCAGTCAGATATACCGAAGGAATACCCTCTCAAACCATGCCCAATACCTGCCCGGGTTAATGTGGCGTTCCTCTCATCAGGCAAGAAAACAGATGTGACTGATCGCAGAACAGGCATTTTGAAGGGGTACACGGGTCGATTCATCATTATTCATCTTCAATTTTGATATCCGGGGGATATCGAGACAGAACAAGATGATATAAAAAACGGATGGATGCAGGGCCAGCCTTGTATCCATCCGTTAAAAGATTATTTTTTTGTGTTAAATGCTGTAAAGACTGATTAGGACGGGTTATCCAAAATGACGATCTTTTCGATCAGATCGCCCTGGCGGATAGCATCGATCACTTCGAGTCCTTCGTAAACCTTTCCGAAACAGGTGTGTTTGCGGTCGAGGTGGGCGGTATTGTTGCGGCTGTGGCAAATAAAGAACTGTGAACCACCGGTATTGCGCCCGGCATGGGCCATCGATAAAACCCCACGGTCGTGGTATTGGTTTTCGCCATCCAGTTCGCAGGGGATCTTATAACCCGGGCCGCCTGCTCCTGTTCCATCGGGACAACCACCCTGGATCACGAAATCAGGAATCACGCGATGGAAGGTTAAGCCGTCATAGAAACCACTTTTCGATAACTTGATAAAGTTTGCAACAGTTCCGGGTGCATCTTCGTCATAGAAGTTCAGTTTCATGACCCCTTTGCTGGTATAAATTTCTGCTTTGCTCATTGTTGAATTTTTAAATGATTGGGTACAAAAATACAACATTTTGCTCAAAATACGATTTATTGAAAATCTACTGTATTTAATTTCATCATGAATAGGCTTCAAATTCTTCAACTCTATGAAATAATCTGAATGTAAAGAGGGACAATACAGCATAGTACAGGATGGACGCGATTAGCGAAAATCTTACTCTCGTTCCTGAAAGATTACTGAACTTTTAAATCATGGACTGAGAGTGTTACAGAAGTATGAAAAAATGTTCCGCAACACTTTCTATGTAGTGCAAAGCTTTGCAAGGCATATGAACTGGCAGCAGACTTGGCATTTTGGATTTTTTTAATCATTTTTGACAAACTAAATTCCTAAATAGATTTAACCAATAGAATTCAAAAATTATTCTTTAAGAAATGGAAAAAACAAAAAAAGGTCTCTTTACTACTGAAGACGGAAGAAATCATGTATTTATATTCTTTCTGGTCGCTCTCCTTTTTACACTGTGGGCCGTTGGGAACAGCCTGATCGATACCATGGACAAGCATTTTCAGGATTACTACCACCTGACAAAAGCTGACTCTGCCAATGTTCAGTTTTCACATTATCTGGGGTATTTTTTTATGGCTCTACCCGCCGGATGGTTTATTCATAAATTGGGTTACAAGTGGGGGATCATTTTAGGACTTAGTTTAGCTGCAGTGGGCTGTCTGTGGTTTTATCCCGCCACCAAAATTGATGGGTTCTGGGCGGTCTTATTGGGCGTTTGCCTGGTAGCCATGGGTTTTTCGTTTCTCGAAACTGTTGCCAATCCTTATACTACAGTTTTAGGAAATCCAAAATATTCAGCTTCCCGTATTAATCTGGCACAATCTTTCAATGCCATTGGCTGGCCAATTGCTCCATATATTGGCGGATTATATTTTTATCATACTGATATTGCAAATAATGCTCAGCAAAATGCTGTAATAGCCCATAAAACAATGTGGATACCTTATATAGGGCTTGCACTTATAATTTTAGTGCTGATTATCGCTTTTATTAAAAGCAAGATGCCGGATGTAGTTGAACATGATCATAACAAAAGCAATCCTGAAGGTGATATTACTAAAGTTGAAATCTTTGGTCAACAAAGTCGGTTGTCAACCATACTCTTATATGCATGTGCCATTATGTTGAGTTTTGCATTGGGTATGATTGTCCGCTTCTTTGTTCAATTGTTTTATATGGACAGAGAGACACTTGGCAATCCTGAGGCGATGGTTGCTTTAAATCATCTTTTAAAGTGGGTATTTAGTATTACTACTGGTATTGTGGGTATTGGTTCAATAGTTTTCATCACGCTTAAAAGAGAAAAATTGATTCATAAAGACAGTTTATGGTCAGCACCTCACTTTACCGGTGCAACTATTGCACAGTTCCTTTACGTGGCAGCACAAGCAGGCATATTCAGTTTCTTTATTAATTATATGGTTGAAGAGGTCCCGGCAATAGCAGAAAGCATGAAATCAAGCTGGTTTATTGGTGGCGGAGAGGGCTCAATTTTAAGAAAT
The DNA here is from genome assembly GCA_002429385.1 of Prolixibacteraceae bacterium UBA6029. GTDB lineage: Bacteria > Bacteroidota > Bacteroidia > Bacteroidales > Prolixibacteraceae > Aquipluma. The sequence continues at coordinate 33,423 of DIZL01000005.1, read as the reverse complement.
GGCGCTTATTTCATTACCGAAAAAGGGGCTACCTCTCTCATGTCGTATATGGCATTCCCCTTATTCCTTATAGGCCGTTTTACCGGTTCGTTTATTTTAAGGGTTACTAAAGCACATAACATGCTTGGCCTGTATTCATTTATTAATGTCATTTTGATGTTAGTCATTGTAGCCAAATTAGGCTGGATATCAGTTGCGGCCGTATTCCTCAGCTTTTTCTTTATGTCTATTATGTTTCCAACCATTTTCTCGTTGGGTATTTGGGGATTGGGAGAAAAATCAAAGCTGGCCTCTTCGTTCATAGTAATGGCCATTATGGGTGGCGCTGTTTTGCCAAAGGTGATGGGAGCAATTGCTGATATCGATGGCATGTCGGCAGGATATGTTGTTCCAGCTGTTTGCTTTATGGCTATAGCGCTTTATGGATTCTTCTGGACCAAACTCAGTGGCTCTGAAGGAGTAAACGCCATAAAGATCGGATCTGGTCATTGATTCATGGAGTATTAGGATTACTCTCAATTTTGTGAGTAATTCCTTTGAGTCTATTCCGGAAAGCGACACAGCACGTCATTGCGAGGCACGAAGCAATCCCATTCTATTGATAATCTATATGTTGAGATTGCTTCACTTTGTTCGCAATGACGGAAAACCACTTTCGGAACGGACTATTCTTTTAATTCTTATAGATTATATTAATCATGGGATACCTTGAAAAGTCTAAGTTAAATTCATTTAAAAGATACTGCAAAACCTTGTCGCTCAAAGACGATGCACAATTGATCGAAGATTACAAGAAAGTACATGCTCCGGGAGCTGCCTGGCCTGAGATTACTCAAGGGATGCGGGAAGTGGGAATCACCGATATGGAAATCTACATTCAGGGTACACGCCTGTTTATGATTATGGACACGGTGGCCGATTTTGATCATGACATAGCAATGACTGAACTGGCCAATAAGCCACGCCAGGGCGAATGGGAAGCCTATGTTTCCAGATTCCAGCAAAGTTCGGCAGAAGCAACAGCTGACGAAAAATGGCAACTGATGGATCGGATCTACAAGATGGATTAGAAAAAATTGAATTAACGAAATAACATCAGAAGCTTTGATTTGATAAGATATTACAACTTTTTGCAGGAGATTGATTTCAAACCGATCAGTAATAGGATATTTATTAACCAAAACTGTAAGTTTAAGTACTGATTTTCAGGTAAAAAGGCCATTCTAAGAAAAACGGACAGGAATCGACGTCCGAAAGGATGACGAAAGTCAATCCATGTTGTTAAACATGAAATTTAACATCTTTATTCCTCTAGTTATCTGACAGTTAAGTTTGGCTTAGTTTTTTTGAATTTGGAATAACCAACACCTGAATATCCTAACTTTGGCTATCATTTAAAAGATCATAAAAAGATGAAAGCAGATATCAGCGAATTTATGGAAGCTCTTAAAGTCCGGACCCCGGGCGAACGTGAGTTTCACCAGGCTGTTCAGGAAGTAATAGAATCTATATGGGATGTTTACCAGAAAAACCCAAGATACCAAAAAGCCAAGATACTGGAACGAATAGTTGAACCCGAGCGCACGATCATATTCCGTGTACCCTGGGTCGATGACCGGGGTGAAGTGCAGGTTAACCGTGGATTCCGGGTTGAATTTAATTCGGCCATAGGACCCTACAAGGGAGGTTTACGCTTTCACCCGACGGTAACCCTGAGCGTTCTAAAGTTTTTAGGCTTTGAACAAACATTTAAAAACAGTTTGACTACCCTTCCGATGGGGGGAGGTAAAGGTGGATCGGATTTCAGCACAAAAGGCAAGTCTGACAATGAAATCATGCATTTTTGCCAGTCATTTATGACTGAACTATATCGTCACATTGGTCCAAACACGGATGTCCCTGCCGGAGATATAGGTGTTGGCGGTCGTGAAATCGGATTCTTATTCGGACAGTACAAACGACTGAAGAATGAGTTTACCGGAGTCTTAACCGGTAAAGGACTTGGCTGGGGCGGCAGTTTGGTGCGTCCCGAAGCAACAGGTTTCGGAGCCGTGTACTTTGTACAGCACATGCTTAGCAGTCTTGGAAAGGAAGTAAAAGGCAAAACATTCAGTGTTTCAGGTTTTGGCAACGTGGCATGGGGGGCCATCCTGAAGATAAACGAGCTGGGTGGAAAGGTTGTTACCATTTCGGGACCGGACGGATACATCTATGATGCAGAAGGAATCACGGGCGAAAAAGTGGATTACCTGCTTGAGCTCAGGTCATCGAACAATGACGTGGTTCAGCCTTACGCGGCTGAATTCGGGGCGCAGTTTATTCCGGGCAAAAAGCCATGGGAATGTGCGGTTGACATCGCCATGCCTTGTGCCTGCGAGAATGAAGTGAATTTAGAGGATGCGAAAACACTGGTTAAGAACGGGTGCTTTCTGGTTGCAGAAACCTCGAATATGGGCTGTACCGCTGAAGCCGCTGAATATTTGATCGAGGCTATAACCTATGCTCCGGGCAAAGCAGTCAATGCAGGCGGAGTTGCAGTTTCAGGATTGGAGATGTCACAAAACTCCATTCGTATGAACTGGCCCAGGGAAGAGGTGGATATGTATCTGCACCGCATCATGAAAGAAATTCATGAGACTTGTGTAAAATATGGCAAGAAGGGAAATAAAGTAAATTATGTCGTCGGCGCAAATGTTGGCGGTTTTGTAAAAGTAGCCGATGCCATGCTTGCTCAGGGAATCGTATAATCAATCAATACCGGTAATTGGACAATGTCCCGAAAATTTGCTCTCAGGAGTAGATTTCGGGACATTTGTTTGTATAGGGCCCTCCTATCAAAAACATAAAAAATATATTGGGAAAGCACATATTCCCAATAAAATAATATTCGCTTCATATTCAGGTCTTATATTTTGACTTATTTTGGCCAAATTTTGCGGATAATGCTGATTGATACTCATTCTCATATTTATTCAACTGACTTCATCAATGATTTGGATGAAGTTATACAGCGTGCATATTCCAACGATGTTAGGAAGATCATTCTGCCAAACATAGATAGTTCGTCGGTTAAAAACCTGCTGAACCTGGTTGACACCTATCCCCACATCTGCATACCACTGATGGGATTGCACCCGACATCGATAAACCACGATTATCAGGAAGAGTTACAGGTGGTTGAATACTGGCTAAAAAAACGTAAGTTTTACGGAATTGGCGAGATCGGTATCGATTTATACTGGGACAAGTCATTTCTGGAAGAGCAGACCCACGCCTTTCGGTTCCAGCTTGATCTGGCCTGTCAATATCAGTTGCCCGTGGTGATTCATGTCCGCGACTCGTTTGACGAAGTCTACCAGGTGATGAAAGAAGAAAAATATGCTTCTCTGAAAGGTGTATTTCATAGTTTCTCGGGAACAATTGAACAGGCAAAGCTGGTTACTGACCTGGGTTTCAAAATTGGAGTCGGAGGAGTTGTAACCTTCAAAAAGAGCGGTATGGATCAAATAATCAAACAGATAGATCCTTGTCACCTGGTTCTTGAAACAGATTCACCTTACCTGACACCAGTACCTTTTCGTGGAAAACGAAATGAAAGTTCTTATCTTGTTTATATTGCGCAAAAAATTGCCGATCTTCACAACATGACAGTTGGTGAAATTGCAAAAGTAACCACTGATAATGCCCGTAAGCTATTTGGTATTTAAGTATTCATCGTATTTTAGATTATTGACAAGTGGAAAACAAGCCGTCCATTCTTATTATTTATACCGGTGGCACCATCGGGATGGTTCAAAAGACTACCAACGGCAATCTTTTTCCCGTAAAATTTGATCATATACTCGAGGAGGTTCCTGACCTTAACCGGCTGGAATATAACTTTCAGGTGGTTACCTTTACCCCTCCCATCGATTCATCCAACATGACTCCGGCAATATGGGTTAAGATAGCCAATACCATTGAACGTAATTATAGCAAATTCGATGGGTTCGTCATCCTGCACGGGACTGACACTATGGCCTACACGGCATCGGCCTTAAGCTATATGTTTGAAAATCTGGATAAACCCATTGTATTGACCGGTTCTCAGCTTCCAATCGGGATACTGCGAACCGACGGAAAGGAAAACCTGATTACTTCCATACAGATTGCTGCTGCCCAGCGGAACGGCCAGGCCATTGTTCCCGAAGTTTGTGTCTATTTCAATTCGAAGCTATACCGGGGAAACCGCATTTCCAAACGACATGCCGACGATTTCAATGCTTTCTCTTCTGTTAATTATCCCCCTTTGGCAAATGCAGGAGTTGAAATCATATATTTTCATGAGAATATCCACCGCTTTGCCAACAAGGGAATCTTAAAAATAAGGACCCATTTTGATGAAAATGTGGTTATCCTAAAGATATTTCCAGGAATCGGAAGGTTGGTTTTTGAGAATATCCTGAATATCCCAGGCCTGAAAGGAGTCGTTCTCGAATCGTTTGGTTCGGGCAACATTCCCTCTGCACGATGGATGATCAGCCAAATCAAGAATGCCATCAAACGTAAAATAATATTCCTGAATGTGACTCAATGTCAGGGTGGTGCAGTCCGAATGGGTCAGTATGAAACCAGCGAAGAACTGCTCAATGCCGGGGTGGTAAGCGGTAAGGATATGACCACCGAAGCGGCCATCACCAAGTTGATGTTCCTCCTTGGTCAGGGTTTGGATCAGGAAGAAATCAAGCTGCACCTGAATAAAAGTTTGATTGGTGAGATGAGCGAGTAGCTTTTCCATTGGATTTTTCGTATTTTGCGGCCCTGAAAAAAAAGCCCATCATTCTGGAGAGATGCAGGAGTGGCTTATCTGGCACGCCTGGAAAGCGTGTGTTCCTCAAAAGGGAACCGGGGGTTCGAATCCCCCTCTCTCCGCTCCGTTTAAATAACTGATAGTGTTTGAAACAAACTCCGAAAACAAGAGATTCTTCACCTGTCAATTCCAGGTAATCGATTGATCCGATCCTGTCAGGAAAAACTTTTCACTCCAACCTATACTTCTTACCTCACTGTAACTCATCGTAAAGATTCCGTTAAAATTGCGTTTCTTTGTAAGCTATAAATGATTCGTACTATGAAGTTTGATGATTACCGCATATCTCCTGAGATCAAGGAAAACCTAGCAGCACTTGGATTCCGTCGCCCTACTGACATTCAGTATAAAGCCATATCACCTATTTTAAAGGGTGATGACATCCTGGCTATTGCACAAACCGGAACCGGAAAAACGGCAGCCTTTGCCATTCCCGTGATTGATATCATTCATCAACAAAAAAGAAGCAGCAGAAGCGATTCCATCAGTTGCCTGGTCATGGCACCGACACGTGAACTGGCACTTCAAATCACCGGAGTTTTCCAATCCATTGGCCAGCATACCCGGGTAAAGACAGACTGTGTATTTGGCGGGGTAGATCAGGATCCCCAGATCGCAAAACTGAAAAGCGGAATTGACATCCTGGTTGCCACTCCCGGACGTATGTTTGATCTGGTCAGCCAGGGACACATTGTTCTGGACGAGATTCAGATCCTTGTACTGGATGAAGCTGATCATATGCTTGCACTTGGATTTATCAAAGACATCAGGCAACTGATTCACCGCTTGCCAAAAACCCGACAGACCTTGTTCTTTTCGGCAACCATCAATCCTGAAATTAAGGAACTGGCCTATTCACTGGTCATTAATCCTATCCGGATTGAAATATCACCCAAGAATCCGGTAGCAAAGAACGTAACCCATTCAGTGGCTATGATCGACATGGATGACAAACGTTTTTTTCTGGAACGGATGATCAAAGAAAATCCCGAATCGAAGATATTGGTATTTGTACGCACCAAGGTTCGTGCTGAAAGGGTCTTCAAAGCCATGGAAAGGGCTGAAATAAAATGCCTGACTATTCATGGTGATAAGGATCAGAAGGACAGGCTGGATGTGATGAACCAATTCAAAACAGGAGATGCGAAGGTTCTCATTGCTACCGATGTCAGTGCCCGTGGAATTGACATTCCCGATGTGGATTATGTTATAAATTATGACCTGCCCGATGTAGCCGAGAATTACGTTCACCGTGTGGGTCGTACAGGGCGGGGTGTAAAAAAAGGATTGGCCATTTCATTCTGTAGTCCTGAAGAAAAGCCGGTACTTGATGAGATAGAAGAATTCCTTGGTCAAAAAGTAAGTGTATTAATCATTGACAAGGAAGAATATACGACAACTATCGATCTGGCAGCTGATAATCCAAACGACTGGAACGCATTGCTCCGCGAAGAAGCGCAGTATGTAAAGCCAAAGAAAAAGAAAAAATAAACCTTTCGTCAACTATTTATCTGTTTCTCTTTTCACTTTCCCTTTACCGATTGACCCCGCCTGCTTCGGACAGGCAATGACTTTTTCCCCTGCTTCCCAAAGCAGTGAACAACTAACGGGTTGTCCCCAGTCACTATCCGTGATTGTACTTGTGTGCTTATTGCGTGCTTATTCTGTGCATATTGTGTGCTCTGAATCCAGAAGAAGCACACAATATGCACAGAATAAGCACACAATAAGCACACAAATACATGCTTTGGTAATGCTCTTTATTTGTTCGGGTAGCAGGCCTTTGTCGACTTCTCCTCAAAGGATCAACGACCTCTTGAGCCCATCTTATATTTATCACATCCTGACTTTATCCCTTAACTGACAGGAAACTGAGCTTTTTCACACTTGATGACAATTATTCATACAATTTTAACAATACCCCGACTTTTTTAATATGTTTTCTGAATTAATTGTAAATTTTAGGGCATTTACCTGATTTTTTATACCTCGACTTCATTATTTATATATTTTTGCTATACGATTATCCCGAAAAATGAGACAACAATTAAAATATAAACTATTAAATTTTAAGTTATGGCACAATTTAGATTTAAAGCTCTGGAAGAGGTACTGAAAAGAAAACCAGTTGAGGTAAAACGCGAAGAAAACCTGGTTTCTGATTTTTACGGAATGATGGTATTTGATCGTCCGAAGATGAAGAAATACTTGTCGAAAGAAGCCTTTAAGGCTGTTGTTGATGCTGTTGATCATGGAACCACCATTGATCGCAAAATGGCAGATCAGGTTGCTCAGGGAATGAAATCATGGGCGCTGGAATCAGGGGCAACCCACCTTACACACTGGTTTCATCCGCTAACTGACGGCACAGCCGAAAAACATGATGCATTTATTGTCCATGGCGAAAACGGAACAGTCGTTGAATCACTATCAGGCTCAATGCTTTCTCAGCAGGAACCTGATGCTTCGTCTTTCCCAAGTGGTGGTATCCGCCAAACATTCGAAGCCCGTGGTTATACTGCATGGGATCCTTCTTCTCCTGCTTTTATCGTTGATAACACCTTGTGCATCCCTACGGTCTTCATTTCCTATACCGGTGAGGCACTCGACTATAAAACACCACTCTTAAGAGCTCTGGCTGCAGTTGACAATGCTGCGACTGAAGTCTGCCAGATGTTTGATAAAAATGTAACCAAGGTGAATGCCAACCTGGGTTGGGAACAGGAATACTTTCTGGTTGACGAAGCCTTATTTATGGCTCGCCCTGATCTTATTCTTACAGGACGCACCCTGATGGGACACTCTGCTTCGAAAGATCAACAGTTGGATGACCATTATTTCAGTTCAATTCCCACCCGCGTTTTCCGTTTTATGGAAGATCTGGAAAACGAAGCATATAAACTTGGTATTCCGGTAAAAACCCGTCACAATGAGGTTGCGCCCAACCAGTTCGAGCTTGCTCCTATTTACGAAGAATTGAACCTGGCCAATGATCACAACCAGATGGTCATGGACCTGATGAAAAAAATCGCACGCAGGCATAATTTTGCTGTGCTTTTCCATGAAAAACCTTTTGCAGGGATCAACGGATCGGGTAAACACAATAACTGGTCTCTTTCAACGGATACAGGTGTAAATTTATATTCTCCGGGGAAAAACCCAAAATCAAATTTACAGTTCCTGACATTCGTTATCAATACACTGAAAGCTTTATATGTAAATCAGGACTTGTTACTGGCCAGTGTACTCAATGCTCCAAACACACACCGTCTGGGTGCAAATGAAGCTCCTCCTGCAATCATTTCAGCTTTTCTGGGAACAGAAGTCAGCAAAATGTTGGACATGATGGAGGAAGCTGTTGTTGACCGCAAGATGACTCCGGATGAAAAAACTGCCCTTAAATTAAATATCGGACGTATTCCTGAAATCATTCTGGACAACACCGACCGCAACCGTACATCACCGTTTGCTTTTACAGGTAACCGTTTTGAATTCCGTGCAGTAGGTTCATCAGCAAACTGTGCTGCAGCAATGATTGCGTTGAATACCGCTGTCGCTGATCAGCTGGTAAAGTTCAAAATTGATGTTGATGCATTGATTGAAGCTGGTGTTAAGAAAGACGAAGCTATCTTCCAGGTATTGAAAAAACTGATTATTGAATCAAAAGACATTCGGTTTGACGGTAATGGTTACAGCGAAGAGTGGAAAATCGAAGCAGCACGCCGCGGTTTAACCAATCTTACAAGTGTTCCAACTGCATTGGAAGCATTGCATAGCAAACGTGTTATCGAAATGTATGGTAAAGCTGGCGTATTAAGCCCAAGAGAAATTGAAGGTCGTGTTGAAGTTGAACTTGAAAAATACACCAAGAAAATACAGATCGAATCGCGTGTTCTGGGTGATTTAGCCAGCAACCACATTGTTCCGACCGGAATTGAGTATCAGACCATGTTGCTTGAAAACGTGAAGAATCTGAAACTCGTATTTAGCAACGAAGAGTTTAACTCACTTTCAGAAGGCCGACTTGAACTGATCAGGGAAATCGGAGGACATGTTTCAGCCATTAAAGCAAAGGTAAAAGAGATGACCGAAGCCCGGAGAGTGGCCAATATGATTGAATCTGAAAAAGAAAAGGCCTATGCTTACGAAGCAAAAGTCAGGCCTTATCTTGATGATATCCGTTATCACATCGACAAGCTTGAACTGATTGTTGACAATGAATTGTGGCCATTGCCAAAATACAGGGAATTGCTGTTTGTAAAATAGTAATTCATTGCCAAATTATAGAGAAAGGCTTCCGGTTTATGCCGGAAGCCTTTTTTATGCACCTTCCTGTCAGGATAACAGGTAACAGCTTATACGTGATGACAATTATTCCAGAATGATACCGTTTGGATTACATTGAAAATAGTAATTTCGGCATCAGAAAACTGAAACAAATGAAGATCAAGTTCCTGGTAGTGCTTCTGGTAGGGCTTCTGAATACGGCGTGTTCGGTTAATAAGCTGATTTCGGAGGCTAACAGTTCTTTCGCAAGAAAAGAATACTTCATGGCTTCAGAAAAGCTGAAACTGGCAAGCCAGAAAGTGAAGGATAAAACACAAAAACCTGCACTTTACTTTAATCTGGGTGAAAGTTATCGTCAGATGGGTGATTACACCAAAGCCGCCATTTGGTACAGAAATGCAATCCGGTCGGGTTATAAAGATTCGAATGTTGAATTGCTATATGCCGATGCTTTGCGTGGTGCCGGGAAACCGGATGAAGCCAAACCAATCTACCTTGCGGAACTAAAGAAAGATCCAAAAAACACATGGGCTTCCAATGGCATGGAATCCATTCGCAAAATCGAGGAATGGAAAAGCATACCGGCACTTTACCTGATCGAGAACCTGAAAGCTGTCAATTCAGTCGCAAACGATTTAGTTGTGCAGATCATACCCGGGAAGAAACAGACCATCTGTTTACGATCTTCGCGTGAGGATATACCGGATAAAAAAACCAACCCTGTTACCGGACAGAAATACTCAGGATTTTTCACTTCAACGTTTGATAGTATCAAGCAAAAATGGTCAATACCGACTCTCATTAAAGATCCGAATACGTTGAATTCTCCCGACGAGGAATTGTCGTTAAACTTTGATCCCTCTTCACAACTGATTGTTTTCGCAAGAGCCGTTCCTCAAGATCAAAAACCTGCTATCAGTCAGCTATTCTTCCTTCAGAAAAAAGACGGCCAGTGGACCAAACCTGCACTGGTTTCTTTTTCAGGCGATGGCGCCGATTATATCAGTCCAATGATTACTGCAGACGGGAAAACCCTTTGGTTTGCCTCTAACCGAACCGGAGGAAAGGGTGGATTCGATATCTGGAAATCGAACCTTACAGGACAGGGCACTTTCTCTGAACCTGAAAATGCAGGCGATGAAATCAACACCTCTGGAAATGAAGTTTATCCCTTTGAAAAACCCAACGGGTACTTCTATTTCTCATCCGATTTCCATCCCGGAATGGGAGGATATGATATTCTTCAGGCACAAAAAAGCGGCGGAAAGTGGCAAATCGAACAACTTCCCCCACCATTAAACTCAGCAGGCGATGATTTATCCATACAGTTCTACGGCAATCAGGAGAAAGGTTTTTTTACCTCAAACCGCAAAGGAAGCCATGGAATGGATGTTTATTCCTTTTACCTTCCTCCCAAATTATTCCAGTGTTTTGGTAAAATACACGACAGTGAATCGGATTCAATCCTTCCTGATGTAAATATCCGGGTTGTAGGATCGGATGGAAGTTCACAGAAAATCAGGTCAGTGAATGGTCGTTTTCAGGCAGCCTTAAATCCTGAAAGTGATTATGCCATAGTAGTCTTCGCAAATGGATACCTCAATGCACAGGCAAAGATATCCACCCGTGGTCTTCATGAGGCTAAAGAATTTGAAGTTGACATTAAATCCATCCCCACCAACAAATCTATCCGGATTGACAATATCAATTATGAAGTAGGGAAATGGGAAATGTTGCCTCAATCAAAAGCCTCCCTGGAGAAGCTGATCGAATTGCTGAAATTAAATCCTGAAGCAATTATCGAAATTTCTTCACACACAGATGATACAGGCGAGGAAAAGTTCAATCAGGACCTGTCAGAAAAACGGGCTGCCGCTGTCGTGCAGTACCTGAATGAAAAAGGAATTCCAGGTAAAAATCTGGAATCCAGAGGATACGGTAAATCATCGCCCCTGAAAGTCAGTCAGAAGCTGGCTAAACAATATGATTTTCTTCATGATGGGGAATATCTGAATCCTGCAACGATTGAGAATCTCGGAAGTGAAAACCTTAAGGAAATTGCACGTGGATTGAACCGCAGGACTGAATTCAGAGTTGTACGCCAAGGGTCGGTTACTGATCTCAAATAATTGTTTTGCACCAGTATACTTTAAATAAAGCTTTTCCGTTTTTTAGAATGGATTTAAAATGGTTACTTTTACCGCGAAACGTGATAATTTAAAATGAAGCACCCGGTTTTCCCTTATATACTACTTATCCTGATGGTCATTATGCTTGGCTCATGTTCAGTCGGCAAATACATGAAAGCGGCCGCTAAATCATACGAAATCGGTGAACATTACAATGCCATTGAAAAATACAGAAAGGCTTACCGCAGCCCGAAACTCAGTGTAGAAAAGCCAGAAATAGCCTTTCGGATAGCAGAATCATATAAAAGTTTAAGCGACTTTGCAAAAGCCGTAGTATGGTACAAAAATGCCATCAAACGAAATTATTCGGAGCCAATCTGTATGCTTCATTATGCCGATTGCTTAAAAGCCACCCAAAAATATGAAGAAGCAATAACCTGGTACCAGACTTACCTGGGGGTCAAACCCGATGACGGACTGGCCAAAAACGGGCTTGAAGGGGCAAAGATTGCAAAGGAATGGCTTGACAAGCCCAACCGTTATATGGTAGGTATTGTCAAGGAACTGAATTCAAACAACAACGATTATTGTCCAGCTTTTGTTGGCGGACGCGACAACGAGGTCATCTTCACCTCCACACGCGACGTGGTAACTGGTAAGCGGAAAAGCAACATTACGGGCACCCGTTTTGGAGATCTGTTTACAAGTAAGTTTGAAATTCAAAAGCAGAAATGGGAAAAACCCAAGCTACTTGACCAGAATAATTTAATCAATACGGCCAGTGATGAAGGTGCTGCAGCTCTTTCGGATAAAGGAGACCAGATGATTTTCACCCGTTGCGTCTATGACAAAACAAAAGATATAGGAGCCCAGTTGTTTTCGACCAATCAATCCCGGGACGAATGGTCCGAACCTACCTTGATCGAACTGGTAGGCGACAGCCTCATCGCTGCCCAGCCATCACTAGGCAGTGACGGGACACTCTATTTCGTGTCTGACCGTCCGGGCGGCTATGGTGGAAAAGATATCTGGATGGCCAAAGATAAAGGTGGAACTTATGACAAACCTGTCAATCTTGGCCCTGAGATTAATACTCCCGGTGACGAGATGTTCCCTTTTATGCGTGAAAACGGAGATTTATATTTCTCGTCAAACTACCATCCTGGAATTGGCGGATTGGATATCTTCAAGGCTGTTAAAGACGATAAAGGAAAATGGAAAGTTGAAAACATGAAAGCGCCAATCAACTCTCCCGGCGACGATTTTGGAATTTCGTTTATCAAAGGTGAAGTTGAAAAAGGCATGTTCTCTTCCAACCGGAAAGGGTCACGAAGCGACGATATCTATTCGTTTTACCTTCCGCCAAAAGTATTCAATGCAATGGGTGAGGTTTCGAATAAGGATACCAAACAGAATATCGACGGAGCAATGATACGTATTATTGGAACTGATGGCACCAACTTGAAGATGAGAGCCGATGGTGGTCGTTTCCAGATCAAATTAAAGCCGGAAACAGAATATGTGATTGCCGCATTCAGAGATGGCTATCTGAACGATAAAGTCAGGACCTCTACTGTTGGACTGGAAGACAGCAAAGATTTCCATTTTCAGTTTAAACTCGCGCCAACTGACGAACCGATCAAAGTCAACAATATCAATTATGCATTCGGCAGTTATGAAATTACCGAAGAATCAAAACTGGCCCTCGATACAGTTGTGCAATTGCTTAACCTTAATCCATCCATCAAGATTGAACTGATGGCACATACCGACTTTGTGGGCAGCGACAAATTTAACTCCGAACTTTCGCAGAAAAGAGCGCAATCGGTAGTGGATTATCTGATCTCGAAAGGAATTAATCCGGCTCGACTGATCGCCAAAGGATACGGCAAAACCTGGCCAAAGAAAGTTACAAAAGCCATTGCCAAACAATACGACTTCCTCAAAAGAAACGATGAGCTGAACGAAGAATTCATTATGAAACTCACTCCTGAACAGCAGGAGATCGCCAAGATGCTCGACCGGCGAACTGAATTCAGGGTGTTGAGCAATGATTTCCACGAGTAGAATTTCAATGAAAAACATTTCATACTCCTGTACCGCCCAGCTTTCATAAACACTGAAATTAAAAAGCCGGACTACATGATTTGTAGTCCGGCTTTTTAATAAATTATTGGTAAAATCTTCCCGACATTATTTATAAACAACTTCTCTAACCAACTTTGATCCAAATATCGTGCGCATATTCATGCGTATTTCCTGAAGTTTCTTTTGGTCTGCCTCACTTCCGACAACTTTTGATTGAATAGCTTCCCACTTTTCATTATTACTTTCCATGCTGGCAAGGTTCTTGTATTCGACCATGAGCATAATCTGCCAGTCTTCGGGATTAGCCGCTGTCCCTTCAAGTATTTTATACGATAGGGATAATCCTTGTTTAATAGCCTCATCCTGAACCGCCTTCCAGGTAGTTTTTAAACTGTTCAGATAATCAATTCCATTTCCATTTTTCACCTGAACAAATGACACAGCCCAGACCGATCCGTCTTTATAGCTACGAACCTGAGCAAAACCTTGGGCACTAATTGTTAGTAAAAGCACCACAATCATAAGCAAACTCCTTGTTTTCATAGTTCTTAATTTTAGATTTGAAAAATTGAATATTAATGGTCTTGTTAACAGTCGAATGCAAATTTTGTTTAGAATAGTTCTAAATAACGAAGTGGTTTTATTTAAGCAGTGTAGTTTCGAAACAGTGCCTGAACATTCTCCAGACAATCATTTTACCTTGAAGATTAATACACCAGTATACCCATTCGAAATGCCTGTTTGCAAAAAAACCATGCGTTAGAATGATCGATCGGAGAAATGCCATTGTAAGCCGGGCTGGTTTTGGGCAAGGATTGAGAAGGGATTGAGAGGGTATTCCTTCGGTATATCTGTACTATGACTGATCTATATAAGTACTAAAATCCAAATCTTAGTACTTTTACAAATCAATCATAGATTAATTTATCCGAAGCAAACACGACGCAATCCCCACTCGGATACCTTCCATGTAGGTCGAAAACAGTTTCATTGCTTTCCTGAAATACATCTGATTGGAGAGAAAATTGGTAGCTGGAGTCAATGAGTTCATAACTGAATTATTTCTTCAGACTTCGCCATGAACTCATTCGAAGGATAAAGATAAACATATTGTGGTAAGAAAATACACTAAATGATAATTAAAGCAGTGTGCTTAATATCTAAACGTTTCTGTTAAAACAGTACAAAGTTCGACTGAAATTTCATCACTCATAATTCCAATCTTACTTATAAGTCTGGATTTATCTACAGCCCTGATTTGGTCAATAGCCAATTGTCCTGACCTATTTTGAAAAGTGCAATTTACACGTGTAGGATAATCACGTAAGGTGCTGGTTAGCGGAACAATAATTATTGCAGGAAGAAATTTGTTCGCTTCATCAGGTGAAACCACCATGCAAGGCCTACTTTCATTGATTTCTGCGCCTTGTGTTGGATTTAGGTTTATTAACCAAACCTCGAATCTTTTTACCCTTACCATGTCCATTCCTCTTTGTCAAAATCGTTTTCAATCTCGACAAATAAATCCTCCGACGACTCCTGATCACAGGTTGCATTTTTGAACGATTCGGCCCAACCGTTACGGGTTTTATCGATTGGGGAAATAAATAAACCACCTTCACGAGCCTCGATCGTGACTTTATTTTCTTTGCCCAAAGCGTTAAGCATTTTTTGAGGAATGATAAGCCCTTTTGAATTGCCTATTTTAATAATCGATGCTTCCATATTTGATCATTTATTTACCTCAAAGATAATAATCAATTACAGATGTTCAAACAAAGTTATAACATTTGTTTAAAAGGTAGTCCCTTGTTTGAGGGATAGCGATAACGAGGGGTTATTGGTTTTGCATCTGAGACGCACTGTAATATCTAAAATTACGGCTATTTGAATAAAGAAGATTGAAAATCTTTATATTTGTGTAAAGAATTACAGACATGAACATTCAAGCCAGAAAACTGATTTTAATTGAAGAATTTCTTCGTATTAGTGACGAAAACCTGATTACTAAACTTGAATTATTGATCAGGCAAGAGAAGCAGACCGTTCAGGAAAAGGATTTAAAACCAATGTTATTGAACGAATTCCATGACATGATTGATCGGGCCAAACAGGATAGTGTGACTGGTAGGGTTATACCTCACCGGGAACTCAAGGAAAAGGTGAAAACATGGAAATGAGGATTAAATGGTCTGAGCTGTCGGAAAGGCAACTTCAGGACATATTTGATTACTACCCTTGCCTAAGACCTGTCAGGTTTTGAAAACCTGTCAGGTCTATAAAACCACCCTCTAAATTATTTCCCTAAAAGTATTACCTTTGCCCCCTGAAATTGATCAGGTAATTCAGATTGTATGTCAGCAGTAAACAGGTATATGGCTCGTGGTGTATCGGCTTCGAAAGAAGACGTTCACAATGCTATCCAGAATATCGACAAAGGATTGTATCCCAAAGCATTTTGCAAGATCATCCCCGATATTTTAGGTGGTGATGCGGATTGGTGCAACATTATGCATGCTGATGGGGCTGGCACCAAATCATCGCTTGCTTACCTTTACTGGAAAGAAACAGGCGATATCTCAGTCTGGAAAGGCATTGCACAGGACGCCATTATCATGAACCTGGACGACCTGCTTTGTGTGGGTGCAACCGATAATATCCTGCTTTCATCAACCATTGGCCGTAATAAAAATAAGATTTCCGGAGAAGTCATTGCTGCCATCATCAATGGTACAGAAGAATTGTGTGCCGATCTCCGCGAAATGGGGGTCAACATTTATCCAACCGGAGGTGAAACTGCCGATGTAGGCGATGTGGTTCGCACCATCATTGTAGATTCAACAGTAACCTGCCGTATGAAACGCAAAGATGTGATATCGGCAGATAACATTCAGGCTGGCGATGTGATCGTTGGACTTGCCTCATTTGGACAGGCTTCTTACGAGAAAGAATACAACGGCGGCATGGGAAGTAACGGCTTGACATCTGCACGTCATGATGTATTTGCCAATTATCTGGCACAGAAATACCCGGAGAGTTTTGATCCTGAAATACCTGCAGATCTGGTATATTCAGGAACAAAGAAACTTACTGAAGACATTTCTTCTGTTGGTCTGGATACAGGGAAACTGGTGCTCTCTCCTACCCGCACTTATGCACCCGTAGTTAAAGATTTACTGGAGGCAATCAGGAATCATATTCATGGATTAATTCATTGTTCAGGTGGTGCACAAACCAAAGTATTGCATTTTGTGGACAACGTTCACATTATCAAAGACAATCTGTTCGATGTTCCTCCCTTGTTTAAAATGATTCAGGAAGAATCGGGAACAAGCTGGCAGGAAATGTATAAGGTTTTCAACATGGGTCACCGTTTCGAGGTTTATCTCGCACCGGAATATGCCGATCAGGTCATAGCCATTTCAGCAAAATACAATATTGAAGCCCGCATTGTTGGACATGTTGATGCTTTTGAAGGTAAAAAACTCACCATCAAGTCTCAGTTCGGAGAGTTTGAGTATTAGCTACACTCTGCGGAATACCCAGGCATTGGTCTAATATCTTTTTTCTAAATTCTATCATCATATTATTATATGGCAGACTATTCATTATTTGAGAAATACGAATCGATCAGATATCGGTTCGATGAAGTGGGACAGCAAATTACCGATCCGTCCGTGATGGGCGACATGAAACGTTACGTCAAATTAAACCAGGAATATAAACGACTTGAACTGTTGGTCAATGCTTTCAAGGAATATAAGGCAATGATCGACAACATTGAATCAGGCAAACAAATTCTGGCAGAGGAATCGGATGAAGATTTACGTGAAATGGCACGTGAGGAAATTGAAAGTTCGGAAGCCTTAATTCCTGAAAAGGAACAGAATATCAAGTTACTACTCATTCCGGCCGATCCTGAGGATGGTAAAAATGCCATCCTTGAAATCCGTGCAGGTACCGGTGGTGACGAAGCCAGTATATTTGCAGGCGATCTGTTCCGCATGTATACCAAATTCTGTGAACGCAGAGGCTGGAGACTGGAAGTGACTAATACCAGCGAAGGGACCTCAGGAGGGTTCAAGGAAATTGTCGCAACCATTTCCGGCGAAGGTGTTTATGGAATCATGAAATACGAATCGGGAGTGCATCGCGTACAGCGTGTGCCACAGACCGAAACTCAGGGGCGTGTGCATACTTCGGCAGCTACAGTTGCTGTTTTGCCTGAAGCCGAAGAATTCGACATCGATCTGCGTGATAGTGATATCCGCAAAGATACTTATTGCTCTTCAGGCCCAGGCGGACAATCGGTGAATACGACCTATTCCGCTATCCGTCTGACTCATATTCCTACCGGAATTGTGGTAACCTGTCAGGATCAGAAATCGCAGATCAAGAACCTCGCAAAAGCGATGATCGAATTGCGTACCCGTATTTACAACCAGGAACATCAGAAATACCTGGACGTCATTGCCTCGAAACGTAAAACTATGGTATCAACCGGCGACCGTTCAGCCAAGATACGCACCTACAACTGGCCACAGGGGCGAATCACCGATCATCGCATCAATCTGACCATCTATAATCTTCAGGCGGTAATAGGCGGAGATCTGGATGAAATCATAGACAAACTTCAGGTAGAAGAAAATGCAGAACGGTTGAAGGAAGCAGAGATTTAATGATCCGGTTCTAGAGATGCGAGTTACGGGTTAATTTTGTATATCTTTGAGTAAATACAAATATTGCAGATTATGGCAAATAATTATCAGTCATTGGAAGCAACGATAGTTGAAAAACTAATGCCTATCAATCCACTTAGAATCATACTTTTTGGGAGTTACGCTTACGGAAATCCAAATGGAGATAGCGATTTAGATATTTGTGTTATTAAGAAAGAAGTAATATCCAAATCGAAAGAGAAGAAAGAAATAAGGGAAAGATTAAAAGGATTATTGATTGCAAAGGATATACTTGTTTCCAGCATCGAAGAATACGAATTCTACAAAACGCAATATGGTTCTGTCTTTATGGATATTGAAAAAAAAGGGAAACTTTTATGGCCAGTTTCTTAAACCAATATGAAATACTCTTCATCAAAGCAAAAGCAGACTTATCGGCTTCCAATGTTTTGTATGACAGATTAATGAAAGGCAATTCGGGACTTGACCTTGAAGTTATTTGCTTTCACCTTCAGCAGGGTGCTGAAAAATTGATGAAAGCGGTTTTGTCAAAAAATCATATCGCTTATCCCAGAATACACGATCTTGAAACCCTCCTCACCCTTATAACCGATAATGGCATTGTTTTAGATACCAATAGAGAGCTATTGATAGAATTAAATGATTATGCCGTTGAAGGAAGATATGCCATTATGCACGAAGAACTTGAAAACATTAAAGATATGTTTTTTCTTCTTTCGGATATGGCCACAGAAGTATACAAAATAATTTATCAAGAGTAATTGTAATAAGAATGAACAGAGATCAACTTTTTGAACAGATCAAACTGAAACGCAGCTTTTTGTGCATCGGACTGGATACAGATATCCTCAAGATTCCACGTTTCCTGAACGAAACTAGTGATCCGATTTTTGCATTCAACAAAGAGATTATTGATGCTACCTACGATCTTTGCGTAGCATATAAGCCCAACCTTGCCTTTTACGAAAGCCAGGGAGTTGCAGGTTGGATCAGTCTTGAGAAAACGGTGCGTTATATCCGCGATAAATATCCTGATCTGTTCATCATTGCCGATGCCAAACGGGGTGATATAGGTAATACCTCAAACCTTTATGCACGGGCATTCTTCGACCACATGGATTTTGATGCTGTAACTGTTGCTCCATACATGGGCGAAGACTCGATTAAACCATTCATGACCTACCTCGATCGTTGGGTCATCGTTCTGGCACTGACTTCGAACAAGGGAGCAGCCGATTTTCAATTCCTGAAAGATGCCGATACCGGAGAACAGCTTTTTGAAACAGTTCTGAAAACCTCACAGACATGGGGTACAACCGATAACATGATGTATGTGGTAGGCGCCACCAAAGCTGAGAAACTCGAAGAGATCCGTGAACTGGTTCCCGATCATTTCCTTTTGGTTCCCGGTGTTGGCGCTCAGGGCGGAAGTCTGGAAGAGGTCGCCAAATATGGCATGAATGATAAGTGCGGCTTGCTGGTCAATTCATCACGCCAGATTATTTACGCTTCGGATGGTGAAGACTTTGCCGAAAAGGCCCGAAATGAGGCAATCAATGTTCAGCTTGAAATGGAAGAATTGCTACTGGAAGCTGATTTGCTGTAGAAGGCTTAATGAAAAATCAGTGTCAGCAACATATACCGGCAGATCAACCCAGCGAGGCTGAAAAAAACGGCTTCTTTAGCCCGGTATTTCAACATTCCGGCAGCAAGTGAGATAACAGGAGAGGAAAAAGGGAGGAAATTAAACAGGAACAAGGTCATGTTGCCATACTTTCTGATTTCAGTTTCCGCCTTTTCATAGCGTCTTCGTCCGATCATCTGGTCAATGATTCCCTTACTAAAGAAATAACCGATCAGGTAATCAATAACCTGAGCCGACATGGCCGTCCCAAGGGCCACCATATTAAGTATCAACGGATCATAGCCTGTACGGAGGTAATAAATGAACGGAAGTTCAACTGGCATGATCAGGAAGAAGAACAAATAGCCCGAAAAATTAACAATAGCAAAGGAAAGCATGCTCTTTTCGTTGCTTTCATAGATGTCTCTCCCAATGGTAAGTGAGGCAATTACAGTCATCAGAACGATTAAAACAACAACTACAATTAGACGTTTGAAATTAAATGCCCTGTTCATTTGCTTCAAGTGGATTTCACAGGTTAATCATATTCAAATTTACTAAATCATTTTGAGATTGTTACTGAATCCTGACAAATTGAAGGAAGTCTTTTCCTGGGCATAAAAAATCCGGAAAGCCTTACAGTAAGTCTTTCCGGATTCAATTGAAGCATTATTTATTTAACCAGCCTGGTGGTGGTTTTGAATGACATCTTCATTTGCGAAACTTCTTCGAAATTGGTAATGGTATCCTTTGAATATACAAGCATTTCTGTTCCCTGATTTATCGTTGACAATAAGGGCATGTTATTTTTTGAATCCACAATAATGTTCCCTTTCTGAACCCCTTTTACTTCAACCCTCAGACTCTTGCCATTCTGAATGATTTTCTTATCCGAATTATATTTAAAAGTCGCCTGTAAATCAATCTTGCAGTTTTCAGCAGTAATTTCAGTTAAGGTAAAATTAATATCATAGAGCTGATTGTTCATTTCAGGCAAAGTACCGATCCTCTTCCATTGATCTCCCGGTTCAACTTTCATTTTTGGAATATAATTGTACAGCTGTGAAATAATCCGGTCAGTGCCAAATTGTTTGATGAAATTGACAATTTCTTCATGCTGGTACTTATTTTTCATGATTTCTTCAAAACCCTTCAGATTACTGACGACACCCAAAGGAGAGACTTCATATTTAAGGCTTAATTTGGTCAATCCACCCAATAGTTTATCAAACCAAGGTTGGTTGTTCGATAAATTTGAATCATAATTTTGAATTTTTTCCCCGGAATTCAGTTCAAGTGTAAATCGCTTATAGTCGGCCTGAATCAAATAATTCCCGTTCCGAAGTTTGTCCAGCACGACCTGATCTATGGTCAGTTCCATTTTCTGTTCAATTACCATGGGCTTATCTCCAAGTTCTTTTTCAGCTCTCAACAAACCCGAAACCACATATTCGAACTTTTGCCCTTTTTTCAGAAGGAGCCTGACTTCTGTTTTTTTTGCATACAGGCTAGGGGCTGTAGCGGCCAATAGAAAAATTAACACAGCTAATGATCTGAAAAGATACTTCATACAGTCTAATTTTAATTCATTTGAAATTATCACCTCATTCCCAAAACAGGCCGGCAATTTAGTAAATTATTAGTTTTACTTTTACACAATTCAAATATCATGTTTTAAACAGACTTACAAATATAAACATCATGAAATTCATCGTATTACCTCTGATCGTCTTAATGCTGGTTACTGCTTGCGCAACCAAAAAAAGCGAATATGTAAAAATATCAGGATTTGCCCAGGGTACGACCTACCATATTACTTACGAAAACTCGAATGGTGTCGATTACAGCCAGGCCATCGATTCAATCCTGAAAGCTTTTAATAAATCTTGCTCAATATACGATTCAACGTCGATCATTTCGAGGATTAACAACAACGATCCCACTGTTGAGGCCGATGATTGGTTTATTGACGTATTTAAGAAGTCGGCAGAAGTGAATGCCACTTCCGGGGGAGCCTTCGACATTACCGTTGGACCTGTCGTTAATGCCTGGGGTTTTGGCAGCAGTCCGAAATTGAAGCACGACACCGCCTATATCGATAGTCTTCTCCAGTTTGTAGGCATGGAAAAAGTCAAACTCGAAAAACGCAAAGTCATCAAGAAAAACCCCGGAATCAAACTCGATGTCAATGCCCTTGCCCAGGGTTATTCGACCGATGTGGTCTGTGACTTCTTCAAAAGCAAGGGCATACGGAATTACCTGGTTGAGATCGGTGGAGAAGTGCGGGGTAAGGGAACCAACGCAAAAGATAATTACTGGCATGTGGGTATAGATAAACCCTCAGAGGACAACTCTGCGCCAGGAGAGAAACTTCAGGCTATTATCGGGATCAACGACAAATCGCTTTCAACCTCGGGCAATTACCGTGCATTTTACGTGGAGAACGGTGTGAAATATTCCCATACCATTGATCCAAAGACCGGATTTCCGGCCCGTAACACCTTGCTTAGCGCTTCAGTGATCTGCGACGATTGTATCACTGCAGATGCATATGCCACAACGTTCATGGTCCTGGGAGTGGATAAAAGCAAGGAATTATTGCATAAACTTCCCGGCATTGAAGTCTATTTTGTTTACACCAATCCGAAAGGCGGGTACGAGGTATTCTTCTCCGACGGATTGAAAAAGATGATCATTGAACAGGAAAAGTAATGATTCTTTTTTTATTTCTAAATAACTATTTTTGCACAATCAAAAAATCATCAGCAACTATCCTCATACAGATATAGATACTTATTACAAGACGAATGTTTACATATATATCCCGTTTCATCCTTAAAAACCGAACCTTACTCATTGTAATCCTTACCCTGGCAACTGCCTTTATGGCCTATAAAGGGAAAGATGTCAGGCTTTCATACGAAAACACCTCCTTATTGCCTGAAAAGGACAGTACCCGCATTGAGTACACTGAATTTCGGAAGCTTTTCGGTGAGGATGGTAATGTGATTGTAATCGGCACCAGAAACCCGGATATCTTTAAGCTTGACCAGTTCAATGCATGGACTGATCTGGGTAATCAGATTCACTCCATAAATGGTGTTCTGGAAGTGATAAACATATCCAGGGCCGTAAACCTGGTAAAAGATGAACAAACCCATCAGTTCAGGATACTGCCTGTTGTCAAACAAAAACCGACCACTCAGACCCAGGTCGATAGCCTGAAAAACCTTATTCTTAGCCTGAAGTTTTACCAGGGAATGCTGTACAACCCGAAAACACAGGCTACCCTGATGACTATTTCGCTTGATAAACGCAAGCTGGACGATAAAAGACGTATCGCCCTTGTTGACAACATCATCAAGGCAGTGGAAGCTTACCGTATCCAGAACAAGGTTGAAATCCACTACTCCGGAATGCCTTACATCCGAACGGTTACCATGCAAAAGATCAAACACGAACTGTTGCTGTTCGTGTTAATAAGCATAGCTGTCGCCGGATTTATCCTGTTCCTGTTCTTCAGATCTATCCGCGTTGTTCTAAGTTCCCTGCTGATTGTTGGTGTAAGCATCCTTTGGGTGTTGGGAACCCAGGCGCTTTTTAATTACCAGATCACCATGCTGACCGGGGTTATTCCATCGCTGATCGTGATTATTGTAATCGAAAACTGTATCTATATCCTGAATAAATACCATTGGGAATACCGGAGTCACGGGAACAAAATGAGGGCCTTATCCCAGGTCATTCACCGCATCGGTTTTGCCTCCCTCATGACCAATGCGGCCACGGCCCTGGGGTTCGCTGCATTCATCATGATCCCCAATCAGTTGTTGCGCGAATTCGGCATCATCACCGCCCTCAACATCATGATATTATACGTGCTTACGATTGTGCTGCTGCCCATTATTTTCAGCTTTCTTGCACCCCCCTCCGAAAAGCACCTCAAACACCTCGACAATAATTTCTTTGGAGCTGTACTCGACAAAGTGATTTACCTGATCAGTTTCAGGCGGAACCTGATCTATGGAATTGCAGGTACCCTTGTTGTTATCGGTTTTATCGGCCTGAGCATGATGAAGACCTCGGGGAAAATTGTAGACGATTTCAGGCATGACGACCCGGTATATATCGACCTGAAATTCTTCGAATCCAATTTTGGCGGAGTGATGCCTTTCGAGATATCAGTGGATACCAAAAAGAGAAATGGCGTCCTGAACTACTCCACCATACAGAAGATCGACAAGCTTCAACAAACAATTAACCAATATCCTGAGTTTTCAAGACCACTCTCTCTGATCGAAGTCTTCAAGTTTGCGAAGCAAGCCTACTTTGGAGGTGATTCCAGTAAATATTCCCTGCCCAGTTCCATGGAAAAGAATTTTATCCTGAGCTACATTCCGCAGAACATTAAAGGAGGGGGTAGCGGGACCGATTTACTCAAATCATTCATCGACAGCACAAAACAGACTACCCGGATCAGTTTCCAGATGGCCGATGTAGGAACCAAACACATGGATTCACTGATGGCTAAAATTCTCCCCCAGGTGAACACCATTTTTGACAAGTCCAAATTCAATGTAAAAGTCACAGGGAACAGTGTGGTCTATGCCAAAGGAACCAACTTCCTGATCCGCAATCTCTTTGAAAGTGTACTTATCGCGATCATCATGATTTCCATCCTCATGGCCTTTTTGTTTTCATCCTTCCGCATGATCCTGGTTTCGATGGTCCCCAACATCATTCCGTTGGTCATTACGGCTGCAATCATGGGTTTTTCGGGTATCCCCATCAAACCCTCAACCATCATTGTATTCAGTATCGCGCTCGGAATATCTGTCGACAATGCCATTCAGTACTTATCACGCTACCGGCACGAATATAAGGCAACCAACGGGGCAATTAAGGAATCGGCCCTGAGCGCGCTTCGTGAAGCAGGGTTCAGCATGATCTATACCAGCATCGTCCTGGTACTGGGATTCAGTGTATTCATTGTTTCCGAATTTGGCGGCACGCAGGCTCTGGGGATACTGATCTCGACTACCCTGTTAATTGCCATGTTCTTCAATATCCTGGTCCTGCCCTCTCTCTTGCTTAGCCTCGACAAACGTCTGGTCAGCAAGGCATTTACCGAGCCAATCGTCGAAATGTATGAGGAAGATGAAAGCGAAGATGCTGCACTGGAGGCAGAGTTTCCGTCAGAAAATTAGAATACTGATTAGATTGTTGTATTTTTACATTCCCTAAAATCCTAACACAACCTGCTATGAAAATCAATTTCCGTTTCGTACTCCTTTTGGCTTGTTCCCTCAGTTTTGCTTGTATTACACAGGCTCAAACAGTAAGACTGAAGCAAAACCATGAAAATGGTATTTACCGGAAGGGAGATAAAATCTGCGTAACAGCTTTTCCTGATCTGAAATCACGTGATTCATTATTTGTTAAAGTGCTGAAAAATAACGACCAGATCATTGCAAAAAAAGCAATTGTTCCTGTCACTGACTCCATCGTAATATTTGAAGGCGCTCTTAAAGAGCCTTGCTCAGTAATGGTTGAGGTCAGGATGAAAGGGAAAAAGCAAACGATTGGAATGATTGTCGCTCCGCAAAAGATAAAACCCGGAACCAAGATTCCAAAAGATTTTGCTGCCTACTGGAATACGGAAAAGAAAAACCTGAAGGCTCTGCCGTTGGATGTGAAATTTGGAAAGAATGAGAGCGCTGAGTCCCCATTTGTTTGCTTCGATACCGAAATCAATTGCACCGGACCTAAACCGGCCCGGGGATATTTTGCCAAACCTACAAAAGCCGCTGCCAAATCACTCCCCATCGTCTTGCTGGTTCATGCCGCCGGAGTAAAAGGTTCATGGTGTAAATCTGATGCAAAAGATGCACTGCGATATGCCAAAATGGGAAACGGCACCATATGTTTTGATCTCAATGCACACGGAATGCTCGACGGCCAGCCCGACGAATATTACAACAACCTCGAAGCCGGCGAGCTCAAAGATTATTATGTCAGTGGAATGGAAAGCAGGGAGAATTTCTATTTCAGGGGAATGTACCTGCGGTTGATGCGTACGCTCGATTTTTTGACCACACTACCTGAATGGGATGGGAAACGCATCCTGGTTATCGGTGAAAGCCAGGGAGGTGGACAGGCCCTGGCCGCTGCTGGTCTTGATCCGCGTGTGAGTGCAGTCGTTGCCACGGTTCCGGCTATGTGCGACTGGGGTGGCACCTTAGTCAATCGCAAGGGTGGATGGCCTCAGCCTTATGAGCATCCCGGTGATAAGGAAAAAATGAAACAGGTGCTTCCCTATTTTGATAATGCAAATCTTCTGAAAAAATCAAAGGCTACAATAGTAGTCGAAATCGGACTGATCGACAATACCTGTCCTTCCACTTCGGTTTATGCCGCAATCAATCAGGCCAAAGGAAAAAAGACAATCTATCCGGTCACCTACCGCGAACACGCATGGCCTAAAGCCACTGAACGTGCGGCATGGGATGAACTGGTGAACGGACCAAAAACTTCGTTCATCGCGAATTACCTGAAGTAACCGCATGTAATCATTGGTGGTATATCTTATCCACAACCCTGATCAATAGACAGTTGGATAGCTAAACGCAATCATTAATTCCTGATTGCGGTTCTATACTTCTGCCTTTTCCTCCTGTTCCGTGGATGAATTGTTAAAGAATTCCATGTATCTGATTCGTATCACTGTCGTACCTCTGTCGTACCATTGTCGTACCACTATCGAAACAAATTCGAAACAAATTCGTAACAAATTCGTAACAAATACGTAACAAATACGTAACAAATACGAAACAAATTCGAACGGCTACGTATTTGTTACGTATTTGTTCCGAATTTGTTTCGAATTTGTTTCGATAGTGGTACGACAGAGGTACGACAGAGGTACGACAGAATCCTTGTGCAATACCGTGCCGATTCAAAACCGGATCAGGAGAAAAGACGGTTTTTTCGGTGGATTACAACCAGGCGCTATCCAATACATAAGATAATTTTAGCATTCTTCAACATTTTTAACTTTACGGTGTTTGTCAAGCAATTATCTTTGCTCTTAAACATTATACTATTCCGGGAATTTGAAGTAAACTTAACATTTGAACGAAAAGCATCGGGGCGGATTCATAAATTGGTTTTTTTTGTCAATTTTGACCTTTGGTAAGAATAATTTCAGAATTTGTTTCCTTCAATATGAATTATTCATATCCATTTCCGGAAAACAGAAAACGAACTATGTGTAGAAAACCCCATTCAGTAGATGTTCATCATTTCGGTGGATATGTGCTGTTAATGATTCTATTTTTAAATTTCACAGCGGCTTATTCACAACAAACCATAGTCCGTGGGAAGGTGACCGATATTGATAACGGTCGTCCTGTTCCATTTGTCAGTGTGGGCTTTAAAAATACAAAGATAGGGGCCTTGACCGATACCCTTGGGAATTATCAGCTTACGACCAGAGAAAAGGTTGATTCTATCCGTTTCTCAGCTATTGGTTACTTTTCAAGAACCTTTGCCTTTAAGACGGGCGCTAAAACCGAATTGCCGGTCAGCCTGAAATCAGTGGTCGTTAACCTTTCAGAAATAAGAATCCTGGCCGATGACGGACCGGTGAGACGGATTCTGAAAAAGATGGTTGAGGCAAAAAAACGAAACAACCCCGCTAAATATGAGCGCGATTCCTACCGTAAATATACCAAATGGGAGTATCATCTCAACAATGTGGGTAAAAAGATGATGGAGTCGTGGGCTTTCCGTAACGATCAGTCGGTTTTTAAAACCGACAGCAACAACACCCGGTATTTGCCGGTCTATTTTTCGGAACAACTTGTTTACAACGAATTTCAGCGTAATCCACTGAAACAAAAATCAACGGTACTGGCCGACAAAACTTCCGGAGTAGGTATGCTTGAGAAGTTCGAAGTAACGGGATACACCAGTGCGCTGGATATCGAAGTAAACTTTTACGATAATTTCATCAAGCTTTTTTCACAGAACTTTGTCAGCCCCTTAGCTGATAATGGCTGGTTTTACTATAAGTATTTCCTGGCGGACAGCAGTTTTGTTAACGGACGAAAGTATTACCGGATTGAATTTCAGCCGCGAAGAAGTGGTGACAAGGCCTTCAAGGGCTTCATGACCACCGAGACCATGCATTACTCGCTGGCCGAACTGGACGGAACCCTTTCGAGCACCAGCTACCTGAATTTCCTGAAAAGTATGCGTTTGAAAAGCAGCTATCAGTTTGTTGATGAATCGACTCCATTCTTCAAAAAGAATCAGATTGAAGCAGTCTTTAACTATGTGCCCCTTCGAAACAACCCGACCAAGAAACCGATCAGTCTGTTTTTCACCCAGACAGCCATTATCGACAGTGTGACAGTCAATCAACCGAGGGATGTCAGACTGACCACCAATAACGGCCATTATGAGACCGTCAAACTTCCGGATGCTACAGATCGGAATATTGATTATTGGAAGACACACCGGCTTGAGGAACTTGATCCACGGGAAAAACAGATTAGCGCAACAATCGATTCGATCAGCCAGATCGGGGCGGTACAGTTTGCCAATAATCTGGCACGTATGACGCTTACGGGTTATTACGACCTGGGGAAGTTTGAATTCGGCCCTTATCCCAATACAATTAATTTAAACAAGGTAGAGGGGGTCCATCTATTTGCAGGCGCCCGGACCAGCAGTGAAATAAGCACCCATTACATGATTTGGGGCGGACTGGGTTATGGTTTCAGAAACAATAAATGGAGCGGAATGGGCGGCTATGGGTATAAATTTCCAACCATACGCCATCAGCTGTTCAAGATCTCGTACGACGACAAGATAGTCAGGACCGGGGAAAATGAAAAGATCCTCTTCCTGTACGAAAATGCCTTGTCGCCAACTGAGAACAACCTGATCTCGCAGGTTTTCACACGGGCCAGTCTGGACGAACTCTTTCGGGAACAAAAGCTTCAGGGAAGCTATGAATACGAATGGTACCTTGGTTTACTGAACAAATTCAGCGCAAGCTATATCAGTCATTATTCTCCTGAATTCTATCCCTTTAAACGGGCCGGAGCGCCGGTAGATCATGTATCAGCCTTTGACGTTACCCTGGATACACGCTTTTCGTGGAAGGAAAAAATGATCGACGATAAGTTTCTCCGGATTTACATGGCTACCGATTACCCGATTATTCACTTTGCAGTGGGAGGCGGACAGGTGTATTACTCCGGAAAACAAAACTACTATGGTAAGGTATTCACAACCATCTCGCAGTATGTCCTGCTTGGACAAACGGCCATTAATTATGCCATAGAAGGCGGCATGTATTTCGGGAAGCTTCCCTATACCATGCTGGATATTCCTCGTGGAAACGAGACCTTAGGCTATTATACGTACGATTTCAATATGCTGAACTACCTGGAATATGTGCATGACAAATACCTGCACGTTTACCTCGAATATCATTTGAACGGGTTCTTCTTCAATCGGGTTCCTTTGCTTAAGAGAATCGGGTTCCGGGAAGTCTTTTCAGCCAAGGGGATGATCGGATCGCTGAGCGATAAAAATCAGCAGATTGTTGAGTTGCCTGTAAATATAACCGCATTGAGCAACCCCTATATTGAAGTGGGTACGGGTGTCGAAAATATCTTTAAGTTCTTCAGGGTCGAGGCCATCTGGCGCGTACGTCCCCGGTCTGTGATGGGCGCTCCTGATTTTGGATTAAGAGCTACCTTCCAGTTTAAATTGTAGATAAAGAAAAAGAGGAAAAAGGAATAAATGGGGGTCCAGAAACAAGTTCAGGATGACGGGAAAAAGGATGTAATCATTAATATACCTTAATAACTGAAGAAGCCTCGCGGATCATGATCCGCGAGGCTTCTTCTAAGATTATAGATTCAGAACAATTGTCTGAAGTGTACCGATTCTTACAAACGGTTTACGAGCTTTTGTTCTTCAACCTGTGCATCGATTACTGCAATGGTAACCATGTTCAGGATGTCCCTGACTGTGCTTTCGACATTCAGGATGTGAATTGGCTTGTTTAAACCCATCTGTATTGGTCCGATCGTGTCGCTCATTCCGTTTTCAAGCATCAGCTTGTAGGCAATTGTTGACGAGCTGAGGTTAGGGAAAATCAGGGTATTTACATTTTTACCATCAATTTTCGAGAATGGGAACTTGTCGTGACGTAAATCCTTATTTAAGGCGAAATCCAACTGCAACTCACCATCAATCATCATTTCTGGATTATTCTCATGCAAATAAGCCACTGCATCATGCACCATTCCAGGACTTCCGGCAGCTCTAGCGCCAAAGTTTGAATAAGAAAGCATAGCCATCACCGGCTCTGTATTAAATAGTTTAACCGCATCCTGGGTCAGCTTGGCAATATCAATCAATGTTTCTTTGGTGGGGTGGCTGTTTACCATGGTATCGGCAAAGAAGAGAGTCCCCTGTTTCGTAGTCACGATGTTCATTCCGGCAATGTGATTAAGGCCTTTGCGCATCCCTACAATTTCGATAGCAGGAATGATGGCATCCTGAAATTTAGTATATACTCCCGTAATAAATGCATCGGCATCGCCGGCTTCAACCATCATCATTCCAAAATAGTTGCGGTCAAACATCTTCTCGATAGCTTCCTCATTGGTCATCCCATCACGCTGACGTTTGGCGGTTAGCATTTTGGCATACTTTTCCCGTTTCGGTAATTCTCTATCGTGACGCAGATTGACTATCTCAACTCCTTCAAGTTCAATGCTGTTATTCTTGATCAGCTTGCCAATGATCTCTTCGTTACCAAGCAAAATCGGGATGCAAATGCCTTCAGCCCTGGCCACTGAAGCCGCTTTAAGCATATTGATATGGTTCGCTTCTGCAAAGACCACCCGTTTGGGATTTTCTTTTGCTTTTTCGGTCAACCCACGGATCAGTTTATTGTCGAGACCCATGCGCTGGCGTAGTTCTTCTTCATACTTCTCCCAATCGGTAATTGGCTTGCGGGCAATTCCGCTTTCCATAGCGGCTTTAGCTACTGCAGGGGCAACGGTAACCAACAAACGTGGATCGAGTGGTTTCGGGATGATATATTGACGTCCAAAACTTAAATGATTGGCATTATAGGCAGCAGTCACCACTTCAGGAACTGGTTTTTTAGCCAGTTCAGCAATTGCAAGCACAGCGGCAACTTTCATGGCTTCGTTAATACCCGTTGAACGGACATCTAATGCACCACGGAAAATATAAGGGAATCCCAACACATTATTGACCTGGTTAGGATAATCACTCCGGCCTGTTGCAAAGATTAGATCCGGACGCGAAGCCATAGCATCGGCGTATGAAATTTCAGGATTTGGATTAGCGCAGGCAAACACCAGTGGATTAGCGGCCATACTCCGAACCATGTCCTGATTAAGACAGCCTTCAACTGAAAGTCCAAGGAAAACATCGGAACCTTTAACTGCTTCTGCAAGGGTATTGCAGGGAAGAGATGTTGCAAACGGAAGTTTGCGGCTGTTCAGGTCAGTACGGCGTGTTGAAATAACACCCTTACTATCTACCATCACGATGTTCTCCAATTTGGCACCAAGGGCCATATAAAGGGTAGTACAAGACGAAGCGGCTGCTCCTGCACCATTAACTACAATTTTAATATCTTCTATCTTCTTGTCAACCAGTTCTAACGCATTGATCAGTGCAGCTGCTGAAATAATAGCAGTCCCATGCTGGTCATCATGCATGAGTGGGATGTCCAGAGCTTCTTTTAGCTTTTCTTCGATTTCAAAACATTCAGGAGCTTTAATATCTTCGAGGTTGATTCCACCAAAGGTACAGGCAATGGCTTTCACCACTTCAATAAATTTGGCCGGATCTTTTTCATCCACTTCGATATCGAAAACATCGATGTCTGCAAATATCTTGAATAGCAATCCTTTTCCTTCCATAACCGGTTTTCCCGCAAGAGCGCCAATATTGCCCAGGCCAAGAACAGCAGTTCCGTTCGAGATTACTGCAACCAGATTTCCTTTGGCGGTATAGTCGTATGCACACTGTAAATCCTTTTGGATCTCCAGACAAGGAATAGCAACACCAGGTGAATAGGCAAGAGCCAAATCGCGTTGAGTGCTGTAAGGTTTGGTTGGAACAACCTGAATTTTACCAGGCCGCCCTTGCTTGTGGTAATCTAAAGCTTCTTGATTTTTTGAATTATCCATTTTTGTTAGATGTATATGATTAATTTTTAATTGATTGATTTGTTTTCTCACCGTACCGATCTCCTGGAATTCTTCAGTAGAATTTGAAAAAAAACAGTCAAAAGTATTCTTAAAAACCATTAATTGGAACTGGAAAAACAGAAACGTCATAAATTCATAACATTGGTATAATCCTATGTTTTAGAGCATATCAGAGATAGGCTTTTTTGTACACAAACACTTTCATTTAACGAATTTCCGGCAATGGAATCTACTCCGGATTACCTTTATCTTCCACATGTTCCGGCTTTGGTATAATCGATCAGCTCCATGCCCTTTTCCTGAGCAACCCTGATCCCTTTAATACTGTAAAACGGGGCACTCAGTCCGGTCATGGTCCTCCAAAAATCGGATAAATAGTGCATCCAGAACTTCATGCCGGGTCTTCTGATCCTTTAGTATTTAGTAGATCAGAAGAAATACTTCCCTACATCTACAATACTATCATACTCCCAACAAAACAGCTATCCGAAATTACCGTCTGGCTGATATTCCGGAAAGCCATATAGCAATGCACCACATCCCCTGAAAAGCGAACCGGAAGGGTGATGTTCTGGCTTCCGCCTAAACGGGTGCTGCCTCCAGTAAACGACAGGGAGCTTTGCCGGACCGGGTTATAGATCACCACTAACGCCCGGTCATCGGCCATAGCTTCGATTGCCGATGAATTGTTATCCCAGGTAAACCTGATTTCGGCTGGCGATACCGAAACGGCTGCAGGGTTTAAAGCCCCGGGAAGCTTGCCCTGACTAACCTTTACCCTGGAATAATCAATCCGGTAATCAGGGAAAGTACCCGTAAGGGCATGTTCCAAATGATACGCAGTGGCCGCATTATAGGCTGTTATACCATGGGCACGGTTCTTGAAGCCCACGTGCAGAAATTCCTTAAGCGGACTCAGGAATTGCATCACGGTTAAAAACCTTGCCCTCTGATCAAGCTGAGCCATTGATTTTGCATCTGTCCTGTCGGTTCCGTTGGAACGCATATAGTCAATGCCATTCCAGTTTCCGTCTACCACTGTTCCGACCTTGCCGGAGAATCCACCTGAAATACCTTGATTGATCCTTGCCATGAGATTTAGCTTTTGAATTGTTTAACCTTAAAGTGCCTGAACGATAAAAGAAGCAAATCCCGCTTCTTCATCTGATCCGGACTAAAGGTAGACAGCATAAAACGGCATGACTAAAAACCGGCACAATTTGCACTGTTTTGCACTTATTTGCACTTCCTAATCGGAAAGATCAATCCAATAAAGCAAACAGGGGGTCAATACACTATACTTGAAGGGAGGTGTTTTCTCACATTCAATACCCGGATTCTTACAATCAACACCATGTGTGATCGGGAAGGTCCGCCAAGAGGCGAATGAAAAGTGCAAATGAGACTTCATACGGGGAGCGTGCCACATGAAGTCCTGTTTATTATGGCTGATTATTCCGGACCAATGTGA
>DIZL01000007.1 GCA_002429385.1 Prolixibacteraceae bacterium UBA6029 | reverse complement strand
CTAAAAGAATGCGTAACGTGAGTGAATAATTGCAGTGCGGTAAACGTCATCGAATATTAAGATCCTGAATAAGATGTTTTAGTGGACAATTTAATCCGTTATTTGGTGGGAGAAGTGAGATATTTCCCTGATATAAAACGGATGGGATACCAGGCGGCCAGAAAACCTATACCGGTAACAAGCACAAAGATGGCGATCAGGTCGCTTATCCGAACCTCAACCGGATAGACTGAGAAAATGAATGATCCGTCATTCCCCGGAATCTTCAGGATTCCAAATTTGATCTGTATCCAGCAGATCAGAACTCCCAGAAATACACCAAATGTCGCTCCAGCCAGTGAAATCATCCACCCTTCGAACAGAAAGATGGTGCGGATCAGCTTCTGATTGGCTCCCATACTTTGCAGGACGGCTATATCAGTCTTTTTGTCGATAATAAGCAGTAAAAGTGATCCAAGCATATTGAAGGATGCAATAACCAAAACAAAGGCCAGGATGAGGAAAATTACCCATTTTTCGGATTGCATGACCTTGTAGAATAGCTCATGTTGCTGAAACTGGGTTTTAATCACAAATTTTTCTCCCAGTATCCTTGAAATTTCTAATTGTACCAGATCAGCCGAAACGCCTTTTTTTAAGCCAAGCTCAACGGCGCTGACCTGGTTTCCCATTTGATACAATTCCTGGGCATAACTGAAAGGGACCAAAATGTATTTGGAGTCGATTTCCTGCTGATTCTGGAAAATTCCAGAAGCGTAAATCATATTGTGATTGAAGATGTTGGCGAGGTTTGGCCTGCCACTGGTTCCTTTTTTTAAGGTAAATATCTGAATTGGATCTATAAAGGTAAGTCCGACCGAGAGGTAATAGGCGACACCCTGTCCAACCACTGCAAATGGAACCTGATTTTCCTCCAGTAAAAAACGTCCGCTGGTAATGCTACTCGAATCGAGTCCTGAAATTTCATTATAATTAGTCGGTACACCCTTCACTGTGGCAAAATATTCATGTTTGCCATACATCAGGATGGCATCATCCTCAATAACCGGCGTCAGGGAAACTACTCCGTTTAAATGTTTAACCTCATCGAAATTGCCATCTGTCAGTTCAAATGATTTACCTTTAGCAGCGACTATTTTTATATCCGGATCAAAGCGAGAAAAGAGTGATTTGATAGAAAAATCCAGACCATTGAAAACAGAAAGTATCACCACCAGCGCTATAGTGCCAACAGTTACTCCGGCAACTGAAATGCCGGATATAAGGTTGATTACATTCACTGATTTTTTAGAAATCAGGTATCTGCGGGCGATATAAAAGGCAGTCTTCAATTTTTAGAAACTTTATTTCCAGGCTTTAACAATCAGTCCTGTTCCGCTTTTATGAGTCATGCCAAGGTCGAAAAAATTAAGAACAATGGCAAATGGAAATATAAGGAGGTAATAAAACGGAAGTATCATAAAAAATATCTTACTGACTCCCAATAGGATAATGGGGTATTTCATCGACAATTTCCATGAGATTTTCCCTGGAGTCCCATATGAATACCGGGCTTCAACCTTCTGGAATCCTACCGACTTTAGCTTGGTTTCGATTTCGAATATGTTGTATCCGTCGCGCACATGTTCGTCGATGAATCCGTGGACTCCTTCCTCGTGATCCTCATCATGTGAATCCGATCCACCCTGGTCAGATGGTGTTGAAATCAGCAATAGGCCACCTTTTTTCATAGAGGAAAAGAAGTTGCGAAATACCAAAACATCTTCTTCAATGTGTTCCATCACGTCAACCGAAAGAACCAGGTCGTATGTGTTGTTTTCCTGAAATTGAGTCAGATCGGCCAGTTCAAACTTCACCCGATTGGATAAACCGGCTTTTTGCATAAACTGATTGCAGTCTTCAATCTGCTCAGGTTTTATATCGACGGCTTTTATTTTTGCCTTTGGAAACCACCTGGCCATGCGGTATGTATATTGACCGAAACCGGAACCTGCATCCAGAATGTTTTTCACTTCGGGGGAAGTATGAGTACGCTGACGAAGTTCTTTGCGTATGTGCCAGGCCCGAAGCAACAATAAATCGAGCAGTTGATAAAATAGCCTGCGCAAAACAGGGTTCTGGTTAAACACTTTTCCCAGCGAACGTTTTATCGGATCGTATTGCATAATCAGTTTAAAGTTTAAAGTTTAATGTTTAAAGTTGGGTACATTGTGTTCAGAGTAAATTGGTTCGCTGACGGAACTTAAAACTTTGAACCTGAAACTTGAAACTATTCTTCTTTCAGCAACCGGTCTATATTGTCAATATAATCGAGGCTGTCATCAATATGAAAGTCAAGTTGGGGAACTATCCGCAGTTGTTTCCCGACTTTAAGACCTAGCAGACCCCTGATTTTGGAATGTAACTTTTTGATTTCCAAAAGTATCTCAGTCCCTTTTTCAGAAGGAAAGATACTGATGTAAACTCTTGCTATCGAGAGATCAGGCGAAACCCGAACGTTTGTAACACTGATCAAAACTCCGGAAAAGAAGTTTCTTCCTTCCTTTTGAAGAATTTCGGCCATATCCTTCTGTATCAGCCGTGATATTTTATTTTGACGTGTCGTATCCATGAGTTTTGTTTTTGTAAATTAAGCGTTCAAAGGTAGTTAAAATTGTTTGAACAAAAGGAAGTGCATTTGGTACAAGACGGACATCAGCTGGTCATTACGTTCGATGCCTGACTGCCCAGGCCAATTGGAGGGACTGTTTGGACGCTAATTTTACGTAAGTTCGCTGCGAAATTGAAATCTATTTCTTGTGGGCGGACTTTTTGATTATAGCCTTTGGGGTCTTTTCCTGGCCAGTTTTCTGGCCGCAACTGTTGTGCCCTTTAGTTCCGAACTTATCCTTACCGTTATTATTGCAAGCGGCACCAATGTTGTTACTGCTGTTCTGGTTGCATCTGCCGGAAACTGGCTTGGTGGCATGAGCAGCTATGCCATTGGTTATTTGGGTAAATGGGAATGGATTGAGAAATACCTTCGCATTAAACGCGAAACCATCGAAAAATGGCATAACAGGTTATACAAACGCGGAGCCATTTTTGCTTTTTTAAGCTGGGTGCCCGGAGTAGGCGATATCTTTGCCGTTTCGCTGGGCTTGTTACGAACAAATGTTTGGATCACAGCAATAGCTATGCTGGCAGGCAAATTTCTACGCTATGTGGTCTGGGCCTGGTTGAGCGGACTGGTCTTCTGAGGTGACCATCGGATCCTGTCGTCACAGACGAATGACTGCATTTTAAATTACCTGAATAAAATCTGAAAAGCTTAAAATATCTGGTCTCCTGATTCGTCCATAGAGGAAGGAAGGTATTTGAACTGAACCTCTGTCTTAAGGTGAAGGTGTGACCAAGTTATTCATTTACCTTCCCGATTCAGCCATTTACCTGCCATATTTGTCCAAAGATCTATAGGGTGAAGCATTTACGCTTATTAATACTGAAACTTTGGCAACAAATAATTAATAATCATTTTACATACGGGAAACGTTTCTAATCGAAAATGTTTCCTTTCTTTGCGGACAATATTACTGGAAACTATAAAATGTATGTACAATTGAATTTAATTGATCCCAAATTACAGGAGATTCTGGATAAAACGGTCGAACTGTTTTATGAATTCGGAATCAGGAATCTAAACATGGACGATATCAGCCGTAGTCTGGGCATATCAAAAAAAACACTTTATCAGCATGTGAAAAGTAAGGAAGACCTGATTGAAAAGCTTTTCATCTACGATGAAATGAAATGGGACAACGAAATGGCGAAGTTGAAAACTGATGATATTAATGCCATTGAAATTCTGCTTCAGGTAAGTCTCAGGGTATTCGAAGAGATGGGGCGCTTTAACACTAAATTGACCTTTGAATTAAAGAAATATTACGAGCATATTTTTCAACAGTTCATGGTCAGAAAACAGAACCATATCTTCGGACAGATCAGCAAAAATATTGAAAGGGGAATTGCTGAAGGAATTTACCGCAAAGATGTAAATGTTGAACTCGTTGCAGGTCTGTATGTCCGTAATTTGGTCATGATGCATAACAACGATTTCTGTATCGTAGAAAATATCACTTTTGATGAACTTTTTAAGGTGATGTTCGAAAACCATATCCGTGCGATTTCAACCCCTGAAGGCATTGCCTATTTCGAAAAGCGCAAATCAGAAATCACTCACCTGAATAAAAATATTAATAATCAATAACCATTATTCAACATGTTCAGAAAACACAAACAAATTTTACTGCTGGCTGTCATCTTCCTGTGCGGAACATTGATTTCTGTAGGACAGGAACCGGTAAAGCTTTCTTTGCAGGATGCATTGAAGCTGGCCTTGCAGAATAACACCAACATTCTCAATTCAGAACTCGATTTAAAGATCGCACAAAAGAAAATCTGGGAGATCACTGCTTCAGGATTGCCCCGCATCGATGCAAAGGTTGGATACACCTACTATCCGGTGGTACCAACCCTGCCTGCTTCATTCTTTGATCCCAAAGCCGATCCCGGTGCTACTATTTCTCTGATGCCAAAACAAAATGCGGTGGGCGATATCACGGTTTCACAATTGATCTTTAGCGGCTCATATCTTGTTGGCCTTCAGGCCGTCAAGGTGTATTACGGATTGACCAAACAGAATACGGAGAAAACAAAACTTGATGTGATTGAAACAGTGGTCAACACTTATCACATGCTTCAGATGGCCGAGGAAAGCCGCAAAATTCTGAATCAAAACCTCGAAAACATAGACAAAACCTTATATGAAATCACCGAGATGAACAAACAGGGGTTCGTCGAAAAGACCGATGTCGATCAACTGGTAGTGACCGGAAATACTATACGTAATGCTGTGAACCAGATTGACAGTAACCTGGATATGGGCTATCGCCTGTTAAAAATACAACTCGGATTACAAGATTCAGCCAAAATTGAATTGACCGATAAGATGGAATCGGGCGATTCGCTTTCCAAATCGAGCCTGCAACTCATCAGCGAACAATTTAATATTGATCAGAATGTCGATTTCCAATTGACGAAAACCTCTGAGTCTATTGCAGGTCTTGACCTGAAACTGGCTAAGTCGAGTTATCTTCCTTCAATTAACGGATTTTACGACCATACTGAAAAACTAAAGGCCCCTCTGCTTGACTTTCAGCCCAAAGACCTGATTGGCGTAAACCTGAGCATTCCTATTTTTAGCAGCGGTCTGCGTTCTTCAGTTGTTGCCCAGAAACGCATGTCTTTGGAAAAAGCACAAAACACCACTAAATTTGTTTCCAGCAGCCTTGTCATGCAGGCCAGCCAATACCAGAATGATGTGAAGCTTAAACTGGAAAGATATGAAATTCAGAAAAAGAGCAAGGAACTTTCGGATGATATCTATCAGCGAACACTGGAAAAATACAAACAGGGAATCTCCTCCAGCATGGATCTGATGACCACCCAGAACCAATACCTGACCAACCTGACCAATTATTACCAGAGTATTTACGATTTGCAGGGTTCAAAATCAAAACTCGAAAAATTGTATAACATCAACCAGGACGTTCAGAACAAATAGAAATTTATAAAACGTAAAATATACACAATGAAAAAGATTATTATTTATTCAACGCTGATCGCCTTTTTGGTTTCGTGTGGTGCAGCTACCGATAAAAAAGCAGAGCTTGTAAAAATGAAAGCCCAGCGCGACCAGTTAAACACTCAGATTGCAACCTTGGAAGCTGAGGTGAACCCAACAGGGGTCTCAAACGAAGATAAAGCTTTAACGGTAAAGGTGACCGCGGCTGCCGAATGTGTCTTTGATCATTACATTCAGGTTCAGGGTAGTGTCGACGGCGACCAGAATATCGCAGTTAGTCCTCAAATGGCCGGCATTGTTACCGCCGTCTATGTGAAAGAAGGTTCTGTGGTTAAAAAAGGACAGGTGATGGTCGATCTGGATGCCCAGGTGTTGAAACAATCGCTTACCGAGATAAACACTCAGCTTGAGCTGGCCAAGAGCATTTTCGAGAAACAAAGTGCTCTTTGGGAAAAGAAAATAGGCAGCGAAGTACAATACCTTCAGGCTAAAACGGGTAAGGAATCGCTCGAAAACCGCGCAAGTACCATTCAGGAACAGCTAAAACTGGCAAGGATAGTATCACCAATAAACGGAACCGTTGAAAGCCTTCCTTTGCGTGTTGGCCAAATGGCATCCCCCGGAGTGCCAACCTCAACCATACGGGTGATCAACATGTCAATAGCCAAGATTTCTGCTGATGTTTCTGAAGCTTATGCAACCCGCATCAAAGACGGTAATCCTGTCTTGGTCAGTTTTCCTGATCTTGGAAAAGAACTGGAAACCAAACTCAATTTCACCAGCCGTTTTATCGACCCAACCAACCGTACCTTTAAGGTGGAATGTAAAGTTTCATCGAATGAATTTCAGTTAAGGGCCAACATGATCGCCTACATTAAAATTAAGGATTATACCAATGCCAAAGCATTCTGCCTGCCTGTAAACTATGTGCAGAACAATCAGGAAGGCAAATTTTTATACATCGCCAGCCAAAAGGGAAATGACTGGACCGCCCAAAAAAGAATGATTAAAACCGGTATGGATTACAATGGTACGGTCGAAGTCCTAGAAGGAATTGCTTCTGGCGATAAGATCATTACCTCCGGCTATCAAAGCTTGAATGAAGGCGAAAAAGTAATATTCTAATTCCCAAATCTGACCAATCATGTCTGAAAAAAATAAGTTTAAAGAATTCTTTGCAACGAGCTGGGCCATCGAAAACCGGACAAGTGTGTATGTACTTGCCATCCTGATTTCGATCCTGGGGATGATGAATTATTACTTTATTCCAAAGGAACAGTTTCCGCAGGTAATCATTCCTTACATCGTTGTTAATACACCCTATCCGGGAACATCTCCTGAAGATATTGAAAACCTGGTGACCCGTCCGATCGAAAAACAGCTGAAGTCGATCACCAACGTCAAGAAAATAACCAGTAACTCGGTTCCCGACTTCTCGTCCATCGTCGTTGAATTTGATCCTGATCTTTCGATCGAGACCGCCAAACAACGTGTCCGCGATGCTGTCGACAAATCGAAAAGCGATCTGCCAACCGATCTGCCCTCAGAACCTTCAATCATGGATGTGGACATTTCGGAAATGCCCGTAATGTACATCAACATTTCAGGTAATTTCGACCTTGAGAAACTGAAGAAATATGCCAAGATCGCCCAGAATAAAATTGAAGGCCTGAAGGAAATTACCCGTGTGGATATCGTTGGGGCGCTGAACCGCGAAATTCAGATCAATGCCGACATCTTTAAGATGCAGGCTGCCAAAGTAACCTTCAGCGATATTGAACGTGCAGTGGCCGCAGAGAATGTCACCATTTCCGGCGGTATTTTAACCAGCAATGGCATACGTAATACCGTTCGTATTAAAGGACAATTCGTTGATGTTCCGACTATCAGCAACATCATTGTGCATTCTTCGGGTGGCGCCTTTATCAAACTAAGCGACCTGGCTGAAATAAAAGACAGTTTCGAAGAACAGGAGAGCTATGCCCGTCTTAACGGGAAAAACGTAATTACCCTGAATGTAATCAAGAAGACTGGCGCCAACCTGCTTGATGCTTCTGACGAAATAAAAGATATTGTTGACAATCAACTCATCGGGCATATCTATCCGAAAGACATGACCGTCACCATTACCGGAGATCAAAGTACCCATACGCGAAGCACGCTGGAAGAACTGAATAATACAATCATCATCGGGTTTATCCTGGTTACCATTGTACTGATGTTCTTTATGGGGTTCACCAATGCCTTTTTTGTTGGTTTGTCGGTGCCGCTGTCAATGTTTGTGGCCTACATGGTCCTTCCGGGACTGGGCTTCACCATGAATATGATCGTCATGTTCGCCTTTATCTTTGCCCTCGGAATTGTGGTTGACGATGCTATTGTGGTTATCGAAAACACGCACCGTCTTCACAAGTATAATCCTGACATCAACATTGCCGCTAAAAAGGCTGCTGGTGAAGTGTTCATGCCTATTCTATCAGGAACACTCACCACTTTGGCTCCTTTCTTCCCGCTGGCTTTCTGGCCAGGTATTGTTGGACAGTTTATGCACTATTTGCCCGTAACACTGATCATTACCCTCTTTGCTTCCCTTTTCGTAGCTTATGTGTTTAATCCTGTGTTTGCTGTTTCGTTTATGAAACATGAATATGACACAGAATATCAGAAAGGCAGCGGCTGGAAAAAAATCAGAACAATCATCCTGGTGATGCTCGGCTTTGCAGTAACGTTTTATCTTACCAAATGGTATGGTATGGCCAACTTCCTTGTCTTTGGTGTCTTGATGATCCTGCTCTTCCGTTTTGTCCTCAAGCGTATGATCAAATCGTTTCAGGAGAAGATATGGCCATGGTTTATGCGGCAATATGAAAATCAATTGCGCTTTATCCTGAAAGGGGCACGCCCATTATGGATATTGGCCGGCATGGTAGTCCTTTTCTTTGCAACCGTTGTGATTACAAGTATCGCAAAGCCAACCGTCCTGTTTTTCCCCTCAGGTGATCCGACCAACGTGTATGTTTACATTAAAATGCCCGGAGGTACCCATCAGCTTGTAACCGACAGCATTACCCGTATTGCCGAATCCCGCGTTTATAAAGCCATCGGGAAAAATAATCCTGATGTGGAATCCATAATCTCAAATGTGACTATAGGCGCCGAAGAACAGGGCTTAATTTCCGCGGGTAATTCATTCAACAAGGGGAAGGTTTCAGTCAATTTTGTTGAACCTAAAAACCGTAAAACCGGAATTTCGACTACCAAATACCTCGAAATGATCCGTAAAGAAGTGGCCAACATTGCCGGAGCCGAAATTACGGTCGATAAAAACCGCAGTGGTCCTCCAACCGGAAAGCCAATCAATGTCGAGATTACCAGTGAAAACATGGAGGATCTGGTGAAAGATGCCTATGCATTCCGCAATCACCTGGACTCCATGCATATTGCCGGAGTCGAGGAGTTGAAAACCGATTTCGAGATGAACTCTCCTGAAATCATGATTCAGCTCGACCGCGATCGTGCGCAGCGCCTGGGCCTTTCGACCGCACAAATCGGTATGGAAATACGTACAGCCCTTTACGGAAAGGAAATCTCGAAATTTAAACAGGACGAGGACGAATATCCGATCATGGTTCGTTATGCGAAAGTTACCCGTGACAATATTAACGCACTGGTCAACCTTGAAATTACCTATCGCGACATGAACTCAGGTCAGTTAAGGAGTATTCCGTTATCAACGGTTGCACGCATCAACTATACCACTTCGTATGCCGGTATCAAACGGTTGAATCAGAAACGGGTCATCACGGTATATTCCAACGTTATTTCAGGATTTTCGGCCAACGATATTGTACCTGTAATCAAACGCGAAGCTGCAAAATACAAGCTTCATACAGGTACCGAAATTAAACTTACCGGTGAACAGGAAGATCAGCAAGCAACAGTTGCATTCCTTCTGAAAGCGATGATCATTGCCATTGGCGCAATTTTCTTTATCCTGATCACCCAGTTTAGCTCGGTCAGCAAATCGCTGATCATCTTAAGCGAGGTCATCTTCAGTATCATTGGGGTATTGCTTGGGGTCATCATTTTCCATATGGACCTGGTGATCATGATGACTGGTCTGGGGGTTGTTGCCCTGGGCGGTATCGTAGTCCGAAACGGAATCCTGATCGTCGAGTTTATCGATGTCAAGAAGAAGGAGGGAATTCCGACCCGTCGCGCCATCATCGAAGGAGGCCGTACCCGTATGACTCCGGTTATCCTGACCGCTACTGCCACCATGCTTGGACTGGTGCCGCTTGCAATAGGGATGAACATCAACTTCACGACCCTTTTCACTGAACTGAACCCTCACATCTGGTTTGGAGGCGATAATGTGGCCTTCTGGGGACCACTCTCCTGGAGCATCATCTTCGGATTGAGCTTTGCAACCTTCTTAACACTGATGTTTGTACCGGCCCTTTACGAGCTCGATTACACCATCCGCTTAAAATTGGCCAAACGCAAAAACCTGAAAAGGATCAAGAAACTGAAAGGTAAATAAATTATAAGTTTATCAATTGAAAAGAGGCTGTCCCGAAAAGGTTCAGCCTCTTTTGCGTTTACAGACTGCATGCATTTAATCCAACGGTTCCGTAAGGAACCCAATGTCGGTAAAATGATTGTAGGAACTTGTGTCCTTTGTCCCGTATGGGACAATACCGGATTTGTTTTGGCTTTATGACAAATCACTTTCCTGAACCTCTCCCTGACGGCAATTAGCCTGTTCTGAATTGTCACGGGGCCATACCCCGAAGGGGATCGGTCTATACCCGCCTGCCATAATTTAATTTGAAATTGACTTCTATCTGTATCTAAAGCTGGAAAAGATAACAGATAGAACACAGATAGAAGACAGATGATGGCAGGAGGGTCCCTCCCGATCCCTGCCCGGGTACTTCCGATATACGGTTGAATCCTGGATTTGGAGGTGTATGAAGAAACGGTTGGTTTTTAAAATTGGACAAGCAGTGACTATGAAATTTGCACTGATAAGTTATAGAAACAATTTAATGTCGTTTTTTTCCTGCGAATGAATATAGACAAATTGTGTCACCGCTATGCGGCTTCTATTCTTGTTCTTTCAATTAATTCTACCATACTTACACCGCTATGCGGCTATTTTTCAGGTGCATAGCACTGGTAGTATGGTAGCAATAGTACAGAGAATCGAAGATAAGCCGCATAGCGGTGACACAATATTGGGAATGTGACATTATTTGTTTCCCGGAACTTAGATCCTTTTCGATGGAACTATTTCAGGACGGATCGTAATTAGAATTGATCGCTGATCAGAAACAGGCCTGAATGTTTATTCCGGCGCTATTTTATCTTTGGACGGTAAAGCCCCTCGTGGGTTTCTTTGATCAGATCAACAAGCGGAATGTTAGAAGGGCAACGCAATAAGTCAATCTTTTTCAGGTTCTCTTCAGTGGGGAAATGGCCCGGGAACCAATGGTCTTTCTCCTGAAACATATTGTACCTGAATAGTCCGAAGTCTTTCATGTCGTAGCATTTCCAGAGGGTGCGGAATCTAAGAATTTCAGGAATGTTTAAGCCTGACGGGTCGTTGATCATACAATGCCCGTCGAATTCGGCATACGGATCGAGCAGCCTCTGGCCATCCAGATCGTGTTTGATGCGGGCATCTTCAGGAGAAAGCGGGGCAGGGGCAGGAAAAATGCCGTTGATGTGATCGAACTGAACGGTTACGGGCAGCCCAAAAGTCAGGGTATGAATGGCAGGGTGGCTCAGGCAAAACCGTGCATTCCATTGTATGGGGTGAAGGGGAGCCGTTAAATCCATCAGTTTCTTTGGGGAATTTGATAATTGTCCACCCTTGTCGTTAGGCGAGATGAT
The DNA here is from genome assembly GCA_002429385.1 of Prolixibacteraceae bacterium UBA6029. Lineage (GTDB taxonomy): Bacteria > Bacteroidota > Bacteroidia > Bacteroidales > Prolixibacteraceae > Aquipluma. The sequence continues at coordinate 81,552 of DIZL01000007.1, read as the reverse complement.
GAATACCCCCATGTCTTTGGTCTCTGCCAGATCGATTGCCGCCTTATTCCGCTGGAAAAAGTAGTAATAGTGCAGGTTTACAAAGTCGAATAAGTCGGTTTCGATGGCCTTGATAATCACTTCCAGGGGGGCGTGGGTACTGAAGCCTACATGCCCGATGATTCCTTCAGCTTTTAATTTCAGCAGCTCCTCTACCGGACCCCCTTTGGCACAAGCCTTTTCAAACAAGTCCAACGTATTTATTCCATGCCAGGCATAGAAATCAATATAACCGGTTTTCAAGGCTTTGAGCTGACCGGCAACCATCTTTCGGGTATCCTCTGCCGTCTTCGGACTTCCCTTAGTCATCAGGAAGTACGATTCGCGTTTTATTTTCAGTTCATCGTTCAGCACGCGACCATAAACCGTTTCACTCTTGCCATATCCGTGAGCAGTTTCAATCAGATTAATGCCTTGGGCAAGCGCTTTCGCAACGGTATCGCGGCATTGATCAAGAGTATCCTGCGGAATATGTTCGCGGGGTTCATCGCCGCCATGTTTAAAACGCATACCACCTAAGGTGATCACACTGACTTTCTTATTGGTTTTGCCAAAGCGACGGTATTCCATTTGGGGGCGGTACAGAGAAAATGATTTGAAATCCATAAATCGTTGTTAAAACAAGGCGGTGAAAATAGTCAAACTAGAACAGAAAATTGGTGGTAAGTTCAAAAGTGGTTTAATGTGTTGTTGAGGGGGTGCCGAAACAAGTTCGGCATGACGCTTCGACAGTGGGGAGCCGATGCTCGTAGCGTCATCCTGAACTTGTTTCAGGATCCCCTCCATCAACTCATCACAATGGCTATCAGGATTATTTTAGGATCCCAAAGCATACTATATTATCTTCCCAGAATTGCTTCCGCAATGATTAAGTCTACCGGTTTGGTGATCTTGATGTTTTCGGGGTTTCCTGCCACCATAAATATTGGGAAACCTTCCTTTTCGGCAACCGAAGCATCATCGGTAAAGGCCGGATCATAATCGCATTGATAGGCTTTCCGTATTTGTTCGGTCCGAAAGGTCTGGGGAGTCTGCACATTGAAATAGTTGCTTCGGTCGACCGAAATGTTTTGTTTGCCCACAGTTTTGCGCAGTGATTCGGTTACGGGCAGAACAGGAATCGCATTACCGCTTTTTTTGGCTGTTTCGAAGCATCTGTTGAGCGTTTCGAGACTAACCAGTGGTCTTACCCCGTCGTGGATGAAAACGATTCCTTTGCCCTCAATAATCTTTAATCCGTTTTGTACGGAATGAAACCGTGTACTGCCTCCAACAGCAACCCTATGACGAATTGAAAAAGTATGTTTCAGGCACAATCCGGCCCAGTATTCCCGGTGTTGTTCAGGAATCACCAGGATCAGTTCACAGGCAGGATCAAAATTGCAGAAGGACTCCATGGTGTGCATCAGGACCGGTTTGCCCGACAATTCAAGAAATTGCTTGGGAATATCGCCTCCCATCCGGTTTCCTGATCCTCCGGCTACTATTAATGCAAACTTTTTCATAATTTAGACGTTGATAGCAAATGTACAATTTCAATTTTAATACCTATGCACGAAGTACTCAACTTTCTTTCGGAACTGAGAGAAAACAACAACAAGGAATGGTTTGATCAGAACCGCGACCGGTATGAAGCAAGCCGGAAGAAAATCCTTTTACTGACGGAACAGGTCATTCACGAGATAGCAGCTTTTGATCCTGAAATAGGCGAACCCGAAGCGAAGAACTGTGTATTCCGAATTTTCAGGGATGTGCGCTTTGCTACGGATAAGACGCCCTACAAGACCAATATGGGCAGTTATATTGCCAAGGGAGGCCGGAAAAGTGTCGGTGCGGGTTATTATCTCCATATCGAGCCGGGGTCTTCCTTTGTGGGGGGTGGTTCGTATTGCCCTCCTGCTGATGCCTTGAAAGCCATCCGAACAGAAATATTCGATCGTTCGGCAGAGTTCAAACAACTCATCACCAATAGCTCATTCCTGAAGGTGTATCCCGACATGTATGACGATAAGCTGAAGACTGCCCCTAAAGGGTTTCCGAAGGATTTCGCGGAGATTGACCTGCTGAAGTATAAATCCTATGCTTTTACTTCCAGAATAGATGATTCGACAGTAGCAAGCGATGCGTATTCCCTGAAAATTGTAGCTGCATTGAAGGAATTATATCCTGTAAATCAGTTTTTGAATGAGGCACTCGAAAAATGGCTGTAATTGCCCGTGTCGAAAAACAGTAGTTTCATGAGCCCAGATGAACCGTTCGTGTAAAATATCGACACATTCCGAAAATAGGAAAATAAAGAGGGTTACTACCTCGTCAGATATTGGATTAAAGGATGAATAAACAGTGTTGTTAAGTCATCCACCAAATTCTGTAACACGAAGAACTAAGCCCGTCATCCCTTGACGGGCTTTGTCTTTTTGTATTCATGCGGTGAAAGCATGTGCAATGAATATGGTTTACTGTTTTAATTCATACTCCACTCCTGTATGGATGTTATTACGTAAACTAATTCTATTTGAGGGGAAAAGGTAACCCCCTTATGTAATGTTAAAAAACACAATAAATTATGTTGCACCTCAAATGCACTGATAGAAAGGGTTTCAGGATTTCCTGTTCATAAACATAAATCAAATGGACAGATTATTGAATAAATTATATTAACTTTCATAATTCAATTGAAGTAAGTGGTCAAATTGATGTAAGCGGTCACTTATACAAATGGATTCCATCTTTCAAAAAGAGATGGTATCTCTGATACAATTTAACCGGCAAATGAAAATAAACTATAACGATTAACGGCAATAGTTTTGAACCGGGCAAGTACTACTCTATACGCTTGTCTTTGACGGCAAGGAAGTGAATACGAAAAGGATGATTTAAAGAAATAAAAAGGCAAGTATGTATAAATTGATTATTATCGGATTGATCTTGTTTTCATTATTGCAGAATGCAAGTGCCCAAGACCGTAAAGCCTTGGCAAACGAAATTACTAACAAGATGTCTTTCATGAAAAACGGATATGAAAAACGTCAGATTCAGCATAGGGAAGATTCACTTCACAGTACCTCTTTTGTAAAAATAATTTCAATAAAGAACATAGAAAAGGACTCTCTTAGGCATTTGCTGGTTGATAATGGATTCTATGATTTTAATTTCGAGTTTTTCGACTTTAAAATTAAGAGAACGGAAGAACTTGACCAAGCTTTCATAAAGGACAATAACCCTCAATTATTCAAATTGCTTTCTGACAGCACTTTTAATAAAGTGACATATTCCTTTCAAAAATCAGATGACGGAATAGATGTAGCGCTGGTTATATCAAAAAATTATATTATTGTTGATGATCGAAAGGAGTTTTTTGACGGGTTTATGCCTGGAGCTGAGGTTCATACTCGTACGTTTAAAGCATACAGTAAAAAGAAGGATATTACTTTTTGTGAAGAACTATCATATTCTAATTTGATCAAGAAAGACCAAAACAAAAAAAACGAAATCAAACTTGATGACAACAATCGTTTCGAGATAACGATGCATTATTCTCCCAATATAGAAACAAAATATATTGGAATTAAAGATTCGGCTGGAAACATGCTTTCGATAATCAAACTTTAAATTGGATATAGGGATATACGATAAAGTTATTGGCTTTAAGGTCAGAGTCTATTTTAATGAATTAATTAAAACAATGATTGAGCCTATATATCCTTACATCTGAGTATAACATTTTTAAATATATCATATCTAAAATACATCATAATGAGACACCTATTTATCTTGATCTTTTTAAGTTTATTTCCATACTTTCTTTTTGCTCAACAGCCTATATCTCTTTCAATTCAAAAGAATGAAACTGATAATAGCAGGCGATTAATTGAATACTATAATAAACTTAGAAGTTTGAAATCACTACCTCAAATTAAACATGATTCACTTCTTGATATTGTAACAAATGAGGTTCTTTCACACGATATAAAATACCGAAAATCATTTAATTCTTTTAATGAAGACTCCATCCGATTACTGTTATATAATAAGGGAATTATAGATTATAAATATGAGCTTATAGAAATTGCGAATAATGACACTATTTCTGCTTATACTAAGTTTTTTATAAATGATAAATCAAATAATATTAGAAGTGGCTACGCCACAAATGATGGTAGAAATCTCCTTATTAAAACCAAAAACTATATAAAGTATGGTTATGCAGAAGTTGTATGTTGCAGCGAGAAAATTGATGCTTTGCATGAAAAATCTCAATCATCCTATGCAAAAGTAATTACCGATTCAATTACATATCATTTTAAAGGATTATATCCATGTAGATATTGGTTTTATTATTCAGATAGAATCCCATTAAGTTCAGAAATATCAAAAAAACAAGTTCTATTTGAAGTTAGAACTGAAAAAACAACAAAACCATCACATCTTGAACATATAAATTCTTCAGATTTCGATTTGGTTATTACATCGAAGTTTCCGAAAAAATTTATCGTTATAGAAAACGAAAAAAATGAATTAGTAGCAATCATTAAATAATGGGAGCATGGGAAAATGCTAATGAACAGTGTAGTACCTATATGCGTTAGTTATTGATTGGAAGTTCTTAAGATATGGGATTACATTATAGCTCATTCAAAAAGTCTTTGGCCATTTGTTTTTGAATTTTACCTTCCTGCATCATCTTCACCTGTTTGAGGCTGTTTTGCAGTTCGTCCATTGTGTTGTCGGCTTCCTGTATTTCTACATAATCCAATGTCTTTACAAACTCTATGAAAGTCTTGAAATTATTGTCGTTGATATTTAGAGTTAACTGTTTCATATAGCCCTGTTTTAAATTCTTAGTGTAAAGGTATGAAATTTAGGACTGCAAAGGGATTCCATCTTTCAAAAAGAGATGGAATCCTTAGGTGTACAGATACCGTTTAATGTTTCGCTTGGGGGTCTTCTCGAATTCTTTATCCACCAGAATGATTGAACTCAGTTGCGAAAACCGGGGTAGTTTCTTATTGACCTGTTTGCAATTCTGTGCCATGATTTCCTTTAAGTGTTCTTCCGTGGGCTTTTGCTGTTCAATCAATTCAGGGTCAGGAAAAACAAATGCGACCAGCTTTTCGTCGCGCATGGAGATTACGCACTCAAGCACATATGGCAAATTGCATAGCTTTGCTTCCATTTCCTCCGGATAAATGTTTTGTCCCGATGGCCCAAGCAGCATGTTTTTGCTTCGTCCTTTGATGTAGATGAAATTATCGGCATCGATGATTCCCAGATCACCGGTATGCAGCCAGCCTTCGCTGTCGATGGCTTCTGCTGTTGCTTTTTCGTTTTTGTAATAGCCCGCCATCACGTTGATGCCTCTTACGAGGATTTCGCCCACTTGCTTGTACGGATCATCGGAGTCAATACTCACCTCCATTCGGTCAACCAGTCTTCCTGCTGAGGACTGCCTGAAGCTTGTGGAGGGCTCATAAGAGATCAGCGGCCCGCATTCGGTCATGCCATAACCGATAGTGAAGGGGAACCTGATCTTACGGAAAAATGCCTCTACTTCATGATTAAGGGGTGCACCGCCAATGACAATCTCGTGAAAGTTGCCTCCAAAAGTTTCCATCAGGCTGGCACGTACTTTTTTATACAGTAGCTGCCTTATACCTGGTACTCGTAGCAGGAATTTCATCACAGGCTTATCGAGTACAGGCTTAATCCGCTTGCTGTAGATCTTTTCGATGACCAGGGGTACAGACAAGATCAGCTTTGGCTTTACTTCCTGGAAGGCTTTGATGATGAGTTGCGGAGTCGGCGCTTTCGAGAGGAAAGTAACATGGCAACCTACCGAAACCGGGAAAAGGAATTCGAATAACAAACCGAAAACATGGGCCATAGGCAGGAATGACACAATCCTGTCGCCCGACTTTAGCGGCATATGTTCCTGTGCATAAATGATGTTCGAAAGCAGGCTCTGTGCAGGAATCATCACTCCCTTGGTGAATCCTGAAGTCCCGCTGGTATATGAAATGATACTGAGGTCTTTTCCCTCGTATTCATCGAGTTCAAAGTTCTCAGGGCTTGATTTCCCGGCATGTTCAACGGAAAAGCAGTTGTGCCATCTTTCTTTTTCTGCAGGACTTTTAAAGGATAAAGCTGAAAAGTTCGTCAGGCTTACTACTCCTGTCAGTAAAGGAATATTTCCGTAGTCTATCTTTTCAAATAAGCTATCGGCTGCAAACAGAAATACCGATTCAGAATGGTTAAGTATATGGGTAATGTCTTCAGGATTAAAATCGGGCAATACAGGCACCGATACAGCACCATATCCCGCGATGGCTAAAAACGAAATGGCCCAGTTGGATGAATTCCGTCCAAGCAAGGCTATTTTAGACCCTTTACGTAGACCGCTTTCACGAAAACAACAATGAATCTGCCTGATGACCTGAGCCGCTTCGCCATAGGTTAACGATGTACCCTGGAAGTCTGAAAAAGCAGGCGATGACCAGTTATCCCTGAATGCCTGAGCGTATAGGCCAATGAGTTTGTCTTGTTTCATACCAAATGAGTTTCAGGTTTCATGTTCCAGGTTCCAGGTTCCAAGTTTCAGGTTTCAGGTTCCAAGTTGCGGGTTTCAAGTTTCAGGTTCAAAGTTTCAAGTTACAGGTTTCAGAATTAAAGTTCAACGTTTCATGTTCCTGGTTCCTGTATTCAAGATTCAGGATTTCACCTGCACTGCTCCCTTTCCTTTTTCCTTTTTCCTGTCTCCCGTTTCCCGTTTCCTAATGCAATGTTTTATCCTTTCCCCACAATACGCATGATTCGGTTCACGTTTTCGTCAACCTGTTCAATGCTGGTCATGCCAATAGTCATGCAGTCGATGTTTTTACTGCCTATGGCGTATTGAAGTGACTTTTCGCGTTGTGCCTCTTCGGTGAACCTTCCTTCGCCAAATATTTTCATTCCGATGATGCCTTTCCCGTTGTCGTGGGCTTTTTGGAGTACAGCCATGACTTCTGATGCACTGGCATCCATAGTGACTCCTTCAGGATTGATCCGTGCCAGGATCACATCCACCCATGGATCTTCGGCAGCAACTTTCAGGGCGTCAATACTGTGACACGACAGACCGACCGATTTAACTATTCCCTTTTGTTTGGCAAGAGAAAGGGCTTCAATATAGGGTTTCTTTTCTTCCTGCCATTTGGCGTTGTTCATGCAATGGAGAAGCATGATATCGAAATACTCTGATCCTGTTTCTTTTCTGAAACGGTCAATAGTCAAGCCCGGGGCATCCTGATTCCATTTCTCTGAGCGTGTCCATATTTTCGATTGCAAAGTTGCCTTCTCACGGGAGACATATTTCAGGATTTCTTTTACATTTTGGTGAGAACCATAGAGGTCGGCAGCATCGTAGAAAGTCATTCCCCGTTCCTGGGCATAACGCGCTACTTTTATCCAGTTTTCGACGCCCATGCGGGTCATATCTGAGGACTGATTCCCGCCGTGGGTACCGGTCCCAAGAGCCAGACGGGGAACCATTAGACCTGTTTTTCCAAGTTTTACCTTATCTATGCTTGAACTGACTGGACCAACAGAAGCGATAGAAGTGAATCCGGTAGTGATGGCAGCGGCTCCGATTAGTCCGGCCTGAATAAAATGTCGTCTTGATATCTGTTTCATAATGTTTGAATCTTTCGGTAAAGAATGCTAAAAATAATACAATATTATACATCAACTTAACTTTCATTGAAGGTCTTACAGCGTATGAAGATAAGCAAATATTTTCAGGTTTAAGTACAATGAGCTTTAAACTATTGAAATCCCGGTAAAAGTAGTATTGTTAGAAAAGTGTTCGTAACAAATTCGACTGTAAAAATGACAATAAAGAACCGGAAATACTTTTTTAACTATTTTTGGCACTCATTTAAACAAAACAACTTAAAGATTAGACTATGAAGAAATTGGCGCTTGCCTTATCTGTAATTTTGCTTACCCTGGGTGCGAATGCTCAAAATATCCAGACACTTTACCACCTGGGTAGTAGTAGTGGCAATTTTCTGACTACAACTGTCGAAATGTTTAAACCTGACAAGCACGGTAGTACATTCTTTTTCATCGACATGAATTATGACGAAGCCGGCGTAAAAGGAGTAGATATGGCTTACTGGGAAATTTCACATTCATGGACCATTGCAAAATCACCTTTTGCCGCTCACATTGAATACAATGGCGGTTTTGGCCAGTTTATGCCAAACAATAAATACCAGGACAATGGAATTGCCTACACGATTAATGATGCTTACCTGGGTGGTGTTGAATATTCATGGAATGCCAAAGATTTTTCAAAAGGTTTTACTTTTGAAACTTTATACAAAAATATACGCGGTAAAACCAATGCATCGTTCCAGTTGACTGGTGTATGGTATGTGAATTTCTTAAAGAACAAACTGAAATTTGATGGTTTTGCTGATTTCTGGAAAGAAACCAACTCCTATCAAATCGGAACTACCACTGCCGGAGCACCAATTATTGAGGTCTCCAAATTCACATTTCTTACCGAGCCACAGCTTTGGTATAATTTCAACGGCCATTTCGCTGCAGGTAGCGAAGTAAGGTTTCGTTGGAACTTTGGCGGATTACAGGGATTTGCTGTTCAGCCTACCGTTGCAGCGAAATACACTTTCTAACTCTGAACGGATATGAAATTCATCGACAAATTCTTTAAACTTCAGGAGAATAAGACGAATGTACGTACCGAGATCATCGCGGGTATCACCACCTTCATGACCATGGCCTACATTCTGTTCCTGAACCCGAATATCCTTTCGGCTACAGGGATGGATAAAAATGCCGTCTTCTTTGCCACCGCTATCGCTGCTGGATTCGTTACCATCGCCATGGGTTTGGTTGCGAATCTCCCGATTGCTTTGGCTCCCGGAATGGGATTGAACGCCTTTTTTGCCACCGTTGCCCTGGCCGGTGTCGGCATGCCCTGGAGGATTGCACTTGGCGCTGTTTTCATCTCAGGAGTTATCTTCATTTTACTGACCCTTACCGAAGTGCGTCAGATCCTCGTGGTCGCGGTGCCTCAGTCATTGAAAGTGGCGATTACCGTGGGTATTGGACTATTCATTACCATTATCGGTCTGAAACTGTCGGGAATTATGGTTGCTTCGGCCAACGTGATTCCTTCGACTCTGGCCAATATGCAGGCCCATAATGGTCAATCGGGCCTGATGTTCTTCGAATGGAACATTGGACTGGGAAGTCTGAAAGACATGAATATGCTGCTCTGCCTTATCGGACTGGTAATTACCGCGGCTTTAATGGCTCTTCGGGTGAAAGGTTCACTACTGATCGGAATCGTTGCAGCTACCATTATCGGTATTCCGATGGGAGTTACAAAAATTGCAGAGGGTTTTTCACCGTTTTCTCTTCCTGACTTTTCGAACCTTGCCGTATTCGCCCTCGACATCAAAGGCGCGTTAAGCATGGGCATCTGGACGGTGGTGTTTACCTTCACCTTTGTCGAATTGTTTGACACTTTCGGAACGCTTGTCGGTACAGCCAATAAAGCCGGTTTAATCGACAAAGAAGGTAAATCTCCCAAGATCGGGAAAGCCATGCTTGTCGACGCGTTTGGAGTGTCTTTTGGCGCTTTGATGGGTACAAGTACAGTTACCGCCTATGTTGAAAGCGCTGCCGGAATCGGTGAAGGTGGTCGTACAGGTCTTACCGCTGTGACTACAGGTATCCTTTTCCTGTTTGCCCTGGTTCTTGCACCGATTGCCCTGCTGATCCCAAGCGCTGCTACTGCTCCCGCATTGATCATTGTAGGACTGCTGATGGTTTCTGCCATCAAGGAAATCGACTTTGAAGATTTCACTGAAGGTTTTCCTGCATTCATGTGTATCATCATGATGCCTTTTACCTATAGCATTGCCAACGGTGTTGCAGCAGGAATCATATTCTACACCATCCTGAAAGTAATTACCGGCAAATACCAGAAAGTACATTGGATGATGTACCTGCTCTTTGTTCTGGTAGTGGTCAGGTATATCTTCCTGACCGAAGCGGCCTGATACGATTTAAACGATATCATAAAAAAAGCTCCTCATTGCGGGGAGCTTTTTTTTATGACCTAATTGTCTTGGATTACCATAAATTAGAAGATGGAGCTATTATTGTGAACTTTTATTGAGTAAATTTGTAACACTTAAAATTGTAATCATGAGCACACAACATTTTCAGGTAAATGTACAGCTAAGTCTGAACCAGATTATTGACATTGTGCGGCAACTTTCACCTAAGGAGAAATTACAGCTAAGCGGTGTTATCTGGGATGAAACCGCGGAAACAGATATCGACATTCCGGTGGAACATCAGGAAATAGTAAAACAACGGCTTAAATGGATGGAAGACCACCCGGAAAACTGTTTAAGTTGGAAAGATATTGAAAGTAAGATAAGGCTGTAAAATGGGCTTTAAATTGATATATGCTCCTGAAGTATACCATGATCTTCAGCAAAACATCGATTGGTATAACGAAAAGAAAGCAGACTTAGGTACCCTCTTTTTTGAAGCTGTGAAAGAACAAATTTCAAGGATTAAGGATAAACCATCAAGTGTTGCAATCAGGTATAAGGATGTCCGTTGTGCTAAAGTGAAAGGTTTCCCATATCTGGTGCATTTCAAGATTTTCCCTGAAGCTAATACCATCAAAATCATTGCAGTTTTCAGTACACACCGTAATCCAAAGATCTGGGAAGAACGTAATATATAAGATTCAATGTAATAGCTGTAATCCTTGAGTTTCTTGCCAAAAGACCAAATCTATATCATCATTTATGGTAAATTCTATTTCCATACATCATCGAGTGAAATTCTCTTAGTTTTACCTGCCTTAATATCTTCATCTCCTTGCTTAATTTTGGCTACAAACTCAGGATTATAAGGAGACTTTGTTTCTTCGTACGAAATCTTTAAGGCTTTCATAAATGCTTTAATAGCATCTGATTTCTCTTTACTATCTGGTTTTACAATTAATGTTCCCATAATTTAGTTCATGAAATTCTATTATTCACAAATTTAAGGTTAATATCAATTAATCACACAGATTTCAATTGAAAACTTTTGCCAATCCCTTAAGACCAACAATAGATTGTGCCATCATCCTCTATTTAACGGAGGAAGACACCAAATTACACCAAGACACGGTATATACACAGTTTTAAATCAGTATTTTTGTCCACACATTTGAATGAATAAAAATGAAAATATTATTAGACATACCCGACAATAAAGCTGCATCATTAATGGATGTTTTGAGGAGCATTTCATATGTTAAGGCTAAGCCCATTACTGAAGCAAAAGCATTATTATTGGAAGAAATTAAAGAGGCGGTTGAAGAGATGAAGCTAATAAAGTCAGGAAAAAAGAAAGGCCGAAACGCTGAAGACTTTTTGAATGAGCTATAAAATAACGGGTTACGATTTGTTTACTGTCACTAAATTTGCCTACTTTGCACTGTAAATCATTTGAATCATGGCAATTGCAATAAAAAGTATTCCAGTTCTTGAAAGTGATGAGGCCAAAGCTTTTATCCGTAAAGCCGATGCAAAATCAAAGAAAAGTGCTACTGTCGATTTCAGTAATCAGGCAATTGCATCCAATGCTATATTGGGAAAAGCTAAACTTCATTAGTACTCCTGCAAAACGTCAGACAATCATTTTCCTCTTATTCTCCTGATGAATTGTTCCCTATTGGCTGTTCAATGTATATTACCTCTGTCTTACCTCTGTCTTATCCTTGTCTTAACAAATTCTTAACAAATTCGAATCAAATACGTAACAAATTCGAACGGATACGAATTTGTATCGAATTTGATTCGAATTTGTTACGAATTTGTTAAGACAAGGATAAGACAGAGGTAAGACAGGGACAGGACAGAGAATAGACTCATTACTATCGTTGAAGCCTGGTTGTAAGGTGTTTAAACCTAAGAAATGCATTGGCCGGTTCGTTTGAAATGCCTGAGGTAAGGATTCCGGCTACGCACATATGCCCGTTCATTGGACCTAAAGATATAAAAAATTACAGGGATAGTTGTCTTTGATGGGAGGATAGAATTAGTAAAAAAAGGGTTGCAGGAGGATTTAGTTGACGCATTTGATTAAAAAGAATTGTAAATTTGTAGATGTTATAGCAAGGAATTTATTCTTAGTAAAGAATCAACAAGAATTTGTAAATTAATAAGTTAGATAAGATGGATTTACAAACCAGAAAGATTTCATTTGTTCAGGAATTTCTCCAGGTTCAGAGCGAGGAAGTTGTCATTCGCATGGAGCATGCATTAAAACGGGAGATAAAAAATATTTCGGTTAAGGATGTGCGACCATTGACATTGGAAGAATTAAACAAAAGAATTGATCAATCTTTGCTCGATTCCCAAAATGACAGGATAACTGATAACAAAGATCTTACTACAGAAATACAGGAATGGGTATGAAAATATTCTGGACTGATTTTTCGAAAAACGAACTTCGTAATATTTTTAACTACCACAAGGAAATAGCAAGCCTTAAAATTGCCAGAAAGTTGGTAACAAGTATTACAGAAGAGGTATTAATTCTTCAAAGTCAGACTGAAATTGGACAAAGGGAAGAGAATATAAAGGATAGAGAACAGGATTTCAGATTCATTCTGCATAAAAACTACAAAGTGATTTACTGGCACAACATCAAAAAAAACAGAGTGGAAATCACTGATGTTTTTGATACAAGGCAGAATCCCCGGAAGATAAAGAGAACTCTTTAATTTGCTTTTAAGTATATTTGACAAAACGACAGACAGATGAGCACAACAGACATGTTAAGGAATGATATCATCGATAAACTTTTGACAATATCAAATAAGGATTATCTATCAGCGCTTTATCAATTGGTTAATTCAAGCTCTGTCGATCAGGATACCGTGCATTTAACAGATGATCAAGTTGTAATGCTCCAATTAAGTGACGAGGACATAAAAAAGGGGAAACTAATTCCTCAGGACCAATTAGACAAAAACGATTTTAAAGGACTAACAGAACTGTAATTCGGAATGAAACAATTGCCAGACAGCCAAGAGAGGCATTTCTACAGAATAAAAAAAGCCTGCGTTTTATTGCAGGCTTTTATATTTTAAAGCAGGCTTTTCTTATTTCTTCTTTTTACGTATGAAATAGAAGGCGCCTCCACCAATCACTACTATACCACCGATCACTAAATACATCGTTAGGTTTGAAGATTCTTTGGGGGCTTCTTCCTCATAGAATTTTGGTTCCATATTGTCGATTGAAATGGTATCTTTTGGTTCTTCAGCAGCTTTTGCTGAATCTTGCTGGGCATAAGACTTTGTCATTCCACTCATGAACATCAGGACAAATAAGGCAAGGGCAATTAGTTTTCTCATTGTTTCAATTTTTATTAAACGTTATTTTAATTTATTTATCAGTTCATCATATTTCCGGGCAACTTCGGGGGCCGTCTTCCGGTAGGTTTCGGCCAGGGCGCTCAGGGCCGGTTTGTATCGTGAATTTAATTTCAGGCAATCTCTCAATACTTTACGGGCTTTATCCGCATTGGTTTCAGTCCAGAGATTAGCCAGCTTAATGTAGGGTTCAAAATACTTCCTGTTTGCACGGATAGCCTGTTCATAATATCCTGTTGCCGTTAAAGTATCCTGACTTTTCAGGGCCAGATCACCCAATAGTGTCAATGCTTTTTCGTAATCAGGATTGATTTCCAGACCCTTTTCCAAAACTTGTTCTGCCTCAGCAGACCGATCTAAGCCAATTAAAGATTCCGCAAATTTATAACAGATCCATTCATTTTGTGGATCAACAGTGCAGGCTTTTTGAAAAAGCAATGCAGATTTAATATAGTCGCCTTTTTCAAGAGCCTCGTTTCCATGGATATCATCCTTTGTAAGCCTCTCAATGACTGCACAAACCGGTATTCCATCGGCCAGTATGGTATGAATAGTATTGACCGGAGGCCAGAGCTTGTTTTTTAGTTGAAACGGTGAAATGTAGCTGTTCGCGATCACAGCATAGTCCCAATTGTATTCACTGCGGTTCTGCCAGGGGAAATAGACCAGTTTGACCGCTTTATCGTTGCGGAAATACCATTGAATGGGGAAATTACCTCCAATCGTAAGGTCGGCCTTACGGGGCTTGCTTTTCAGATATTCCTGAAGCCATTCGGCTCCTGCGCGCATGGTATGGTAATAATAATCGGTTTCATAATTTCCGTAAGCCCCTTTTAAGCCCCCGGTAAACTGGTTGTAATAAAGGTAATAATACGGGTGATTTGCGGCCATAAACCGGAGCGGATGGACGCTTAGGGCTACAAGTAACCCGATAGTCCCAATCCGGACCAATCGTTGCTTATAACGAACCCAAATGGCATGAATTCCAAGCGCTGCGATCAGGATGATTCCCGGGTAAACAAACAGAAAATGTCGCCAGGCGCCATAAAGGTTGGATTGTTTCAGGATGACAAATGCTATTGGAAACACAATGGTGAAAACCAACAGCAACAACTGTAATTTCCGATTGGAAGAATAGTTCTTTTTAGCATTCAGGAAGAAGGCGATCAATCCTGAAAACACAATAAACGGAATGGTAATCAGCATGTATTTTGGCAGATAATACCAGGGGTGAAAATCGGACCAATCCTGCCGGCCTTCGAATATTTGTCTGACGGTTACCGGGTAATGCGTCATGACCTGATATGATTTCCAGACATTCAGCAGTGGATTTTGCAGGGCATAGGGCCAGGTAAGTAATCCCAGCAAATAGCCTGCAACCGAAATTCCGAAGATAAGGATCAGTTGTTTTTTCAGAAGTATCCCGTTGAGTTCAGGTTTTGACATCCAATCGACAATGATTTTCAGGAATATAAAAAGGCCCAGGTAGAAAATCACCAGTAGTCCGCCTGCCCGTATACCAATGGCCAGGGCGATACTTAAGACCAGTAAAATAATCGTTTGCCGGGAGGGTTTTGTTTCTGAAAACACCAGTTTAAGCGAAAAATATATGCTTGAAATATAGGCCAGGGCGAAGGGTATGTCTTTCAGATTATTTTGTGCATGCCCAAGAAAAGTGGGCGACACCGCAAACAGAAACAACACCAGAATGGCTGCCCCGTAGCCGGCTATATGGGCGGCAAATAATGCGGTTACCAGTATGGTTAACCAACCGGCCAGACTGCTCATCAAATGCCTGAAACTGTAGATGTCTTCAATTCCGAACCAATGGATCAGTATGGTCACCAGGTTGTCAAAGGATTGCCCGTAATATTTGAGATTGGTTTTGGGTGTGTCGAGTGAGGTCTGGTCTTTACCCATCGTGCTGAAATAGTTATACACCATTTCAGATTGCCTGTAATGCACTTCTTCATCGCCTGAAATTCCGGCATCACGACTGATCAGCAGCATTGCAATCAGCATTGCAAAGGCCAGAGCCAGAAAAGTTATCTTTAGCTTATTTTCTCCCATTATTCAGATTCGGCATCGTACACTTTCTTTATCAGGTAGATGGGGCGGTTTTGGGATTCTTTGTAGATCCGGTAGACGTATTCGCCCATGACTCCCAGAAACACCAGTTGAATGGATCCCAGAAAATAGATACTCAGGACTGTGGATGACCAGCCGATAATCGCAAAGCCGAAGATTTTGGCCACTAAAACATATATTCCGGCACACATGAAGACAATAACCCCGATAGTGCCGAGGAATAAGCAAACTTTAATCGGGAACTTGGAGAATGAGAAGATGGCATCTGCACCCAGAAGGATCAATTTTCCAAGCGTCATTTTGGGTTCACCCTTTTTCCGGTCGTCCCTCATGTATTCCACATATCCCTGCCTGAAGCCAATAAATGAACGCATTCCGGGCAGATAACGGATGGATTCCTTCATCTGAACCAGGGCATTGACGGCAGCACGGTTCAGCATCGAAAAGTTGCCGGTATTTTCCATGTCATCCATTCCGGCTACTTTTTTAAAGAAGGCATGAAACAGGTTGGTCGTAATCCGTAATCGTTTTCCCCTGCGTCCGGTACGTTTGCCACTCACAATGTCAAACCCTTCAAGGGTGATCTTTCGATACATCCCGGCCAGCAGTTCGGGCGGGTCCTGAAGATCACCATCCATCATCGCTACATAATTTCCCCTGGCCATTTCGAGACCGGCAGTAAAGGCAGCCTGGTGTCCGAAATTCTTCGACAGTTCGATAATTTTAATTCGTGAATGATGTTTACGGACTTCAATCAGTTTCTGAAGGGTTGAGTCTGTACTTCCATCGTTTATAAACAGGATCTCGTAGTTAGGCGCGAAGGATTCTACTGCCTTTATTGAACGTGTTGCCAGTTCAACGATCAGATCTTCTTCATTATAAACAGGAATTATAAGTGAAAACATTGTTCTCTAATTAATTTACAGTACTTTCCTGAGACTCAATATTACAGGAATAACTTTGGTTAAAGATACAGAATTTCAGCTTCAAATTGAAGTTTCCCCAAAGATGTATTTAACAGGGATCATAAAAGACTGCCGGTTCGGGGAGATTATATTCCCCTCACAGGCAGTTCTTGTTGGTTTAAAAAAGTATCCCGATTATAAGGATGAAAAGATATTTGATGTAATACAGAGGATTTAAACTGTTGGGATTGTCCAGGGAGCACGTAATTTTCGCATTAGCAACTTGCTGGCATCAAGGTTGTTGATGATCTGTTCGTTAACCGGATCCCACTTGATTTTCTGGTTGGTGGTCATTGCAATTTCACCCAGTAAGGCCACTGAAATTGAACGATGTGCAACTTCGACGGGGGCAATGGTTTCTTTTTTTGATCGGATACACTCCAGGAAGTTGCCAAAATGGTCATTGCTTTTATACAGAGCTTTTTTGTTAGCCCCAAGTTCTTCACTGATCAGTTCGGGTTTAGAAGCAGTGATGATGTCGCCACGATCAACGTGAATCCATCCGTTTTCACCATACCAGGTGACACCCATACCTTTGGGCAACCTGCTCGCATTGGCAACCCTGATGGTTACACCGGATTGATACTTACAGTTAAAATCGAACTCACCCGGGACATTGTACAATTCGCCCAGATTAGGATAAACGCCTTTGCCCGATACTTCGATTGGTCCGGTCCGGTCGAGACCCAATCCCCAATGAGCAATGTCGATATGGTGACCTGCCCAGTCAGTCAGCTGGCCTCCTGAATAATCGAGTATCCAACGCCAGTTCCAGTGACAAATGCCACGGTAGGGCGCTTTGGGAGCTGATCCTAACCAGAATTCCCAATCAAGTACAACAGGCACTTCTTTTATGGCAGGCATCCCAATCAGCGGTGTGGCGTTGGGTAAACCTACTTCCACATGATCAACTTTTCCCAGTCTTCCGTTAAAGACGAGCTCAGCGCCCTGGTGAAAGTTAGACACCGAACGTTGCCAGCTACCCGTTTGCCAGGTAATGTCATTCTTTTTAACCGCTTTTACGATTTGCTGACTTTCACCAATACTTCGGGCCAATGGTTTTTCACCATAAACGTTTATTCTCTTGTTGGCAGCCGACACATAAACAATACTGTGCCAATGATCGGGAACAGAGATACAGACTGCATCCAGTTTTTCCTTTTCCAGAAATTCACGGTAGTCTTTGTGTGTGCGGCAGTCCGTATTTTTATAATACTGATTGACGATACCTGAAGCTTTTTCAAGATGGCTCGAATCAAGGTCACTCATGGCAACAAACTGAACTTCTTTAAAGCGAAGGAAGTTTTTCATATTACTGGTTCCCTGGGAGCCCACCCCGATAGATCCCATTACAATCCGGTCGCTTGGGGGTACTATTCCATTCATTCCCATTGCCGAAGACGGAATAATGTGAGGAAGAACAATCGTTCCTGCCACTAAGGAGAGAGAGTTTCTAAGGAAATTTCTGCGTGTACTTTTGTTGTCCATTTCAATTAATTTAAGGAGGTTTTTATGCCTTGTGTGCGGTTCCGGGAACCGGAACTTCAAATTGCATATTTACAGGACCGAAGACCATTTCTTTTGGTCCGAGGTACATGTCTGATTTGTATATTTCATCCCAGGTGACCTTCTTCCCGGTATAGGCTGCTGTTCGTGCCATGATGGCTGTAAGGGTTGAAAGGGCAGTCTGCTCGGCCTCATTCACGTATTCGCCGGTCCGGATGGCATAGACAAGATGCATATGTTCCTGCACATAGGGTGGAATGATTAGTTTATCAGTTTCGTTTCCATTTGCATCCTTCGGATATTTGAATTTCCATTTCACCGAGCCGTCCATGTTCCATATTGTGTTAATGCAGTTGGTGTAACCCTTGGTCCCCATAATGAATTCACCGGTACCATTGGCGCAGTTGTCAATCTGCCTGCACATGCTGTGTGAGAATACTCCATCTCCGTAATCGAAATCTATGCTGAAGAAGTCGTACTGATCACCAGTTAAGCGGCGGGCACGTCCTCCATAACCGATTGCACTCTCTGGTGGTCGGCCCAGGAACCAATTGATGACATCAATATTATGCACATGGGTATCCAGTATATGGTCCCCGCATAACCAACAGAAATTGTTCCAGTTGCGGATCATGTAGGTCATATCGTCCCATCCTTCTTCGCGGGTACGGAACCACACATGGTTTTGGTTCCAGAAGGCCCTGGCCGAGACCAGTTTACCAATTGCTCCGTTTGCCACCTGTTGATAGGTTTCGATATAATCCTGCTGATGGCGTCGCTGAGTACCGGTAATCACGTTCAGTCCGATGGCCTCTGCTTTTTTAGCACTGGCAATCAGCGACCGGATTCCAACAGGATCAACCGCTACGGGTTTTTCCATGAAAACGTGTTTGTTTTGCAAAACAGCTTCCTTAAAGTGTTCTGGCCTGAAATGTGGTGGTGTGGCAAGTATGACAATATCGACATCGGCAAGAGCCATAAGTTTCTTGTATCCCTCAAAACCGGTAAAGCAATTTTCGGCAGGGATCTCCATTTTCATTTTTGTAAAGCGCTCGCGGCATGAGTCAATACGATCCTGAAAGACATCGGCTAAGGCCACAATATGCAGGTCAGGGCCACAAGTAATAAAGTTCATCGCTGCACCTGTTCCGCGGTTTCCGCAACCGACAAGGCCTGCACGTAATTTCCTGCCCTTTGGCGCTGCTTTTAGGATAGGCGGCAGTCCAAGAACCTTTGCACTCTTTTCAGTATTGCATCCTGACAGAACTGCCCCCGCGCCTAATAATCCTATGCCGGCCAGAGCTGTCGATTCAAGAAATCTTCTTCTGTTAAAACCGTTATTGTCATTATTTCCCATGAGGCTATTATTTTTTATCTGATTGAATTGTTTCATCTGCTTCGCACACTACCCTAAACCCAATATCGCTGCAATCGGAGTACCACCAGACGCTCTTGGGCATCTGGGGATCGGTAACCAGCCAGGCTTTTGTCTTTGTAAAGTCTCTTGCTGCGCTTCTGACATCTTTGGCATCGCTTTTATACGATCCGCCGCGGATGACATGTTCCTGTCCTTTTTTTGGTCCTTTAGGATCCACAATCAGCTTTTTATAGTCATAATAAGCTTTAGGTGAATAGAAATCGGAACAGAATTCATACACATTACCCGACATATTCTTTAATCCAAATGGATTGGCCTTTACAGCAGATGGTTCCAGAGTCTGTGAAGCGCTATTTACTTTATAAATCACATACGAGTTAATGGTTGTGGTGTCAGGACCAAAAATCTTCTTGAAGAATCCTTCAGAAGTGAATTTTTTTGGATCACCTGCAAAGAAATATGGTGTCTGTGTTCCTCCGCGAGCTGCATATTCCCATTCGGCCTCGGTCGGGAGACGATATTTTTTGCCAGTCACTTTGGAGAGCCATTTGCAATATACATCAGCTGCTTTCCAGGTCATGGTGATTGCCGGGCGTGTACCTTTTCCCCAGCCTTGATCGGGAGCTCCCCATGGAGGCGTAGGACCAGAGATGGCATCTACATTTGGATTGTCATCTATTTCTTTGCGGCCCTGTGACGAAGTGGCCCTGAAGAATTCCAGGTACTCATCCCAGCTGACTTCAATTTTAGCCATGAAGAATCGTGAGATCTTTACCGGATGCCGAGGATCTTCGTCAGGTTTCCTTAACGGTTCATTCTTCGGACTTCCCATCAGAAATTTGCCGGCAGGAATGGCAACCATATCGAATGAAACACTTGTTCCGGGTATCTTTTCGGTAAAACTGGCAAATGTGGTAACAGTTGTCGGTTCGGTATAGACCTGGGTATTCTGTGCAACTGAATTTGCAAAATTGGTATTGTGTTCGTGTTTGTTATTCGGGTCATAATGGCCAACATTCAGATGGCAATTCAGACAGCTGACTTCAGTCTTACTGGCCAGATAGCTAAGATGGGCATTTTCCCCTTCAGTAGTTAGTGTTTTGGGAAACAGATTCTGATGACATTTGGTACACGATTCTGTGTATATGAATTTCTTTGCCAGATCCAGCTTTCGCTTGGCCTTAAAGTTGTATTTGACTGAATCCATAAAATAGAAACCGTAAACATCCTTTGCTCCATGAATTGCCTTGGCTAACAACATTCCATGTCCTTCAGGGGGGAGATGACATTCCACGCAATGAACAATTACACCCGGTTTGTTATCATGGTGGGATGAAAGTTTCCAGCTTTCATCAGCAACGGGATGAACGTGACATGAGACGCAATAGGCGTCAGTGGAGGTATAATTTATCGCTTTTTTATCCGCGAGAATAAAAGCAATACCTGCCATCAAACCAGCAAGAATCATCCAGATAAATGCTCTTTTACCGCGAAATAGAGTGCGAATAGAATTCAATAACTTCATTTTATCAAACTATGTTTATGATACTTCTGATCATTCATTTTGCGGAAGTATCAATAAGACCTAATCCGGAAAATAACTTTGATCAAAGATAACAGATAGCAATTAGCAGGGTTTTAGCTAAGGTTTACAGGCAGGTTAAGTCAAGGTTAACTTTGGGTTAATAATCGCACCCCGTCAGTAATTAGAAAACAATAAATCCATTGAAGGAGAGACAAATGTAGAATTTATTAGTTAAAATAACCCTGTTGGAAAACATGTTTTTATGCTGAAATTAATTCTTCAAATTTTCCTGTAAACTTTTCATCATACATTTCCTCGTAGAGTACGCAAAACCGGTCAAAGGTAAACCGGGCCAGATTATAATTGTTCTGTTTGATTAAGGCCTTTAATTTGAAGGACAGACCCTGATCATTCACCGGATCGGTAACAAGGATTCGATCTGTTAATTTCAGGATCAACTCGTTATCATGTTCAATGGTAAGTTCATCGATAAATTTCAGTAGAATATCAACAATGTTGTTCCCGATAAATCCCTTGAAATCATCAAGCCAATCATACGATTCATTTTTAAATATTTCTCCTTCCTGAATGATATGATAGAACGCAAGGTTAAAATCAGTGTCGTGTATTTTTCCCCTTTTCAGCAGGTTTAAGCATTCTACATAGTCACAGTAAACCGGTCCTCCAAAGGCCATTGACCAGCGATCGATGTGAAAATTTATCTGAACCGTATCCAGCGATTCAAGGATCAGACGCAATTTGCGGATAGTTACTCCCCGACTGTTCTTGGCGCTTTGCGACGAATGGCCTTTCCATAAAATATCGGTCAGCTCCTGTGTGGAAATGCCGTTTTTACTTCGTTGAGAATACAACAGGATGATCAGGAATAGCTGTTTGAGTTTGGGGGTAAACTGGCTGGTGATTTCATCACCGTCCTTGTCCAGAACTTTAAAGTCGCCAAAGAGCTGGATGTAATTGGATTCAGGTTTTCGGTAATCTGCCTTATCCAGGTTTCGGATTTTATCTGCTGGCGAAAGCCTGCTTCTCTTTCGGCGTCGGAGTTTAAATCCTATGAAAAGAAGTGTTGTTATCAGAATCAAGAATATCGCTGACCGGGATAATACAGGGTAGAGTATGAAGATATTTTTAACCGGAACAATCTCAATAACCTCTTTACTTAGTTGCCAGATTTCTTCTTCGCCCAGAGACCTTGACCATATGCTCAGATCGTCGATGGCGCCATTCATGTTTGATGACCAGTTAAAGCCCGCAACGCCTATATACAGATCGTCGCGACCTTTATAGGCAGGGTGCCCCAATGAGCGGCTATCGAGCTTACCGTTCAGGAAAATGGCCTGTTCTCCGCTAAGTTTATTGTACCTCCACACCAGATGATACCATTGACCGGCCTGCAATATGGTCTTTCCCTGCAGGTCGTTGTTGTAGAACCCAAAATATGGTTTCTTATTTCTGATTAAGAGGTGAATCCCCTGCTGGTAAGAATTGTTCTTTGTTCCAAGAATACAATAGTCATTTTTATTGGGCAGGTATTCTTTTATTTTGATCCAGGCAGCAACAGAAAAATCATGATCCCTTATTTTAAATTCCTCAGCTCCCGGCAAAACAATGAAACTGTTTACCCCAAAGACCGCTACCGTTGAACGGGTTGAATCGTTTGTAAACCGGACATTTTGTGGTTTGCCGTTTAATCCGTTAATGCTGTTATCGCTGCCTCCTTTGGCAAAAGTATAATTGCCTTCAAGATTATCTGTAATCTCAAGTGATGTAGCAATAAAATGCTGAATAATGCTTTGTTTGGGTTCCTTAAATGTGACGGATTCAGGTGTAAAGCGAAACCCAGGACTTTGAGGGGTTAAGACCAGGTTGTCACCCGGCCCGACCGGGAAGCAATACTTTCCGCTGGTCAGGCTCCCCGTATTTGCCCAATTGACATAGTCGAGTACTTGTGTATTATAAGTAACCGTTCCCGTTATTGTTACAAATCCGCGAATATAGGAGAGCACGCTCAGGATCGATTTCTCATATCGATCCAGCATAATAAAATTAGGTGTTTTCCCCGTATTGGTCCAGGTGTTTTTTACATGTTCAATGAGATAGGGATTCTGGTTGGAATCGTATTTCAGGCTCTTGGCCGCTTCTGATTTGCGGGGAACATTGTAATCGTTATAGATTAGCAAACTGTTTTTTGGATCACCCTTTAGAAATTCACCTTTAAAAACAGGGGCTTCCCAAATCGAAAAATAGGGTTCAACCGCATGGTTCCAGATATAGTGCAGCCATTCGGGACTGTTACGGTGTTCCTGCATAGAAAAAACCACCACCCTGCGGTTGGTTTCTACCATCGATTTTAATGAAGGCCAACCCTCTTTGGCATCATAGGTGTACAGGTACTGATTGATCCCTTCTTCCTGAAATATCTCGTTCAGTTCGTTTACATTGGTACCGAAATCAAGAAAGAGGGTAAAAATCTTATCTGGTGTTTGTTCCAGATAATTTTTAATCTCGTGCATGCTTTGCCGGAAGGGGATGGAAGTTCCGTCAGCTTTTTTGATCATGAGCTGGTTGTGCTGCTTCTCCCATTCGAGATAAAACCGGAAGCCACCTATATCTTCGTTAAGAAGTTCCCGGATAGTCTTGGTTTCATTGAGATTGGCATCAACACCCGAAAAGTTGGAGATTACAAAAATGGTTTCATCATATTGTTTCATCAATTCCTCTTCACTGGTCCTGGCCCCAGCGACCAAAACTGAGCATAGCCAGCAAATAACGATAACAATACAACGAATTCCTTTATCCATCTGAAACCTATTATCTAAGAAATATCACACGGTAAAAATAACCCTTCATTAACCCATCTGATTTGAATTCAAAAGTAGTTCTCTAATTCTGAATTCTCAAATTTAGATGAATTATTTACCTTTAAGCGAATAATGCAAAAAAATTATACTTTTGTACTACGAATAGGGCTGTTAGTTCAGTTGGTTTAGTCCGCCAGCCGGCGGATGACAGGGTAGGGGGTCACTGGTTCATTGATAATTGATAATAAAATAAATATAGAAGGGCTGTTAGCTCAGTTGGTTTAGAGCATTACCTTGACAGGGTAGGGGTCACTGGTTCGAATCCAGTACCGCCCACTTCTTAGAAACGAAATGTATTACACATACTACTTTCAGAACTGAAGCCATAAAACGTGAGAATCCTTTGAAAACCACAAAAGGGAGGTTATTTGTCTGGCGATTAGTAAAAGACTCGAATAGAAGGTATCCGGATGCGTGAGATGTTTAATCTGGTGGCTTTTGACAGGGATTCGAAGGACAAAAGAAAGCGAAATTCATTAATCCCTAATCTTATCCATTGCTGTTTGAACAGTGTTTCTTGTTTCCCCGATAATATCCTGTTCACTGGCAATTGCTCGCCATTGGCTTATGGCCTCCTGAACCTCTTCGATGATGGGACCTGCATTTTTCAATCCGAAATGTGTAGCCAGTTTCATAAGTTCTTTTCGTCCCGGATTTTTACTTTCCCCGGCTATCGTGGTACTGTGAAACCCATAGCCGGAGTATGAAAAGGTTAGGTCATAGGCCGGGGCAAACTGCCATTCCCCTTGTTCGTTCATCAGGAACGAGAAGTTCTTGCTGTGATCATCCCGGTTATGGGAATACACATTGAATGCTGCCAGCCTGAAAACTTTTTCATAAGCTTTCACATGCTTTTCCAGCCTGAAAGCGCAATCCATCAGATGTCCGTAATCCATCGTACTCATCCTGAAATTGTCGTGCATAAGGCCAGAGGCGGTATGTGTATGCAGACGTTTACCAGCTACCCGGTCGAACCGCTTTGTCCCAAAATATACCTGTCCTGATTTTCCCTTGAAAAGACGGCATTCGCTCATTTCAATGCCTGCCAGAAGGGCCATTTTGTGATAGGCAAATTCAATATTGGCAATCTCCCTGTTATCCGAAGATGACGGGAATTTGATGATCCATTCGTTATAGCCTTCCGGTATGTTGTCCAACCCATGTATCAGGTCGTTGGTCAACGGGTTGTATGCGGCAAAAATCTTTGGCCTCGCGCCGCCTGAAGAGCCTCCGAGGATAAACAGTTCCTCGATAATCTCAGAGTCCGCGCCCTGAAGTATGTGGTTCATTTCAGCGGCAATGATGTCCAGTTCGGGAATAGGATCCGCTGTCTTTTCCAGTTTGATTTCCGGTCTGTAAACAAGGGCCCCAATTCCCCGTGCTCCGACATACGCCAGCCTGTCTAGTGGTGTTATCTTTGCAATATAAATCCCTTTGGCAGACAAGGTGCGATCAAGCAATAGCCTGCCCCAGCCGTCGGGCAAAGAGTCGTTGAATACCCCAAACAACCCGTCAAATGGTTGTTTGTCGGCACTTATTATATCACTTGAAAAAGGGAGCTTTATGGGCGAAAGGTTAGGCCCTGCTTTCAGAAAATCGGCATTGTACCTGAAATAGATCTTTTGTTCGGAAAGCACCATTTCGCCGACTTCAAAGCTGTTTTCTCCAAGAAGCAGCGATACGAATAATTTATTGATGCCGGTCATTGGTTATTGCTTATTCTGTAAATAGTTTTTTAACGTCATCAAGGTTTTCCTTTACAAGCAGGAGGCTGTCAAATTCATTTAACCGTCCCAGAAGGTGCATCAGTTTCAGTAGCGAGTCCAGCGATGTTTTTCCAGTGTTCTCGAAACGCTTTAAACTGCCAAGGGATACGCCCGAACGTTCGGCCATTTCCTCCTGCGACATTTTTAACTGTTTTCGTAAAGTGCGATGCCTTTCAGCCAGGGCTTTACTTACTTCTAATGGAGTTGGCTCTATTGAGTACATCATATTTGGATAATATTTTATCCAAATATAATTAAAAATGGCAATAATAGCTAATATATTATCTTAAAATACACCTTGTATATTTTAAGTTTAAGCTCAATATTTTGTCTGGATCTCCTTACTGTGGCGTTAGCTGATCGACCAGAGCCTTGGTGATGATCACCATGTTCGATTTGGAAACATCCCGTGCTACAAATATTCCCAGCACAGGTTTGCCGTCGCTGGAAGTAAAATTACTTTTGATATTTGCAGGAGGAACACTGAACAACGATCCGGTGGAGCTCTGATTAATCACCTGGAAATAGAAGTTATATGCAAATTCAGATATGGAAGTTTGATTCACATAAACGGTATCATTTAGTTTTAATTTACGGTCCTTTGCTTCATTGCTCTTTTCATAGAAATCAGTATAAATCTCATTTTTGGTGACGTAATTGCCGTCAACAAACTCATCGCTGGCTATCGCCATCCGGCGGGCATCATGAAGCAGGGTATCATTCACATACACATCCCATTTGTAGTAATTTCCCTTACCCGGCGTTTCCTTGCCATAGGTGAATACTCCCAGGAAACGTTTGTCTCCGCGCAGTGAAGGCTCTACCCGGATGGAGTCGATCGGTTCCACTCTTGAAAACTGGTCTTTGGCTGTCAGGGTTACGCCTTTTACCTGTATCGTTAAGGTATATTCCCTTCCAGGAATTCCCGGGTAAACCGCATTCCCCTGCAATCGGTACTGACCTTTTTTAACCAGGTCTTCTGTAAGCGTTGCCTGATTGGCAGGAACAGCATTGTCTGAAAGGATTACCACCGCATCGCTGATCCCGGGATAAGTCATGTCCTGATTGACCTGCAGGGTCTGATAAAGAAACACTGATGGCCCGTCGAGAGGGGTAATGCTGGCTTCAACGCCATAAAGATTCAGGTCCTCAGTACTCAGTTTGACATTAATAATATCTTCGCATGAACTCAGCAGTACTGTGATGAGGATTAAGAACAGGTATATCGTATTCTTCATGATCGCGTGTCTTAAAAGTTGAAATTATAGGTGATCGATGGAATGAAACTCCCGATGATCGACAGACGCGTTGCATCCGATACATTAGGGTTGTCCTGGTTCTGGCGGAAGGTTACTGAATAAGCATTCCTTCGGGAATACACATTGTAAATAGAGAAGTTCAGTGATTGTTTCACTTTCTTATACTCGTTCTTCTTGAAGTCGTAGGTGAGTGACACGTCCAGCCGGTGAAAGTCAGGGATCCGGTTACTGTTTCGCGATGCATAGTAATAGATCGTGTTACCCTGGACATCATATTTTGCGATTGGATACGAGGTTGGGTTCCCGGTTGAGAAGACCCAGGTAGCCGATAGGTTCACCCTTCGGGAGAGTTCGTAGCTGGCTACAACGGACGCATTGTGTGTCCGGTCGTAACTTGACGGATAAGCCTTTCCATCATTGATTCCCGGCACTACCCTCATCGATTTGGATAGCGTATAGCTCAGCCATCCAGTCAGCCGGCCTTCCTGCTTCTTCACATACAGTTCAAGACCATAAGCATAACCGCTACCACGCAGCAATTCTGTTTCAAGGTCTTCTTTCAGAAATAATTTAGCCCCGTCAATATAGTCGATCACATTTTCCATTTTCTTGTAATACACCTCGGCAGAGGTCTCGAACATATTATCCTTGATATTCCTGAAATATCCCAGTCCGACCTGGTTGGCAATCAGTGGTTTGATATAGGTACTGCTCGGGAGCCAGATATCCAGCGGAGTGGGCGAGTTGGTGTTCGATATCAGGTGAAGGTTCTGCGCCATCCGGTTGTACGAGGCCTTCACTGAACTCTGTGAATCGAGCATGTATTTCAAGGCCAGGCGTGGCTCAAGGTTCTGGTATCCCGGTGGAACCAGCTGGCCGGCTCCGTATTCTTTTACCCCCGTGGACTGACCTTCCTGTGGCTGAGCAGGATTCAGATATGCCCTCACTTTCCCGGGTCCGATTTGCTGAAAATACGAATACCGAAGCCCATACCTGAGGGTTAAACGCTCTCCGATCGATTGCTCGTTCGAGACATACAGTGAATTATCCAGGGCATTGTAATTGGTCAGTTTCAGATTGGTAAACATCGATCCCGGGTTAGCGCTGACCTGCCCCGGCTCAAAATGATGGTATATGACGTCGAATCCAAAGGACAGCTTGTTCTTTGAATTCAGGTACCATGAAAAATCCTGCTTGAAATTGTAGTCCGAAATCTGCGAAGTCCAGTCAAACTGATCGGATCCCGAACCCGGTATGCCCAGGCTGTAATCATACCGTGAAAATATAAGCGAAGTATTCGAGAATAATTTGCTGCTGAACAGATGGTTCCATCTGGCGGTGGAGGTCAGGTTTCCCCAGCGCATGTAAATGGACTGCCCGGCCTTGAAGTAATCATCTCCCGTATAGGCTGACAGGTAAATGCGGTTTCTATCATTGATCTGGATGTTGGTCTTCAGGTTCAGGTCATAAAAATACAGCTGGTTGTCCTTCAGTTGCTTTAACCCTATGAGCTTGCCGAAGTAATCGGCATAGGTCCTTCGTCCTGAAACAATGAAACTCCATTTATCTTTAATGATCGGGCCCTCAATAGTCAGTCTGCTCGATATATTGCCGATTCCCCCGCTCATTCCCAATTGCTGAGAGTTTCCATCTTTCATACGGATGTCGATGACCGACGAAGCTTTCCCGCCGTATTCGGCAGGAATACCCCCTTTGTAAACGTCAACATCCTTGATGGCATCCGAATTAAAGACCGAGAAGAATCCCATCAGGTGCGAGGCATTATACACTGGCGCCTCGTCCAGGATCATCAGGTTCTCGTCAGGACCTCCCCCCCGCACATACAAACCCGAACTTCCTTCACCGCCGTTCTGAATACCCGGCAGAAGGGTGATGCTCTTGAGAATATCTACCTCGCCCATGAATGAAGGAAGTTTTTTAAGCATTTTCACCTGGACCCTTTCCATGCTCATCTGGAGTTTTTCCACATTCTCGTTCTTCTTTGCGCCCTTCACCACCACTTCATCAAGCTGTTTGGGATCTTCCCCGAGCATCACATTGACTTGCTTACTTGCGCTCAGATCAATCTGCATTGTTTGGGTCAGATAGCCCATAAAGGAAAAGGACACGGAATAACTGCCCTGTTCTATCGAAAGGGAATAATATCCGTAGGAATTAGTCACCACACCAGTCTTCAGTTGAGGAACGTAAACCGAAGCCCCGATAAGCGCCTCCCCGTTGGCCTTGTCTTTCAGATAGCCGTTTAGGGTGACTGTCTTCGCCAAGGCAGGAACTGTAAGGATGATAAATAAGGCAATTATACTCAGTTGTTTCATGGTTTTCTGAACTACATAATATGGGAGGACAAAGAAACAACCTTAGGAGCAAACAAGCAAAAATAAACCTTTAAATCAACTGAATTTAACGGTGAGAGGCTGTTTTAAGCCGGATCGTACAGCGTACAGGTATCGATCCGCCGATTATAGGGATTCCATCCCTTTTAAAGGATGGAATCCCTATAAAAAACTGCACCTGCCGCGTTCATCGGATCTTCATAAAAGCAAGTCAGGGCTTCACCACAAGTGAAGCCCTGACTTGCCGCATGATATTGCTTCATGCGGATATTGTTTTCGTGTTGATTACCATAAGCTGTATAGGGTCATCACCCCACAGACCGGGTTAGTGGATTTATTTGACCGGATCAAATCGTACATAATCCCACCATATCCCGCCATAACTGGTATTCACAAGGGTTACGGTATGCTCTGCAGTGGTTGCAAAATCGACGTCAGCCATTTTCTGCAATCCGGCAACACCACCCGTACCACCTTTGGCTCCCAGATAGGTATAAGGTGTCATTACTCCATCAACATAGGCAACGCAATTGGTTACATCCGACCAGTTTGGCTGAAAGATCGACATCGTGTATTTCCCTTTCATTACTTTCGGAAATGTTACAGAAAGCGACCACCAACCATACATATTCAAACAATCGTAGTGCATGTTTACCGGTTCCAGCGGTTTGTAATAATATTGCAGGAAATCACCGACCCAATGGATCTTGGCAAAGGTATGAACCCCGTCTCCGAATTTCATATAGTATTTGCCAAAGTAATCTCCCTGTTTCATGTCGAAAAAGTCAGTAGTCTCCATAATAATAACCGCAGGTTCAGGATCAGTTACAGGCAAGAGATCATTAATTACGTGCAAGGCGCCATTTTTCGTGGGAACATTTGACGCAGGAATGTTAAAGCCTGTATACTTTTTGGTTTTGCTATTCAGATTGATTTTATAGTCCGTATCAATGGTAAATGCTACATTGTTGTCGTGTGACAGGATCGGATAAATACTGGTAGTAAGATCTGAAAGAAAATAACTGCCGTTTAAGCAATGGTATTCCATATACCTGTAAAAAGGATTATTAATAATCTTTAAATTATCCGTTTTATTTGCACCCGTCCAGGCAATCAGGTCATCCACCGAGTTAATGTTATAGCGCTGATAGGTCGTATCTGCCACTGCCAAAACGGTAAAGCGGGTACGGGCAGTAGTTGTCCCATATTTGAAACTTATTAGCATCAGGGTATCTTTGATACCTGTAAGACTGAGTCCATCGGAGAAAATTTTAAACGAAGGATCAGCGGCAACGGTGCTGTAAACATCTTTGGTAAGAGGATCTATAACCCGGTCAATAACCTGAATTAACCCATTTGCCGTGACGATATCCCTTTTGATGATTTTTGAGGTTTTATTCAGGATAATATCCGAACCCTGGAATTCAGTCACCAGGTAGTCCCCAATGGCATTGGTATCCCGAAGTGCGCCCAATCCGATGTCACCGGTAGCTATCTCATTGGTGATAATGTGATTACGGATTAAATCCTGAAGAGTCTTCGCGTCAAAATCCGTTAATGAACTGACATTCTTCAGCTTGTAATAGTCCAGCATGGCCGTGTTGGTGGGCAGCATGATGGTGAACGGACCGCGGATACTGAGCAGTGGCTCTAATCCGGTAAGCCCAATCAGTTTATTAAACTCTGAATATTGATCGGGATTATTGGCAATATACTGGCTTGCAACCTGTTCCGAAGATTTCAACTTCCACAGCTGGGCTTTTTCCGTACAAAAAGTAAAAAGAAGACTGAAAAGCAACAGGCCTGCGAACCCAACCTGAAATCTTTTTAGAAATTTTGAAAAGTAATTTATATTCATCTGATTTGATCTTAGTAGTTTAGACAATTTCATTTTAATAGTAGTCAGTTCATAAGTTATTGATTGAATCAATACCCCCAAATACTCAACAAATATATTCTTTTTATATTTATTATCATATCCAATCGAAAGAATCATTTCACAAATTCGGGTTCATTTTTTTACCTGATTTACCGAAATGTTTCGGTCCCCTTTTATCGGCTCCTCCTCATTCTGTTTTCGGTTTTCGTCCTGCCTTGCAGCCATATGAGGCCTTCCGTTCCATTGGACGGTCTGCCTTTCGAGAACTCCTCTGCCGAAGGATATGATCTGTAAAAAGTTATACTTTACAGACCCTGCCCGAATGACCTTTTTCAGTACTGATTTACAGATTGACGGCTCTAAATAGAGTAAGGGATCAATGGATTCAACCCTGTATCCGAACTGGTATTTCCCCTCTAACGGGAGGGGTCAACCTGCCTGTTTGTGTATACCTTGTGTGTACATTGTGTGTACCTTGTGTGTAGCTTGTGTGTTCACGAACACATAAAGTACACACAAAGTACACACAATGTACACACAAGGTATACACAAATAGGCAGGTTGATACAGGCCGTTGGCGATGCGATACCCTCGGAATAGCTTCGGAGAAGAGACCGGATGACGAATTCTGTCCAATAAAAAATCCTGCCTCTGGTGAAGCAGGATTTTCGGTGGTATAGTGTGAAGAGGTTTTAGAATAATCGCTTGAACCCTATGATTTCTTTCACTTCATTGAGGGTGGCCTGTGCCGATTCGCGGGCTTTCTCAGCTCCCATGCGCGCAACTTTGGCGAGATAGGCTTCGTCTTTCAGGATTTCAAGGATGCGTTCGCGGATAGGGGAAGTGAAAGCCACGATGTCTTCAGCCAGTTGTTTTTTCAAGTCGCCGTAGCGGATGCTGCAATCGTTGTAGGCGGCATCAAACTCAGTGACCACCTGGGGTGTCGAAACAATCTTCAGAAGGGTAAACAGGTTTTCAACGGCTTCGGTCTTCTTGCTGTTGGGTTCCGTGGGGCCTGCGTCGGTAACGGCACGCATGACTTTTTTACGGATATCTTTAGGGTCTTCCGAAAGGAAGATGCCATTGCCTTCGGACTTACCCATCTTTCCGCTTCCATCCAGGCCGGGGACTTTAATCATGTCGCCGCCATCGAAGGTAAAGGGCTGCGGAAGGGGAAACAGTTCGCAGTTGTACATGCGGTTGAAGCGACCGGCAAACTTGCGGGCCATCTCCAGGTTTTGCTCCTGATCCTTGCCGACCGGAACAAACTGTGCCTTATGGATGATGATGTCGGCGGCCATCAGAACGGGGTAGGTCAGCAGGCCGGCATTCACGTTCTCGGGTTGTTTACGGGCTTTCTCCTTGAAGGAGGTGGTGCGTTCCAGCTCGCCAAGGTAAGCGTTCATGTTCAGGAAGGCGTAAAGCTCAGACACTTCAGGCACATCACTCTGGATAAAAATAGTCGCCTGTTCGGGATCTATTCCGCAGGCTAAATATTCGGCCAGCACCTGTTTCACGCCGGACTGAAGGTCGCCCGGGGTGGGATGAGTGGTGAGGGAATGAATGTCGGCAATAAAAAAATAGCAGTTGTAATCCTGCTGCATTTTCAAAAAGCTGCGTACGGCTCCGAAATAATTTCCAAGATGCAAATTACCTGTTGGCCTGATGCCACTGACTACTATCGGTTTGTTCATGATTTTCGTGTCCGTTAAATGGGGAGCAAAAATACATGAAGTATTTGCATTTCACAAGAAATGGGGGAAAGTTAAAAGTTTAAGGTTTGAAGTTTAAAGTTGGGGGTGCCGAAACAATCCCGATCGCCATCGGGACGGCATGACGTATCGATGGAGAGGGGGTCCTGAAACAATCCCGATAGCCATCGGGACAGGATGACGGTGGGAGGAAAATCGTTGGTATCAGTTACCGGTTTCAATTTCGCGCTGAATGGCCCTTTGGACAAGCTGATTCAGTGTTATCCCCTCAACACTGGCTATTTGTGTTGCCTGTCGGTGCAGATCAGGACTTATGCGTACATTGAAACTACCCTTGTACGATTTTTCAGCTGGTTTTCCTTCTTTTTTACAATCCTTTATATGTTCATCGACCATGTAGTGAAATGCATTTTCAAGTTCATCAACCGTTGTGCCTTCAAAGGTCACCAAATCATTTATCCCCTCAATTTTACCAAAGAAAACCCTGTCGCTCGTACTGAAATGTACCGATCCGATAAACCCTTTGTATATTAAAATGTCTTTCATAATAAGTTTTTATCTTGCAATTCCTTTTCTATCAGGTTAAGCTGATAACTTTTCAGAATGTTCCCTGGATGAGGTCTATGAAGTTTAATCTTATGATTATATACTGCATGATTAAAAACAACCCTTGACCCTGAACCCTGTTCTTCCATATAGCCAAACAGCAAGAGAAAACGTCTTAATTCATCAAAAGTAAAGTCTTTCGGCTTTGACCTAAAACGGAGTATCAGTTTATCCTTTGTTGTCATTATACAAAGATAGGAAATTGCAACTACAATCTAGTTACTTTAAAGGATTTATTTCCTTTTTACAGCATCAGCAATCCATTACCCCTTAATTCCTTCATTGCAGGGCTATTCCAGAAGAGGATGAAGTCTTCGCCAGTTTGTTGTTCAAAGGATTTCTCCAGTTCGCCAAAGGTGGTTTGGGTTGAATTCAGGACTGAAAGCACTGGAATCTGCCCAAACAGCCATTCGCCTTCCTGCCGCTTTAGCTGGATTACAAGGTCCTTGTTTTTGTTTGAGAAGGTGAGTTCACTCATTTCAAACGACTGGTTTTTCTTCTTGCGGGTAAAGGTCCGTATCGATGGAAGACCGCCCAGCCAGACGATTTTAGCACTTGGACTGGCAGGTTCATAAGCCTGATCATCGATGGCCCGGCTAATGGCATCGGGGGCCACAGTGGTTTTGGGTACCTTAAATTCGAACCAATCCTGAAGGGGAAAATCAAAACAGATGCCGTGCATGTAGTTGAAAAGAGACTTCCGCAGGCCTTCGCTGAAGCGTTCATGATCGGCCCCGGTCAGATCACTGTGTATCAGATCGTTATTGGCAAAGGAGCCTGCTCCTTTGTTTACAATCTTCACCTTGAATTGGTCAGGATTCAGACCTACAGGACTGTGGGCGGTCATGGCAAACTGGTGCCAGAAGCCCGACTGTATCACTCCTGCTTCGAACAATTGCCTGACCACTTCCAGCGAATCGATGGTTTCCTGGGCGGTTTCGGTAGGAAAGCCATACATCAGGTAGGCATGGACCATGATGCCTGCACGGGTAAAATGATCGGTGACTTTTGCGACCTTGTCCACGCTCACACCCTTGTTTATCATGCCCAGCAAACGGTCGGAAGCCACTTCAAGACCCCCGGAGACCGCGATACAGCCGGATTCTTTCAGGAGCAGGCACAGGTCGGGGGTAAAGCTTTTCTCGAATCGGATATTGGTCCACCAGACGATGGTCAGTTTCCGGCGTATGATTTCCAGTGCCAGGGCACGCATCAGGGCGGGAGGCGCTGCCTCGTCGACAAAATGAAAGCCAATCTGTTCGGTCTGGCTGATGATTTCTTCGATACGGTCGCACAGGGTCTGAACGGTGTTGGGTTCATAGCGGCGAATATAGTCAAGTGAAGTGTCGCAAAAGGTGCATCGCCCCCAGTAACATCCGTGAGCCAGCGTGAGTTTATTCCAGCGGCCATCGCTCCAGAGCCGGTGCATCGGGTTGGCAATCTCGATGACCGAAAGATACGTGTCGAGCTCAAAATCAGAATAGTCAGGAGTCCCGGTTTCGAATTGCGAGAAGTCGGTCTGTATGGAGCCATTGAGGTAAACCACCAGACCCTCTTCCAAGACAAAAGTCCGTTTCAGTTCAGCCTTGTTACGTTTTCCATCAAGATATTCCACCAGGTTCAGAATTGGGGCTTCGCCATCGTCGAGGGTAATGAAATCGAGGTATTCGAAGACCCGCGGATCGGAAAGGGAGCGCAGTTCGGTATTGGGAAAGCCTCCGCCCATCACGATCTTCAGTTCAGGATAATTCTTTTTAAGGTACTGTCCGCATTTGAAAGCACTGTATAAATTCCCCGGAAAGGGAACCGAAAAGGCAATGAGGGTCGGGTTGCAGTATTCTATTTTTGCCTGAAGTAGTTTCAGTAGAATATGGTCGATAAAGCTGTCGGGATTGTGCAGAGCGTCATTCAGTTCATCAAAGGTGGCGGCAGATCGTCCCAAGCGTTCGGCGTAACGACTGAATCCGAAATGCGGATCAACAGCCTCGATGATCAAATCTGAAAGATCTTCCAGATAAAGGGTAGCCAGATGCTTCGCCTTATCGCGTGTTCCCATGGTTCCGAAGGCCCAATCCAGATCTTCAGTCCGGGCAAAGCGGGAGGCTTCGGGCAAATAGTTCCGTTCGCAGATGACATGTGCCAGCAGGACATTCTTTTCCTGAAGGAAGGCGATGACCTGATCGATAGTCTGAATATAGCTATCCCGGAGGTTTACAATGCGTTGTGCATTAGGAGAAAGTTGTAAGTTATGGGTTGCGAGGTCCTGGAAAAGAGACTTCAGTCCTTCTGAAGAAAACAGGGCAAGAATGGTTTCGATGCCCAAATCGCATTGGACAGAGGAAATGCCTTGAGTGTTTAAAAACCCTTTCAGATAGGCCGTTGCGGGATACGGCGTATTTAATTGAGTAAACGGAGGCGTTATCAATAAAACTTTCTGGCTCACTTTGAATCTTTTTATGCATGGTAAAAGTAATATAAAGTGGGCAGATTTTGATTATTGCAGGTCAGGCGTGTTACATAAAATACTCTCACCACAGATTACACGGATTTACACAGATTGAAATCTTTATTATTCCGTTTATTAATCTGTGGAAATCTGTGTAATCTGTGGTGAGAACATTTATTTATGATTGCAGCATAACGGCAAAATAATCATTTAACGGCTTTGATAAAAAGATACGACAATCTATTATTTCAAATACTAAACAGAAAGATATCCTTCTATCATGCTTAAATAAATAGTAACTTTATCAGATTAAAGCATTTGGCCATGACACCTAAATATCTAATCATTATGATTTTACTCGGTATAACCATCACGAAAGGGTTTCCGCAGGAAATACAGTCTACCCGTAAACCTTATGCCGCCGGAAGGTTTTACACCGATAAACCCTCCGAATTGAAAGTACAGTTACAACAAATGTTTTCAAGATCAGTACCTGGAAATCCTGAAAACACACCGCTGGCTATCATTGTGCCTCATGCGGGATATGTATATAGCGGTGAGGTGGCCGCCACTGCATTCAATCAGATCAATCCCGACCGTAAGTTTGAACGGATTTTTATCATCGGATCAAGCCATATCATGGCCTTCCCGGGAGCTTCGGTTTATTGCTCTGGGAATTATGAGACACCGCTGGGAATCGTAAAGGTTGATACTGAACTTGCAAAGAAATTGGTCGCAGAAAATAAGATCCTCAACGATAATACTGAAGCCCACCAGAACGAACACAGCATTGAGGTTCAACTGCCGTTCCTGCAATACCATATGCATTCCGATTTTAAGATTGTGCCTGTAATCATTGGTTCAGCAACGGCTGAAACGGCCAAAAAGCTGGCAGTACTGTTCAAACCCTACCTGAACGAAAAGAACCTTTTTGTGATCAGCAGCGATTTCTCGCACTATCCTGAATACAACGATGCCAAAAAGGCCGATCAGGCGACCGCGGAAGCGATAAAAACCAACAAGGCCTCTAAACTGATCGATGCATTGGTGAGTAACGAAAGCAAGAACATCCCAAACCTGGCAACCAGTCTATGCGGCTGGAGTTCGGTGCTGACTTTGCTTGACATGACCGAACAGATGCCCGATATAAAGGTTGACCTGCTTCAGTATAAAAACTCGGGAGATACCGAATATGGCGACAAGAATCGGGTTGTGGGGTATTATGCCATTTCGTTCACGGCGGGAAAAGCAAAGAATGAGACCAGTGAGTTTACGATCAGCAATGAGGATAAGAAGTCATTGCTGAAGATTGCCCGTGAAACTATTAACGAGTATCTCAAAAAAGGTACGACCTATAAAGTTAATCCTACAGGGCTAAGCGCCACTTTAAATACCTCCTGCGGGGCATTCGTGACTTTAAACAAGAATCACGTCTTACGGGGTTGTGTCGGTCGATTTGATCCTGAACAGCCCCTCTGGCAGGTTGTACAGTCGATGGCTATTGCCGCGGCCACCAAGGACCACCGGTTCATACCTGTTAAGACCGATGAATTGAGCAAGCTGAAGATTGAGATCTCGGTACTGACTCCTTTGAAAAGGATTAAGTCGGCTGATGAATTTATACTGGGCAAACAGGGCATCTATATGAAACAGGGAAACCTCACAGGGACATTCTTACCCCAGGTGGCAATGGCAACAGGCTGGAGCAAGGAGGAATTTCTGGGTCATTGTGCCGAGGAGAAAGCCGGCATTGGATGGAATGGCTGGAAGACTGCGGAACTGTATACATATGAGGCGCTGGTGTTTGGAGAGGGAGAGGAGAAATAGTTTCTGTTGTTGGAAGGGTTGTAAATGTTTCTATGGTTTAAAGGGTTGTAAATGTTTTTTTTGTTGGTGAGATTTGGTGTTTTGGAGTATTGGTGGCAAGAAAAATAGTTTATAATTTGATTCCTAAATTCGACATAATTGCATCGATAGTGGCAATTAGTTTAGTAAATTTGATATTCGGACTGTGGTTAATTCTAAGGGAAAATCTATTGGTATGACAAAGGATACAGCTATAAGGCTCTTTAATGAGAAACAAATTCGTTCACATTGGGACAATGATCGGGAAAAGTGGTACTTCTCAATTGTTGATGTTGTTGGAGTACTTACGGAAAGTGGAAATCCAAACAATTATTGGAAAGTATTAAAGAATCGGTTGAAGAAAGAGGGAAGTGAGTTGGTTACAAATTGTAACCAACTGAAAATGCAATCCACAGATGGGAAATATTACAAAACGGATGTCGCTGATACAGAACAGTTGTTTCGCTTAATCCAATCGATTCCTTCGCCCAAGGCAGAACCTTTTAAGATCTGGTTATCAAGGGTGGGGCGTGAAAGGATCGATGAAATTGAAGATCCTGAAAAGGGGATTGACCGATTAATGGAAACGTATTTGCGCAAAGGCTATTCAAAAGAATGGATAAACCAACGGCTTAAAAGCATTGAGGTTCGTAAAGATTTAACTGATGAATGGGAGAATCATGGCATTCAGAAGGGTAATGAATTTGCTCTGCTTACTGATGAAATAACTGAAGCATGGAGTGGATTTACGACCAAACAGTATAAGAATTATAAAGACCTGAAGAAAGAAAACCTGCGTGATCATATGACGAACCTTGAATTGGTTTTAAATATGCTTGCGGAAGCAACCACAACCGAAATATCGAAAGAAAAGAATCCAAAAACATTTGAGGATAGTCGGAAAATAGCCAATCAAGGAGGAACAATTGCTGGTAATACGAGAAAAGAGATAGAGGAAAAAACCGGTAAAAAGGTAATAAGCCGACAAAATGCGAAACAAATAGAGCAGAAAAAGAGTAATCAGATAGAATGAAAAATTGATCTTTAGTTGTAGCTGAATATGATCATCCCTGATATGGATAAACGTGAATTTCTGAAACGAGGACTCGCAGCAACAGGAGCCATTGCCTGTTCACCACAGATGAGTTTAGCAGGCGGTTCCGGAGAAAAGCTTTGGAAGTGGAGCAAGGAAGGACTCTATTGGTCACCCACACCCAGAGGCACCAAATGTCTGATCTGTCCCAATGAATGTGTCATTAAAGAGGGTGAAACGAGCGTTTGTCACAACAGGGTCAACCATGAGGGCAAGCTATATTCCATCGCCTATGGAAATCCCTGTGCGGTGAATGTTGATCCGATTGAAAAGAAGCCTTTGAATCATTTCTTACCGGGATCCAAAGCATTTTCGATTGGTACGGCGGGTTGCAACCTGGCTTGCATGAATTGTCAGAACTGGACTATTTCGCATGTGAGTCCCAAAGAAACGCGCAATTACGATTTGATGCCTGATCAGGTGATTGCACAGACTATTGCTACCAAGTGCCAATCGGTAGCATACACTTATTCAGAGCCCATTTCGTTTTATGAATACACCTTAGACACCGCAAAGCTTGCCCGTCAGGAGGGACTGAAGAATGTAATGGTTACCGGTGGGTATATCAATGAAGAGCCCCTGCGCAACTTGTTAAAACACATTGATGCGGCAAGGGTTGACCTGAAATCATTCAGCAATGATATTTACATGAAGCTTAGTGCCGGAGCGCTTCAGCCGGTTTTAAACACGCTTAAAACTATAGCGGAAATGGGCGTTTGGCTCGAAATAATCAACCTGGTTATACCCAGTTGGACGGATGATCCGGTTATGATTAAGCGCATGTGCAACTGGCTGATCGAGAACGGACTATCGGAATATCCCATACACTTCGATCGCTTTCATCCGGATTATAAACTAACGCAACTTTCATCCACACCGGTTGGAGTGCTTACACAGGCCCGTGAGATTGCATTGGCTTCAGGGATGAAGTATGTTTACATTGGCAATGTGCCGGGTCTGGATGCTCAAAACACCTACTGCCCCAAATGTCATGAACTGGTCATTGAACGGAAGGGCTATACAATCACTCAGAATAGTCTGGTTAAGGGGGTCTGCAGGAAATGTGGGGAAAAAATCCCGGGAGTTTGGGAATAGCTGCTTATTTTAATCTGCTTCAGTAAAAATAATTCCTACTTTTACCAATTGAATTGGTTCCAATGTGGACTAAAAGGGAATCCGGTGAAAGACCGGAGCTGTACCCGCAGCTGTAAACCTTTCTTTTAACTTTTTGTACTGCATACCACTGTTTGTCGTAAGACTGACGGGAAGGTGACAAGAAGTGAGGTGAGCCAGAAGACCTGCCCGTTCAAACAGTTTTTATTCGAATCTTCGGGAAAAAAGGTCGGTGAAAGGTGAATGCAACTTCCTTTTCATTTCTTCCGAATTAAAATAGTATAAGTAACCTATAAAATCATGCGAATGAAAATCAATAAATGGTTTATTATCCCCGTACTGGTCCTTTTAATGGGAATCCCGCAAACGCAGGCACAGTCTTCTGCACAAAAACCAATCCGGTTGGCTATTTCAGGGATGACACATGGGCATATTGCCTTTATTTTAGGCCGGAAAGACAAGAAAGATTTTCAGTTGGTGGGTGTCTGTGAACCCAATACCGAATTGGCACAACATCTTTCAAAAAAGTATGGCTTCGATCCAAAACTGATCTACTCCAACCTGACAAATATGTTAGATCAGGTAAAGCCCGAAGCAGTCCTCGCCTTTGGATCTATTTTTGAACACATGGCCACAGTGGAGGCATGTGCTCCCCGTGGTATCCATGTGATGGTCGAAAAACCCCTGGCCACAAATAATTTTCATGCCAAAAGGATGGTTGAGCTTGCCGAAAAATATCACATCTATCTGCTCACCGATTACGAAACATCCTGGTATCCCACCACTGCAAAGTCCTTTCAATTGGTCAATGACAGTAACTTCATCGGTCAGATCAGAAAAGTGGTTATACACGACGGACATCAGGGCCCCAAAGAAATTGGCTGTGAGAAGACCTTCCTGGATTGGCTGACCGATCCGGTTCAAAATGGAGGAGGCGCCCTGATTGATTTCGGTTGCTATGGCGCCAATCTGATGACTTACCTGATGAAAGGGCAAACTCCCCTGTCAGTTACGGCAGTTACCCAGCATTTTAAGCCTGAAATTTATCCCAAGGTTGATGATGAAGCAACCATCATTGTCAGCTATCCAAAAACCCAGTGCATCATTCAGGCCTCCTGGAACTGGCCTTTTGGACGCAAGGATATGGAAATCTACGGAGCCTCGGGTTATATCGTTGCGGTCAATAACAACATCATGCGGATCAGGAAAGAACCCATGCAGGCTGAGCAGACCAAACAAGTTACTTCAAAGGATATTGATATTGATGTAGATCCGTTCTCCTATTTTGCCGATGTGATCAACGGAAAAGTAAAAATGACCAGTTATGATCCTTATGCAATTACCAACAATGTGGTTGTGGTTAAAATTCTCGATGCTGCAAGAGAATCTGCCAAAACAGGAAGAACTGTGAAACTGAAAAAGTAAAATGAAACGAATATATTCCGTATTGATCGTACTGCTGGTTTGTCAGTTGGTTAGCCAGGCTCAGGAAGTCAAACGCATTGTGTCGCTGGTTCCCTGGGTCACCAAGAGTTTATACCTGATGGGCGAACAACACCGCTTGGTGGGCTGCACCAGTTACTGCCCGGCTGAAGCGTCCGATCATATTCCGGTTGTGGCGAATGCAATGAGTGTTAACATCGAAAAAGTGCTGACTCTGAAACCCGATGTGGTGATTGCCTCTTCATTAAACAAACCTGAAACCATAGATAATTTAAGGAAACTGGGCATTAAAGTCGTTTCACAGCCTTATCCAAAATCCTATGAGGAGATTTGTTCCTATTTTATCCAGATTGGCGAACTGGTTGGTCAAGGCTCAAAAGCCAAAGAGATTGTAGCCGTGCAAAAAGCCAGACTTGCAAGGCTTAAAGCAAGTATCCCTGCCGGAAAACATCCGAAGGTATTTATTCAGATTGGCGCCAAGCCTTTGTTTTGTGCCGTCCCGGATACCTTTATGGAAGACTTTATCCAATTTTCAGGAGGGACGAATATTTCAGAAGAACTGAAACTAGGTAGTGTTACCCGTGAATATGTTCTGAAACAGGATCCCGATATCATTTTTATCGTCACCATGGGCATTGTGGCACAGGAGGAAAAGGATAACTGGCTCAGCTATAAGGCTCTTTCGGCAAGTAAAACCAGGAAGATATTCATCCTCGAT
Organism: Prolixibacteraceae bacterium UBA6029; assembly: GCA_002429385.1. Lineage (GTDB taxonomy): Bacteria > Bacteroidota > Bacteroidia > Bacteroidales > Prolixibacteraceae > Aquipluma. The sequence continues at coordinate 39,476 of DIZL01000007.1, read as the reverse complement.
GCGGATAAGACCTGTAGTCCGACCCCCATATTGTTTGTGGACGCCCTGGAGGAAATGATTAAGCTGATGTATTAGGAAGTTTAAAGTTCAAAGTTTCAAGTTTCAGGTTCAAAGTTCCAGGTTTTTATCCTGACAACAAATTACAACCATCGACAACCAATTACAACTAACGACAACTAATGACCAATTGCAAGTGATTAAGATTTTAAAGCAACTTTAACGATGCAGAAAAAACACCTTCGGTGGGTAATTTATCTGGCCGGATTGCTGGTCCTGCTGGTAGCTTCCGTGATTCTATCGCTGTCGGTTGGGGAGATGAACCTTGGATTCTTTGATATCTTCAGTATTCTCGGGAAGGGTCATAGCAGCATGGAATACACCATTATCACCCAAATCAGGCTGCCCCGGGTACTGCTTGGCATAGCCGTTGGTGGTGCATTGAGCTTGTCGGGTGTCCTTCTGCAGGGCGTCTATCGTAATCCGTTGGTTGAACCTTACACTTTGGGTATTTCGGGAGGTGCATCCCTGGGTGTGGCAATTGCAATTGTGTTCGGACTACACCAGTCCATCGGCTCGTTTGTGTTGCCCTTGAGCGGGTTCAGCGGCGCTTTCCTGATTATTTTCCTGGTGTATTCGATCAGTTCCCGTAACGGACGAATAAACATTCAAAGCATGTTGCTTACCGGGGTCATGATCAGTTTCATTGCTTCTTCATCGATGATGCTGCTGATGGCGATCACCAGTGCCGAGAACCTGCATGGGATCATCTTCTGGATCATGGGCTCGCTCGACGAACCCGACCTATCGCTCATATACGTTGCCCTGGTGATGGCCTTTGCCTCGCTGGCAGTCTCTTACCTTTTTGTCCAGCCGCTTAATGCTCTTCGACTGGGTGAAGAAAAAGCCAAACACCTTGGGATAAACACCGACACGACCATTAAGCTCTTGTTTTTGCTGGCCTCGATGCTGGCTGGTGTCTGTGTTGCTGTGGCCGGAGTTATTGGCTTTGTGGGCCTAATAATCCCTCATTTGATGCGTTTGCTTGTAGGCTCCGATTACAGGACCCTGCTTGTCAGTTCTTTCTTGTCAGGCTCCATTTTTCTGGTCTTGTCGGACGTGATCGCCCGAACCATTATTTCGCCCAACGAGCTCCCGATTGGTGTCATCACGGGTATTGTCGGAGGAATTGTCTTTTTACTGATGATGAGCCGGTCGTCTGCCCAATTAATGAGAAATAAATGACGATGAACCCGAGCATCCTGAACATACAAAACCTTTGCTGCGGATATCCGAAATTTCAGTTATCCGACATCTGCATCGACATGCCGAAGGGCTCATTTGCAGGAATTATAGGTCCTAACGGATCGGGGAAGACGACTCTGTTTCGCGCCATAACAGGGACCCTGGGCATCAAATCAGGCAAAATCATGCTGGGAGATAAAAACCTACGCACACTTGCACCCCGTCAGCGTGCTCAAAACATAGCTATAGTCAGCCAGTTTATCGATGCAGGTGACATCAGTGTGGAAGATTACGTGTTGATGGGACGAATTCCTTACCAAAGCCGGTTCAGCTTCTTCGAAAGTGAAGATGATCTGAGGATTGCCCGTGAATACATGACGATGACCGACACATGGCGATTTAAGGATCAACTGATGTCGGAACTGAGCGGCGGAGAACAGCAACTTGCAGCCATAGCCCGCGCTCTTACCCAGGAGCCTGAATTGCTTCTGCTCGATGAACCTACCTCACACCTTGATATTACTCACCAGGTTCATATCCTGAATGTACTTCAGCAACTCAACCAGGAAATGGGGCTATCAGTCCTGATGGTGATTCACGACCTGAACCTGGCTTCTGAATACTGTGACCGGCTCATTCTGGTTAATCAGGGCATGATCCACACCCAGGGAACCCCTGAGGAGGTGCTTACCTTTCAGAATATCGAGGATGTTTACCAGACTGTAGTGGTTACCCAGCCCAATCCATTATCGGGTAAACCAGCAGTCTTCCTGGCCACGCGAAAGGTTCTGAAGGAAATCAGCGAGCGGACGGGTAATCCTCAATAAATTGGGGTCTTCATGCCAAATTATTCTCACAAATGCATTAACTTCACATAGTATTTTTAAACATTCGCATTATGAATCCGATGATCGATAATTTTATCAGTTCAAAACGAATTGCTGTCGTGGGTATGTCCCGCACAGGTAAGAAATTTGGCAACATTGTTGGCAAAGAGTTGAAATCGAAAGGATATGATATTTATCCAATTCATCCTGATGTACAGGAGATTGATGGAATGGCCTGTTATCCTGATCTGAAAAGTTTGGAGGGCAAAGTGGATGGGGTTTGGATATCCATTTCACCAAAAAAAGTCCCTGAAGTATTGAAAGATGCTGCCGGAATCGGATTGAAGAACATCTGGCTCCAACAGGGTGCCTGGTCGAAAGAAGTGCAGCAAAGCATCGATCAGCTGGGTCTGCCGGTTGTTTCCAAGAAATGTATCCTGATGTATGCTCCGCCCGTTCATTCAGTCCACAAATTCCACCGGACGATCAAAGGGATCTTTGGAGGTTTATAACAACCTAATTTTACTTTGAAAAAGGAGCTAAACCTTTTCAGCATCCTTTTGGTTATAGAACCTTATTCAACAACTGAAAACTATGTCAACGATACAAACGTCAAAAGTAAAACTATGCAACGGCCTTGAAATGCCGTGGCTGGGTCTTGGGGTATTCCGTTCGAAAGAAGGGCAGGAAGTTGAGAATGCGGTGAAAGTTGCCCTTGACGCAGGTTATCGCAGCATCGATACCGCGGCGGCATATCAGAACGAGCGAGGCGTTGGTAAGGCGATTATCGAAAGCGGTATTCCACGGGAAGAGATATTCCTAACTACCAAAATATGGAACAGCGACCAGGGGTACCGGTCTGCCTTTCAGGCATTCGAAAAAAGTCTGGACCAATTACAGACCGAATATATTGACCTCTACCTGATTCACTGGCCCAAAGGCGAATTGTCATCCGAAACCTGGAAGGCGATGGAAGAATTGTATGAACAAGGCCGGATCAGGGCAATCGGTGTAAGTAACTTTTTACTCCATCACCTGGTTTCCCTCATGAAAGATGCCCGCATTATGCCAATGGTTAACCAGGTTGAATTTCACCCCAGGCTCATTCAGCCCGAATTGTTGAAGTTCTGTCAGGACCATCAGATACAGTTGGAGGCCTGGAGACCAATCATGGAAGGAAAAGTAAATGACATTCCTATCTTTCAGGCGCTGTCTGCGAAATACCAGAAATCACCCGTTCAGATTGTACTTCGTTGGGACATCCAGAAAGGGGTGGTTACTATTCCTAAATCCGTCACCCCTGATCGAATCCGTCACAATGCCGATATCTTTGACTTCGAACTAAGTCCTGAAGATATGGCCATAATAGACAGCCTTGATAATCACGGCCGCATGGGTGCCGATCCTGACAATTTCAACTTTTAAGAGCAGTCCCTGGCCTTGCTTTCGCGTCCGGTTGCGGATCTGTTCTTATGTCCTTTCCTCCTGTTCCCATAAGGAATTGAATAACTATTGAATCATATCTCTTTCATACCTCTTTCAGTACAAATTCGAAACAAATACGTAACAAATACGAATCAAATTCGAAACAAATTCGAACGGCTACGAATTTGTTTCGAATTTGTTACGTATTATATTCGAATTTGTTTCGAATTTGTACTGAAAGAGGTATGAAAGAGGTATGAAAGAGGTATGATAGTGGTACGACAGAGAATAGAATGATTCCTAAGGGGAAAGCCTGGGGGAAGGGAGTAGAATACATGCATCAGTCGGGTCGTCGGAAAAGCCTGAACTATCTATATGCAAGAAGTTTAGTATTGGATTTAAATCTCATTCACCCCCTGTTCTGTTGGCAAGGTGAAGATCAGGGCAAAGATCGTACAATTCGATTACAAAGGAGATTATTTCATTTCTGGATCTTAGATAACCTGGGGAGCGTAGTGAGAGTTTGGTTTAAAGAGGAATTTTGACTACTCATACCGCAGTGCTTCAATTGGGTTCCTTGTTGCCGCTATCCAGCTTTTCATACTCACCGTTAGTAATGCAATTCCCAATGCCAAAAATCCTGCCAGTGCAAAGATCCACCAACTCTGGTTAGTTTTATAGGCAAAGCTTTCGAGCCAGTGATACATGGCATACCAGGCGATCGGACTTGCGATTATAAAAGCAATAATTATCCATCTCACAAAATCTATATTCAGCATGACCATGACTTCAGATATTTTTGCCCCGTTAACTTTGCGGATGCCTATCTCTTTTGTACGCTGAATGGTTATTTCCATGATAAGACCATAAATACCCATTGATGAAATGATTATTGAAATGATCATTAGCAGATTAAGTAATCGAAGTGTATTTGTCTCGCGTTGGTAATTGCTTTCAAGTTTATCATCGAAAAAGCTAAAATCAAATGGGCGATCGGGAAATAAGGAATTCCATGCTTCCTTGATGGATGCTATTGCTTTCTCATGATCTCCTTTTATAAGACGAAGGACTGGATTTCCACCCCAATGGCCTAATGTATAAATAATTGGTTTTGGCCTTTCCCGAAAACTTCGGTATTGTATATCATCCACTACTCCGGCAACTAAATATTCCTTTAAAGTGCCGGAATAGTATATTTTCTCCCCAATAGGATTAGGTAATCCAAGTTCATCAGCAGCAGTTTTACTTAGGATTACTAAATTTTTGTCCTCCATTGTTGGGTTAATAGTTTCGCCTTGCAATTGTCTGATATTCATGACATCAAAATAATTGTAATCAACCCGTACAGCCGTTGAACCATCAATATTTTTATCTTTCGGAGCACCTGATAATCGGATTGGAAAACCATCGGCAATATAGTCGCCTGGGTTATAATTAGCAATTGATACACCAGCCACATTAGAAACACGTTCAAGCCGGCTTTTAAGCAGGTTAAACTCATTTTTACTGACAGATGATTTGATCTCAATTAATTGTTCTGCATTAAATCCAAGATGTTGTTGGCTCATCAATCTAATCTGTCGCCCCATGACTAGAATTATAATTATCAATCCGATTGAAATGGTAAATTGGGATACGACCATAACTTTACGAATGAATGATTTTGAAAAGGAGGATTCCATAGATGATGAGCGTAGAAGTGCATTTGCCGGAGTTTGGTTGGAAAACCTAATAGCAGGATATAACCCTGCAAGAAGAATGACAAGAGAAATGATCGTAAGACCAATGCCAATAACTACAGGGTTTAATAGGAGGGTGAAAGCTATTTGGCGATAGACTAACACGTTGAACATTGGAAGCAACATTCTCACAATGCCAAGAGAACCGATCAATCCAAACAAAACGATCAGGGTTGTTTGTAAATATATGTATTGATATAGATGAGCAGAAGAAGCTCCAAAAACCTTCAGATTCCCGGAGAAGGTATTTTTTGTCTGAAAATAGGCGGTGGATAGATTGATGTAATTAAAAGTAGCCATCAATAAAATGAGTAACCCAATGATTATAAATGTAATAATCAGTCCGATACTTCCTTTTATTTTATTATTGTCCCATTTGAGTTGATCTGAATAAAGATGGATATCGGTAATTGGTTCCAACTTAAAGGAAACTTTATCTTTCTCTTTCTGACTGGCATTTTTATAATAGGGGTGAGCTGAAAGATAAATATTTTTAATGGTGGATTCAATATCTGTGACTTTGCTGTGAGCTGGTACCCATAGATAGTAATCAAACAAATTGTATCCCCAGCTATTCTCCTGCTCGTAGGTAAATTTCCAGTCTAAAGGTCGTAGAGATATCAGTTCAATAGGCAGATGGGTATTTGAGGGTAAATCTCTAAATAGGCCAGATACGGTATAGTTCATATTACCATATTTAAGCATTTGCCCAATGGCATTTTTATTGCCAAATATTGTTTGCGCGGTCTTTTGAGATAGGAGTATTTGATTTGGTGACTGTTGATAACAATCTGCATTTCCCTCTAATAGCGATAATCCCAATATGGATAGAATCCGACTATCGGCAAAGATTAAGTGTTTGAATTTATATAAATTACGATTATACCCAATTAATACATCTTCGGTAGTGTATTCACTACTTGTCGATACAACTGCCAACTCTGAACCAATGGGGAGTTGAGGCTCTAAGAGTTCCTTCAAATTATAAGGTAGATTTGCTTTTTGTTCATCCGAATTGCTGATCGTAATACGGTATTTATTCTTGAAATCAGGAATATTTTTATCGAAGCTTAACTCAGTATAAACATAAAGCAAAATAATGATACAAACGGCAAAGGCCATAGAAAGTCCCAAAAGATTGATTAGAGTGAAACTTTTTCGATTTATCAGATTGCGAAAGATAAGTTTAAGATAATTAACTGTCATAATATATTTCTGCTTATATATATTCGTTTTGTTAAGGGTAATCCTATTTTATTTTCCTTATTATGCCTATTATACTATGCCTTCTTTTATTCATACCTCAGTGCTTCAATTGGGTTCCTTGTTGCTGCCCTGTAGCTGATCAAAAAGGTAGCAAGTATCGCAATCAGGGTATGAATAGCCAGGGGGATCAGTAGCAGGAGCAACCCGATGTGAATATGATTGGAATAGCCTTCGAGCCAATGCTGACCGATGAGCCAGGTTACGGGCAGAGCAATTAGCGCTGAAATACCAATCCTGAGGAATACGTTTTCGGAGAGTAAAAAAACTACTGATCTGGTGGAACTACCAGCCACTTTGCGGATCCCGATTTCCTTGATCCGGCGGGCAATGGTAAACGAGTGTATGGCAAAAAGCCCAAGCATAGCAACCAATAAAGATAAAAGTGTGCTTGTGAAAATGATTTCAGATAAGGTCTTTTCGCCGTTGAACTTATCATTGTAAACATCATCACTCCAATTGGGAACCAGCATGAAATCGGGATCGAACTGGCGGAATACCGGAAGTACAGATTGTGTGGCCTGTGATTTGTTTATCGTTGGGTTAAACCGGATATAAATGAACTGAGGGTAATTCCGATAGCAGGTAAGCGCAATGGGCTCAATCTTCTGCGCCGGAGAATGGTAGTAAAAGTTCTTCACCACCCCGATTACCTCCATCGGGTCATCAAACATGACGACCTTTTCGCCTATTGGGTTTTCAAGGTTGAGCATTTTTACAGCTTCTTCATTCAAAACGACGTATTTTTTGTTGGCGGGATCACTTTCCCTGAAGAAGTTCCCTTCTTTCAGCTTAAATTCCATCAGTTCGCACAAGCCTGGCAAGACCCGGTATTCGTTTATCGATTTAAAGGTTTTTCCATTCCCGCCAAAACGGTAAATGCCTTGTCCGCTGGTACCGCCACCCACTATGTGTTGTGCAGAGCTTACCATTTCAACTCCCGGTACTTTCAGCAAGTTTTGTTTCAGGGCATCGTAATGCTTGCTAATCTGGTTGTTGACAGACGAGGCTACCATCACATGGTTTGGATTAAATCCTGCGGGAATGCTTTTCAGGTAATTCGATTGCTTGTTCACGATCAGTAACACGGCGATCAAAACAATGGTTATTACCGACTGAAAGATGACAATTGAAGTAGTAAAACTCTTTTTCGATTGATTGGAGGCTGATCTCTTCAGAATTTCGATTGTATTAAAACGGCTCAGGTAAAATGCCGGATAGCTTGCCGAAAGCAGGATGGTAAAAATAATCAGCAAAATAGTTCCTGAAATGAAGACCGGATGATAAAAGAGCGAAGCTTCGAGGTTTTTATGGATAAGCCCTGAAAACGAAGGAAGTAAAATGATGGCCAAAGCAATCCCGATGATAAAAGAGATAAAGACCACCATGGAGGCTTCGCCAAAGAACTGACGGGATATTTCGCGGGTACCGGCGCCGTTGGTTTTCCGGATTCCTATCTCAGTAGATCGGTTACTTCCCTGAACCACAAAAAGATTGACAAAGTTGGTAATAGCGAGCAGAAGGATCAGAAAGGCAAGCCCAACCAGTAGCCACACGGTTTGCAGACTTCCCTGATTGCCTAAGCCGTAGTTGGCTTTCGAAAACAAGTGAATGCATGTAAGCGGTTCAGTTATGGCATCAAATGATGAGCCAAAGTCACTGAATGCTTTTGCAAGCATGGACGTATATTCTTTCCTGATGGCCTGACAAACCTGATCCTTCGGAACGTTGGGTTTGAGGAGGTAATAGGTGAAAAATTCCAAACTGGTTATATTATCCATGTTTGGTATCGATTTCATGGAAGCGAGAACGTCGAAGTTGAAATGTGTATTTGCCGGCAGCTTTTCGACTACTCCTGAAACCGTGAATTCCTCTCCGTCAATAGTAAAGGTTTGCCCCATAGGATTAGCCTTTCCAAAAATTGCTTCGGCTTTCGGTTGGGTCAATACTACAGAATATGGACTGATCAGGGCATTTGCCGCTGTCCCGTAAACAAAGTTCATTTCAAAAATATCAAAGAATTCAGGATCGGCATAAAGTAATTGCAGATTCTGAAAATGTTCAGGTTTACGGATTACTTCCACGCCCCAACCTCGGTAAATCTGTACCGCTTTATCAATTCCCGGAATATTCTGTGGAAGTTCAGAATAAGCCTTTCGGGTACAGATTGGGTTTATTTCTTTTCGACCCTCAAGAGTCCAGACGGAGTTGAGCTGTACAATGCGGTCTTGTTTTTGAAAATGGCGGTCGTAACTCCATTCGTTCATCACATAGAGCAATAGCAGGATTGAAACAGCCAGTCCAATAGCCAATCCGGTAATGTTAATGATCAGGAACCCTTTGTTCCGCTTCCAATTTTTAGTTAATGACGACATCGATTTAAACATGTTTTGATTGTATATTATTTATAAAGATATACTCCTGATAAGGCTGAAATACTATTCATACCTCAGTGCTTCCACCGGGTTTCGTGTGGCTGCTATCCAGCTTTTCCAACTAACTGTTAGTAATGCAATTCCCAATGCCAGTAAACCGGCCAGGGCAAAGATCCACCAGCTCAGGCTGGTCTTGTAGGCAAAGCTTTCGAGCCAGCGGTGCATGGCATACCATGCGATCGGCGTGGCAATTATGAATCCGGCAATTACCCATTTGATAAAATCGCGGTTAAGCATCAGGAGAATTTCCGAGTTCCTTGCTCCGTTAACCTTTCGGATGCCAATTTCCTTTTCCTGACGCTGTATCTTGAAGCTGGCAAGGGCAAATACACCAAGCGCCGCAATCAGGATGGAGATGATTGCAAACAGCGACAGCACCCGCGATTGGGCATATTCGCCTGCATACACTTTCTGGTAGGCATCGGTCATGTATTCGTACTGAAGCGGGAATTCAGGATTAATTTTTTGCCAGGTGGTGGCAATTGTTTCCACTGCTTTTTTACGCTGAGCCGGATCAATACCGATCATGAAACAATAGTTAAACATCTTTCTGGGGGCGATAGCCAGTGGTTTTTCTGCGTTGTGCAGGTTGGTGTAATGGAAATCGGGTACTACCCCAACGATTTCTCCTTCTGGAAAAAGGTCGGGTAAAAAGAAGTTTAACCGGAATCGTTTTCCAATGGCATCTTTGGGATTTACAATTCCGAGCAGCTTAAGGGCGCTTTGGTTCAGGATATACTTGTCGTGGTAATTACCAACCTTTTTCTCCAGTTCTGCCTGTTTTTGCGGATCAGGCTTGCCGTTTGTCCGCAGTGTACTGAGTTCGACCGCATCGGCTTCCCATTGTTGTGAGGGTGTAAAGCCCAGCTCGGTTGTTCCTGCGATGGGATGAATGTTCATCATACTGAAAAAATTGGAGTCAGTGGTAAAAATATTGATAGACTGCCCTTCCTTTTTGTCAACGCCTTCCATCTCGAACCCTACGTTATCTAGGATATCACCCCCCGGTTCTTCCATGGCAGCGGTCATTTCGTTTATTTCAGGGTGCTTCAGCAACTCATTTTTCAACCGTTCATATCGCTGTACGACATCCCAGGGATTGCCGGCAATTACCAGCATATTGGCATTCTGAGCATTCGGATGTTCATCAGTTATAAAATCCATTTGACGGTTAAGTACCAGCGTACAGCCAATGGCCACAATGGCCAGTGCAAATTGCACCACCAACGGAAAAGAATACAGCCGCCCTTTCGGGGAGTACATAGTCAGGTTGGACACAATTTTTGTAGTAAAAAGCGGCACTACCGATAGAACAGAAATAACCAGGATAAAGCCAGCTGTAATCAAAGCGATAACCATCAGGTTGTCGGGTTGAAAAACAGAAATCCCCAGTGATTTACTCAGCTGGAGTGCCAGAAGCAAGCCCACAATCACCGACATCATAGAAAGAAGAAGCGATTCAGTGCCTATTTCCATGGCAATGGTACTTTTTGATGCGCCATTAATCAGTTTCACTTTCACGTTTTTAAGAGCTGAAATAAACTGTACACGGTTCAGGTTCATGAAATTAATAAGTGCAATGAAAAGTATTACCAGCGCACCGCTCATCAGCAAAATGATGGAACGGATGTCCCCGTTCTTTTCCATCTCACGGGTTTTATGGCTGAACAGGTGAATGTCGGTGAGTTTCTGAAGATACAAAATGGAAACTTGACTCCCTGATTTGTTTTCCTTTATCCATTTTTGTTGAATAGTATTCTGCAAAGATTCCAAATCTGTTCCTGGTTTCAGAAGGAAATAGGTATAGGCCCAGGTTGTCTGGTCATCCACCGTGGTAAACGAAGTGAGCAAATCGATATGAAAATGAGAATTGATCGGAAAATCTTCCATTACGCCATCAATCACATACACTTTGGGCTGAGAAACCTGTTGGTGCAGAATCGAAATCTCCTTTCCAACAACGTTAATGTTCCCGAAGTATTTCAGAGCCAGGCTGCGGCTGATGAATGCGCGGTTGGGCTGGGCGAATGCATTGACAGGATTTCCGGAGATTACTTTAAAGTCGAACACATCAAAAAACGAACTGTCGGTTGAAAAGGCCCGTTCGTTGTAGAATTTCTGGTCTCCTATCTTGATGATCGCTCTCCGGAAGGGCACCAGCCTGACCATTTTTTCGATGGAGGGGAAATCGGTCACCAGTTGTTTGGGCCAGTCACCAGCCACTCGTGCCGGGTGCATCGAAGTCGCGCCATTATTGCTGTCGGTAGTTACCCGGACAATACGGTCGGCCTTTGAATGAAACCGGTCGTAACTCAATTCCTGTCTTACGTACAGAAAAGTGATCAACAGACAGGCCAGGGCTACACTCAGGCCGGCAACATTAATTGCCAACCACTTCCAATTCGATTTCAATTTCCTAAATAACTTCATATCGTTTTATTCTAAATTGTCCTGAGCATTGTTTCGTTTGAACTGATGATTGACTTTTGTAAGTAACGCTTTCGAACCATTAATTAATCATAGGGACATGTGCGATCTGGTTTATTAAATCCTTTCTGATAATCCCATCCTCCAACCGTATAATCCTTTTCCCATATTCGGCAAATTTCTCATTGTGGGTTACCTGGATAATTGTCATGCCCTCTTTATTCAACTCCTGAAGGGTTTCCATGATCATTTCACCCTGAACGGATTGCAGGTTTCCGGTAGGTTCGTCGGCCAGCAGAAGTTTAGGCTTGCCAATAATAGCCCGTGCAATGCCCACCAGTTGCTGTTGGCCCCCTGAAAGTTGAGTTGGGAACAAATCTTTTTTTGCCACCATATTGAACCGGTCAAGCAGGTCAGCCACCATTGCCTTGCGGTCGTGGCTTTTTACACCTTTGTATATCAGTGGCGTTTCGATGTTTTCGTAAACGGTCATTTCTTCAATCAGGTGATAGGCCTGGAATATGAAGCCCATGAAATTGCGGTGGTAATCCACCTTAGCTTTTTCTTTCAGGTTAAGAACTGACTTATCGTACAGAGAATATTCACCTGTAGACGGCTCATCCAACAGTCCAATGATATTCAGTAGCGTGGATTTGCCTGAACCACTTGGCCTCATAATGCTCAGGAATTCGCCTTCCTTTACTTCCAGGTTAACGGCTTTCAGCACGAATGTACGCTGGAACTTCGAATCGTAATACTTGTCGATGTTGGTTAGATGTATCATTTTATGTGTTTTATTTAGTTGCTTTTTATTCGTTATCCATGAAAATATAAAGTTAGACTTTAATATTTCATGGATGAGGCTTGAAATTCCTCGGTTAGAATCAGCTCCATTCAAAGTGTTCCTGTCTTTTCCTCTTTCCCTTTTCCTTTTTCCTCATTCTATTCATACCTCAATGCCTTTACCGGATTGCTCACTGCAATTTTAATCACATGATAACTGATGGTCATCTGGGCAATGATGGCGATCAGGGCTATACCCACAAGGAATACCAGGGATGAGAGGGGTTCCTTATATGCGCCCGGCATGGTTTTGTAGATTAGAATCGCTGCAGGACAGGCCACCAGGATTGCACCTCCCAGCATGGCAAATACTTCGTACGAAAGTTGCCTGTATATTGAAAAGACTGAACTTCCCAATACTTTTCGGACACCGATTTCTTTGGTGCGGCGTTTGGTGGTAAAAAGTATTAGTCCAAACAATCCAATTGACGAAACCACCAGTGTTACCACCGAAAACATGAAGAATAAACGTTTCAGTGATTGCCAGAATGAAATGGCTGAATCTAAATAGAAGATTACTTTAAAATCTTTAAACTCGAACGGATCATTCGGGACGAAGGCTTCCAGTTCACGGGTGACCAGTTCCTGTGCCTTTTGTTCATTTCCGGGGGTAAACCTTACCGTGAGAAGCTTTGATCCTGTAAGTTCTTCTTTCCCAAGGAACATTACGTATGATGGAATGGGATTGTGCACCGAGTAAGGATGGAAGTCCTTCACCACGCCGATGACCGGATAGGGTGTACCAAAAAGGGTAATTGTTTTGCCGATTGGATCTGTCCAGCCAAACACTTTAAGCGCCGTTTCATTGATGATACAGGACTTATTGTCAGATGGATAATCTTTCGAGAAGTTGCGTCCGGCCATCATCTTCAGGTTATATGTGGGGATGAAATCATAGTTCACATAATTGCGGCTAATCATTTCCCGCTGGTCCTGGGCTGCTCCTTCCCAGGTTACATATCCGCCGATGTTTCCCTGGAAGGGTATGGTGCTTGAAAACGAGGCATCCACAATTTCAGGATGTTGCAATAATTTTTGCCGAATGGTTTCAAAGTCGATGCTATCCTGGACCTTTACTTCCGAATAGATGATGTTCTTGTTGTCGAAACCCAGATCTTTGTTCAGGATAAAGTTTACATGGTTGTAAAGAATGAAACTAACGATAAGCATGAAGAGCGATATGGAGAACTGAGTAGCTGTTAATACCTTTTTTAAGTTGAGTGACTTGCCTGTACCGACAAACAGTTTCCCTTTCAGGACTTTTACCGGATTATACGACGAAAGCACTATGGCTGGATATAATCCGGAAAGCAGACCAGCAAGAAGTCCTGTGAACAGGACGATCAGCAATAACTGGCCGTTCTCAAATACACGATATTCAATATTTTTCTCCAGAATCTGAGCCATCAGGGGAGACGCAGCTTGTGCTGCAAATAATCCGATGATCATGGCTATTATGGTAACAACTACCGTTTCGGTTAAAAACTGTGCAGCAATTGCTTTCTTAGGAAAACCCACTACTTTTTTTATCCCTATTTCACTGGCCCGTCGGGTGGAGTTAGCTAAGGACAGGTTGACAAAGTTCACGCACGAAAGAATCAGTACAAGAAATCCTGCCAGTGAAAGTATGCCCAATCCCACCAGAGTATCGGATTGGCCGTTGGGTGAAAGGTGATGCTTTGACAGCGGATACAGGTATGGAGTCGACTTTTCGAAGTTCTTCACATTTTTGAAGGCATCCTTTATCTTTGAGTCGACTAGTCTGGGGTCTGTGCCTTTTTTTAAGAGTACATAATTATCATTGTCGATTGAGGTCCAGTCATCCCGGAACCCTTTACGTTCGGCCAGTGTTTCATAAGTACTTATTGAAACCAGGTACGTGGGGCGCATGGTCGAATTGATTGGAAAATCGGCATAGACAGCGGTCACTGTTAGCGGATAACGCTTGCCAATCACTACTTGTTTGCCGACAGCTCCACCCTCGGGAAACAGCTTTTGCTGGAGGGTTTCTGACAGGGCGATTGTACTGGGTTCTACGAGTGCATTGGTCGTGTTACCTTCTTTTATGTTTATGGTAAAGATATCGAATATAGCATTTTCGGTGAAATAGCCATACTTCTCAAATAGCTGGGCCCCGGAGGGTAAGGTGAAGAATTGCCCCGAACCCTGCCCTGCGGATATCTCCCGCATGATCAGGGCCTTTTCCACTTCGGGCACATCGGCCATTAAATGGTACCGGATGGCTGCAGGACTAAAGGTACAATAATTGGTCGGATAGGAGTCTTCCTGTTTGGTTTGCACACGGTAGATCCTGTCGAAATTCTTGTTTGACTTATCGTAGTTGAACTCGTAGCTCACCACCATTCCCAGGAGGATAAACGTGGTGAAGCCTATGGTTAGATTCGTCAGGTTAATAAAGGTGAACATCTTATCTCTTTCGATGTTCCTGTACATGCTTGTGAAAAAATGTTTGATCATGGCATTGTGTGTAATTGCTGTTTGTTTTCTGAAATGGGTATCTGCCTTCTCTTTTGATATGGACTTCCAAATGATTGTTTGTTGTTTCCACTATTGAATAACCAGAAAGCATGCCATTTTATAAATATCATATAACTAGCTAATTAATTGTATAATTGTTTTTATAGTTGTCAATTTATTTTACAGATTCTGTAAAGGAATTTGTCACCATAGCTTTCTTTATTTTAACACCTCCGCCATATTCTTCGTTACCCTTTTCCAGCTCTTCCAAGACATTGTCTGAACTCCCGATCTGCATCGGGACAAGTTATGATTCATCTTATTTCTTTGATGGTCTTTAATTCTTTCCAATCCCAAAATCAGGATAATCATTTAATCAGCTTAATCATAACTTGTCCCGACTTGTCGGGAGTTCAAGACTTTTTACTCGTACCTCAGCGCCTCCACCGGATTCCTTGTTGCTGCTTTCCAGCTCTGCCAACTCACGGTGAGCAGCGCAATTCCCAGTGCCAGTAATCCTGCCAGAACAAAAATCCACCAGCTTAATTCTGTTTTGTAAGCAAAACTTTCGAGCCATTTATTCATGGCGTACCAGGAAACGGGAGTGGCAATAATAAAAGCAATGGCTACCCATTTTACAAAGTCGCGATTTAGCAGGATCATCACTTCCGATACTTTGGCTCCATTTATTTTCCTGATTCCTATTTCCTTGATCCTTCGGTCGATGGAGAAAACAGCCATGCCCAAAATACCAAGTATCGAAATCATAATCGCCAGAAAAGAAAATGCGGTGGTGATGTTTTTTAGCCTGGTTTCTTCCTGGTATTTTTCGTTCAGCAGATCATCGAAAAAACTATACGAGAAAGCTCTCTGATCGCGATGTTTCCGGTAAATCTCGCCAATGTATTTTAATGTTGATGCTCTATCATTCGAGGCAATTTTTACATTCATCGTCCCCATAGTTTCCGGATTGTTTAAAAGGATTACTGGGCTAATGGGGTATTGCAGAGGGCGAAAATGAAAATCTTTCACCACACCTACAATCACCTTGTCCCCAATACGCTGACCAATCGGATCGGCAAAGCCAAGTTGCTTTTCGGCAGTTTCGTTGATTACTACGGGAACCGATACCGTGTATTCCTTCCCTTCTTTCCGATTTTTTCCTGCCGTTTCACGTTCTTTCCAGTAGTCACTATAATTCATTTGCAAAAACTGGCCTTTCACAACTTCCAACTGATAGGTTTTTGCAAAGTCCTCATCCACCCAGAACAGGGTGGCATTCAGGCTGTCAACCACTCCCTGATGGTTGAGTGACATTGTTGATTTCCATGGGAAATCAACGGGTGCTTTTACACTGGCCGAAACGCCCAGAATGTTCGGATTCATGAGTAATTCTTCTTTAAACCCCTTGTTGTCGTACCATAACCCGGTCGGGATCACCACAATGTTTTGATGGTTCATTCCCAGGTCTTTTGTGCGGATATAGTTCAGTTGTTTGACAAAAAGTGAAGTGGCTATGATGAAAAAGATGGCAATACTAAACTGTACAGCAACCAACAGGCGAATAAACCCGGTTCTTGATCCGGTGACGCTTCCTCCCCTGAAAATACCACTTGGATTTAACGAAGAGAGGAAAAGCGATGGGTAAGCTCCGGCCAGTAATCCGGTACCCAAAGTGAGCAACAACAGGTTGATGATCAGTTTAAGTGATAGGGTAAAATGCAATTCTTTCCCGGAAAGCACATTAAACCAAGGTAATATGAGCCAAATGATGATCAGTGCAAGTATGGTAGCCGCAAATGTTTGGACGAGCGATTCGCTCATAAATTGACTGATGATATTAAATCGGTCGGCACCATTCACTTTTTTGATCCCGATTTCGGTTGAGCGTTCGGAGGAGCGGGCTAACGAAAGCACTGAGAAATTAAATGCTGCCATCAGGATAATAAGCAAGGCCAATCCTGAAAAGATCCAAACGTACTTGTAGCTACCGATGTTTTTGTCGTAAAGTCCTGGTTCGTAATCCGAATGTAAATGGATGTCAGCGATGGGTTGAAACAACAGTTTATCAGTTATTTTGGAGTATCGACTGATGTGATTGGAAATTTGACTCAGAAATGTGTCGTTAATTTGGGCATCTTTCCGTAGTTTGATGTAAACATGTACAAATGCTTTATCGCCCCAATTATTTGATGAGCTGGCAACCTGCCTGTTAACTTCAGGAAGAATATATCCGAAATCGATATGCGACTGATTTGGAATGCGAACAACTCCAGTTACAGTGTATATTTCCTTCTCATATTTATCACTGATGATTGTTTTACCAAGGGCTGTCTCCTTGCCGAATATTTTTTTTGCCACTGCTTCCGAGAGAATAATACCCGAAGGGTTCTTTATGGCATCGAATGCTTCACCTTCCACGAAAACGAAACCGTTAAAGATGGAAAAGAAGTCATTGTTGACCCAAACCTGGCGGGCTTCAATCTTTTCACCTCCTTCTTCGCGTTTCAAAGGCGAATCTTCCGAACTGTAGCTCAGGTAAGTGGCATATTCAATCTGTGGGTAATCCTGTTTTAACGTTGCTGGTACCGGGCGGTAACATCCCGGCGATTTTACGATTTCATTTCCTTGTTTCGATAAAGTCAAAACACGGTAAATGCGTTCGTAATTTTGGTGCGATTTGTCGTAGTTCAGTTCATTGAATACCCACAGGTAAATGAGCAATCCGGCAGCAATACCGAAAGTAAAACCCACAAAAGTGATGAGCGAATAAATGGGTTTCTTCCTAAGGTTGCGAATGGTTGTTTTGAGTTGAAAGTTCATGGCTGCTGGAGTTTTTATTGTACGATCATTAAAATATCGTCTAAATCGGAAACTGCATTGGCAAGTTGTTTCAGTTTTTCTTTTTTATCTGCCGGTGCTGTCGAATTCTGGAACCCAGTACTTTTCACCTGAGTTTTTAGATCACGTCCTTTTAACGAAAGCATGATTTCGCCTTTACTGCCAACCTGATAAGACAAGGGCCATACCGGACAACCACCATCAATGTTGTTCACCAAAATCGGAGCTTCGTAATCGAACGGATCGGCTTTAACCACCTGCAACTGATGACTTGTTTTTGAAAACAGCGCATGGAAAATCTTCACACTTTTGTTTTTTCGGTTGTTCGGACAATCGTAATTGTCTTTGGCGAAGGTTAAAAAAATGTAGTTTTTGGTCTCAGCCCAGTCTTGCGGAAGAATTTTTCCGTCAAGTTTAACCCCAGGATCAACGCCTTCCTGTTTGCTAACCTTGTATTGTCCCAGATTAAACACATATTGCGGAACAATTCGGTTTGGCGGCACAACCTGAAAAACGGTATCGTTGAAATCGGTTCGGAAATATAGGTTCCCGCGATTTTCATATTGAAAGCCATAATCGGTTCCACGCATCAACGATTTGGTATAGTTTTTTACCTGTTCCAGTTTAGCGAAAGTGGCCAATGTATCACCCTGATTGCTAAAAACTCCCCACATCTGCTTTCCTCCCATGAGGAACATGTAGGTATTCCGGTCGGGCGAAAAAATTCCTAAACGCTCGTATATACCTTCAGGGCTGATACTCCACATTCCCTGATGTTTGCGGAAAGGCGGAGGTGTGGTTTTCCCATGATTCAGGTCAAACTGAACTTTTCCAAGTCCGGTAATCGGGTTCTTATTTTCAGGGTTAAATCCAACACTCGAAATCGTCTGATCTTGCGAACAGTCGTATTCCATGATGTACCGTTCTCCGGAAACAAAATTGCTATAGGTGTAAAAAAAACTGTTTCCACGCCCCCACACCGAAGTTCCTCCACCAATCATAGTGTAGTCGTTCCAAAAGCTTAAGCAGTTATTCTTTTCGTCATAATCGACCCCAGTTAGCTGGTTCTTTACAATCGTCCTTACAAACTTCCCGTCTTTAGTGTATTGGTGAATTCCGTAAAGATTAGCGGCAATCAGATGGTTATCCATCAGGTAATACTTGTATTTCAGATTGGGCTGAAGGTTACAGTTGGGAATAGGTTCCATGCGAATGTATTTAATATCTGAAGCCACATTAGAAAGTTTGAGATCTTTAATACTATCAAGGCTGCCTGCAATGTCAATCACTATCGGAGGCTGCTCCGGATTTATACTCCGCACTTCTTTAAAACGAAACCCTTTAGGCAATTTGGCAATAGAATCAGCCAATTGCTTTTCTCGTTCAACACGATTTGTCTCGTCTTTAGCCAACTGTTCTTCTTCGGTGAAAATCTGTTTGACCAATGCTTTTTCGTCTGTTTTCAGACGGTTACTATGACAGGAAACCATAAATACTACCGCAATTACAACAGTTGATTTCAATAAGAGATGTTTCATTTGACAGGTTTTATTTGTTCTAAAAGTTTCGTCAGGGCTTCACTTAAAGTGAAACCTTGACCAATGGCTATTCATACCTCAGCGTTTCCACGATATTCTTTGTTGCTGCCCACCAGCATATTATCTGAACTATTACTCATCTGATTGATGTGATGGACTTTAAATCTTTTCAGTCCCAAAATCAGCGTAATCATTTAATCAGCTTAATCATAACTTGTCCCGACAAGTCGGGAGTTCAAGACTATTCCTTACACCAGCACTTCCCCCATCTTATTTTTCACTTCTTCAGTAATTACCTGCCCGTCAAAGAGGTTTACTACCCTGTGGGCGAATTCTGAATCGTGCATCGAGTGTGTTACCATCACGATGGTCGTTCCTTCGCGGTTGAGCTCTGTGAGCAGGTTCATCACTTCCAGCCCGTTTTTCGAGTCCAGGTTACCGGTTGGCTCATCGGCCAGGATCAGCTTTGGATTGGCAACAACGGCACGGGCAATGGCCACACGTTGCTGTTGTCCTCCGGATAGTTGTTGCGGAAAATGTTTCTTACGATGACTGATTTGCATTCGGTCCAGTACTTTCTCAACCATTTCTTTGCGCTCTTTCGCACTCAACTTTAGATAGATGAGCGGAAGTTCCACGTTCTCATACACGTTGAGCTCGTCGATCAGGTTAAAACTCTGGAATACGAAGCCGATATTCCCTTTTCGAAGCAGGGTGCGGTTGCGTTCTTTGAAAGCGCCAACTTCCTGACCGTCGAAATAATACTCCCCTGAAGAGGGGTTGTCCAACAGGCCGATGATGTTCAGCAAAGTTGACTTGCCGCAGCCCGAAGGACCCATGATGGCTAGAAATTCACCTTTTTGAATGTGTAGGTTCACCTGGCTCAACGCACTGGTTTCAATCTCTTCAGTGCGGAACACTTTGTTTAAGTTTACTGTTCTGATCATAGCGGTAAAAATGTGGAAAAGGGAGAATGGAGACCGGAGACCGGAGACCGGAGAATGAAGAATGGAGACCGGAAAAACAGTTCCTTTTCCAAAGTTATTAATTGAATCGTTCTTTTCTTGTTTTAATTAAATTGTATAATTGTGCTGATATTTTTCTTGTGTTCTCAAGTAGAAATTGATAATCATCTTCACTAATCAATTTTAACCTGAAGGCTATCAATAGTTGAGTCCTTACTTCTCCTGCAGACCCCTTCGCAATAAACAGAAATTGAATGAATTCTTTGTTGTACTGCCTTTCAAAGCCTTCAGCGATATTGGATGGAACCGAAACAGATGCACGACAGATTTGATCCTTCAAGGAATAGTCCCTGCAATTCTGTAATTTACCGTAAACATCTACGCTTAATGTTATTGCATTCTGCCAAATATCAAGATCTTCAAACTTTTCAATTTTCTTTGCCATAATGTTTTTTCCTTGAATTTATGCAAATTTATCCAGATATACATATTCCTAAGACTTCTTTTTTTTCCTTTTTCTTTTTTCCATTCTCCTGTCTCCATTCTCCCTGTTCATTTCAACACAATCCTGTCATTCGTCCCAAACATCTCATATCCCGATGTGATGACTTTTTCGCCTGCATTGAGCCCTTCCAATACTTCATAATACTGTGGGTTTTGTTTGCCGATTTTGATGTTCCGCTTCGTGGCTTCGGTGCCGTCGTTGTTCAGGACATACACCCATTGACCCCCGGTGCTCTGGAAAAACCCGCCACGAGGCAACATCAGTGACTTGGCTGATTCGCCCAATTCGAGTTTGATGTGATAAGTCTGCCCTGTGCGGATATTGTCAGGTGTCTTGCCATTAAAAACCAGGTCGATCTTAAACTGACCGTTACGCACTTCGGGGTAAACCTTTTTCACTTTCAGGTTAAAGTTCGTTTCATTGCGGTCCATGGTTGCCGAAAGATCACGGTTGACGCGGTCGATGTAATGCTCATCGATGAGTGCATTGATCTTAAAGTTGTCAAGTACATTGATCTGGCCAATACGCTGACCTTCATTGATGCGCTGCCCGATTTCGGCATCCAGCATTCCCAGCTGTCCGTCAACAGGAGCTTTCACATTCAGGTTATCGAGCCGTTCGCGGACCAGTACAAGCATCTGACGCATCTTTACAAGATCGGTTTCAAGCGACTGCATCGAAGTCAACCGGATCAGCGAATCGTTCCTTGCTTTTACTTTATTGATTTCAAGCATGTTTCCTTCATATTCAAAGTCCTCTTTCGACTGAAGAAAGTCCTCCTTCGAGATCAGTTGTTCTTTATTCAGGGCCTCATACTGCTCAAAAGTGCGTTTTTTACGGTTAAGGTGATAGCGGCTGTCGAGCAGGTTCTTGCGCGATTGGATTAACTCCGTTTCGAAGCTGATACGCGTATTGCGCAGGTAGTTCTCCTTTTCGGCCAGGGCAGCTTCGCTGTTCAGGATGGTCTGGTACAGTTGACGGTTTTCAAGACGAAGAATGACATCGCCCTTTTTAACCATCGATCCTTCTTCAATGAAACGCTCCTGAATCTGACCTCCTTCAATCGCATCCATGTAAATGGTCGTGATGGGTTCCACCTGGCCAATTACTGTGATGTAATCGTTAAACAGTCCGTCTTCCACGGCGCTGATCGTTACCCTGTCTTTTTCTGCCCTGAAGGTTGATCTGTTTTCGGCAAAGATTACTTTATACAACAAAAAGGTGAAAGCCAATCCTCCGGCGATCCAGATGATATGTTTTGGCCTCAGGCCTTTCTTTTTTTCAATGATTTTATCCATTCCCATGATCGTATGTTTTCAAGTTTCAAGTTTCAAGTTTCGTGTTCAAAGTTCAAAGTTCAAAGTTTCAAGTTGCGGGTTACGAGATTCAAGATTCCATTTGGATGGTCTTTTTTCCTAATTTTGCCACAAAGACTCCAAAACACCAAGTCTCACCAAGAGCGACTGACCACTGCGACTTTTCTGTCTCCCGTCTCCCGTCTCCTGTCTTCTTTTTCCCGTCTCCCTTCTCCGTTTTTCATTCCCAAAATCGTTTTCCTTTATAAAAGTCCAGCGTTCGTTTCTTGATTTCCAGGGTCAGCCTGGAATGCAGAACCTGGCTGGTGGTTTCAGCCATACGGTTTTTAACCGTATAAAATTCAATGGCGCTGGTCATTCCCTGGTCATATTTCTTTTGCGCCGCCTGGAACGCCAGTTTATCCGCAACCAATTGATTGCCCGACTGCTGAAGTTCTTTCCAGGATGCCGTCAGATCGTTGTAATTCTGTTCCATCTCATAGAGTAGATTCTGCTTCGCCTGGCTGAGCTTCGTTTCAGCCTGTTCCGAATAAAGTCTCGACTGCCGGACATCAAAACGGACTGCATTTCCGCTGAAAATCGGGATACTAAGGCTGGCTCCGATAAACCTACTCTGGTTATTTTTAATCTGACTGCTGAACGCAATCGTTTGCTGGCTGGCATCTTTGTTCGTTTCATAAAACCCGGTATTGTAGGAAGCCTGAAGCGTGACGGAAGGCAGATATCCGCCCTTTTGAACGTTTACCATCTTCCGGCTGGCCTTCCAGTCATTCTCCGCCATTCGGATAAAGGGCGATCGTTGACTGTGCTCCTTGAAAAGATCGGAAATATTTGTGGTGATCTCTTCCCCGGTGATTGTGGTTTCATCCTCAGTGGCTAATTTGATGGTCCGATCAGGTGGCAGATTCATCGCCTTCTTCAGTCTGATCCACGCCGATTCAATGTTGTTTGTCGTCTGTATACAAAAGAGTTCGTCCTTTTCAAAGTTGGCCTTCACTTCCAGCAATTCCGGCTGGGCTTTCAACCCTGTAGTCACCAGGATCTCTGTCTTTTTCACATTCATTTCCGAAATGGCCTTCTGTTCGAGGGCTATCTTCAGTAATTCTTCCTGGTAAATCACATTGAAAAAGGCATTCATCACTTCAAAGGCCAGGTCGTCCGTAGCATTGTCCCTGAAGTTCTCTGCTGATTCTTTTTTGAACTTCTGGTATCTGATCTGGTTTTGCAGCATAAAACCCCTGAAGACATCCAGCGAAGCTCCCAGATAATAGGAATTATTAAAAAACGACGTATTGATAATCCCATTGGTATTTGGGTCAACCGACCTTCCGTAACTCCTTCCGGCATTGGCTCCCCCGCCCACTCCTGGCAACAGGTTCCATTTCGATTTCTGGTAGCCTTGTCCGGCAATCTGCACACTTAAATCAGCCTGATGAATTTCCAGGTTGTTTTTAATGGCATAGGTTATGCATTCGTTCAGCGACCATCTTTCCTGTGCCTGCATTTGCAGGCTCAGAAACAGTATCATCAGACTCAGGATCAGCTTCATTTTTGTTTTCATTCTAAGTGTTAGGAATGAAATAATGTCATATTAAATTTCTTTTACCCCTAAATCCCCTAAAGGGGACTTTCGCCTTCTATAAGCATTTCCTATGCAGGTAGCTTAAGCCCCTTTAGGGGTTTGGGGTGAATAAAACACGACATTAAATCTGTTAAATTACTTATATGCATTTGCAATCTACTGTGCCATAATAGTGCCAAAAACATAACGTGCAGTGCTTCAGTCCTTATTGTTCCAGTTGCTGTGTGTAAGGTAAAAATATTTGACATCTCAATGTAAAATATTTTTACACTCCCTTGCTTTTAATTTTACAGGATTGTACCTTTAAATCAAAAATCATGGCCAAAGGAAATATCTTGATTGTCGATGACAACAAAAGCATTTTGAGTGCGCTCGACATTATGCTGACTCCTGAATTCCAATCCGTCACCACCCTTTCCGATCCGAACCTGATCCCCACCGAACTGCGTAAAAACGATTACAACCTGGCTATCCTCGATATGAATTTTAAGGCGGGCATCAATACCGGAAATGAGGGCATCTACTGGTTGGGCCGCATAAAGGAAACCAACCCGGAAATTTCGGTGGTAATGATAACCGCGTACGGCGATGTGGAACTGACCGTAAAGGCCCTGAAAGCCGGGGCAACCGATTTTGTACTGAAGCCCTGGGATAATGCCAAGTTGCTGGCCACCGTGAAATCTGCCATCCAGCTTAACCTGTCAAAAAAGGAAGTGGTACAGCTTAAGGAGAAGGAAAAAGGCCTGAAGAGTGAGATCAACCGTGAACAGAAATTCATTGTTGGTTCGTCCATCCAACTGACCCAAGTGCTGAATCTGGTGCGCAAGGTAGCCAAAACCGATGCCAATGTGCTGATCACAGGCGAGAATGGTACCGGGAAAGAACTGATTGCACAGGAAATTCACCGCCTGTCAAACCGTGCCGATGAAATCCTCGTCAGCGTTGACATGGGGGCAATTACCGAGACCCTTTTCGAAAGTGAACTCTTTGGCCATGTGAAAGGCGCCTTTACCGATGCCCGCGAAAATCGACCCGGAAAGTTTGAAGTAGCCGATAAAGGCAGCCTCTTCCTCGACGAGATCGGGAACCTTTCCTTCCATCTGCAGGCCAAACTGCTGGCCGCCATACAGAACCGACAGGTTTCGCGCATCGGTTCCAATCAGACGGTTCCTGTGGATATCCGCCTGATCTGTGCCACCAACAAGAACCTCGAGAGCATGGTTCTGGATGGCCTGTTTCGCGAAGATTTGCTCTACCGCATCAATACCATCCAGATTGAAGTACCGCCCCTTCGTGAGCGTGGAAATGACATCCTGGTCCTCGCCGAATTTTTCCTACGGAAATATGCCTCCAAATACAACAAGCCAAACCTGAAGATCAATCAGCAGGCCCAGGATAAGTTGCTGAAATACCAGTGGCCCGGAAACATCCGCGAATTGCAGCATACCATCGAAAAGGCGGTCATCCTGAGTGAAAGCAATTTGCTTAAACCCGAAGATTTTTTCATGAGGCCGGTGCAATCGGGAAAAAACATTACTCCTGAACTCACTCTTGAAGAAATGGAAAAACGGATGATCAATCTGGCCATTGACAAGAATAACGGGAACCTCAGCGCTGCGGCCGATCAGCTGGGCGTATCGCGCCAGACCTTGTACAACAAAATCAAAAAGACAGTACAATGAGGACAAACAATCATTTCCAAATGATCTACAGGTTGGTGCTGATCGCATTGCTTTCCATGGCTGCGGGTTGGACCATCGCCCGCGGGTACTCTATAGTGTCCATCCTGTTGTGCGTATTCCTCATCATTCTGATGATCATTAACCTGATCTATTACCTGAATTCAACCAATCGGAAAATAAGTTATTTCCTCAATTCAGTTCAGAATGATGATTCGGCCCTTTCCTTCCCTGATGGCAACTCCAAAGGTCCCGTTCTCGAAATCTACATGGGACTGGAGAAAGTAAACAGGCAAATACAGAAGCTAAAGATTGAAAGCCATCAACAGGAACAGTATTTCCAAACCTTGCTTGAACATGTGGCCACGGGAATCGTGACCTTTAATTCCAAAGGGTTTGTGCTTCATGCCAATACTGCTGCCAAAAAGATGCTGGGCGTCAAAGTGCTGACCCACCTGAACCAGCTGGAAAAAGTGAACCTGAACCTTTTCCAGTCGATCCGCAATATTAAGCCTTTTGAGCAGAAACTGGTATCCGTTGCAACCACCCGGGGAACCATCCAGTTGTCGCTTAAGGCCTCAACGTTTAAGGTGAAGGACAGTGAACTCACTTTGCTCTCAGTACAGGACATCCGCAATGAACTGGATGAAAAGGAATTGGATTCATGGATGAAACTGATCCGTGTCCTGATGCACGAGATTATGAATTCTATCGCCCCGATTACCTCGCTCTCACAAAGCCTGAGCAATCTTTTCACCATCGACGGTCACGAGGTCCTTCCACGGGAGATCGACGAAAAAACAATACGTACAACCGTTCGTGGGTTAAATGTAATAGGGGAACAGGGCAATGGTTTGATCCAGTTTGTGGAGACTTACCGTAAACTGACCCGCCTGCCCAAACCCGAAAAGAAAGTGTTTAAGGCTGAAGATCTGATCAACCGCATCAAAGTGCTGTACTCCTCTTTGGAAAACAGCGACAGGGTGAAGCTAACGGTGGTCATAAATCCTCCTGAAATGGAACTCTTTGCCGACGAAAACCTGATCTCACAGGTTCTGCTTAACCTGCTGAAAAATGCCATTGAATCACTGAAAGCTCAGGAAAAAGATAGAAGCATCCACATAACGGTGGATGTGACTGCAAACAATCGTCCTGAAATTTGTGTCTCCGACAATGGCCCCGGAATACCGGCTGAAATCATGGAGCAGATTTTTGTGCCCTTCTTTACAACCCGCGAAAGCGGTTCGGGCATAGGACTAAGCCTTTCGCGCCAGATTATGCGCCTCCACGGCGGAAGCCTCCAGGTCAAGTCTGTGCCCGATAAAGAAACCACGTTTTATATGATCTTTTAGAAAATCTTTCTTTCTGAATATGTCCTGTGAATATCCTTATTCGACATTTATTTCATAGATGTCATTACAATGGCGCAGTCCTGCAAGATAATGGTGAATTTTGAGTCCAGATGATATGTTTTGCTTAGTAGAGAGTAAGCCAAATGCAGCTATTTTTGTTTTCTCCTTACATCAATCCTGGCTTGTGACATTCGTTCCCGCAGTCCACCTTCCAGTAGAAATTCTTTTTCAAGTGTTTTCAGTTGTTTAGCGAGCAGAAAGGAAGTTATATTGATCAAGCCAATCATAACATTGGCAGATACTTCCGGATTGGGGTTTTCAATTCCTTTCCGGTAGGTTTCATAAGAAGCATCCGGAGTTGTGAGCAGTTTGGTGAGGTGGGGATAATAACTATGTTTCTTGTCCCAGATTATTAATTTGCGGGTTCGCAAAAAGTCCTTGTAATCGGCTAAAAGTTCTTCAAGTGAAGCTCTTGCAACATTGGTGAGTTTAATTTCTGTTTCTTTTGAAGTACCCGAAGCCATGCTCCCTTCAATAATGTTTTGTTTGCCGGAACGTGCGGCTTGTATCATTTGGTCAATAGTGCGGTCGTAGGGGTGGAAATATTTTTTGCAGAAATA
This sequence comes from Prolixibacteraceae bacterium UBA6029, assembly GCA_002429385.1. Taxonomy (GTDB): domain Bacteria; phylum Bacteroidota; class Bacteroidia; order Bacteroidales; family Prolixibacteraceae; genus Aquipluma. The sequence continues at coordinate 12,399 of DIZL01000007.1, read as the reverse complement.
GTAGGTGCCATCGTAAATGACTTCAGACTTTTGGTAGGTGATTAAACGTTCGTAACCTCCATGCTTGGGGATAAAACCATCGGGGTTGTATTGTTTGTCCATAGCTAACTCCTTTATTTAAATTTCGTTGGACAGTCCCGACAATCTTGACATTTTAATCGTCCACGAAGTCAGAATTGTCCAACGAAAGTTACCACATATTTACCTGTTTCCCAAAATCCGGAGCTTCTCCCAGGCTGCATACAAAACGGCTGTCTGAAATCACCGTCTGGCTGACATTCTGGAAAGAGATATAGCAATGCACCTCGTCCCCTGAAAAGCTCGCCGGAAGGGTGACACTCTGGCTTCCGCCTAAACGGGTGCTGCCTCCCGTAAACGAAAGGGCGCTTTTCCTGGCGGGATTGTATATCACCACTGCCACCATGTCATCAGCCATGGCATCGATTGCCGTTGAATTATTATCCCAGGTAAACCTGATTTCGCCTGAAGGACCTGCAACGGCTGCAGGGTTTAAAGCCCCGGGAAGCTTGCCCTGGCTGACCCTTACCCTGGAGTATTCAATCTGGTAATCGGGGAAGGACCCCGCAAGTGCATGCTCCAGATTATACGAAGTGGCTGCATTAAAGGCCGACAGTTTTGACGCACGGTTTTTGAAGCCAATACGCAGGAATTCCTTTAACGGTCTCAGAAACTGCACCACGGTTGTGAGCCTGGCCCTCTGATTGAGCTGAGCTGTTGAATTTGAATTTTTACTGACAGATTCATTGGAACGCATATAGTCGATACCATTCCAGTTTCCGCCTGTCACTGTTCCGACCTTGCCGGAAAATCCACCCGAAATACCTTGATTGATCCTTGCCATGAGTATTGGTTTTTGAATTGATTTAACTTAAATTGCCTGAACGATAAAAGAGGGAAAATCCGCTTCTTCATCTGATCAGAACTAAAGATAGGCAGCATAAAACAAATTACCTACAAACTGGTGAATTTTGCGTCGATATGCACTATTTTGCACTTCCTGATTTGATTTCAGGATAAATGAGCGGGTCAGAAACCTGTAGAACGTGCTGTTCGAACGTAATTTTTAATGCTGTATCTTTTGTATTCAGACCTGATCCCCTAACAATCCCGAAAGGAATGCTTATATTCTCTTTCATACCTTTTTCATATCTCTTTCATACCTCTTTCAGTACAAATTCGAAACAAATACGTAACAAATACGTAACAAATTCGAAACAAATTCGAAGCGGTACGTATTTGTTTCGAATTTGTTACGTATTTGTTACGTATTTGTTTCGAATTTGTACTGAAAGAGGTATGAAAGAGATATGAAAGAGGTATAACAGAAATACAGTCCGTTTCTTAACGGATCATCACGGGAATGGGAGCAGAAAGCAGAAGTAAAAGCCTGAAGACTGGCGCCTGGTATCAATGGGATAATACTTTTTTCTATACTGATCTGATCCATAAAAAAGAGGAGAACATTTTCAGTTCCCCTCTCATTTCGTACCGGCTTACATCGGCATTCTTTTGGTCAATTGCTGTATTGGATAGCCTTTTAGCAACTCAATAGTTCTTTAATTCCCGGCTTGAGCTTCGGCGATTTGTACGGAAGTTCTGTTTTCCTGAAGCAGTATCTGGTTGCGGGCATATCGTTCGATGTGTTGATTGCATTCGCCGGCAGTGATTGTTTCGGCTGTCTGTTTGAAGTTATCCTGCGAATTTAGAGTTTCAAGTTCGGCGGTCCTGTCGGCTTCCACAAATTTATTTACATCAAACTTAACGTAGTTCATCAGCAGGTCGATCTGAAGGGCGGATTCGGCTTCGATTATTTCGGTGTAGGTTTCCTCGCTGCTATTCTTCAGGTTTTCGGCTTCACCGGCCATTTCGGCTTCAACAAATGCTTCTGCCCTGTATTCACTGTTGTTCACCAGGACATCCATATCGAGCATTGGAGCTGCTTCGATAGTTTGGATGTATTTGTAAGTTTTTGCGGTTTCAGATGTGCGTTCAACGCTTGAAGTGATCCATTGGTCATTGTTGTTTTCGGACTGGAATTGTTTCCAGAAGTCCTGTGCGCTTATCGATCCGCTGATTAATACCAGGCAAGTGATCGCTGCACTATTGCGGGTTATCACTTTCTTTAACTGATTTAAACGGGTTTCCGGGGCATTGGATGTTGTTTTCATGATATTGAGTTTTTGAATTTATTTTATTTCTGTTTTCTGTACTGGTTTACTTGTTTTCATTTAAGCGTTATGCCAAACTTGATTACCAGTATTGTGCCAAACTGTAAAAGTGTTAATATACAGCATATTACTAAGATTTGAATAAAATATAGTGTAAAATAAATTGACAGTATTCCTGTTGATTTTTTACAGTTCAGGAAGAGGAATGAATCGTTTGATATTTTAATGAGGATGTGTTTCCCTTTATTCAATATTGCATATTCTGATTTTTTACGGATGTTACATTATGCAAGTAAGCCTTAGAAATATGGTTTAATTTAGGTTTTATCATACAGCCATCTTCCTGTAGTTTTTAGGTGCGTAGCACTGACAGTATGGTAGCATAGCATTGTCAGTCTGCATCTTATCCGCGTATCGCCCGCCTACCCGGCGAGCGCTACGCAGCTCGGAAGGTCGTCAGGCTATTTGTTTGGATCACATGATATTGTTGTGGGGGTCCCGAGTACTCGGGATCAAAACCAATATTCACGTTTGTTTCTTTTTAAAAAATCTTACGTTATAATTAAATCTTAGTAACTTAGATAAGCCCCCGCAACCTTAATCTTATATATCTTATGAAGATGGCTAAGATTGGGATCTTGGGGGTATTGCCTGGTTACTAAGATTTTATTGTAAAGTAATATTTTTTAAAACTCACCATTGGCTTTGGTTTCACCACAACAATATTATGTGATCTATTTGCTTCTACCATACTGTCACCGCTCTGTGGCTCTTCTGCCAGATTCAAAAAAATCGAAAGGCTGTCGTAATTGACAGCCTTTCGGGATCCGTTTCAGGATATGCTTGCTTAATTTAAACTATTTTTTGGAAATAGTAAATGCAGGTTTTAATGCCAGTCCATTAGCAGTCATTGTCCAGGTTTTACCTACCATATCGCCATCCCACATATTTTCGGTATTGGTGATATCGTTAATAATACTGGTCATCTTTTCATTGAGGTAAACTGATTTTCCTTCAGGGACTTTCAGGATCATTGACACTTCCTGTTCACGCCATTGGGCGTTGTCTTTCAGGAAATAGTACGGATCAAAGTGAAGGGTTGAATCTTTCTGGTCGAAATTATATTCAATCTGTTCCACGTTTTTCTGCGCGTCCTCGTTATTGCTTCCGCGTGAAGACTTTTTAATCAGGAGCAGATATTCGCCCGAACTGCTTTTTTCGATGGTAAAGCGCGGATGACCAAGCAGCTTTTGATTCCCGTTTACGTTGGCAACTTTCATCCGGTCGAGGTTGAAATCATTTTGAATTAAGGATTCATACAAATCATCATTCATCTCGAGGTAGATGGTCTTACACTTAACGCATTCTACATTCCGGGTTATGGTCTGACTGGTTTCTTTTCTATAGTTTCCGATTTGATTCACTCCGACAACAATCAGTACGATCAGTGCGAGTAACCATGCGCCAAAAGTGCCCAGTCCGATCAGCCGGTTATTGGTTTTGTACCTGAACAACAGTTTGGTGCCAATAAATAGAAGGAGCAGAATCGGAATTCCAACCAGGAGTGAAATTGCAATAACCGAGATGATATGGGCTCCGGGACTGACAAAATTGTTCAGCAGGGCAGACATGTCAATGTCTGAATGACCGCCGAAGCTCCAGGGACCCCCGTTAAAAATGGAATGCCCGATAGTCATCGTTGTGACGAAGCCAATCAGGCTGGCGATGCCACATATGATCAGCGCTGCACCAAAAATCAAGACTACAATCCGTAGGACCACCCTGAAAATACTGGTTACCATATCGCCGAACCGTTCCGTGCGTGTTTGCCCTCTTTCACCAGCAGGGGTATTCATGAACTTGTTGTAGCTTGCGCCAACTTCATTCACCTCTTCCTTGATCGTTTTTTCGATATTCGATATGTTGGCTTCCTTACCCCTCATCTCCAGGCGTTGAGCAGTAGTTTTTGCCTTGGGTACTGCAATCCAGAGTATAAAGTATAGTAAGACGTTGAATGGGCCAATCAGAAAAAACAGCAAAAAGAAGATTACTCTGAGAATAACCACATCCATGTTAAAGTAGGCAGCCATTCCTGAGCAAACGCCTCCAAAAACGCGGTTGTCGCCATCGCGGTACAAACGACGCCGCATTTTCTGTTCAGTATCGTACCTTGGTTCCCAGGCCTGTTTTTCCGCAGCTTCTTCTTCACCGGGCTCCATAAAGTCTTCAGGTTTACCCATACGGGCAATCACTTCATCGACCATAGTGTCGGTGATCACTTCCAGTTTGTTGGAGGTCTTTTCGATGAACAGTTCGGCAATACGTGCTTCGATGTCCTGAATGATTTCCTGACCTTCCATCGCGAAGCCGAAATGTTTGTTCAACATCTGCAGGTATTTTTGGAGTTTTTCGAAAGCATCGTCATCGATGTGGAAAACAGTTCCGCTTATATTTATTGTATATGTCTTTTTCATTTGTAGTATTTTTTCCGATTTAATTTCTTTATACTGGAAATGATCTATTTATGTTCCTTGATCATTCGAACTGCTTCGACCAACTCGTCCCATGATTCCCCCATTTCGCTGAGGAAATTCCGGCCTTCTTCGGTCGTCTCATAGTATTTCCGGGGAGGTCCCTGGGTCGATTCCTCCCATTTATAAGCCAGCAGTCCGTCATTCTTAAGCCGGGTAAGCAAGGGGTAAAGTGTTCCTTCCACGACAATCATCTTTGACTCTTTCAGTTCTTCAATGATGTCGCTTGCATACAGGGGCTTTCCATCGATTACCAGCAAGATGCAGTATTCGAGAACCCCTTTACGCATTTGAGCTTTTGTATTGTCCAGATTCATTGTTTATCCTCCTAAATATTCGTTCTAGTTATTTTCTCTCTCAAACAATTGTTTACTGTTTGATTTTTCATGGCTTTGAGTAATTGATTCTGTTATCTGTTTTTGTTTTCTATCCTTTGTATTCAATGTTTATCAGTCGATAGGTTTTTACATTGCAGGTGGCTGGCCGGAACATGTTTAAAACCTCTACCTTCTCTTACATTGTTATTGGCTTTACAAACATACTAATAAAAAATGGAACTATGCAACACAAAGTACTAAAAATGTTTGATTATTTGTAATATATTTTTTTAGCAGCCTATATTCATGGGTTTTACTAAAACTAAAGAACCTCCTGATCATTGTGAACAGGAGGGTTTAGACGATATTGTAATTTTTATAATGCGAATGCTGTATTTGGGTTTATACCCACACTTCTTCGAGAATTTTACCCTTTATGCTGACAATGATTTCCTTCACAGGTACTTTTCGGATGGCCTGGGCAGCGCCCATTTGCACCAGTTGGGATAAACCTCCGCAGCAGGGAACTTCCATCATCATGATGGTGATGGTATTTACTTTAGCTTCATCGATGAGGCGTCGGATCTTCTCCACGTAAATTTCTTTCCCCTGATCGAGTTTTGGGCAGGCAATTACGAGCGATTTCCCGGCTAAATGTTTGGTGTGAAAGTTTCCCAGGCTGAAGGCCACACAATCGGCTGCCAGCAAAAGGTCCGTTCCCTGAAAGGCAAAACCGGCCGGATTGATCAGGTGCATCTGAACCGGCCACTGTCGAAGGGCTGAAGGAGTTTCTGCGGCTGCTGCAGCAGGGGCAAAACGCAGGTTTTGTGGTTCAAAACTCACGGCTTTCGAGCCTGGACAACCACCCGGGGCGCAACCCTCTGAGGGTTCAGCTTTTGAAGCATGAACTTCAGCGGTCACCGCATCAATACTAAAGGGTATTTCACTGGCATGAATCCTCAGGTATCCGACTGCCTGCTTCAGAAAAACCGTTTCGCCATGTTCTTTGAGGTGCTTCAGGTGTGCTACCAGGGTGTTTTTCCCTTTCGGCAAAATCTGCTGAACGACCAGAACTTCATCGTATTCGTCGGCTTCGCGCTTTTCGATGGTAATGGCACCTTCGGGACAATGGCCAAGACAGGCTCCCAATCCATCACACATCAACTCACTGATGAGCCTGGCCTTTCCATCGATAATCTGTAAGGCCCCTTCATGGCAATTCGGGATGCAAAGTCCGCAACCGTTGCACTTTTCTTCGTCGATATATACTATTTCACGTACCATAGATCTCGTATTTTCTGAAGCAAAAATACAAAGGTTCTTTTAGTAGATTTGTATCAAATGTTACAAACAAGTATCTTTTATGATTGAAGCCGACATACTTTGCCTATCGCCCATCTTCAGGGGCATTTCATCCACTGAATTAGAGAAGTTGTTCAGTCAGATTCATTATCAGCATCGGACATACCAAAAGAACAATCTCATCATTGCAAGCGGAGAAATCTGCGACCGGTTGCTCATCATTCAGCGGGGTAACGTTAAAGCTGAGATGAATGACTATTCGGGAAAAACGATAAAGATTGAAGACATCGAAGCCCCAAGGCCTCTGGCTACCGCTTTCCTGTTTGGAAAGGAAAACCGCTTCCCGGTCACCGTTTCTGCCAATACGGAGGTTGAAATCGTATCGATCCCAAAGGCTGAATTTGTAAAACTGCTTCAGATGAATTCTCTAATCCTGAATAACTACCTGAATACCATCTCTACCAGGGCGCAGTTTTTGTCGAAAAGACTGAAGTTCCTGTCGTTTAAAACCATTAAGCAAAAGATTGCGCATTACCTGCTCGAAATGGCCGGAGACAGGCTGCAAACGGTCGAAATACAGCAGTCGCAGGAGCAACTGGCCGAGATGTTTGGCGTCACCCGGCCTTCACTTGCACGCACGCTGAGTGAAATGAACCATGAAGGCCTGATCGAAACGCAGCGCAGGTTTATTAAAATAGTAGATAAGAACCGGATGAATCAATTGCTGAAATCGGATGAGAAATAATTACGGGAAAGGCTAAAATGACAAACAATTATCAGCTTTGCGATTCGTTTTTTACTGTATTATTGCGCCAAATTTTACAGAGATGAGAAAGATGATCCAGGGCCGGCTATCGGTGTTCAAATTTGAAAGCTTCAAGAAGTATAAAGATATTACCCATTTTATTACCTCCAAAGAAGGATGGGTTTCAGGAAACAAACCTCGTTTTACCGGTGACCGGGAATCGGATTATGCCGCATACCGAAAAGAATTGGCCGTTTCGGGCGATTGGGACAGCACAAAGTTCGTTTTTCCACGACAGACACATTCCGATCATGTTGCGATTGTAGATTCAGCGAATCAGGCTGAAAGTATCGCGGATACGGATGCAGTAATCACCAACGAACCGGGGCTCTTTGTCTGTGTTCAAACGGCAGATTGTGTCCCAATCCTGCTCTATGATCCGCAGAAAAAAGTGGTGGCCGCAATACATGCAGGCTGGAAAGGAACTGTTTCGAAGATTGCACAGAAGGCAATCTGTAAGATGACGGAGCAATACGGCAGTAATCCTGCGGATATTGTTGCCGGGATAGGCCCTTCCATTCATATGCATGCATACGAAGTTGGGCCGGAAGTGGTTGATCAGGTTAAAGCCAATTTCGACAATACAGGGGTACTGCTTAAACCTTCACTAAACGAATGCCGTGCCTATTTTGATTTGTGGGAAGCCAATAAGACTGTGCTGATTGAATCTGGTCTGCCGGAAGCAAACATAGAAGTGATGGGTTTGTGTTCCTTTGAACATGCCGGTTTGTTTTATTCGGCCCGACGCGATGGAATTGATACCGGCAGAATGGTTAGCGGAATCAGGCTGGTATAAAGAAAAAAAAACCTTTCAGAGCAGAGCCCTGAAAGGTAAAAATCAACAAAGGACAAAACCAAATTACACGTTCTGTTGAACTTCGTATTCGATGCAATCTGGCCTTTTAATAAATAACACTGTTTAATTGTCTGACCCGTATGGCTTGAGGTCTTTGTATATATTGGAATAATTGCTCTGTAATCGGTATGTAAGGAGTCTTATTTCCCATGAACATCACCACCGCTTGATTCATTGACGTTCTTTATGGCCGGATTTCCATAATAGGAGATGTCACCACCACTACTGGCGCTGGCATTGATTTCTTCTGATGCATAAACCTTAATATCTGAACCGCTTGATGTACTTGCAGTACATTTTTTGGTGTGAAATTCATCGGCACTGATGTCGCCTCCACTGGAGGCGCTTGCACGCAATAAATTAGCCTTGCCCTTCAGGGAGATATCCGACCCACTGCTTGTTTCTACATTCACTTCATTGGCATCCAGTTCGAGCTTGACATCTGAACCGCTGCTGGCATGGAGATTTAGGTTGTCTAGTTTTAAAACAGCCTGGGAATATACATCTGAACCTGAAGAGGCTTCAAGCTTATCCAGGGTCTTAAACGAGACATATACTTTAGGCGATTTATGGCTCCAGCCAAAATTAAACCACAATCTTTGTTTCATGGATATCTTTAGAATCCCGTCTTCAACCTTTGTAATGATTTGATCCAAATCGTCGGATTCGGATTCTACGACTACTTCTTCCACGCTTTTCTGAGTCAGATATACGTTGATTCCACTGCTGACCGCTACGCCGTGAAATCCGCTAACCTGACGGGTCTGTCGATTGCCTTTTTCCTGCACGGCCAGTAATGATGTGGTCTGAAAAATAACAAGCCCCAAAAAGATGAAGGTAAATAATTTGTATGTTTTCATAGTTTATCAATTGAATGTTTCTTGTTGAGTGATTTAAACTGAATTGGGCGGCCTGAACTTATTTCCTGTGAATGCCTCCGCCAGAAGAAGTGTTTATGTCGGTTGAGGTTGGTTCGCCATAATAATAGACGTTTCCGCCAACGGAGGCATGGGCTTCGAGTGCCCCGGTAACTGTTGAGGCTGTATTCCCTCCGCTTGAAGCGCTCATTTTACAGTGCTCCACCTTCAGTTCCTCGCCTTTCAGATTTGACCCTGAAGAAGTTTCAAGTTTGGCGTCTTTGGCCAGCCCCGAAAGCATGATGTTGGCTCCCGAAGAACATTCCGCCGTCAGGTATTTCGTATTCACATCCATGGTCAGGTTTGATCCTGCGTTGGCCTTGAGTTCCAGGTTTTCGGACATGATTTGTGATTGTGACCAGACATTTGCTCCGGAGGATGTTTCAACTGCTGCAAGTTTCTCGACGGTTACTATTACCTTTTTTTCACTGGCCCAGCGAATATTGGCATTCACATATATTTTCAGAACTCCGCCATGAACTTCAGTTTCTATATATTCGTGAAGATTATTGTCGGCGACAACAACTACCTTGGCAGGACTTCCCTGGGTGATATACACATTCATCCCCCGGGAAACCTCAATCTGATCAAAATCGCCTACTTTCCTGATTTCTTCAGTAACGTGACCATTTCCTTTAGCCGAGGGTCCCAAAACCCAACAGGAGGAAAGCAGGATGGTTAAAGTGGCAAATAGGCCGATTAGTTGTAAATGTTTTGGTTTCATACTTTGATTGTTTAATTAACTAGACGCATGAAAAATGATTTCGTTACCAAATTTAAGAAGAGAGTAATATTTAAATTCACTTTTATCGTCGAATGATTACTTTTTGTCGGCAAGATTGATCTATTCCGGTCTAAATCAAATAACCGGAGAAATCCTTTGACTCCTGGCAGGACAGAGATCTGGCCAATGTCCCCAAAACTGAATCCGAACGTCTGAAATGGTTGGCGGATAGCCGAAAAGTGACAATCTCGGCAGGCATGAGGGCTGGATTAACCAAATGGTATGGCCCTAAAGCCGATCAGGTCAAATATGCTGAAGCTTTTGAGATTTGCGAATACGGTAGCTATCCTACCGATGAGGATATCAAACGGCTCTTCCCCATGTTGGGAAAAAGTCATTAGGAAATAGGAAAAAGGAAAAGGGAAAAAGGAAAAGGGGTTGGCTATGAGTATTTCCTCTTTCCTTATTCCTCTTTAATACTTACTTCTTGTTTCGTTCCAGTTCCTTAAGGTTGTCCAGTTTTTTCTTCAGGAGGAAGCTTTTGATATCTCCCAGGTGTTCTCTTACCTGTTTGTTCCCGAATTCATACACTTTATCGGCCAGTCCGTCCAGAAAATCACGGTCGTGTGATACAAGGATCAGTGTACCGTCAAAATCTTTCAGTGCGCTTTTCAGAATATCCTTGGTACGCATGTCCAAATGGTTGGTCGGTTCATCCAGGATGAGCAGATTGACCGGTTCCAGCAAAAGTTTGATCATTGCCAGCCTTGTTCGTTCTCCCCCTGAGAGCACCTTTACTTTTTTGGTGATATTGTCTCCGCCGAACATGAATGCGCCGAGAATATCCTTTATTTTTGTGCGAATATCGCCTACCGCCACGTCATCTATGGTTTGAAATACAGTCAGATCTTCATTGAGCATGGAGGCTTGGTTCTGGGCAAAATAGCCAATCATGGTATTATGCCCCAAAGTTAGTTTACCGTCATAGTCAATCTCACCCATGAGTGCTTTCACAAGGGTTGATTTCCCCTCGCCATTTTTTCCCACGAATGCAATCTTTTCACCACGACCCAAGGTCAGGGAGGCATTTTTAAATACCAGGTGATCGCCGTAAGTCTTGCTTAAATCTTCAAGGATCACAGGATAATTACCCGAACGGGGTGAGGGAGGAAATTTAAGTCGGAGTGAAGAAGTATCTTCCTCGTCGATTTCAACGATAGTCAGCTTTTCGATCATTTTAACCCGCGACTGCACCTGCAGGGTCTTCGAGTAAGTCCCTTTAAACCGGTCGATAAACTCCGTTGTATCGGCTATCATCCGCTGTTGTTCCTCGAAGGCTTTTTGCTGTTGCTCCCGTCGTTCCCTGCGCAATTCGAGGTAATGCGAGTAGTTTACCTTGTAGTCGTATATGCGGCCCATCGTAACTTCGATGGTACGGGTGGTGATGTTGTCGATAAACGCACGGTCGTGGGAGATAACAATTACTGCTTTGGCGCTGTTGATCAGGAATTCTTCCAGCCATTGAATAGACTCGATGTCCATGTGGTTGGTCGGCTCATCAAGAAGGATCAAATCAGGTTTCTGAAGCAGGATCTTGGCCAGTTCGATACGCATGCGCCATCCCCCACTAAATTCGCTCGTAGGGCGGCTAAAATCCTCACGCATGAACCCAAGGCCGAAAAGAATCTTCTCCACTTCAGCATCAAAATTGATTTCCTCAATCGAATAGTATTTTTCGCTTAGGGTTGAAACCCGTTCAATCAGGTTGTAGTAGCTTTCCGATTCATAGTCGGTCCGTGTGGCCAGTTCTTCATTGAGGGAGGCAATCTCGCGTTCCATTTCGAAAATACGGGCAAATGCCTGTGCTGCTTCCTCAAAAACAGTGCGATGGTCTTCAGTTAATAAATGCTGTGGAAGGTAGGCAATTACCGCATCTTTCGGTGTTGAAACCCGACCCTTGTTTGCTGCACGTTCACCTGCAATAACCTTCAGTAGCGTCGATTTACCCGCTCCATTCTTCCCCATCAGGGCAATCCGGTCCTTTTCGTTTATCACAAATGAGATATCCGAGAAAAGCGCCGATCCGCCAAATTCAACCGTAAGTCCGTCAACTGAAATCATTCGTATCCTGTTTTTTTGAAGGCGCAAAGATAAATGTTTTGACACATCAACCACAGGAAGCTTTTCGGGAGACAAGAAATCGGTTTAAAAATTCACAAAGAAGCAGTTAAAGTCTTTAATAATCTACTCCAAAAACGAAACCTCTTACCACCAAAATACTAATTGACTGTTTAATTTTCCCGTAGGGAAAGCATATGGGTAGAAAGATTGCCATTAACCCTCTTCTTTTGTCCCGTACGGGACAAAAGATCATTAATAATCATCCTTTTTCTACCCACATTTTGTTCCTAACGGAACGATAGAATAAAATTTGAACAGTTAGTATGCTAATCCCACTCATTACGTAGGTCTTTTTGATAGGTTAAACCATCAATATCCCATTTTACCTTTCCGCAATGTTTTTTCGCATCGAAGGGCTTCCCGGATCTCAATTTCTTCAAGGTCTCATTAATTTGAGAGAGTTTAGTATATCTGGTTATCACCACTAACATTGTGTTTGTCTTTCTGTAAAGATACATATTTTTGAATTTTATGTAACCTATGAATTATTACCTTAAATCCGCATTTAAAAGAATAGGTTTTGAAAAATATTCATTTTTAGGTTTGGGGTCTTAAAATTTGACATTCTTCGTTCAAT
>DIZL01000070.1 GCA_002429385.1 Prolixibacteraceae bacterium UBA6029 | reverse complement strand
TTAAATGCGGATTTAAGGTTATAACAGAAAGGGTATCTCTTGGGTATTCCTTGGGTATCCCTTTTCAATGATTAAACTATGATTGATCTCTATCTATACAAAGATACAAATTTTTGTACAGTTATAGATCAATCATAGTACAGATATAGAGAAGGAATACCCAAGGGATACCCAAGGGATCCCCTCCCAAACCCGGCCTTGTCGTCACGCCAGGATTCCATCCCATATAGTTTCAAAGCGCTCATATCACTATTTAATTGTACACTCTATCAGCAAACAGGAGATTCCTGACCCTTGTCAATTAGTTATTTGTGTAATACTGTTGTTAAAATTGCCCTTTTCCTTAGTATTACCAGTTTAAGTAATTAATATTGCATACCTGAAAATTACCTAACCCCAACGAGTGAGTTACTACGACCATGACACTGAACGCAAGCCTAAAAATCAAAATATTTCTACTCTCTTTTTTCTTCTGTTTAATCCTTCATGCACAGCCTCAATCGTTAACCCTCAGTGGTATATTGGTTGATAAAGAAACTCAGGCACCAATTTCAGGCGTATTTGTGAATGTGACCAATGGATCTGACCAAAAGGATATTATAATTGTTGTAACCGGCAAGAGCGGGAGTTTTTCAATCTCAAACTTAAAAACAAAAACAAATTATCAGTTCAAGGCTTCACTTATAGGATATTCTGATCTGGTAATGACCGTAGAAGGGAAAAACAAAACACTGAACCTGGGAACTCTTTCGATGACAGTAAAATCGCAAGCCATTGGAGAAGTAACGGTGAAAGGAGAAGCTCCGACTGCGATTCAGAAGGGCGATACGATAGAAATGAATGCCAGCGCTTTTAAAACATTAAAAGATGCTTCAGCCGAAGAGTTGGTCATGAAAATGCCTGGAATTACAATGGAAAATGGTGCGGTAGTCGCTCAGGGCAAAGAAGTAAAAAAGATATTGGTCGATGGAAAGGATTTCTTTGGTGAAGATCCATCTGTAGCCTTAAAGAACCTTCCGGCTGATGTGATTGATAAAATCCAGATCTTCGATAAATTAAGCGAGCAGGCCCAGTTTACCGGTTTTGATGATGGAGAATCGGACCAGGCCATCAACATTATTACCAAGAAGGAAAAGAAAAACGGTAAGTTTGGGAAGTTCAGTGCAGGCAGCGATCTGGATGATAAATACCTTGCCGGTGGAAACATCAATATTTTCAACAAACAACGGCGCATTTCCGTCATCGGCCTGTTAAATAATATCAACCAGCAAAACTTCACCCAACAGGATTTAATGGGTATATCGACCAGTATCGGTGGCAAGAAAGATGGTGGTTTTAGTATCGGACAGCAAAACGGAGTTACCACAACACGGTCGGCCGGCTTCAATTATAGCGATAACTTCGGCAAGAAAATAAATATCACCGGCAGCTATTTCTTTAATTCAACATTAAACAATACGGATCAGATTTCATTGAAGGATAAATTTCTTTCACCAAAACCCGATCACTTTTCGAACGAGAAGGACACCACTACTGATAGAAAGTTCAACCATAAGATACACATTCGTCTCGAATATGACATTGATTCAGCAAATACACTGATCGCTACTCCCAAATTGGCTTTCCAGACCAGCAACCCGGATAAGATCATGTTTAAGACCACCACCAAAGACTATGGGGCCTTTGTGAATGAAGAAGGTTTGTATACCAAAGGAAATGTAAACAATTACGATATTGAGAATGAACTGGCATTCAGGCATAAGCTGAACAGGGAACGGCGGACATTTTCAATTGCAGTAACAACTGCCGCAACGAATAAAGACCCCAGGAGTTCGCAGATGGGTTATTATAAAAAGACATTGACCGATTCTATCCCGACCAACGAATATGTGGATGGGAATACCGATAGTTATAAGATATCCTCCAAGATGGAGTATACTGAGCCAATCGGCAGCATCAGCATGTTAGACTTCAACCTGACCAATGCTTTCACTGACAGCAGAAGAAGCAGGCAAGCCTATAACCTGGACAATAGTGCACGTGTACTTGATCGTATCGATTCCCTTTCGAACAGGTACGAAACCAATTATTTCAACAACCATATAGGTATGGCTTACCGGCTCAAAAGTAAAGGGATCAAGCTTTCTGCCGGTATTGAATATCAGCAGGCTTACCTTACGGTACCTCAGAATACAGGCAACGATAAAACCTTCAGGAATATCCTGCCCAACTTTCTTCTCAACTTAAAATCTCCCAATAGCAGCCTTCGCATCTTATATAAAACATCAACCAATTCACCCAGTATTTCGCAGCTTCAAAAGGTCGTAGACAATACCGACCGGGAGAATCTGACCTCGGGGAATCCATTCTTAACGCAGGAATACACTCATGATTTAACCTTTAACTATTCTCACGCCAATCCCAATAATTCAATCCTTTATACCTTTTTCCTGAGTGCAGAAAATTCATTGAATTTCATTGGTACTAAAGTTTATAAAGCAGCTCAGGATACATTAATCCGTGAAGCGGGCATAGTTCTTTTAAAGAACATTGAATTGGCCTTTCCCGTCAACATCGATCATGCTTCAAACATCAGGACAGTTTTTAATTTCGGATTTCCATTAAAACTCCTGCTCAGCAAGATAAACCTGACAACAGGCTTCAACTATGCACAGACTCCAGGATACATCAACGATAGACTGAACCGCTACAATTTATACAGCACTGTCAATGGGATTACTATAAACAGCGATATCAGCGAGAATATTGATTTTGCACTGTCATATACCAATAATTACAGCATAATCAAGAACACTATAGCAACCAGCGTAATAAACGTCAACAACGATCCAATATTCACCTACCAGACCATAGGGGCAAAAGTTACATGGATTTTCTGGAAGGGAATAATAATTCACTCCGATCTGTTAAAGCAATACGAAAAGGGTTTCCTGAATTACAATCAATATGATTTACTGCTGAATGGTTTTGTGGGCAAAAAGCTTTTCAAAGATCAGAACGGTGAAATTAAAATTGGTGTTTTCGATCTGCTCAACCAATACAAAAACATTGTTCACACAGTTAGCCCTCAGTTTATCAGGGACACGAGAACGAATAACCTGGGTAGATATTTTATGATTACGTTTACTTACACCCTTAACGATTTCAAAGGACAGGCAATGAATGAAAAAGGGAAAAAGGGAAAGAAAAGTCATAAGAAAGATAAATTCTAATATCTATCAGGAAAACGGAGAAGGGAGAATTGAGAACGGAAGGAGAAAAGTGGAATATGCTTTCCAATGACTTTTTACTTTTTCCGTTCTCCGTTCTCCGTTCTCCTAAAGTTTGGTGGTCTGAATAAATCCACTCTTTGCTTTAAGGTTGAATTCAAAACTGTCCAGAGTTTTATTGATTTCCATGTCAGTGTTAAGGGTATAGTTTAGGATGATTGTATTTGTACTGTCATAAACCATTGTCCCTTTTCCACTTCCGGTCCCTTTAAATGAATTATTTATAAGCACGGAATTCAACGTGTAGTCTTGTGAAATATCAAAATTGGCCAGGTTGTTTAAGATACTGATCAATTTGTAATGAGTAACGATGGCAATATCTATTTTCGATCCATCCATAGGCATAGAACGGGAGGATTCAACGGTGAACTCTTCACCAATCTTTAGTTTCTTTTCAGGAAAAGTAAATTGAGAATATGTGTTTTGAACCGATTGAAGAATCGCCGATTTGTATTTGTCGTCTTGTCCTTCTGATTTGACAGTATTAAATACAGGTTTATTGCCTTGTAAACACAGTCCTTTCAGAATGGTACCGTCTGGAATATCCTTTATATCGTCACTACTTGTTGTTTTAATATACTCCAGGCTTATCGGGCAATCTTCCCCGATCATTCTTCCTGTCTTTAATGCCGATTCTGTTAGAGTTTTCCTGTTTACCGTATTTGGGTTTTTTACACCCATACTTTTCAGTCTTGATAATGATTTCACCGGGCCAGTATATTTGATTACAGTCTGACTGGTTCGTTCTGTGGTCTGATTGTATTTTGTGTCAGGCTGATATTTAATCTTAAACGTAAGGCTGTCTTGTGGATGTTTTGCACACGAAAACTGCGTCAACAGCAGGATGAATACGATTATCTTTCTCATTGGACTATTTCTTCTTCGTTTTTGCTTTTAGCATGTTCTCATTTACCCTGTACTTTATAATTTCGGTTATCAGATCTAATGGCAGAGGTTTGTCAAGCGGAAACTGGACTGAACCTTTAGCTCCCTTATAGACTGACAGTTCAGTTTTAAACGCCGCTATTCCCGAAGCACCGGGGTAAAAGCCAATGTGCCTGGCATAGGCAGCATACCATACTAACAAACCATTTAATTTGAATGCAGGCATCTGATAACTGATCACCTCACTGGCATCCGGTGCAGCCTCCTTTATCGTTGCTCGAACCTGTTCCAGTAAGATCTGAGTTTCTAATGGAAAAGAAGCAATATACCCGTTAATATCGTCCTTTTTCTTTATTGGTATCCATATTTCTTCTTCTGAATCGGGATCATCATTCTTATACTTATCACCCAGGATTTCAAAATGAGGTCTGTTGTCCAGGGTATATTCAGAGTTTGGTAACCAGGTTCCAAATATATAACTGAAGGTTTTAGGACCTGTACTTGCAGCTCCATGATGGATGAATACGGCATAAAGTCCCCCATTCAATTGAGAGGTTTCCATACCATCCGGAACATTATTGAAGTATGTTACCTCAATAGCCGCCCATTTCTCAAATTTTTTATCCGGGCTAAAAGGATTAAAATAGTTGCGGTCATATACCTGAAGTGAATAAAGTTCCGTACCAATGTTGTTTTGAATCTCTTTACGTTCAGGCATAAAGCTTTTCCATAGTTCACCCGTTTTGTTAACAGACAAGGACATTATCATGTGTTTGCCGATTAATTTCTTCGGGGATAATTGTTCTATTCTTGGTTTCCTGTCGGGAAGGATCATGCTTTTTGTTCTACTTTTCAATAATCACATTGCTATCAAGCAGTACTTTATTCCCAGTCATTGCGTTGTTGTTTTTGCCAGCTTACAGAATCAACAATCTCGTTAAATAATCCTGATTTATTAGCTTTGCCGAACATCTTTAAGAGCAACTTCTTATCGTAATTTTCGGTCTCATGATTCTCATCAACCATTACAATCACTTTGGCTTGTGTGTTTTTCATATTTCTGTAACTTGAGGGAACACGAATCAGTCCATCTCTTATTGTAGTCTCAAATTCAATTGCTTTCATATCAATGATTTTAATAAGTCCTTAGAAACAATACAAAATTATGAAATTCTAGTTGCAATATTCATGAGAATAGAAATAAAAGGCACCATATATTATCACCATAGTGAAATATGCCTTAAGATTACAGGTTTTTCTCCTAAAAATTTATATCCATACGGATAGTATGGTTCCCATTACCAATAAAGAAATAAACCAGAATGCATTATCCAGAAGCCATAGTCCCCAGGGTTTTTTCTCATAGAGTTTGGTGCTTAAAGTTACCGGGGCAATGTATCCCAGCCAACCGAAAAACCCACCCATTAAACCACCTGCGATACCACTCATTTTGAAATAAGCGTTGCCAAATACAATTGAATGGTACAGAACAAAACTAAGCACCAATGATCCGATGAAAACCAGTATAATATTCATCGGTGAGGGCTTCATGTCAGTAATGCCGGTAAGTTTCTTCCATAATTTGCCAAAGAGTACTGCATACCAGATAGTAGCAATCACATAGTTTGCAATCGCTGCAACCAATATGGCCAGATAATTTACGTGAATTTCCATGTTCTTGAATTATTAGTTATTAATTGCTATAAATTCATTGATAATTGGCTCTGCCTCCTTCAAATCAGCTTCCTGAATGTATAAATCAACTGAAGAGGAGAATCCGCCAGAAAATCCTGCCGCAATACCTGATTTAAAATCATTTCGAACTATTCCTGCTATTCCTGCCTGCTCTAACTCAATTTTTAGCAGGTTCGCTGTTATTTCTGTCCCCGTAAACACTCGGATCAAGTTGGTTTTTTCTTTCATCTTATCAGTTTATTAGTTCGTTTGAAGTGTTTGCACAAAGTCAAATTATATCCAAATGTATAGTTGTTTTCTGAGCTTTCGCTTCTGTTAACCAATTATTTTCATATTGAACTCAATAAGAAAGAAATACTGTCGATGAACAGCAAATAGTCTATATTTGCAGCTGTGAAAAGAAGACTTGAATTGTTGGCGCCTGGTGGGGATGTTGATTCTATAAAGGCTGCCATTGCCGCAGGAGCTGATGCCGTGTATTGTGGCCTCGATAAATTCAATGCGAGAAACCGTGCGGTGAATATAAGCTTTGAGAATCTGCAGGGTATTATCCGATTGGCCCATCAGAACAACTGTCGTATATTTCTGACCCTAAATATCATTGTTATTGAAAATGAAATCCATGCCTTTATCGGATTGCTCAATAAATTAATCAATACAGGCATCGATGGCGTAATTGTACAGGACCTGGGAATGTTTTACGTGTTAGCCAGCTATTTTAAAGGCCTTCAGATACACGCTTCCACTCAGCTAACTACACACAATGAAGGTCAGATCCGATTTCTAAGTAAGCTGACCGCTTCACGTGTTAACTTGTCGCGCGAGTTAAGTCTTAAGGAAATAAAGTCCCTGTCTGTCGTTGCCCATCAGAATAAGATCTTAACCGAAGTATTTGTTCATGGTTCCAATTGTCTCTCATTTTCAGGACTGTGTTATATGAGTTCGGTTCATGGGGGAAACTCAGGGAACCGGGGAAGATGCAGTCAACCCTGCCGGGATCCTTACCTAATGACCCTGGCGGGTAAAGATTTCCCGCTAAACCTGAAAG
This sequence comes from Prolixibacteraceae bacterium UBA6029, assembly GCA_002429385.1. Lineage (GTDB taxonomy): Bacteria > Bacteroidota > Bacteroidia > Bacteroidales > Prolixibacteraceae > Aquipluma. The sequence continues at coordinate 106,324 of DIZL01000070.1, read as the reverse complement.
ATAATTCAGCCTGGTCTGATCTAAGTGAACTTGCTGATGCTGGCGTCGATTCTGTAAAGATCGAAGGGCGCATTAAAAAGGCTCATTACGTTTATACGGTTGTCAACTCATGGAAAAAACGACTTCAAGGCTTCCATGATAATGATGAAAGCATTCACAACAACAGTGATCTGTATAAGGTATTTAACCGTGACTTCTCCAACGCCTATTTATCGGGTGACATTCATAAAGAGATGTTCATCGATAATCCCCGTGATCATTCAGCCATTCATCGTGCTGAACTGTATGGAGGTTCAACGGATGAAAACATTGAACGTGCGAAACAGGAACTCTATGATGAAAAGACAGATATTATCAATCTGGTCCAAAAGCAGATTGAATCCTTAAACTGTGAAAAAATACCATTAACAATCAGTATTTCGGGTGAATGTAATGCACCATTAATTATAACGGTAATAACCCCGTACACCTCATTTGTTGTTCGTTCAGCGGTCAATCTTGTAAATAACGGTGCAGAGGCCATCAGTTACGGAATGCTGTTAAAAAGGCTGAAAACAATCAATGATACTGAATATTACATCGAACATCTGGACCTCGGGAATCTTCCGCCCGATCTGTATATCCCGTTTAAGGAACTCACCTCCCTCAAAAAACAACTGCTATATCTCCTGAACGGTTCAAAGGAACCGGTTGACCCCATTGAAGTTCCCATCATTAAAAGACATACTGACGAAATCAGTAAACCCACTCTTTCGGTACTGATCTCTTCCATAAAGGATTTGAATCTTTGCAAGGAAACGACTGCGGACATCTATTTTCAACTGCCCAATGCGATGAAAAGTGAGTATACTGATCTGATTGATCTTTTTACAACACATAAGAGCTTAATCCCCTGGTTTCCTTCTGTTTTAATTGGTGAAGACTATACTTCTGCCGTGGAATTTCTTCTTCAGCTACGACCTGAACGGATCGTTACAAACAATACCGGGATAGCTTATGAGGCCTGGCAGCAAGGAATCTTCTGGATTGCCGGACCATTTCTGAATCTGGTCAATTCCTTTAGCCTGATCTGCCTGAAAGAGAATTTCAATTGTGCAGGGGCTTTTCTCTCCAATGAGATGAGTAAGACTCAGCTGCAACAGATCAAAAAACCTGCCGGGTTTAAACTATATTACAGCATCTATCATCCATTAGTAGTGATGACTAGCCGGCAATGCCTGTTTCATCAGGTTACTGGATGCGAAAAAGACAGCATCAATGATACCTGTATACCGCAGTGCGAGAAATCAGCTTCGATTACCAACCTGAAGAAGGTCACTTTCTGTATTGATAAATCAAAAGGAAACTATCAATGCATCTACAATGAGACGAACTACCTGAATACAGCAGTTGTTACCGATCTGCCCGACTTCTTTTCCAGCTATTTCATTGATTTGAGGGATGTAAATACAGCAACCAGATTAGCTAAGGATAAAGCACAAACAATTGTGCTTTTTGAGAATCATATCAATGGGAGGAGCAACTCGGCACAGCAACTCCACAGTAATATTTACCCTACAATGCAGATCCAGTATACAAAGGGAATCTGAATACTTCTATCGCTTTACCTGTTCTCTTAAAAACGGCAGCACTTCATTCGTATAATAAGGCTCCTGCGTACACCAATAGATGTAATTGAGACCAAGGTAATTATGACCGAAATCGTAAATCTCTTTTACCGTAACCCGCTTCCTCGTCATGGGATTTATCTCTTCATAATTACCATCCTGTACCGCAACACCGCTAATGATCTCACCGGTATAGGCCTTTAAGAACTTATAGCTATGATTCATTTGTGATTTCCTATAAATCTGAAGGTCAGGTCCACCCATTCCAATTCCTTTCTCCCTGGCAAGTACAAATAAACTCTCCATGTACGATTTATTCTCCTCTGGAAGCCATTCACCCGGCATAAAGTTGGCGTATTCAATAACAACGGATTTAGGAAAAGCCTCCTTCGCTCTTTTCATATACTCCCGAATCGCATCACGGTAGGCTTCAGGAGTAAATCCTTCAGGATATAACTTCTCTGATTCACCAAACCCAATAGCTGTTTCCGGTAGATTTATTCCTTCAAGCTGTCCGTCGAACTTTTCTCCCAATACCTTTAACATCTTGAAAAATCGTTCGGCTACCCCTTTATCCCATCTTCTGGCGACATAGCCATTCTGGTTGATGATCACATTATCCTTTGTATCGTGTTTCAGGCTTACCCCACCATGATAGCGATGATCCTTAATCAGATAATCAGGAACGGGTTTAACCAACGCACTGTCAAAATTCACATCCTGCAACTGAACGAACAGCTTCTTGCCCTTCGATTTCAAAAAGTCCAGGTCGTGTTGGATGAGTTCCAGGGCATACTGATTCTTCGATGGCTCCAGTTCTCTCCACATATACTTTAACTGAGCGCCAACTATATTCATATTGTTCAGGAAGCTTGTATCATGAATCCGGTTGCGCTCCAACTCGAAATATACAAAGTTCTTCGTTTGCTTTTGTGCAAAGACTTGATGGGGTGCTGACAAGAGAAAACCTGCTGCAATGAATATCAGTATTGTAATTTGATATGTTTTCATTTTGTTATAATCCCGATTCTATTGTTTACCTGGAAGTTGATGTTTTGATTGATTAGCTCTAATTTAAAGATTTGTATCAATTTAGATAAATAATCGTAAAGTTAATGGATGATAATGAATCTAATGATTTGTCAACCATTATCAAAGTTGAACGTTTTACTCATTATGAATAAGTTGTAAATTTACACAAAGAATATTTGCGTTTATAATATATAAATGCTTAACTTGTAAAGATGTTTATATTTGGGATGATTTTTAAATACAAATTAATAAATCATGTTTCAAAATGGAATGTTTAGCACATAAATTAGATATCGTTGACACTTTTTCAAGCGTCAGATCTTTTTCCTATAAGGAGAAAAAAAGTCCACTAATGGATCACGAAAGAATTAATGCTTTATTGGATTCATTACTTGATTTCAAAAATTCTTTGAAGGAAAAGACAGAAACTATTAATTCCTTTAATAATCGCATTGAGAGGATAAGCTGGTATAATGATCTTGATGAAGAATGTCTTATTCTGATAAATGATTTGACAGCTATGATTAAAGATTTACATTCTTCCCTTATTCGGCAATACATTTCTATAAATTATTTAAAGCAAAAAGGGATTGTTAAAGAAGAAATTAACGATTTTAAATGTACCATTGATAATTTAAAAGAAAACTATCAGGATTTAGAGTCCGCTTTCTTCTTTTTACCTAAGATGCCTGATTTCAAAGAAACAACCAAACAACTTTCTCTTGTTAAATGAATATCTATTGTTTAGATGATTTTAAAGCTGAATTTGAAAAGCTAACTTCTAAGAAATCATATAATGATCTTGAACAGGTTATTATCAATTATTTCTTTAACAGCTCAGTCATCGATTTATGTTCAGGAGTAAGACTAAACAATAGTGAAGAAACTCCATATATTAAAAAAAGATTCAAAGGTAGAGGTGGTTACAGAGTTTATTTTCTTTTAATGATCCTACAAGGAAATGTTTATCTGATGTTTGTTCATCCAAAGACCGGATCTGAGGGGTCTGAAAATATTACTGATGAATCAAAAGCATATCTCTATAAGAAAGTACTCAGGTGTATAAATTCAAACGATTTGTATCATTTAACGATAAATGACAGTCAAGATACATTGTTCTTTAAAAAGATCGAAGACGTTCAACGCTGAATAAATCATTCTTATTCTGTCCGACATTTCATTAGATGTTGCCGTATAAGTTTTCTTAATCCAATCAAATTGATGTTTCTACCAGTTCATCAATTTTTGATTTTATTAAAGAACATCCAATAAAATATGCAATTATTGAAAATAGTAATCCAATAATCATTGATATTATTATCATTGAACTTGCAAATCCAGCCACCAATGCTATACTTAATCCTCCTAATATTGATAGAAACAATAATATATCCAACTGAACTTCCCAAAATATTCTAATTCTATTTGAATCAATTTTTTCTACCCTAATTAATCCTTCTCTTAATATTTTCAACGCTTCTATTTTAGACATTTCAGAATCCATGAATCTTTTGAATTTTATCGTATCATTTTGAATTTCTGATTTAGCATCAATAATTGTTAACTTTTCTTGAATTTTTTTCTTGAAGGTGTCAATATAAATATCCGAATTTATATGAAGTGTCTTTTCTATGGAGTTTGAATATTTAAGTAGTCTCATATTATTTTATATACCTTGCTTCCCTCACATCTTCAAGAAATTGGGTGCTAATATTTTTGTCAATATCATATAAATAGACATTTGTATCTATAAGATAGAATAATCTATTTGAATCAATCCAAATTGATTTTGTTCCTAATAGATCAATATGCTTTTTCGCATTTAAGAAATAGATTGAAATTGAATCTGAATGAGACCAGTCACAAGTGATCATACTATTATCAGGTGAGAACTGAATCTTATTATACAGTATTGCAGGAGAGATGTCTTTATTTATAATAAGTTTATCTTCGCCACTGACCAAATTGTACAAATAAAGATGATACCCTCTTTCCCATTGCCATTGTATTTCTTCTTTTAAAAACTGTGTGAAAGTTTCAGACCATAAAAAAGATTTGTCGTCAGATGAAACAGCTTCCACATGAGAATATTTTCCATCCTTAGAGTAAGTAATATTTTTTATATTTTTAAAATCTAAATAATGATTATGTGCCAAAGAATCTTTTATTAATTGCATTTTTAAATCCTGTGGGCTGAAATTATTTAAATCGAATATACTTTTATATCTATCATAGTCAAGTGTATCAATAATACCTGCTGTATTTATTTTGTACCTATCATCCCATGTGGAACCATCAGCTGATGCACATATTAATTCCTTTGAATTTAGCCAATCATCGATTACAATCCATTCGTAATCCGAAGAAAAAATTTCCCTTATAATTTTATCAGATTTTAAATCATATAATGTTACTGAGTTGGCAGGTTTCTTTGCTGTTATAGAATCCCACAGTTCCGGTTCATCAAGTGATTTAAAAATCTTGGAGTAGGCAAGGAATCTGTAATCAGGAGAAATCGCGAAATGAGAAACATTATTATTTGTATTGGTCAGTTTTACAGTTTTTTGATGGTTTAAGTCACAAAAATAAACCTCTCCGGAGAAGAGATAAATTACTCCATTTTTTAATTCGGGATTAGCTCCAAACAGATTTAATAGGTTTAAAATAAGGAGCAATAATGTTAAGACTGTTCTCACTTTTTATAGTATTTTATTGATGTCTGCATACTAATAATTATTATCAAATATAATATACTTTTCTGAATTATCAATCGTATTGAGCATATTTTATTCAGATGGTTTTTCATAAATCCAGACAAGCCGCAACCGATGAAATTGGCTGATAATGTTTGTTGTAGCTTTTGCTGTAACATGGGAGAACTCTTCTGGCAAAGGAGCGTAACCCACAGATATGTTTTACGTCTAATGGTTTAAATATTCTTCCTGTTATCCTTTCCTCATCCTTAATATCCGTTCGTAGTTGTATTCGGGTTATACCAGGGCTTTATGATTTGATTTTTCATTGACTTCTATCTGTATTGAAATTAGGTTTTAAAGACAGATAGAACACAGATAGAAGCCAGATGATAAAAGGAAGGTATAGCCCGAACCTCACAGAACTACTGAGCGGGTGACTCCATAGTCACCCGCTCAGTAGTTCTGTATCGGTAGGATACCGTGGGGATTGGATTAGTTGTACAAAAACCGTTTGATCTTTTGAGTGGCTGTTTTTTGGAAAGGTTCGGACTGAATGAGCATCATTTGAACCTGCGAAAATTTATTGACGTTTTCGTTTATGTAGTTTTGAAGTTCTTTCAGGAGCTCATTCATCTTCTGTTCGGCCTGCTTGGAGCCTTTTTCGATGAGTTCAGAATATTTGGACTGAAGCTCTTCCATGTTCAGATGAACCAGAGCCACCAGCTTGCCTTTTTTCTGAACAACCAGAGATTCGAGCACATCGGGATAATTATTGATGACCGATTCAATCTCTTCGGGATAAATGTTTTCGCCGCTTGCCCCAATGATGATGTTTTTTAAACGTCCGCGGATGAATAGGTTCCCGTTTTTATCGAATGCACCCAGGTCACCGGTTTTAAACCAGCCTTCGGGAGTGATCACTTCGGCGGTCAGTTCGGGTTCCTTGTAATAACCCTTCATCACGTTGGCGCCTCTGGCCCAGATTTCACCCTCGCCGTTCTTTGGATCGGGATGATTGATTTTCAACTCTACTCCTGTAATGGCAGGTCCTGTGGACTGAAGACGGAAATCGTATACCTTCATTCCAGCCAGGAGAGGGGCGGTTTCGGTTAAGCCATAACCGATACTGTAAGGGAAACGGGCTTCGATCAGGAATTTCTCCACATTACGGTCGAGCCTGGCCCCGCCGATACCAAAGAATTCAAGCTTGCCGCCAAAGGTAGCCATCAGCTTTTTCCCGGCCATACGGTTTAATTGCTTCCTGATAAACGGCACCTGGTAGAGTTGCCGTATCGTCCAGGTTTTGGTGAAGACGGGCAGGATTTTACTGCGGTAGATTTTTTCAATAATCAGTGGAACGGTAAAAATCATGGTAGGCTTCACTTCAAGCAAAGCCGGAAGCAAAACCGACGGGGTAGGCTGCTTGCCCAGGTAATAAACGGACGAGCCTCTCAGCATGGGCATCACAAAACCCAATGTATTTTCGTAGGTGTGCGACAGGGGCAGAATGGACAGGAAACGGTCGTTTTCGTTCACCAGCCTGACGCATTTTGTCTGTTCAACATTAATACAGATGTTCTTGTGGGTCAGCATCACGCCCTTGGATTTACCCGTAGTGCCTGAAGTATAAATGATTGCTGCAAGATCATCTTCCTGTACCTCGTAAAGGTTTTTAAGAGTTTGATCAGCCAGGTCAATAGGAAGTAAAACAGGACTTTCAATGACTGAAAAATCCTCCATTCTAATGCGGTGAATCAAGGTGTCGGCGACAATCAGCTCCAGTTTGACTGTCAGTTTTTCGGAAACGAAGATGGCTTTTGATTCGGAATGATTGATGATGTTCTCGATTTCAGATGGCAGAAAATCGGGCAACAATGGAACAGCAACGGCTCCCATAAATGTTATGGCGAAATAGGCAATACCCCAGTTGGGCATACCAGAACCTAACAGGGCAATTTTATCGCCGGGTTGAATGTCCAGTTCTTCCAATTGAAGGATCAGTGCCTTGATTTTTTGGTCCAGCTCATTGTATGTAATGGGTTTTTCACCAACCAGTGAAAGTGAATTGCGGGTTCCGAATTTTTGTACCACCTGACCAAAGCGTGCAGGAAGGGTAAGTTTTATTGCTTCGTCCATTTTATCATCTCCATTAAGTATTTCAAAAGTACATATATTTTTATACGAAAAAAATGGGTTCAGGGTAATACGCAGGATCAAAAATTTTAATGGGGTGTTCTTTTTATTTTAATGCGGGATATAAACGAAGTTTGAAAGTTGAATTCAAAATGAAATTAGATACGGAAATAAATTCTTATTAAACGATGATTTCGTAATTTTGAATTATTGAACCAAATCGCCTTTGTGAATATACCATTATATGCTCAATATTTAATTTGAATGGCAAAGTTTAGAAAACCAGAATGAAATCACCATTTTAAAAGAATTTGTATGGAAGTTACTGAAATGAAAGACTATGACCAACTGATTCACCAGATTTCTGAAACCTATTTGCAGGGGCAGAAGAATGCGGTAATGGCTGTAAATTCCAATTTGGTGGAAACCTATTGGCAAATAGGGCAATACATTGTTGAATTTGAACAAGAGGGCAAACAACGAGCTGAATATGGCAAATCGCTTATTGATAAGCTTTCAAGTGATTTGTCAATTAATTTAGGCAAGGGTTTTAGCAGGAGTAATCTTATTTACATGCGACTTTTCTACCTTGAATTCCCAATAAGTGAGAAGCCTTCTCACTTATTAAGTTGGTCGCACTACGTGGAGTTGCTAAAGATTTCAGATAAATTGGAACGTAGTTTTTACCTTCAGCAAACAATCAATGAGAAATGGTCAATCCCGGAACTTAAACGTCAAAAAAAGGCTTCTTTATTTCTTCGTTTAGCTGCCTCAAAGGATAAAGCGGGTATTTTAAAATTGGCACAGAAAGGGCAGGTGATTGAAAAGCCGGTGGATATTATTCGAGATCCGTATATTCTTGATTTTTTGAGAATTCCGGAGCCAACCCACCTAAGTGAAAGCGAACTCGAAACGCGCCTGATAGATCATCTGCAAAACTTCCTGCTCGAATTGGGAAAGGGATTTGCATTTATAGGACGGCAATACCGTATTGTGTTGGGGAACAAACCTTACCGTGTAGATTTGGTATTTTACCACCGTATTCTCAAATGTTTTGTATTGATTGACCTTAAAAAGGAAGAGGTCGGTTATGAAGATGTAGGTCAGATGAACATGTATTTGGGGTACTTCGAAAACGAAGAAAACACTGAAGGCGATAACCCGCCCATCGGGATTGTACTGGCAAAGGAAAAAGATGATTTGCTGGTAAAATACGCCTTACATAACATTAGCTCACAACTGTTTGTAAGTAAGTACCAGCTTTACCTGCCTGATAAACAAACCCTGCAAGACCAATTGACCCGGTTAATGCAAAAACCCAAATAAGTAAGATCTATCAATGAACAGTGAAAGTGAATTGCGGGTTCCGAATTTTTGTACCACCTGACTAAAGCGTGCAGGAAGGGTAAGTTTTATTGCTTCGTCCATATTATCATCTCCATTAAGTCATCCAAAAGTACATATATTTTTATACGAAAAAACAAGTAGAAGGATATTGTGAAATTGTATTTTATCACAATCAAGACTAATTTTTCCCAACAACCCGTTTGCGGTAGTTTCGGGGTGAGAGGCCGATTTTCTTCTGGAAATCCTTCGAAAAATAGTATGGATCGGAATAGCCGAGCATGAAGGATATTTCCTTGATTTTAAACTTGCTGAAGTCGAGGTACTCACTGGCTTTGCTGATTTTCAGGTGTGAGAAATAACTAAGCGGACTGTAGCCTGTTTTCTTTCGGAACAAGGTGGTGAGGTAGGAGGGCGAATAACCGGCTTCATCGGAAATGTCGTTAAGGATGAGTTTTTTATCGAGATTTTGTTCCATGAACTGTATGGCACGGTTAATTCCGGGATTTTGTTCTTCCAGAAAATCATCGCTGGTCTTGCTGGCATAGATGAATGTGGCCAGCAGATGTCCGAAGGTCAGGTTAATGTATTTGTAATTGGCATTAAAAAATCCTTTCGTCAGGTTATTGAAAAGCTCATCGAACAGCATGATCCGGTTAGCTACCATGTTGTCGACCGAAGGAATAAGATCGCGTACGACGGTAAAATCCTTTTCCATGATTTTACTTTTCTCACCATTGAATTTACAGAAATAAAAGACAGACGGATCGCTTGTCCCGGTTTGAATCTTAACGGTAAATCCTTCAGGAATGATGCAATACTGGTTTTGGCAGAACGGAACAAGATCATCGGCAATTTGCACAATGCCTTCTCCCCGTGTACAAAAAATCAAAAGGTGGTTATCCAATTTGACGTTTTCGGACCATAAGGTGTCCCGATTAATCATGATTTCGGCCAACTCGCATAAATACAGGTCTTTTGTAAGAGGATCAGCCTGTTGTTCTGCGACAATGTAAACGGGTACTTTGAAAAAGCGTTTTTTAATAATCATGTAAAATGAATTGAACGATGTAAGAAAGTAATATTTTACATCTTTATCAAAGAAAATACTATTTTTTACTGAGAAAGATCCTCATACATTTGAAGACTCAAATCACAAAAACCATAAATCATGAATGAACTTTTAACTAAACTATCGGAATGCATCGAATTTGGTAAGATTAACCTGGCTTCTCCCTATCCGCCGCAAATGAAGGGTCAGGATGGTGCCGACGAACTTACGTGCAAGGCTTTGGACGAAGGAGTGAATCCGCAGGATGTCTTAACAAAGGGATTAATGCCGGGGATGGAGCGGATAGGAGTAAAGTTTCGTGAGAATAAGGTCTTTGTACCCCAGGTGCTGATGTCAGCCAAAGCGATGAGTACAGCCATGCTTCATCTGAAACCTCATTTTCTTTCGGGTGCCGCCAAACAAAAAGGAACGTTTATTATCGGTACTGTTCTGGGCGATTTGCATGATATCGGCAAAAATCTTGTTGGGATGATGGTTGAAGGGAATGGCTTCAAGGTTGTCGATTTAGGCACCGATGTGAGTTCCGAAAAGTTTATTGCTGCAGTGAAGGAAAACCCGGATTCAGTGGTTGGTTTGTCGGCATTGCTGACTACTACGATGGTAAACATGGAAAAAATAACCCGTGAAATCAAGGAAGCAGTACCCGGAACAATTGTAACAATTGGTGGAGCGCCTGTAAACAGTAATTTCTGTGCCAAGATCGGCGCCGACAATTATTCGCCCGATCCACAAGGTATCGTAGAGTATTTAAACGTCAAATTTGCCTGAACTATGAACCGATCGGGCAGATGAGCACTAAAAGTTAGAAGCGTCTGATTTTGTTTGTTATCAAATCCCTTATCTTTAGGCGCTGTTAAATTCAAATTATCAATAGCTATGAGCAAGATCATTCAGGAAATACAAAAAGGCAGGGTACTGGTTTCTGACGGGGCCTGGGGAACATTTCTCCAGAGAAAAGGACTGACCGCCGGGGAATGTCCCGAAATGTGGAATATTCAGAGACCTGAAGATGTTTATAATATTGCTCAGAGTTATGTCGATGCCGGAGCAGATATGATTGAAACCAATAGCTTTGGCGGGAACTGGTTTAAACTGAAGAATTACGGGTTGGAAGACCGTGTTTACGAAATCAATAAGGCTGCCGCTGAAATCAGCAGGAAAGCTGCAGGATCAGAGCATTTTGTACTGGGATCTGTTGGTCCGACCGGCAAGCTGCTCATGATGGAAGAAGTCTCTGAAAGTGATTTATATGATGCGTTTAAAGAACAGTCTATGGCACTTGAAGCCGGCGGTGTCGATGCTATAGTGATTGAAACCATGACCGACCTGGAAGAAGCCCGCATCGCAGTGAAAGCTGCCAAAGAAAATACAGGCTGCGAAGTGATTTGCACCATGACTTTTGATAAAATACTCAGTGGAGAATACCGCACTATGATGGGAATCTCGCCCACCGAAATGACTGAAACACTCATTGAAGCCGGTGCCTCGGTGATTGGAGCCAATTGTGGAAACGGAATTGCCGATATGATTGGAATCGTAAAGGAAATCAGGCAGGTTAACCCGCTTATTCCAATACTAATCCATGCCAATGCCGGAATGCCTCATTATTGTGATGGAGAAACGACCTTTCCTGAAACTCCGTCAGATATGGCCGGGCGGGTAAAAGAGATCATCGAAGCGGGGGCAAATATTATCGGAGGATGCTGCGGGACCACACCTGATCATATTTTCAAGGTGCAGAAGGTCGTGAAAAGCATGTAAGGAGCAGGGAGCAGGGAGCAGGGAGAAGGGAGAAAGGAGCATGGAGCATGGAGAAGGAAAAAAGGACAAGGGAATAAGGAAAAATAAATGTCAGCAATACCTTTACAGTTGGTAACGGGGTTTCTGGGAAGCGGTAAAACGACTTTCCTGAAAAACTATATGAATGAATTTTCAGGTTCACGAAGGATTGGCATTATTCAGAATGAATTTTCTGAGCTTAATGTTGACCGGATCGAACTTGAGCAGAATAATCCGGGGTTTGAAATCCTGGAAGTGAATAACGGTTCTGTTTTCTGTGTTTGCCTGCTGGGGAGTTTTGTTGATTCACTTTCGGAATTTATTGACCAGGTTCATCCTGATGAATTAATCATGGAAGCCTCCGGAATGTCTGATCCGCTGAGTATCGGACAGATTTTGCAATCTCCAAAACTAAAACAAAAGGTATATCTCGACCGTGTATGGTGCCTTGTTGACGCAGTCAATTTCAAAAGGATTTCAAGTATACAGACCCGGATTAATCACCAGATCCGCATTGTGATACGGTTATCATCAATAAGACAGACCTTGCAGACCCAAAGTATGAGGGGCTGGAAATGCAGATCAGAAAGCTGAATCCGTTTACAAGTATCATTTTGACTTCATTTGCCCGCATAGTATTTGAACAGGGGAAACCAACGATGAAATTTATGCCTGTCCATGAAGTAACAGAAGATGGGCGGCCCGATCTTGAATCGCAGGTCATTAAGAGTACCCGAACGATCAGATCTGAGAAGTTGGATGAATTTCTTGCACAGCTTATTTCAGGATGTATACGGTGTAAGGGCTATGTGAATCTGGCGGAGAACCAAAAAGTATTTCTTCAGGGGAGTTTTGATCGGGTGACGCTTCAGGAAATTGATTTCTTTGCTTCACCAACTGAATTTGTAATCATTGGAAACTTTACAGAGAAACAATCCTTCCAAAAATTATTTGACTCATTTTGTAACTCATGATAAAAGAAATTACCTATTCATTCAATGAAATCGATGTAAATCCCAGGGATATAAATGTTCTTCTAGGGTATGCCGATGCTGTTCTTCCTGAACCTTTCTCTGAATATCTTAAGGAAACGATGAAAAAGGCGGAAACTCTGAGCGATCTCAGGGGAGTTTTCTACAGGTCAACTGATATCCGGTTCTCTGAAAACAAAGATACCCTGATTATTGAAGGTGTTGAATTTGCTGTTGGCAGAATTGTCGCCAAAGAACTGCGGAATTCCGAATCTGTCGTCTTGTTTGCCTGTACCGCCGGTAAGGAAATCAGTGAGCTTGCTCAAAATTTACTCCTGGGCGATGATCCTGTTCTGGGCTATGTCTATAATGTTCTGGGATCACTCACCGTTGAAGCCGTTGCGGATAAGATTCACCAGGAAGTCCGGGAAATGGCGGCCATGTTTGGTGAAGTGATTACAAATCGCTATAGTCCCGGATATTGCCAGTGGAATGTTGGTGAACAGCACAAGTTGTTCTCATTTTTTCCGGATCAGTGTTGTGGAATAAGCCTGACTGATTCTGCCCTGATGCAACCCATTAAATCGGTGAGTGGATTTATCGGTATAGGCAAGGGTGTTAAATTCAGGAAATATACCTGTGATTTATGCAGCCAGACCGAATGTTTTTACCGAAATCGTCAGAAGGAAAGATAACAGGGACTTGATTAATTGCGATTTTTGAATTTCCTTTACCTAACATTAAATCAGAAACATTGAAGATAGTAGTATTGGATGGATACGCCCTGAATCCGGGCGACCTGTCATGGGAGAATTTAGCCAGTCTGGGCGATTGTCAGATTTATGACCGTACCAGTTCCGAAGAAGTATACGGAAGAATCAGCGATGCCGAAGTGATCATAACCAACAAGGTTCTGATTAATAAGTCCTTAATTGGACAGTTGCCTGCTTTAAAATATATCGGAGTCACAGCAACAGGCTATAATGTGGTTGATGTATCGGCAGCAAATGAACGACATATTGTGGTCACCAATATACCTGCGTACAGTACCGATTCGGTGGCTCAATTGGTATTTTCACATATTCTGAATGTGGCCAATCGGGTTGAATTGCATACCAATTCGGTGAAAGAGGGAAAATGGACGAATAGCAAGGATTTTACGTTCCGTGAATCGTTGCAAATTGAACTGAGCGGAAAAACGCTCGGAATTGTTGGTTTTGGGCAAATTGGCCGTAAAGTAGCTGAAATTGGTCTGGCTTTTGGAATGAAGGTTATCTTTAAAAACCGGTCGGTGAAGTCTGATGTACCTGAAGGAATGACCCAGAAGAGCCAAAAGGAAGTATTTGCAGAAAGTGATTTTATTAGCCTGAATTGTCCGCTTACGCCAGAGAATAATGAATTTGTGAACCGGGAACTCCTTCGAACAATGAAGCCCTCTGCCGTCCTCATCAATACAGGCAGGGGAGGGTTGATCAATGAACAAGATCTGGCCGATGCATTGAATTCTGGACTGATAGCTGCCGCCTGCCTGGATGTGCTGTCCACAGAGCCCCCCTTACCTGATAATCCACTGATTTCAGCCTGTAATTGTTTTATCACTCCACATATTGCCTGGGCAACTATTGAAGCCCGCAAACGTTTAATGAATATTACAGTCGATAATTTGAGATTATATATTTCAGGTAATCCTCAAAATGTAGTGAAGGCATAATTCCTGACCGTTTTGAGTAACCAGATACGTTTTGACTTCGTAATAATAACCAGTTTAATTCATAGATGAGGTCAAAATGAAACGAATCAGCATAATTGTTTTAGTAGCCTTTGTTCTGGTTAGTATCGGTTTTAATCCGGATAGCAAAAAGGAAAAAAGAGCCAAAGCACAGTTTGAAATGGCTGAGCTGATTCAAAGCGGCAGATTTAGGTTTATTGCGCGGACTGCTAATTCAGAGTTGGGTAGCTTCAATAATCTTTCATCCAATTACCAATTGGTTTTTGACAGTCTTCAGGTTAAGGCCTATTTGCCTTATTATGGAAGAGCATATATAGCATCCTACGGAGGTTCGGGAGGTGTGAATTTTGAATTATCAGCCAAAAACATCGACAGGAAGTGGAACGAACGAAAGAAGTTATTTCTGATTTCTACAGAATTAGCCGATTCACAGGATTCCTATTCGATTAAGTTGTCGGCCAGCCTGAACGGGTTTGCCGATCTGACCATTAACTTTCGAAACCGCAGGTGGATCAGCTATTACGGCACGATTGAAAAAATAGAATTAAAGAACAAAAAGGTCCAATAAAAAAGGACCCTGAAAAGGTCCCTTAATGTTATCCGATAATGCCAACCCCTTGGGTTGCATTTGTATTTTATATTTAAATATTATTCTTCTTCATAGACATCGTCGCTGTATTTATAGTCAAGTTCATCAAGATTTTCATCCGCAAAATCGTCGTAAATAGATAATCTTCGTTTAGAGCTCTTATCCTTTAGCAATTTGGCATTTTTAATAGAATCATTGTCTGCCTTCAAAGGTTCAACACCTCTCTTTGTAATTTTCAGATTCTTGTTTGTTTTCATCTCGAAAAATCTAAAAGTTTGATAATTAAATTTTTAAAAGTTTATACATATCGTTAGTATTCGTTGGTTAAACTTAGAAAAAAAAATAAATAAACAAGACTTTTGCCGGGAAAAAATATTTTTAGATAATTATTGACAGACTGATACACTGATTATTATGGTTTATACGTAAAATCGTTTTTTGGTACGATAGAATTAAATTAAAAGTTCGTATTTAATCCGATAAATTAGAATTAGTTTTGAAATCGCTGACGCAATACAATAGCCATGAAAAAATATCTTGTGTTATTATTTATGTTAGTTTGCAGGATCTTATTTGCACAGAGTTCACCAACAGATGAGAAAAAAGCCGTGAAATTGTTCGGCCAGGCCAAACTGGCCTTTGAAAGCAAACAATACGACAAGTCGCTGAATCTATTGGATAATATATTAGCTTTGGATTCCTGTTTCCTTGATGCATACCTGTTGAAATCTGATATATACCAGGAGCTGGACTCGACCAGACTCCAGATTCGTTCGATTGAAGGTGCCCTAAGGTTTGATCCGGAAAATACTCCCAAATTATACTACGTCCTGGCTAATTCTTATTATCGTTCGGGATTCTATCAAAGAGCCTATGATGCGTATCAAAACTATCTCAGACGAGTGGATCAAACTGCTCCATTTGCGGCCAAGGCCCGCCAAAATGCAGAAAAATGCATGGGTGCTGTAAAATTGTTAAAGCATCCCGTTCCATTCAAGTCCATAAATCTGGGTCCAAATATTAATTCTGAAGATGACGAATATTGGCCAAGTATCACCGTAGACGGGAAAACGCTTATTTTTACCAGGCTGGTTGGTTCAAAAGAATCAACTGTTCAAAGACGTTCCCTTGCCCAGGAAGATTTCTACACTTCACAACTTGTAGATAATGTCTGGCAGCCCAGCGAACCGTTAACTTCCATCAATACCATATATAACGAGGGTGCACAGACTATTTCAACAGATGGGAAATTGTTGTTTTTTACTGCTTGTACCCGAAGCGACGGAAGGGGCAGTTGCGATATTTATTTTTCCAGAAACAAAGATGGAGTCTGGTCAGTTCCGCAGAATGCGGGAGAACCGGTGAATTCACCAGCATGGGAATCGCAGCCTTCCATTTCAGCCAACGGTGAAACTTTATATTTTGTGAGTAACCGCCAGGGTGGGAAAGGCGGAATGGATATCTGGAAGTGTAATTTGAAGGGATTTTCTCAGTGGGGGATGCCTATTTGGGGCAATCCGTTAAATCTGGGTGATTCTATTAATACACCAGGCAATGAAATGTCTCCTTTCATCCATGCTGATGGCAAAACACTTTACTTTGCTTCCGATTACTGGCCGGGTCTTGGTGGTTATGATATTTTTTATTCACGACTAAAAAATGATTCGGTTTGGTCCACACCTCAGAATATTGGTTATCCAATCAATTCATACAAGGATGAGCAGGGACTTGTTGTTGATGCCTCTGGAAAGAATGCCTATTATTCATCTGACCGGCCTGGCTCGAAGGGTATGGATATCTATTCCTTTGAGCTCTACAAAGATGCGCGTCCTTCTCCTGTTTCTTATATTAAAGGTAAGGTGGTCGATGAAGATACAGGGGCACCGGTTTGTGCCAAAGTGGAGTTGACCGATCTGGAAAATTCAAAATCGGTGATCAGGGGTGAATCGTGTTGGGAAAAGGGTGAATTCCTAATGTGTCTGCCGTTAGGCAAGGAATATGCTTTTAATGTATCGGTGGAAGGTTATTTGTTTTATTCTGACAATTTCCAATTGAAAGAAAAAAAGGATATCATCGATCCGTATATTCTTGAAATAAAGATGAAAAAGATCAAGCTGGGGGGAACAGTAATTCTTCGGAATATATTCTTTGACACGGGTAAGTATGATTTGTTGCCTGAGTCAAAAGTGGAACTACAGAAATTGATCGATTTTCTAAACCTGAACAAGACCCTGATTATTGAGATAGAAGGGCATACCGATAATGTCGGCAGCGAGGAAATGAACCAGAAACTTTCGGAATCGAGAGCAAAGGAAGTATACGCGTATCTGATTGATCATGGCATTGATGATCAACGGATGAAATACAGTGGGTATGGTCTTTCACGTCCCATCAGTTCGAATGAAACTGACGATGGAAGGGCTTTAAACCGAAGAACAGAATTTAAGATCATTAAAAGGTGATATAGTTAAGTCCCTGTTTAAGCAATGACTACATTAAACTGTACTACGTGAAAAGTAATCACTGTTTTCCGTTATCGATTAAAGTTTAGATTTCATATTCCAAAACATCCAGATTAAAGGGGGTTTCCTGATAGACGTAATAGTTCAGCCAGTTATAAATAAGCAGGTTGGCGTGTCCTCTCCAGCGCATTACAGGTTCTTTTTCAGGATCATTATCCAGATAATAATTGGCAGGGATTTCAATGGGCATATTTTTCTTTATATCCCGCTTATATTCAGTATCCAGTGTATATCTGGAATATTCGGAATGTCCGGTGATAAAGAATTGGTGACCATCATTAGTCATTACCATATTGACCCCGGATTCATCTGATTTTGAAACGATTTTCAGTTCAGGTACCATCTGGATATCTTCTTCCAGGACTTCCGTGTGACGAGAATGCGGAACATAGTATTCGTCGTCGAAACCCCTGAAAATTGGCAAGGTATCATTTGTATTCCGATGTTTGAAAACACCGAACATTTTTTTACTGAGCAGATATTTGGGTACTCCGTAGAAATGATGCATTCCGGCTTGTGCAGCCCAGCAGATAAACATGGATGATGTCACATGTATCTTTGACCAGTCGAATATTTCAGTCAGTTCATCCCAATAAGTGACTTCATTGAAGGGAAGCATTTCTACGGGAGCGCCTGTGAAGATCATACCATCATAATTCTTTGATTTCAATTGATCGAAAGTCTTGTAAAATGCTTTCATATGGACATCAGAGGTGTTTTTTGATTGATGGCCTTTCATTCTCAGAAAATCAATTTCGATCTGCAATGGTGTATTCGATAATAAACGTATCAGATCGGTTTCTGTGGTAATTTTTACCGGCATCAGATTGACAATGATAATCTTTAACGGACGAATATCCTGATGCGAAGCACGGGACTCATCCATGATGAATATATTTTCCTGCTGAAGAAGTTCAATTGCAGGTAACCGATCAGGAACATTAATAGGCATGACGTAAGTAATTTAAATAGGATTATATCCGGGATTTCAATCTATAGATGGAAATCCCGGAAGAAAGGTTGTGAAATTAAACAATTTGATTTAAGGCTTGCTCAAAATCTGCAATTATGTCATCAATATGTTCTAATCCAACGGATACGCGCAAGGAGCTTGGATACACACCTGCGGAAATTTGCGCCTCTTCAGACAACTGCTGATGCGTGGTAGCCGATGGTTGAATGATTAGTGTTTTAGCATCACCCACATTTGCCAGATGGCTGACAAGTTTCAAACTGTCTACCACTTTAATGGCTGCATCCTTATCACCTTTGACATCAAATGAAAGGACACCTCCTGCCCCATGAAATAAATACTTCTTAGCCATAGCATAAGATGGGTTACTTTCAAGACCCGGATAATTTACACTGGCTACTTTTGGGTGTTTTTCGAGCCATTTAGCCAAAGCCAATGTATTCTGAATGTGGCGTTCCATCCGCAGTGACAGAGTTTCGAGTCCCTGGAGCAGTAAGAACGAATTGAACGGACTTTGAGAAGCGCCTATGTCACGCAGGCCTTCAACACGTGCCTTGATGATGAAGGCAATGTTTCCAAAAGGACCGTCGAAATTGAAAATATCCCAATATTTCAGACCATGATAACCTTCAGAAGGTTCAGTGAATCCTGGAAACTTACCATTTCCCCAATTGAAATTTCCGGCATCAACAATTACTCCTCCAATGGTTGTTCCGTGACCGCCAATCCATTTAGTGGCCGATTCAACAACAATATTTGCACCATGTTCGATAGGTCGAACCAAATAACCGGCAGCGCCAAAGGTATTGTCAACAATAAATGGAATATCATATTTTTTGGCCAAGGCGCCAAAAGCATCAAAATCGGGAATCGCATAACCGGGATTGCCGATACTTTCCAGGTAAATAGCTTTGGTATTTTCATCAATAAGCTTTTCGAATGCTTCAATAGAAAGATCTTTAGCCAAACGCGCTTCTATACCAAGTTTCTTGAAGGTAACCGTAAACTGATTGTATGACCCGCCATACAGAAATGGTGAACTCACAAAATTGTCACCAATTCCCATAATGTTGGTAAAGGTCAGAAACTGGGCTGAATGTCCTGAAGCGACACCCAAGGCTGCAACTCCGCCTTCAAGCGCTGCAATTCGCTGCTCAAAAACATCCGTAGTTGGATTCATGATCCGGGTATAGATATTCCCAAACTCCTTTAGGGCAAAAAGATTTGCTGCGTGTTCAGCATTTTTGAATACATACGATGATGTTTGGTAGATCGGAGTGGCACGTGATTGCGTGGTTGGATCTACTTGTTGTCCTGCATGTAATTGCAGTGTTTCAAAATGTAATTTTCTTTCGGTCATGATACTTTATTTTAGGGATTTAAAAAACTAATGAAAGAATATGTTATGAATTTCGGTAATGGCTTTGCGCGTATCCTTTTGATCAACAATTAAATAGCTTACCAGGTCTGAAGCACCTGACCCGCTTAGTAAAACATTGATCTTGTGCAGTGCAACGGCAGTAAAGAGTTTGGCTGAGACACCATGATGTTGTTGCATTCCGTGTCCGACAATTGCTATCAGCGACACATGATCTTCAACGATGATCTCACTGACAGAACTGAGCGCCAGTTGTGTACAAATCTGAAGCGCTTTTCCGATTTCGTTTTTATTCAATATTATATTAATACTTACCTGGGAGGTAATGACTGATCGGATATTTATTGCCGATTGGTGAAAAGCAGTGGTTACTTTAGCCAGAATTCCCGGTTTAAAGCCAACACCGGGTCCGTTTAATTTCAGGATTGCAATTTCCTCTGTGTGTACTACACTTTTTACTACATTCTCCAATACAACTGATTCTGAATTGATAATTGTTGAAAGTTCTTTTCCATTATTGACAAGGCGGAATACATGAATCGGAATGTGTTGACTGATTAATGGCTCCACAATACGCGGATGGATTGAAAGTTCGCTGAAATAGGATAATTCAGATGCTTCATCATACGTCAAGCGGGGAATGAGTGTTGATTCAGGAATAAATTCTGTATCAGAGGTTCTGAATTCTTTATCCAGTTCCCAGAGCTGAAGCATATCTGCCCCGAGAATTCGTGCAATTCCGGCTGCAGAATAATCGGCTGATTGTTTCCCCAGCCTGACAATTTTTCCACCGGAAGAGATACCATATGATCCGGGTATGAGTGTAACGCCTTTGGGAATTGCATCTTTCAATGCGGTTGATTCATCATAGATGATGCTGGCATTTCCGAATTCTTCGGTAACAATCAGTCCGATATCCTCTGGAAAGATCAGGTTTGAAACAATTTGTTTATCACTTAGAAACTGATGCAGGATGCCTGCTGTGATTCGTTCAGAATAACTGATTACCTGATCCTTAAGCGAAAGGGAAAAATCACCTGTAAATTCGATGCCTTTCAGTAAATTATGCAGCGTAGTCAGTTCTTTTTGTAGATTCTCATCAGGCACTGATTGCTGAAATACCAGTAATTTCTGGCATATTGTATTGTTTATCTGACTGATAATCAAATCAGAATTGGCTGCATTACTTGTCAGCAAATCCAGACCTTGTTCAATCGTTTTTTGTAATTCAGGAATGGCAGAAACAATTACAATATCATCATTCACTGATTCTGATAAAAGGCTTGCAAAAGCTTCCAGAACAGGAAATTTAGATAAACTGGTTCCGCCAAATCGTATGACACAATTTGACATGATAATAAGATTTTAAAGTAAGAATTGGGAAAAATGCCTGGGTTTCAGCCTTCAAACAACATGAATAATCACACCGCCTGAAGGCTGGCGCATTATCATAGACATACCGCACATCATAGAATCACTGTAACCCAAAGTCTGGGAAACACGACAAATACTGTTTTTTGCTGAATGATTCATATTCGATAACCTGATGCAATGGACTGCAAACATAAATAGATTTTTAATATAGACAATGCTATTTGTAAAATGTTTAGGTAAAACGAAGTTAAATAATTGTAAAGTGGCGGGATGTCTCGTTAAATACCTTATTATCAGTCTTGATAATTGAATGTACAACCGGATGGTTAATAGCTGATAATGACTTAAAGGTTCAGTTGAACCGCTCCAAATAATGTTCTGAAGTTGTTGAAGATTACTTTCCCGAGAATTCTTTCATCCAATATCAGCATTTGAGCTGCCATCAGGTAAACTTGTTGAATTGAAAGATCACGGTCATCTGTTTCCAGAAATAAGCGTTCAAGAGGAATCAATCGGAGGATTTTTTGTCTGGAATCATTCTTCAGAAGCGATTCCCCGACCGAAAAATAGAATCCATGCCTTATCAGACTCTGAGTAGTTTCCAAATTTCCCTGGTATCCATGTATAATCCAGGGAATGTCAGATTTTGTTTCCTTTTTTAGTTTCTCAAGGTCGGAATATGCCCGTACACAATGAATAATCAATGGTTTGTTTTTATTGACTGCAATCTGAATCTGCTTCTTGAAACAGTGCTCCTGTAATGAGAAGTCGGTTGAAATTGATCGATCAAGACCGCATTCTCCAACTGCAAGCATATTTTCAAGGTCGGATGCCCGTTCAATTGCCTCAAAACATTCCTCAGGATTAACCTTTTCAATGTGCCATGGATGTAGCCCTGCGGAAAAAAGAAAGTCAGGTTTGGTGTGAGAAAGATCCTGAGCAAACAAATTCTGAATTTGAATTTCTCCATCATTCTTAACCCGATGAGTGTGTAAATTAATTAGTTGCATGGTTTATAAACATGCCCGGATTCGTGCCAACGAAAAGACTGACACTTTGATGATCAAATCCAGGAAATATATGTTATTATTTTCATCAAAAATAATTGCTTTTATTGGAATTTGCAGGTGTTCGTTTTTTTATTCTATTTTTGAATCATATTGGCTTATATAAGTATGACTATTGGAAAGATATATCAGGTAGCGTTTTTTATAGCATTTCTATTGCCTTCAATGGGATATGGACAGATTTCGCAAGGTGGAATTCCCATACAGATTAACAAGCAAAAATATGCTTCTGTCACTACTGATCTGGTGGTTATGCCTGCCGTTGACAACCTGGTATTGCGTAACAAGTATAGCCGGACGGATGAAAGTATGTTAAAACCATTTCGGTTTGCTCATTCCTTTGATGTAGCTCTTTCTCCAAATAATTGCGGCAAATGGTATAACACTACTGAAGTGAATGTCTGGCAATTACGAATCCGTTCCACCGGAGCCTACTCGCTCAATCTGATCCTGAATCAATTCAGACTGCCCGAAGGAGCCAGGTTATTTCTGATCAGCTCCGCTACGGGTGAAGTAAAAGGGGCCTATACCTCCGTGAATAATACAGCCGCAAAGGTACTTGCTATTGAACCTGTTTCGGGCGACGAATTGATTGTGCAATATGAAGAACCTGTAGGAGTTTCCTTTCGTGGTGAATTCCTGATTACTAAGGTTGCCCACGATTTTATCGGCATTTCAGGCGACGGCGTACATCGTCCGCTTGGTATTTCAGGATCATGCAATAAAAATGTGAATTGTGATGTAGCTAACGGCGATGAGAATAACCGCGATGCCATTTGCCGGATTATTATTGAAGGCACTGAAATTTGCAGCGGAAGCATGGTTAATAACACCGCTCAGGATGGCGTTCCATATATTCTGACGGCTTTTCATTGCATAGGCAGTGAGACACAGGCTGAAGCATCAGTCTTCCTTTTCAATTATGAGATGCCATACTGTTCGCAGAATAATCCCTCTACCGATGGTGATATTAACCGCTCACTTTCCGGGGGCTCATTAAAAGCTTCGTTCGATAGCCTTGATTTTGCTCTTCTTCGCTTAAATGATATTCCTCCATACAATTACAGGCCCTGGTTGGTAGGTTGGAACCGGACGAATACACCGCCTGCTTCATCAAGCTGTATTCATCATCCGCTTGGAGATTTGAAAAAGGTCTCCCTTGACTACTTACCTGCAGTATCAAACAGTTTTAGCGACAGTTACAGACCTAAAGCATTTTGGAATATTCTGAAATGGGATGTGGGGGTTACTGAACAAGGTTCGTCTGGTGCGCCATTGTTTGACCAGAATAAACAACTTGTAGGTACTCTTACAGGTGGGTCGGCAACCTGTTCACAACCCAATAATGACTTTTTTGAAAAATTTGCCTTGTCATGGAATTACAGACCGGAAGCCAGCAAACAACTGAAGGCCTGGCTTGATCCTCTGAACTCAGGTGTTACAAAATTAAACGGGATGTATATCAATTCGGGAAAGACTCTTTGTCAACCTTATACCAATTTTACAAATAGTGACACCCATGCAACTATTCCGATCATGAGTGGCTTAACAAAAAAGGGTTACTATAGCGGTTCGAATCAGGCTGGATTTACTGAGTTTGCCGAACAATACAAATTTTCCAAAAACTGTGTAATTCAAGGTATTTCGCTTGGCATTGCAAAGGCGAAAACCAATCCGTCGAATGGAACTTCATTGATTAATATTCAGATATATAGCGGAACTAATTTTCCCCAAACATTACTTTACTCAGAAAAGTTTGACATCAGCAAATTCTACACTAATGCAATGAATTACCTTTCGTTTCAAACTCCGGTAAATACCCAGGGAAATTTTTTCATTTCATACAACATTTCTGAATTACAGGCAGGCGATTCATTAGTCGTTTACATGGCCAATCGAAAAGCTGATTCCACTAACAGTTACTTCCTTAAAAATCAGTCAGGCTGGTCAATCTACAATTCACAAAACCTTAACGGTAATGGTTCTGCCTTGCTTGCCGAACTGAATGCCTGTGACATTGATGATCCGCTTATAAACAGTATAGTCAAAACTAATTCGCAGGAAGTCAGCTTCTTTCCAAACCCACTTTACGGCAATTCATTACTAGATATAAAAACCAGGGATAGCATTGATTTTACTGAAGCTATTGAGGTCTATGATCTGATGGGGAAAAAACTGGAAGTAGAGACCATCATCACCGATCCAAATAATGTAAGATTAAACTTTTCAGGAAAGAGAAATGGCATTTATTTCGTACGGTTGAATGCTGGAGGACGCTCAATTGTTGGTAAAGTAGCCTATGTCCCATAAAATATAAATGAACAATAAAGAAGTATAATCTATTTGGTTACTTCGAAGAATCCTGCCATTCGTAAAGCTTCGGGAGTGTTGATGAAATCAACCTTTGATGTCAGAATCAGGTCGGCAACTGTTTTATTTTCAGGACAGTTGATCAGGCTGATCTTCTTCTTCTGGGCATGAACCTTGGTAACCAGGTCCTTGATCTTCATGAAATCCTCAAACGGAATGTTCCCTGTTCCTTTCCAATTGGTAATATCACTGAAATCAACTTCAATCAAAGGCATTTGACCTGAATCAACATTTTTATCAATATCGCTCGCATTACCTACCAGGCCCAGGAAACCAGGCTTAATCCCATTTATTTTATCTAGTTGGGTCTTGTCCTTAATCAGAATCCGTAACTTTCCAATGTGATCAGTTCCTTCGATTTTGAAGCTTAACATTTCGCTAAGCGGACGCATTTCTGCAGCCAGTTGTTTGTATATCTGCAGCGGTTGGGTGGTGAAATTCAGGATCAGGAACACATCTCCTGAATAACCCGGAAGAATTTCACCTTTGTTCTTTTTAAACTGATTGTAAAGAGGGTAGAGGTATGCATCCGTTAAGGTTGGTAGTTTGTGGTTGGCGCTGTCGGGCATCAAAGAGGTTACATAAAGCTTTCCATAGATATACATCACATCGGCCTGATAATTAAGAATTCCGTTTCCGATGGATTCCCACAATTCCGTTTTGTTGCTGAAATTATGTGATGAAATAATCGGTTTGGCATTCTTCTGTGAATAGGCGCCCAGAGCAATTCCTAAAGCGAAAACGCAAATCAATACGGTTTTCTTCATATCTGAGGAACTTAATATTCTAAAGAGTTTTCGTAAAATTAATTAATTTCAATTTTAAAATTGAGATGAAGCTGTTTTATTTTTACAATACGTCCATAATTGCCATTTCTTGATTACTTTCGGTATAACAAATAAAAAACTAAAATGATTTCTGCAAAAGCCCGCAATATAACCCCCTTTATAGTCATGGAAGTCCTTGAACGGGCCTCTGTTCTTGAAAATCAAGGTATTCACATTATCCATCTCGAAGTAGGCGAACCCGACTTTGATATTCCTTCCTGCGTAAAAAAAGCCAGCGAATTGGCCATGACCGAAGGCAGGACCCACTATACCCACAGCCTGGGCGATCCTGAACTGAGACAGGAAATTTGCAACAGCTATCTCAAAAACTACGGAGTACAGGTTTCTCCTGAACAAATACTGGTCACCTCAGGCACTTCGCCTGCAATTTTGATGATTTTGTATGCCCTTTGCAATCCCGACGATGAAATCATCCTTTCTGACCCCGGATATGCCTGTTATCCGAATTTCATCAGTCTTTCCGGCGCTAAAATGGTTAAAGTGCCTGTTCTTGAAGCGGATGGATTTCAGTATCGCCCTGAAAATATCCGTTCTGCAATTACTGAACGTACAAAAGCAATTCTGATTAACAGTCCGATGAACCCTACCGGAAATCTTCTTTCTGCTGAAACCCTGCAGTCAATTGCCAGGTTTTCACCTTACATTATTTCTGACGAGATCTATCACGGCCTGGTTTATGAAGGGAGGGCGCATTCCATTCTGGAATATACCCGTAAAGCTTTTGTACTGAATGGATTTTCAAAACTGTATGCCATGACCGGTCTGCGTCTTGGCTATGTCATTGCTCCTGAGGAATTTGTACGGCCCATGCAAAAGCTTCAGCAAAATCTGTTTATTTGTGCCGGATCAGTGGCTCAAAGGGCTGGTCTTGCTGCCTTGCGCGAAGCTGATGAGGATGTTGAACGCATGAAGAATATTTACAACGAACGGCGTATATATATGATCAGGCGTTTGCGCGAATTGGGCTTCCATTTAACTGTTGAGCCGACCGGGGCCTTCTACGTTTTTGTAAATGCCCGCCATCTGTCTTCAGACTCCTATAAACTGGCTTTTGATATCCTTGAAAAAGCACATGTAGGAGTTACCCCCGGCATCGATTTTGGCGATAATGGTGAAGGTTACCTGCGGTTCTCGTATGCCAGTTCCCTCGAAAACATCATTGAAGGATTGAACCGTCTGGAAAAATACATTCAGGAATTTAAAGGATTGTAAATTTCTACCAATACTCCGATTTTCCTTTGTTTTCTTTAGTAACGGTACCTTATCCCAAGGCTTTCCCGATAGGAATGTATCGTACCACTGTCGTACCACTGTCGTATCACTGTCATACCACTGTCATACCTCTTTCAGTACAAATTCGTAACAAATTCGAATATAATTCGTAACAAATTCGTAACAAATTCGTAGCTGTTCGAATTTGTTTCGAATTTGTTACGTATTTGTTTCGAATTTGTTACGAATTTGTACTGAAAGAGGTATGAAAGAGGTATGACAGTGGTATGAAACAGATAAGGGCCAATCCTTAATCGGAACAGTAGAAGAAAACAGTAAAATACAGATTATTCTGAAGAAAATTTCTCCCAATGTACTATCTCTGAAAGGGGTTTCCTCACTTTTACAGGCGCTTGCGATTCGGTATACCCGAGGGGAATCATTGCCAGGGGTTC
Source organism: Prolixibacteraceae bacterium UBA6029 (assembly GCA_002429385.1). Lineage (GTDB taxonomy): Bacteria > Bacteroidota > Bacteroidia > Bacteroidales > Prolixibacteraceae > Aquipluma. The sequence goes on along the minus strand of DIZL01000070.1, from coordinate 79,173 downwards.
AATATGATCGGGTAATTGAAGTTTTTTACGGGCAATTGCGACATCAAAATTACATACCCAGCAAGTTCCAAGACCCAGGTCAGTGGCTTTTAACATCAGGTGATCGATTGCAATAGCCAGATCTACATCAGCATAATCTTTCCCATCCGGCTTACGTTTCCATGACAGCAAATGATCAGAACAGACGACGATGCAAACAGGGGCTTCCTTAAACCAGGCTCTTGGATATGCCTGTTGTATTTCTGCCAGATAATCAGGTTCAGTAATAACAATAAAATGCCAGGGCTGGAAATTGGCTGCTGAAGGCGCCATTCGTGCAGCTTCAAGGAGCTCAAGAAGGGTATTCCGATCCACTTTCTGATTGGTAAACGACCTGACTGAAAATCTTTTGCGGATGAGCATGTCAAATTCCATGGTATGATAATTTATGATTTCATATACATCCGCAGACAAAACCATCAGCCATTCCCTCCAATAGGTTAGAAACGGCTAACTTTTCACGGTCTGTGCCAAAACAATCGTCACAAACAGGCAGATTGAACTGTTTATGCTTGCGGGAGCTATCAGAATCAACCTCTAATCCGCATACAAAACAATGATTTGAGAAGTCGTACATGTCTAAATTTTTGCATTTACAGTACAAATGTAAATCAATAATTCAGGATTCAAAAGTTCTTCCAGGACCAGATATGACATCCACCAGCGTTTAAATTGTTGTTTTTTCCTGATTTATTGGCAGTTATTTGGCTTTAAAATGCAATTCTGGCCGATCTTTCAGCGTTTTATCCCTTGGCATGATAATCGTAAAAAACCAATTCGTGATTTAAACATTATAACTACATTTGTGACTTAATATTTTTGATTAATTAAAATCCTCATAATGGCATTTATAAACAAAATACTGGGAAAGTTTCTCGGCTCCAAAGTCGACAAAGATATGACAGAGATCGCTCCATTGGTTGAACTAATCAAGAAGGAGTATGAACGCATTGGTTTATTGTCAAACGATGAACTGAGAGCAGAATCAGCCCGGATAAAGGCTTTGATTCAGGAAAGGATTAAACCTGAAGAAGACCGGATTGCTGAATTGAAAGAACTTGTGGATACGGTTGATATTCAGGAAAGTGAAAAGATTTATCTTGAAATCGATAAACTCGAAGAAAAGATAGATGATAAACTGGAGGCTGTTCTTAATGAAATTCTTCCCATAGCTTTTTCAATTGTCAAAGCTACAGCCAGATTATTCTGTGATAATGAGCGCGTTGTTGTTAAAGCAAGCGACTTTGACCGCGATCTTGCAGCGATCAGAAGCAGTATTCTGATTGAAGGCGAAAATGCCGTCTGGCTGAATAAATGGATGGCTGGCGGAAACCAGATTACCTGGGACATGGTCCATTACGATGTACAGCTGATCGGCGGTATTGTTCTGCATCAGGGAAAAGTCGCTGAAATGGGAACCGGTGAAGGAAAGACCCTTGTCGCCACCCTTGCAGTGTTCCTGAATGCCTTAACAGGCAGAGGGGTCCACCTGGTCACAGTGAACGACTATTTGTCGAAACGTGACTCGGAATGGATGGGACCTATCTTCGAATTTCATGGACTCAGTGTGGATTGTATCGACAAACATCAACCCAACTCTGACGGACGCCGCAAAGCCTACATGGCTGATGTGACCTATGGAACGAACAATGAATTTGGATTCGACTATTTGCGCGATAATATGGCTATCAGTCAACGTGACCTGGTTCAGCGCAAACATCACTATTCGATTGTGGATGAGGTCGACTCGGTTTTGATCGATGATGCCCGAACCCCTTTGATCATATCAGGACCAGTGCCAAAGGGCGAGAACCAGAAATTCGAAGAACTAAAGCCAAAGGTTGAAAAACTATATTCAGCCCAGAGAAACCTTTGTAACCAATGCTTGTCGGATGCCAAGAGGATTCTGAACAATCCCAATGCTACGAAAGAAGAAAAAGAAGAAGGTTCGATACTGCTGCTTCGTGCCCACAAGGGGCTGCCCAAAAGCAAGCCGCTCATAAAATTCCTGAGTGAAGAAGGAATGAAGGCTATGATGACCAAGACAGAGAATTACCATATGGCGGATCATAACAAGCTCATGTATATTGTTACTGATCCTCTGTTTTTTGTGATTGAAGAAAAACAAAATTCGGTGGAACTGACCGATAAGGGAGTTGACCTGATTTCGGATGATGTTGATGATTCGTCATTCTTTATCTTACCTGATGTTGGCTCTGAGCTTGCTGAAATTGAAAATGATAAAGAGCTGACCAAAGAACAGATTCTGAAGAAAAAGGATGATATGCTGACTGATTATGCAGTCAAATCAGAACGTGTTCATACGATTAATCAGTTGCTGAAAGCTTACGCCATGTTTGAGAATGACGTGGAATATGTGGTTATCGAAAATAAGGTGAAGATTGTGGATGAGCAAACCGGTCGTATTATGGAAGGCCGTCGTTATTCAGACGGACTGCACCAGGCTATTGAAGCCAAGGAGCATGTAAAAGTTGAAGCTGCGACCCAGACCTTTGCAACCATTACCCTTCAGAATTACTTCAGGATGTATCACAAGCTGGCTGGTATGACCGGTACTGCAGAGACTGAAGCAGGTGAGTTGTGGGATATATATAAACTGGATGTGGTGGTCATTCCAACTAACCGTAAAGTGATACGTGATGACCGTGAAGACTTGGTTTACAAAACCAAACGTGAAAAATATAATGCAGTTGTTGAAGAAATCGTAGCACTAAATAAAATTGGCCGGCCTGCACTGGTAGGTACAACCTCAGTCGAGATCTCTGAACTGTTAAGCCGTTACCTCAAGATGAGGGGTATCAAGCACAATGTACTGAATGCCAAATTGCATGCCCGTGAAGCCGAGATTGTGGCTGATGCCGGTGTAAATGGCATGGTAACGATTGCAACCAACATGGCTGGTCGTGGTACCGACATCAAGTTAACAGCTGAAGTGAAAGCTTTGGGAGGTTTGGCCATCATTGGTACCGAACGCCATGAATCACGCCGTGTCGACCGCCAGTTGCGAGGACGTTCAGGACGTCAGGGAGACCCGGGTTCTTCACAGTTTTTCGTCTCTCTGGAGGACGATTTGATGCGCTTGTTTGGTTCTGACCGAATCACAGGAATTATGGATAAAATCGGCTTAAAAGAGGGCGAAATGATCCAGCATTCCATGATTACCAAGTCTATTGAACGAGCTCAGAAGAAAGTTGAAGAAAACAACTTCGGTATTCGTAAACGTTTGCTCGAATACGATGATGTAATGAACTCACAGCGTGAGGTTATTTACAAGAAACGTCGTCATGCCCTGTATGGCGAACGTGTTGAAGTTGATATCCTGAATACGTTATACGATGCCATTGAAAATATGGTAAACGATTTTCAGCCTAACGGGATGTTTGACGAATTTAATCTCGAACTCATTCGTCTGATGTCGATTGAATCTCCGGTTTCAGAACAGGACTTCATGAACATGAAGACCGATGACCTGGTCGATCAGGTCTATCAGGTGATGGTCTCAACCTATACCCGCAGGATGGAAAGCATTTCCAAACAGGCCTACCCGGTAATCCGGGATGTGTATGAACAAAAAGCCCATATCTATCAGAATATAGTGGTGCCCATTTCGGATGGCATACACGTTTACCAGATTATTACCAACCTCGAGAAAGCCTATAATAATCAGGGAAAAGAACTGGTTAAATCTTATCAGAAACAGACCGTTCTGTCAACAATAGATGAGGCCTGGAAGGAACAGCTCCGTGAATTGGACGATCTGAAACAGTCGGTTCAGAATGCTTCCTACGAACAGAAAGACCCGTTGCTGATCTTCAAGTTCGAATCTTTCAATTTGTTTAAGGTGATGATCAGCAAGGTGAACAAACAGATTGTTTCCATCCTTGCTAAAGGTCATATCCCGATGAATGAAGCACCACCAATCCGTGAAGGCTTTGAACGCCGGGGACTCGATTTGAGTAAATTGTCTACATCCAAGTCGGAGATTCCAACCAGTTCAATCAATCCGAACCGACCTGAAGAACCCAGAGAACCGAAACATGTACAACCGGTACGGGTAGAAAAAAGGGTGGGTCGTAACGATCCTTGTCCTTGCGGAAGTGGTAAGAAATACAAGGCTTGCCACGGTAAAGATCTTTCTGAATATTAACAAACGAAAAGAATCCAAACATCAACACTATGGATTTACTGGCATTTATTCACTGGAACGTTAGTCCTGAGATTTTTTCCTTAGGACCAATCCATGTTCGTTGGTACGGACTTCTTTTTGCAATAGGTTTTCTCTTCGGATATAATCAGGGCGAGAGGATGTTTAAACACGAAAACATTGACCTGAAGTGGCTCGAAAGTCTGTTCATTTACCTGATAGTTGCCACTATTATTGGCGCACGTCTTGGTCATGTACTCTTCTATGGTCCACATTTTGATATTTATAGTTCTAATGGTGTTCTTCTGGAAAGAGGGTATTTTTCTCATCCAATCGAAATTCTTTATGTATGGCAGGGTGGATTAGCCAGTCATGGAGGTGTTCTCGGCATTATTATAGGTATGATCATCTGGAGTATGAAAGTATCGAAACGTAATTTGCTTTGGGTTCTTGATCGGGTAGTGGTGCCTTCGGTTTTCGTAGGCGCATTAATTCGCCTGGGAAACCTGATGAATTCAGAGATCTATGGAATACCAACTTCATTACCCTGGGGTTTCATCTTCGAACGAAATCATGAAATAATAGCCAAACATCCGACGCAGATTTACGAATCGCTTGGTTACCTCATTACCTTTGGGGTGTTGTATTATATGTACTGGAAGACCAAGGCAAAAGATTACCAGGGATTATTGGTTGGGGTGTTTTTTATATTCGTTTTTAGTATCCGATTCCTGATTGAATTCATCAAGGAAGTTCAGGAGTCCTTCGAAAAAGGCATGAGCCTGAATATGGGTCAATGGTTAAGTATTCCATTTATCACTGCCGGAATAGTCCTTATTATTCTTGCAATTCGTAAAGGTCCCGTGATCTACCAAAATCAGTAAGGATAGAATGTTTGGAGTCCGGACCCTATAATGATACTGAATCAATCGATAGTCATTTTTGTTAATAACTATGAACAGTATATGTTTATCAACTTCAATCCCTTTATCAGACGGGGAAGATTGAATACAAAATGATATGAACAATTGTTAATAACCGGGATTGATACACAGTTCATTTAAACTGCTTAAAATGCTTGACTTATATGTATAAAGTGTTGTATCTTTATTTCATCAGACGAGCGATAAAAGGCTGCTCAAAAGGAATGGAGAAGGAATTAAATTCTTAACCGGATATAAAACCTGATCATCCGGATCTTCGGTTCCGCATTCACAGAGAGCTGAAGTTGAAATAGGGAGCTTGCTCCCGAAGTTCATCAACCTGATAATTGACTGTCAAAAGTTCATTAAAAAGTTGGTTCAGGAAGGAGAAAGATTGGAAGGGACTTCGGTTCCTGAAGATTGGCCAAAGCAGCTGATTATCGCAAGATAACCGGATGTTTTCATCAAAAGAACGGTCGCAAGATTAATTTAAGATGACTGACCTGAGGCTTCGTCCGTGAAGATTAATCCCGAGTCTTCGGGATCTATCGAACGGACAACCGGAAGATTTTGCTGTAACAAGCAAAGCCGGAAGGTTCAAGGCTGGGAGCAAAGGCTGAAAAGCCAAAACAAACAGCCAGTTGTAATAACCGTAGTCTGGCACCAAGGACAAACCTTCGGGTTATCCAAAGTGAATGGGAACTATCTTAACGGATAGCTCCCATTCGTGTTTGTAATGAGTTTCAAATTCATTTATCCTTTTGTTTCACCAGTAGCGAATCGGGTAGAGTAAAAAAGAAGGTCGATCCTTTATCAGGTTTGGATTCGAGACCTATTTTACCTCCAAGTAATTCAGCAAGATTTTTTGTAATGGCAAGTCCCAATCCATTTCCACCATATTTCCTTGTTTGTGCAGCTTCAACCTGTCTGAAACGATCAAATATCTTTTCATGATACATTTTGTCAATTCCAATACCGGTATCTTTAACGTGGAATTGTATCCCGTTAGTTATTGTTTTTACTCCTATTTCGATGTATCCTGAATCGGTGAATTTCAAGGCATTACCTATGAAGTTGATTAATACTTGCTTGATTCTGGCCTCATCACTTAGGATAATAAAATTTTGATCAGGTTCCATATTTGCAAGTCTTAATTCAATTCCTCTTGAACTGGCTTTCAATGCATACTCTTTCTGAATTTTCACAATTAATTGCTGAGCAGAAAATTCAATTTCAGTCAAGGTAACCTGACCGGCTTCAATCTTTGAAATATCAAGCACATCATTGATAATAGACAGAAGATTATTTCCGCTGGAATTGATCAACCCTGCAAATTCTTTGCGTGATTCATCATCCAGATCGTGTTGGGTCAACAGTTCAGAAAAGCCTAAAATACTGTTTAACGGAGTTCTGATTTCATGTGACATATTGGCCAGAAATGCTGATTTTAAGCGGTCGCTTTCTTCTGCTTTTTCTTTAGCAGCGATAAGGTCACTTTCCATTTTTTTTCGACCGCTAATATCCTCACTCAGGATAATGTAATTGTTTATTTTTCCTTCCTGGTTTCTGATAGGTGATATTAGTATTGATTCCCAGTATTTTTCATGGCTTTTGGTTCGGTTTAAATGTTCGCCCCTCCATTCTTTACCTGCATACAGGTTATTCCATATCTCTATGTACCTTTCCTCAGAAGTATGTCCTGGTTTCAAGATCCGTATGACTTTCCCAATCAGTTCATCGCTTGTATATCCTGAAACAGTAATGAATTTCTTGTTTACGTATTCAATAACTCCGCTTGTATTGGTAATAATAACTGAAGCCGGGTTCTGATCAATGGCTACTGAAAGCTTAAGTATTTCGAGGTCAGCTTTTTTGCGATTGGTGATATCTTCCTTAATGGCCATAAAGTTGATTATTTTTCCTTCTTCATCACGTATAGGCGAAATTAACACTGACTCCCAGTATAATTCACTGTTTCTTTTCCTATTCTGGATTTCTCCATGATATTCATTCCCTGAATTTATTGTTTTCCAGAGTTTTGTATATTCTTCCTTCAAGGTATAACCTGATTGAAGAATTTTAGGATTTCTTCCTTTAATTTCTTCAAATGTGTAACCCGTAACTTCGGTAAATTTTTGATTGACATACTCAATGTTTCCATGAATGTCGGTGATGATAATACTTGCCGGGCTTTGTTCTATTCCTTTTGAGAGCTGAATGATTTTTTGTTCAGTTTGTTTTTCTCTGGTTACATCATGCCCTACACCAACCAAACCAATAATTTCTCCTGAATCGTTGGATAGAGGAACCTTACTGGTTAAGAAATATTTCTTTGCGCCTTTCGGATCATTGAAAAATTCAAGCCTGTTTATAATAGGTTGGGCTGTTTGTATAACCGATATATCATCACTGAATGTTTGCGATGAATCGCCGGGGTATGATAATTCCATATCGGTTTTTCCCCGCACATCTTTTTCGTCAATTAATCCCAATATTTCAAGATCTGCCTTATTTGAGATTAACTTTCGTCCTAAAATATCTTTCACGTAGATTGGATCCGGTAAATTATCAATCAAAGTCCTTAACAGGATGCGTTCATCAGCAATCGCCTTTTCAGCCTTTAAGCGTTCTGTAATGTCAGATATTATGCAATGTGTTTGTTTGAAATTTCCGTAAGGTGTATGACCGATTCGCCCCTCGAGCTGGATAATTATCACTGACCCATCGCTTTTAATCATTTCAAATTCAATTTGAATCTTCCCCTGGGATAGAAAGTTCTGAAACCTGCTTTTGAATAGTTCAAGGCTTTGTGGAGTTAATAAGTCTCCGAACCAATGTCCGATTACCCTCTCTTTTGGGTAGCCTGTCATCTCCAGCCAGGTTTCATTGACATCTATCAAAAATCCTTTCTGGTCAAGGGACTGATAGCTAATCGGCGCTTTGTCGAAGAGCAATTTGAAACGCTCTTCGCTTTCCTTTAAGGCTTCATCGGCCAAACTGCGTTCGGATACATCCCGCAAAATTCCTTCATGGTAAAGAATTTCTCCATTATCACCGGGAGTATACCAACCATGATCTTCCACCCATATTACAGTGCCGTCTTTCCTTTTAAGCCTGAAAATTCCCATTTCCTCTAACTTTTCCTGCAACACCAAACTTTCCCGGTCAGCCATCTCAAAGTAAAGCGCTGATTTAATGTCAATAGCCAACAATTCTTCTTTCGAATCGTAGCCAAGCATTTTCACCATCGCCTGATTAACTTCAATAAATTTTCCGTCATGTGTGCTTTTGTAAACTCCGTCAGGCAATCTTTCAACTAAATCCCTGTATAGCTTTTCTCTTTCATGAGTTAATTTATTTAATTTGAGAACTGCCCGTAATTGAACTGCGAACGATAATTTATCCATAGGATAACTCAAAATACCGTCTGATTGTGAATTTATAATTTCATCAAATGATTCTTCTTGCTCCTGAGTAATTCCTGTCAGGATTACATGAATATGTTTGGTTAATGGATCTGACTTCAGCTTTTTGCAGAGGTCTGTCCCTTTCTGATCAGGAAGATCGATGTTGACGAAAATAATGTTAGGTACATGAGCTTCTAACATAGAAAATACTCCTGCACCGCTGTTTGAAATTAGAATATCTGTTTCCTGATCATGTTTTTGTATCAAGGATTTTAATGCAACAATATTTTCGATTCCCGAATCAGCAATTATGTATTTGTTCATACTAAATATGTTCTTGACTAAGATCAATTAAAAGGTAAACTAATTGTAAAGACACTTCCTTTCCCTGGTATACTTTCTACCCTAATATTCCCATTGTGCCTTGTTATAAAATCATTACATAAAATCAGACCCAATCCGCTTCCTTGTTCATCATCGGTTCCCAAAGTAATGCGGTGCTTATCGATTTTAAAAATTGCGAACAGATTCTCGGAAGCTATACCTACTCCGTTATCAATTATCGAAATTTGTATTTCATGATCGGAACTGGTAGCGGTTATTTTAATTTTTGACTTTTTATATGAAAACTTAATAGCATTTGAAATCAGGTTTCGGAAAATTAAATCAATCATATTCTTGTCAGCAAATATCTTAAAATACTTATTAATGCTCACTATTATTCGAATTTCTTTTTTTGTTGCAATACTTTCAATTGTACCTAGTGATTCCATCACCTGTGCCTTCAGGTTCAGAATTTCAGGAGTGAATTCCCTTCGGCCAGTTTGATTCTGTGACCAAATCAGTAGATTTTCGAGTAATTTATATGCTTGAACAGAAGCACTTTCAATGGTCGATAATCCTTTTAGAAGGGTTTCGTCATCGAACTGGTAGAAGTTTTTTAGCATTAAATCGGAAAAACCCAGTATAGCATTAAACGGATTTTTCAGATCATGTGCAATGATTGAGAGGAATTTGTCTTTAGTGGCATTGAGTTCCTTCAATTCTCTGGCTTGTACCTCCAGAAGCAATTCAGCCTTTTTACGTTCTGAAATATCAGTAAAACTAACAGTTACTGTATTTTTTTCTGTCTGGAATACACGAACATTGTAAAAGCCTGAAATTAATTCATCCTTATAATCCAAATCAAATACCTGAGAAACTTCTTTACCTTTGGCAATACTTTTAAACTTTTCAGGCAAGTCAGTATGTATAAGGTTAGGGAATGCTTCCTCTATAGTTTTGCCTAGTAATGTTTGATGAGAGATTCCGAGGATCAGGTCAGCTGCAGGATTTGCCCCCACAACTACCAACCGATCATTTTCTTTAAGTTGATAAAAATACATTCCATTTGTTGATGATTCAACTATTCGTCGAAACTTCTCTTCACTTTTTCGTAATGCTTTTTCTATTTGTTTACGTTCGGTAATTTCAGTAATATGGACAATGTAACCTGTCGTTTCATTCCTTTCATTAGTCGTCGGATTGATAAAACATTCCAGATAACAGGTGCCATCTCTGGATGTCCTGTATAGGTTTTTGCTTTTTACCAAATCAAAGCTGAATATTAGCTCATACTTTATTGCCTTTCCCGATCTGATGTCACTGATGATTTGTTCATTGAGATTTGGATCGTCAAACAGATTAAAATCCTTTACCTCTTCGATCCCCCGAATTCCAAACAATGTTAAGCAAGCCTGATTGACATCCAGTAAAAATCCATTAATATTATATAATTCAATGGCAATAGGAGACTGACTGAATATATCATTTAGACTGGGGTAAATATTCTTTTCACTCTCCGAATGTTCATTTTTCCGGTTAAAAATCATGGCTTTATGCAATAAAATTTATTATTATTAATATCATTTTATCCATCCAAGCGAATTGAATTAGGAATTCACAAGATATGAAAATTATAGTTATATAATAATCAATTTTAATTGCATAAAGGATAGTGGTGATTTTTATCTTTGTGAAAAGGATTAGAGCATCTTAAACTAAATGATCATGAGGATTCTAACACTAATGTTTTCTCTGTTTTTATCTATAGGCATTATAGAATGTAAACAGATTCCAAAAATCCATGAACATCTTCCAGCCAATCGGGAAACAACTTCCATAGTAAATTGGGAAAACCTGCGTTTTGGCGCTTTTGTCCATTTTAATGACAATACATTTATGGAGAAGGAACTCTCGCAGAACACTGATCCTAATAATTTCAATCCAAAGCAAATTGACTTTAACGGGATGATGGCCACCTTTCAGAAGGCGGGTATAAAGTATGCCGTATTGACTACACGCCATAATTCGGGCTTTTGTTTATGGGATAGTAAAGTAACCTCATTCGATATAGCCAGTAGCCTCTATCCACATGACGTGGTCAAACTGTTTGTGGAAGCTTGCCGTAAATACGATATCAAACCTTGTTTGTACTATTGCTTGTGGGGAGGTAAAGACTGGAATCCAGCCAACTGGAACCCTATCATAAAAGAGGAGTTAAAAACCACTACACCCAAAGAAATTATTAAGGTCCAGCTTACTGAACTGGCTGAAAACTACGGCGACATCTATGAATTCTGGCTGGACATGCAGTGCTGGGCTGATCCTACACTTACAGCACAGGAATCCTACAATCTCCTGAAAAGCATTAATCCAAATACATTGGTGCATTTCAACCAACAAGTTCAGGATGGAAACACAATACGCTATTTCCCAACAGACATGATGAATGGGGAAGAACGGATTCCTCCTATTGCTGGCTATAATCCAATAAGGATTTACAATTCCATTCAATACTATCTGCCTTTTGAATACGAAATCACTTCACAACGCTGCGATCAACGTTCCCTGGGGAATGGACTGATGAAAGGTTCGGTTTGGTTTACTTATTCCGATAGCCGGTTTTATCCTGTGGATAGTTTGTACACATACATCAAAAAGAGTTATGACCGTGGTGGCAGTAATGTTTTACTATCCACTGCTCCTGACAAAACCGGCTCATACCGAAAGGCTGATGCAGATAGCCTCATAAAACTGGGGAAAATGATCCACTCTTACAGGAAGGATTGAATCTCTTTAAAAAACAAAACTATTGTATACTTGAATTCCTAAATTCCTTAAATTGAGGGATTAAGCAATGAGAATGGAGAAAAACAGATGGATCTAAACCGCCATTTTAACCCTGGCTTCATACATCATCTTCAGGTATAGGGCAAATATGAAAAAGAAGCTGATCATGAAGAAAACCGTAATTGCGAGTACAGAATAACGCATGCTTCCTGTAACCGCTTCGATTATCCCGAAACTAAAGGTACCTGCAACGGTTGCCAGTTTCTCCATAACATCGTAGAAACTAAAAAACGAAGTGTGGTCGGTTGTATCAGCAGGCAGCATTTTGGAGTAGGTACTCCGTGCCAGCGATTGTGAACCGCCCATCACCAGACCGATAGCAAATGCAGCTCCCAGGAAATGCAGGGCGGTGGTAATGTAAAAGGCGCCTATGCAGGTAATAGTCCAGCAAACAATGGTGATCATCAGAGCCTGCAGATTACCGATCTTTTCGGATATCCGGGCAAACATCCATGCACCAAGCATTCCAACCAATTGTATCCCCAGTATCGTAGGGATGAGTACATCTTCCTTCAGTCCGATTTCTTTTTCGCCAAAAGTAGCGGCCATAAACATAGTGGTCAGCACACCCATCATCAGGAAAAAGAAACCTGCCAGGTATAAACTCAGCTTGTAAGATTTTCGGATTTGATTGAATACGGTTCTAAGTTCCTTATAGCCGTTGGTAAGTATAGAGTCCCGTTTGATCCTTTTGCGGAAAGTGTATTTGGGCAGTCGGCTAAAGGTAATCTGCGAAAATCCGATCCACCAGATACATACGGATAGAAAGGAGATGCGGGCAGGCAAAGAGCTATTGGAGGCAATGCCAAATAACCCCGGCTTCATAATCATCAGCAGGTTGAAGAGCAACAATATAACCCCGCCAAGGTATCCCATGGAATAACCGCGGGCACTGATGCGATCCTGATCTTCAGGTTCTGCAATGACGGGCAAAAATGAATTGTAGAACACAATACTTCCGCCGTAACCCAGCGTTCCCAGGGCAAAGGCAATGACCCCAAGTTCAATGTGATTCCGATCGAAGAAGAATAATACACCACAGGCAATTGCACCGATCAGGGTAAATGCACGCATAAAGCCCTTGCGCCTTCCGGTATAGTCAGCCATCGATGAAAACAATGGCGACATGATTGCTACCAAAAGGTATGCTGCAGCAATTGCCCAGGAGTATAGAACCGTATTTATGACATGGGCGCCAAAAAAGGAGACTGTAAAATTGCTGCCTGTTCTGGTCACTGTGTTGTAATAGATCGGGAAAATTGCAGATGCAATGGTAAGTTGATACACCGAGTTTGCCCAGTCGTACATGACCCAGCCACGAATGACCCGTTTGTCTCCTTTTACTATAGCCTGAACATCTTTTCGCCTGATCATGATCACTTCAGCTTTTATGGTTTGCTAAAATACAATACTTCGGTAAATATAAAATTCTCTGTTTCAATTTCAATACTTCTTTTTACTGATTTTATATCATTCCAGAACCTTGTATCCCTTTATTCATTCATACATCGATCTCAGATTAAATAAAATGGAACTCATCTTAACCATGAGTGATCAATCCATATAGTCCTGGAATAAAGCTACTCTTAAATCCCGATTTCATCCTGAAATGTTTGGTGGTATTATGCTTCTGAAAGGTGAGGCACAAAAACGGGAGACTTCAAATAGGTATGGAAGTGTTGCCTATACTGCAATTCCTTATTATTCAGGGGCCAACCGGGGACCTGGTGAAATGGAAGTCTGGCTGAATAACAAGTAATTGGATTCCAATTCTATAGAGAACAAAGAAGGCAGCTCCATTCGGGCTGCCTTCTTCGTTAAATGATGTAGATGGATGTTAAAACGTGTACTTTAATATAATTAAAGCCCCATTGTTTGAAAATGAAAAGTAGAAATCATTTCGTATATTTAGATACGCTATCCCCTGACTTTTCAGATAAGAATGTTTCTGTTCCCTGTCATACCACTATCGTACCTCTGTCATACCATTGTCGTACCACTGTCGTATATAATTCGATACAAATTCGATACAAATACGTAACAAATTCGATACAAATTCGAACTGCTACGAATTTGTTACGAATTTGTTACGTATTTGATTCGAATTTGTATCGAATTATATACGACAGTGGTACGACAATGGTATGACAGAGGTACGATAGTGGTACGACAGGGATAGATCAGAGGTACGATTAAATAGGGGTGCAATCCCGAACTATTAGTGAGTCGACAGGTTGGTGGGTAGGAGAGGTTAGTCGTTGAATAAGAATATTTTATAAGATACCGAACCTTTAAAACAAAAAAAAAGCAGCTCCATTGGGCTGCCTTCTCTATCTTCGGGAAACTTTTCCAAAGCTTTATAAATTGAAATAAAGCTTTGGAAAAGGTAATTATCAATTAATTAATTTACGCCAGGATTTCCTTTACCTGTTTGTAAACATTCTGCGCAGTAAAACCAAGTTTCTCGTCCAGTACAGTATATGGGGCAGAGAATCCGAATGATTCCATCCCAAAGACTTTACCGTCGGCTCCAACCAATCCTTCCAGGTTTACCGGCAATCCGGCTGTCATTCCGAATTTCTTCACTCCGGCAGGCAATACGCTTTGCTGGTATTCTTTAGACTGGCTGCGGAATAAACCTTCAGAAGGTACAGAAACGATCCGGCATTTGATACCTTCCGTTTCAAGCAGTACCTGACCTTCAACCAATGTGGCAACTTCAGAACCACTGGCCAGAAGAATGATATCCGGTGTTCCTTCAGAGTCAGTTACAATATATGCCCCTTTAGCTGCCTGTTGAGCTTCGGTGTAACGATCACCTTTGGAGGGTAGATTCTTTATGTTTTGGCGCGATAGAATTAAGGCCGTAGGTGTATCTGTATTCTCCAGTGCCAGTTTCCATGCAACGGTTGCTTCTTCACAATCAGCTGGTCGAAGCACTAAAGTTGAGTTTTTGCCGTGATGGTTTTTTAGTTTTTCCATCAGGCGGATTTGTGCTTCCTGTTCTACAGGCTGGTGTGTTGGACCATCCTCACCAACACGGAAAGCGTCATGGGTCCAGACGTATTTCACGGGCAACTGCATCAATGCTGCCATACGAACTGCCGGTTTCATGTAATCAGAGAAAACAAAGAAAGTTCCGCAAACAGGAATAATTCCACCGTGCAAAGCCAATCCATTCATGATACAAGCCATGGTCAACTCGCATACTCCAGCCTGGAAGAAGGATCCGGAGAAATCGCCTTTCTTGAAAGCTTTGGTTTTCTTCAGGAATCCATCTGTTTTATCGGAGTTGGAAAGGTCGGCAGAAGAAACGATCATGTTTTCAACTTCACCTGCAAAAGCTGCTAAAACGGTGCTGGAAGCTGCCCGGGTAGCTGAACCTGATTTCTGTACTATTTTACCAAAATCGAATGAAGGAACTTCTTTACTGAAGAAACGGGCGAGCTTTTCAGCCAATTCAGGATTTGCCTTTCCCCATGACTGCTGATCTGCTTTTTTCTGAGCAGCCAATGCAATAAGTTCAGCTTTACGGGCGTCAAAAAGGCCTTGAACGTCATCGAAAATGATGAATGGGTTCTTTGGATCACCGCCCAGGTTAAGAATTGATTTTTCGAACGATGCTCCTGCTTCGCCTAACGGCATTCCATGGGTAGCGCACTGGCGTTCGAAACTTGATCCATCTTCCTTCAAAGCGCCTTTGCCCATGATGGTTTTACCAATAATGAGAGTTGGTTTTTCTTTTTCGGATTGTGCCTCTTTTAATGCCGAGCGGATGGCTTCGGCATTGTTCCCTTCGATGGTTACTACTTTCCATCCCCAGGCTTCGTATTTTTTTGCGGTATCTTCGTGAGTAACATCCTTTGTTTCAGTTGAAAGTTGGATGTCGTTTGAGTCATAAAACATGATCAGGTTGTTCAGTCCAAGGAACCCTGCAATACGGCCCGCTCCCTGCGAAATCTCTTCCTGTACACCACCGTCTGAGATGAAAGTATAGGTTTTGTGGGCCATCCATTCACCAAAACGGGCAACCATAAAGCGTTCGGCTATTGCAGCTCCAACCGCCATTGTATGGCCCTGTCCAAGAGGTCCCGAAGTGTTTTCAACCCCTCTTGCAGGTTCAACTTCAGGGTGTCCAGGTGTAGGACTGCCCCATTGACGAAAATTTGCAAGTTCATCCATAGTATATTTTCCGGCCATAGACAGAACTGAATACAACATTGGTGACATGTGCCCCGGATCAAGAAAAAACCGATCTCGGTTAATCCAGGTCATATCACTTGGATCGTAATTCAGAAATTCAGTGTAGAGGACAGTAATATAATCGGCACCACCCATTGCACCACCCGGATGACCGGACTTAGCCTTTTCAACCATTCCTGCCGACAGAATCCGAACATTATCAGCAGCTTTTGTCACTAACTTATTTTCCATTTTTTTATAGTTTAGGGAAACTTTTCCAAAGCTTTAAATTGTAATAAAGCTTTGGAAAAGGTAATAATTAAAAAATAATACCCGGCAAAGTTAGCATTTACGCTTTATTTCACCGGGTATCAATATTATTAGAGTATTAAGTTATTTGGGAGGAAGTATTCGAACCATTACCACACCTTCAATAGCCGCAATTTTATCTTTTATTCCCTCCGGAACAATTTCGTCCAGATCAATGATGTTATAGGCGATTTCGTCCTTATTACGGTTCAGCATATTCGAAATGTTAAGTCCTTCGCTGGCAAGTAAAGTAGAGATCTGACTGACCATGTTAGGGATGTTTTTGTTTGCTACAACAATCCGTGATCCGCTGTTTCTGTCCATTTCAGCCATCGGAAAATTCACGGAATTCACGATATTCCCGTTTTCAAGATATTCGATTAACTGATTGACAGCCATGATAGCACAATTGGTTTCAGATTCTTCGGTCGAAGCTCCCAAGTGAGGAATGGCTATGACATTCTTTACATTAATCAATTCATCATCAGGGAAATCAGTTACATATTTTCCAACCTTTCCTGATTCGATGGCAGCTAACATATCTGCATTTTTTACCAGTCCTCCGCGAGCAAAGTTAAGGATCTTTACTCCGTTCTTCATCAATTTCAGTTTGTCCTTATTGATAAACCCCTTGGTCTCCGGCATTTGAGGGATATGCAGGGTAACAAAATCGGCAGTGGCAAGCAAAGACTCAAGACCCTCGGCCTTTTTTACATTCCGGCTGAGTTTCCAGGCATAATTGACCGAAAGATAAGGGTCATAACCCAAAACATTCATCCCCAGAGCCTGTGCCGCATTGGCAACTAAAACGCCTATAGCTCCCAATCCGATCACCGCAAGAGTTTTTCCACGTATTTCGGTTCCCCCAAAATTAGATTTTCCTTTCTCAACCAGTCCTGGTACTTCGTCACCTTTGCCTTTTAATGTTTTGGCCCATTCAATTGATCCGGCAATGTCTCTGGATGCCATAAACATGGCGGCTAGAACAATTTCTTTCACGGCGTGGGCATTGGCACCGGGTGTGTTATATACTACGATTCCTCTTTCGGTGCATTTCTCAATTGGAATATTATTCACCCCTGCACCTGCACGGGCAATAGCAAGCAGACTTGAAGGTAAAATCCTGTCGTGCATGGCCTGACTGCGGACAATGATCGCATCCGGAGAGGTAAATTCACTTGCAATTTCGTAATTATTGAGATCAAAAATCTTTAATCCTTCAGGATCAATTTTGTTTAGCGTCTGGATTTTATACATGGTGTCTGGTTTTATGGATATTAAAATTTTGGTTCTTTGTATAGAGTATGACAAAGATCACATTTTTATTTAAAATTTAAAGTGTTCCAGACTAAAAAGTTACCAATTGTAAGCTAAAACCCTGAACAGGTTTCATTCTTATTTTGGTTATTTCAATTCAAAGTCAACTCATATTCTGACCAATATTTGTTTCCTTTGCATCTTAAAATTCAGTTTATGCGCATAGATTCATTTACTCCACGTGTGCCAAAAACTTATCTACTTCTAATCGCTGCCCTGGTTTGGACTTTTGCTGGAGGGATGCTCCTTTTTAGGGGATATTCCTATTTATTAGCCTATCCTCATTTATTCGGAGTTAAGATTCTTGGTTGTGTAATTGGGGGATTACTCTTTTTTAAGCTTCTTTTCTTCAAAATCTCTGGGAAACATGTTCTTCGTATTCAGAGTCTGGCCAATGACAATCCGTGTCTATTCTCCTTCTTTAATTTGAGAAGCTACCTGATGATGATCATCATGATTACTTCAGGAATTACCTTGCGAAAAACCGGTGTTATTTCTCCCGAATACCTTTCGCTGATATACCTTACAATGGGCATACCATTGCTGATGTCTTCCTACCGATTTTATTATACTTTCTTCTTTTCCTGAATACTATTTGGGATACTCGATCCTGGCATGATAAATATTAACAAGTTTCTCCAGTAATGTACTTTTCAGTATGCTGATATCCCTGAAAGTTAGGTCAGCATTGTTGAGCTGATTGGACTTGATCTTCTGCTCTACCATATTCTCGATCATATTACGAATGGTATCCACTGATTTTTCATTCAGGCTGCGGGCTGCTGCTTCTATTCCGTCCGTTAGCATCAGCACAGCAGTTTCCTTGTCCTGGGGTAATGGTCCGGGGTAGGAGAATGAACTGCGGTCAATTTCCAGATCCGGATTCTCCTTTTGATACATCTTATAGAAATAATTGGCCTGAGTAGTTCCGTGATGGGTGGTAATAAATGCGATCAAAACTTCGGGCAATCTGTACTTTTTAGCCAGTCTTACTCCATTGGCCACATGGTCAATAATAATATGGGCGCTCTTCAGATGATCAATCTGATCGTGTGGGTTCATTCCTACGGCTTGATTTTCAATGAAGTATTCAGGGTCAGATGTTTTCCCGATGTCGTGATACAGTGCTCCTGCCCTTACAAGAAAAGGGTTTCCTCCGATTCGGTGAATTACTGCTTCAGCAAGGTTGGCAACCTGTATGGAATGTTGAAAAGTACCCGGAGCTTCTTCTGCCAGCTTTCGCAACAATGGCTGATTGGTATCCGAAAGTTCTATGAGTGTCACATCAGAGACAAATCCGAATATCTTTTCGAAAATATAAATGAGCGGATAGGTAATAAAAATAAAGAAACTACTGATTCCGAACCATTTCAAATCGACCCAGTTGATTGTTTTCAAGCTGCCTTCCTGCACCAGGGCCATCGCTATGTACACTACCGAATAGGCCAGAAATACCCATAAAGCTGAAAACACAATGTGCGATCGTTTATGGAGTTTATTCAGACTGAAAACTGCTAAAATACCCGCAATCATTTGCAAAATGATATATTCATAACTGTTTGGCGCAAAATAGCCAATCAGTAAAGTAGTAATCATCAGTGAAAAGATAGCCGTGCGTGAATCAAAGAATATACGGATCAAAATCGGCAGGATTGCCAATGGCACCATATAAATATTGATTGATTCAACTTTGTTGGCAACCGCAGCTAAAAATACCATCACTACAATCATCATGATAATGAACGACAATTTCCTTTTATGATCAAATAACTCACGGCGGTAAAAAATTAAATACAGGAACATCAGCGTGAGAAGCATGGTGATAATAAGCAGACGTCCTGCGATGACCAATAGATATTGAATATTATTCCCTCGTTTTGTTTCATATGCCTTTTTGAGCGATTCAAGGATCATATATTTCTCTGAACCTACCAGGTCGCCCTGGAAAATAATACGTTCTCCAGCCTGTACCATTCCTTTTGTCAGGGATAATTTATCAAGCAGTTGTTTCTTTTCGTGCTTGTTAAGCTCCTGATCGAAAAACAGGTTTTCGGTTATATAATCACTAAGATTGATTTTTTGAATGATATCCTGATATTGTTTCCCCGTAAGTTTCCTGATGGTATCATTAAATTCCTGATAGGCTGTCTTTATGGAATGGATATTTGGAACGGGAACCTTTACTGCTTTTTTGCCGATTATTTGCATGATTTCCGTCTTGCCTCCAAGTTCATCGTTGGAGCTAATGGTTTGCGGCAGTATTCCTGAATTGTATATGTTTTGCAGTATATTGGAGATATAATAAACGTTCCTGATTGTTTTATTTGCCTGGTTCGAAAGCTTTAAGTTGGAGAGTGCATTTGTAAATTCCCTGATCTTAGCTCTGCCAACCAAAGTGTCCAGGGTAAAGTATGGAGCGTAAGTTTTTAATAGGGAGTCTGATTCTGTTTTTATCTCAGCGTCAGTTTTCAATATTGCAAAATCAAAAGGAGCAATCAAAGTCTCATGTCTCCATGGGCTTCCTTTCTGAAATTCGAATTTAAAACGGCTTTCACCGGGAAATACCAAAAAGATCAAACCAATTCCGGCAGCAAATACCGCCGCCAGGTAAAAAAGATGATACGATTGATTCAATTGGGTTAATAACTTTTTCATAAATACTGGAATTTGAAAACCTCTGCAATTTAGAAAGTAACTGTTATATTTTATCTTTGATAAATTAAAATTAATAAAATCTTTGAAGTTCTATGCATATTGGTCCATCAATCGGATAGATTGAAGGAGATCAGGGCATATTACTCCGATAATTTTTAACGAATTATGAACTACGGCATTTCAGGATTAAGTATTATTCCGGTACGCAGGGAACCATCAGAACAAAGTGAAATGATTACCCAGATTCTATACGGGGAACACTTTGTAGTAAATGAAATCATGCTGGGGTGGGCTCATGTGAAGCTGGCATTTGACGGCGATGATGGTTGGGTGGATATGAAAATGATTACACCCCTTCTGGAACGCTCTTACCAGAAAATTGACAAATCATCATTTGCCGTCACTACTGACATTTTTAACATTATTCCTGTTAATGATGAGCAAACGATGATGATCGTTGCCGGAAGTACCTTACCCTGCTGGCGCCCCAATCTGAAAGAGTTTTCAATACAGACTGAGGTGTTTCACCATGCAGGTAATATTACTTACCGAAAGCCTGGAAATATCCGGAAAGTGATGATTGATCAGGCCCTGAAGTATTTTAATGCACCCTATTTGTGGGGTGGCCGTTCCCCTTTGGGCATTGATTGTTCTGGCCTGGCACAAATAATTTATAAAATGGTGGGATATACCATTCCCAGGGATGCCAGTCAGCAGGTCCATTGTGGCACGGCGCTCAGTTTCGTCGAGGAAACCAAGCCCGGTGATCTTGCATTTTTTGATGATGATGAAGGCCGTATTGTACATGTTGGAATCATCTGGGAAAAGAACAAAATCATCCATGCCTCAGGGAAGGTCCGTATTGATAATGTCGATCAGTTCGGAATCTTTAATAGTGAAACCAAACGCTACACACACCAGATGCGGGTAATGAAGCGCATCATCAAAGACTAGAAAATAGTCATTTGTCATTAGAAAAAAGTCAATAGAAAAGGAAAAGGGAAATAGGAATTTGCATTAACATTGAATTGAATTGTAATCCAATAGGACAATATTTTGCTAATGACTAATGACTTTTTTCCTTTTCCTTATTTCTTTTAATCACAACTAATAATAATTCAATGTATACCTATTCGTATCCCCGTCCTGCAGTTACAGTTGATGCCATTTTAGTCAGCAATAGAAATACAGTTTTACTAATAGAACGCGGGCGTGAGCCATTTAAAGGCCAATGGGCTTTGCCGGGCGGATTTATTGATATGGACGAAGAACTTGTAACGGCCTGCCGTCGCGAATTGGAAGAAGAAACAGGCCTGAGGGTAGGGGAGTTGACCCAATTCCGGGCCTATGGGGGTGTTAACCGCGATCCGCGACATCGAACCATCTCTGTGATTTTTTATTCCTTTCAGGATGAAGAATCCTTTCCCCAGGCTGGCGACGATGCGGCAAAAGCACAATGGTTCCCGCTTAGCGATCTCCCTGATCTTGCATTTGACCATCTTCAAATACTGGAAGAGTTTAAATCGGAGATTCTGAAATAAGTTTACCTTCCTGATTCGTAATCCGGTTCACTCCTTAATGCTCATTATTCAGGTATAGAATGCGGATGTTCTCCATGTGATTATCTGTTACTAACTGTACGAGGTAAACTCCCGTGTCGACCTTATGGCCTGAACAATTCGTTCCATCCCAGGTTACCACAAAATTATTTGTCAAAGGACTTTTGTTTTCCAACGAATTGACTTTTTCCCCGAAGATGTTATAAATGTTTAGGATTATGGGTGTTTTGCCAATTGGATGATAACTTATCGTAACGTTATTTGAGAATGGATTTGGATATGCATTTAACGAATTCACCCTGTTTTTAGTAGAGATAACCGAATTTACATCGGAATCAGTGAAACGATCAGAGAGAAAAGGATTGTAGCCATTTTTAGCCAATATATACCATGCTGAAGAGGAGACAACCGGAATCTTTGGATCAACACCGGCATATCCTTGCGTATTTAGTGTATAGGCAAGGCCATGCACCGTTTCCATTCCAATTGTTTGATTAACAAGGATCGGATCAAACTGGTTGGCATAAAAGTAGCCTCTCTGCTTATCCGCAAAGGCCTGAAAGGCACAGGAGATATGCCCCGTTCCGTCGTTCCAGAAATTGTTAATGGTAATATCCGGGTTGCTATACATGCCCATCACGTCTTTCCCGTTAACGTTGATTATCTTTCGATACCTGAAATCGTATTCGGGGATATTCAGCAATGAAGTGTAAGTAGTACCCATTGCGCCAAACGCCAATACCCGCCAGGTATATAAATCAAGCGGCAATGAGGTGTTTCCGTTCAATTGATCATCCAGCCATATTTTAATCTGATGTGCGTAAAAATCTTCTCCGCAGAGTTTCAAGGCCACATAGCAATCAATATTTCCTTCAGGATGGCCAAAGTTTTCATGTAGCTTTGCATCACCATTTTCCCAGCCATGCTGAATGTAACCTCCTGTACTAGCTTCTTTATAAAACGTCAGAAATAAGTCTTTTATAATTTGTATCAAATAATCGTACCGTGCTGAGGAATAGTTCTGCTGATAATTCTTGCAGGTAATTAATAACCAGGCCATATCGCCAATCCACCTGTTTTTTGCTCCTGAAGCTTTGAGGGTATGGATATCGCATTCCTGATAAAATCCCCTGGCTTCACCCTTATAGAAGAAATTCTGCTTCAGGCTATCGGTATTTGCGCTGTCAGTGGCATTCAGGTAAAAATCAAGGATACGTTCTGCCCGTTCCCGCTCATTCTTTACCTGAAACGAAAGATACACCAAACAGTTATTGAATGTTTGGGCCTGTGCTCCTCCAAGATAGGTTGGTAGAAGTTTCCCTGCAGTTGTACTATAGTCCTGTAATCCTTCCAGAAATTTCAATACCAGTGGGTCTTCCGGAGTGACCGACAGATCCCGTCGTTGAATAAAACCTGTTCCGCTCAACTCACTATTGGGATCCAGTGTGGGCAGAAATGAAGAAGCCAAGCCCGGTTTCCCGATTCCAATCTCATCCAGAATAACTGTTCCACTGCTTGATGAAGGACCCGAAATTGCAATCGAAAACCGGGAAGGAATATCAAACGTAGAATTTCCACCCCAATCGTAACTGGCGTTGCTTAGATAGGCAGTCACATGATTCCATCCACCCGAATATTTGCTTAGCGAAGGCTTTACATCGAAAACCGAACCGTCGCTATCGATGAATTTGATTTCCAGTTTATCGGCTGAATTGGTAGTAGATATGAAAAAAACAACCGGATTCGACTTGGTGTAGGCAATCCCAATCGGGATCTCCAGATTTACCCATCCTCCTGTTGACGAAAAAGTATAACTGATTCGCAAACCATCTCCATTCAACCCATTGTAATTGCTTAAAGTTCCATTCGTTCCTGTCTGTTTGGAGAATGACCAGGCTGAATATTTATCCATGCTCCCGGCAATCAGATAGTTTGAAGTGTCCGTTGTAACCCCCTGGCCCCATACATCGAGAAAGACCAACAACAGGATAGTTAACAGATTTAATCTTTTCATTTCAGATTGTCAGTAGTTTGTAGCCTTAGGGGGTAACATCCATTTAATAAACCAGACCTGAAGCAATGCTTAAATGTAGTAAAAATTAGGACATCCATGCGATGCATATGAAAATCTGGCATACAATCCTTAAACTTAATTGTGATTGTGCATGGGCAGGGTTAGAGTATGGTTTGGGTAGGGTTCACTTCTATATATCTGTCTTCTATCTGTGTTCTATCTGTCTTTATTTGCCGATTTTAATACAGATAGAAATCAATAATCAATGAAATTATAAAGCGCAAACCCTACCCAAACCCTACCCGGGTAAGAGTTGAACCAGTCTGATTATCGTAGGGAATAAAAGAAAATGGGTTATTTTGCTAGGTAATTACTTTCTGAATGTTGAAATTGAACTATTCAGAGGTTAAGTATATTCGGTAAACAAGGTTGAACCGTCTGCGATCATGTTTTTAGAAGTCTGAGTCTAAATCAGAAATTCTAATCCTTTTAATTCTCCCGAATTGCTTATTAAGAATAGTTTTATTATTTTCGTGAACTATAAATACGAATAATTCAGATGTTTGGTTCACGAAACGATAATGGCGACTTGGTTTTGAATATATACAAAGACATTCGAACTGTATTTCGATTGAATGACATTGCTTTGCTCTCCGGCGAAACCAGTTTTCAATCGCTAAACAAAAAAATGAACTACTATGTTCATGCAGGTAAATTGCTGAACCCACGCAAAGGAATTTATGCCAAACCAGGCTATAATCCTGAAGAACTGGCATGTACCATCTATACGCCTTCATATATCTCGCTTGAATCAGTGTTGCAAAAGGCTGGTGTTGTATTTCAATATGATTCACGTATATCGGTAGTTAGTTATTTGAGCCGAAGCATTGAAGTAGAAGGACAAATATACCTTTTCCGTAAAATAAAGGGTGAATTACTGGTGAATACAGCAGGTATTGTCAGGCTCGACAATCAAATCAATATTGCTACGGTAGAGAGGGCATTTTTAGATACGCTTTATTTAAAAACAGATTATTATTTCGATAACCTGAATCCTATAAATAAAGATCTTGTCTATAAACTTTTACCCTTTTACCAATCAGAAGTTTTAACCAGGCGTATAAACAAATTATTGCCATATGATTGAACTAAACCGACATAAATTCTTTATGGTTCAAATACTTAAAGGCATTTACTCTGATATTGAACTTGCCAGTTGGTTAGGATTTAAGGGCGGTAGCGCACTTATGTTTTTTTATGATCTACCACGTTTTTCAGTGGATTTGGATTTCAATCTTCTCAATACAGATAAAGTTGAGGAGGTTTACGCGAAGGTACGTAACATTCTCCTTAAATATGGGACAATAACTGATGAGGCAAAAAAGTTTTATGGTCCAATAATTGTATTAAATTATGGTGTTGGCGAACGCAAATTGAAGGTGGAAATAACCAATCGCTTGTTCGATAACCATTATGAAATTAAGAATCTACTCGGTATCAATATGAAGGTTATGGTATCGGCAGATATGTTCGCGCATAAACTTTGTGCTTTACACGATCGGAATGTGATTGCAAACCGTGACATTTTTGATTGTTGGTTTTTTATGCAAAAACAAACCCCTATTAATAAAGCTATTGTTGAATCCAGAATGGACATGACTTATGTCGATTATCTGCAAAAATGTATTAATCATCTTGAATCAATGAGCGACAAAGGATTGTTGCACGGTATGGGTGAGCTTATGGATAACGAAATGAAAAACTTTGTCAGGACAAAACTTCGTACGGAAACTATCAGTTTATTCCGGTTCTATAAAGATTATCCAATACTTTCTAAATAGTGCATGAGGTTTTATCTTTCTGAAATTATGAAGGTTGAAAATCTAACTTTCAATTCACAGCGTCTTCTGGATTACTTCCTGAACCGAAACAAAAACTGCCGGTATATTACCGGCAGTCTGATATCTTAAATCTATTATCTTTTTCCTGAGTTTATTCGAAGCTGTTGACTCCGGCAACTTCAGCGCTTTTGTCTACTTTTTTGATCAGTCCCTGAAGTACTTTTCCCGGGCCGATTTCGGTAAACAAGGTCGCTCCGCCTTCGATCATGTTTTTGACAGTCTGCGTCCATCTTACGGGGGCTGTCAACTGCGCAATCAGGTTTTGTTTGATGACTTCGGGATCGGAAGTGGGGGCTGCATTCACGTTTTGATAAATCGGACAAATCGGAGTGGAGAATGGAGTCGCTTCAATGGCAGCAGCCAGTTCTTCGCGGGCAGGTTCCATCAGTGGGGAGTGAAAAGCGCCGCCAACCGAAAGTTTCAAGGCACGTTTAGCTCCGCGGGCGGTTAATGCTTCACAGGCTTTGTCGATACCGGCAAACGAACCAGAGATGACTAACTGGCCGGGACAGTTGTAATTGGCAGGAACTACAATCTCGTCGATAGAGGCACAAACTTCTTCTACCACTTCATCGTCCAGTCCAACAATTGCGGCCATGGTTGAAGGTTCTTTTTCGCATGCTTTTTGCATGGCCTGGGCACGTTTTGAAACCAGGCGCAAACCATCTTCAAAGCTCAACGCACCGTTTGCTACCAGGGCAGAAAATTCACCCAGTGAATGTCCGGCTACCATTTCAGGTCGAAAGTTTTCAAGCGTTATGGCAAGTAAAACAGAATGCAAAAAGATGGCAGGCTGGGTTACATTGGTTTGTCTCAGATCTTCTTCAGTTCCGTCGAACATGATATCAGTGATCCTGAAACCTAAAATATCATTGGCTTTCTCGAAAAGATCTCTGGCCAAAGGTGATTTTTCGTACAGATCTTTGCCCATCCCGGGGTATTGTGCGCCCTGTCCTGGAAATACAAATGCTTTCATCGAATTAGTTTTAAATTTTCAGCGGGCAAAGATAAACTTTTTTCGCAAACGGGTATTTGGTCGGATAAAACCATGCCCGGAACCGACAATGATTTCATTTTAAGGTAATTTTCAGGATATAATCCCCTGCTCGTCCCTTTAGGAACAAAAGATCAGTAGAATTAATGAAAGTATGCATATCTATTGTCCCATACGGGACAATCCAAAGCCTGTTATCAGACATTTCTACCGACAGATTTTCCCTACGGGAAATTTTCAAACATCGTCAGAATGATCATCAATGACTCCTTCTTCCCGACAGATATCCAGGATGAGCTTCAGGCTGTCTTCGATGTTGTTGTCGATACCCACTGAAAATCTCACCAATCCTTGTGAAAGGCCCATTTCGCGCTGTATCGGATCAGGAATTTCGGACGAAGTACTTCTTCCGGAACAACTAAAAAGGGTTTTAAAATAGCCAAGACTTACGGCAAGGTAACCTACATCGGCCAGTTGCATTTTTTGCATTACCTGGTTGGCTTTGGCCACAGTCCCAAAGTCGATGGCCAGCATGCCCCCGTAGCCGAAATCTTCGTTCATAAGTTGGCTGTGAAGTTCGTGCTGAGGATGACTTTCGAGACCCGGATAAGAGATTTTCAGGCCTGCCTGGGATAATTCACGGGCCAGGTACATTGCATTTTTACTGTGCTGTTTGATGCGAAGATGCAGGGTGTGCAGGTTCTTATGAATGGAAGCAGAACGCAGCGGGTCGAGTACCGGTCCGAGTAACATGGCCGTTCCATTGTTGACATTCGAAAGATCATCGATAAACTGTTTGCTTCCGCAGATGGCTCCGGCTACACAATCGTTTTTGCCGTTGATGAATTTGGTCATGCTGTAAACAACGATGTCGGCACCCATTCTCGCAGGTGACATGATCATTGGAGTAAAGGTATTGTCGACCATCAGCAAAACATTATGACGATGGGCAATATCAGCAAGTCTTGGCATATCGGATACCTGAAGCAGGGGATTGGTCACACTTTCGGTATAAATGACTTTGGTGTTTGGCCTGATTGCCCCTTCTACCTGATCAAGACGAGTAATGTCGACAAAACTGACCTCAATATTGAATTTAGGAAGATAGTTTTTAAGGAATGCATAGGTTCCGCCATATGTGGTTACCGAAGTTACTATATGGTCCCCGGCGCTGCATACCTGCAGGATGGCACAGGTAATGGCTGCCATTCCTGATGCTGTAATCCAGGCCGATTCGGTGTCTTCCATGGCAGCCATGGCCTCAGCCAGATTCTTATTGGTTGGATTCCAATGACGGGAATAGAGAAAACAGCCTTCCATGTGACCCAGAAAGGTTTCTTCCATGTCTTCGGCATGTAAAAAGGTAAAGGTCGACGAATCGGTAATGGAAGGATTTACCCCTCCGTGTTCACCAAATTGCTTTAAATGTTGAATCTTTGAGGCCGGATCGAATTGCATAATGTCATGTTTTAGTTTCTTCGGAAAGTTAGGATTCCTGAAGAGAGTAATACATGATATATTTCAAGTCGTACCGGTATTTTTTTACGGTCAGGGCAGATAGATTACTCCGGCTGAATGATCATGGTCGGCACCTGTAACTGATTTCAGGCAATTGACTTCTTCGCGGAGGCGGAGCACCCCGATAAATGCAAAAATGAGGGCCTCTTTGAAATCGATAATCTGTTGCGAGGGAACGATCGTTTTGTGCTTGGTTTTTTCGCTGAACAGTTCTACAAGGAAGATATTATGAGTTCCACCACCGGTAATCAGGATCTTTCCTTTAGGGAATTGATCGGTTGCACTGGCCAATTGGTCAGAAACATGTTCATAAAGTGTGCGGAGTATATCTTCAGGAGGCAGTTGAAAAGAATAGATCAAAGGCAGGAAATTTTCATCGAACCATTCGCGACCAAGTGATTTGGGTCCTTTTTGCTGATAGAAGTCAAGTTCATTCAGGAGAGTAAGTAATTCTTCCTGAACTTTCCCGGTACGACCCAGGTTCCCGTCCAGATCGTATTCATAGCCCTGCTCTTTGATGAAATGGTTGAATGCCATGTTTGCCGGGCAGATATCAAAGGCTTTTCGTTCACCTTCTTCACGGAAAGAGACATTGGCGATGCCCCCAAGGTTCATGCAAAGATCGTATTCGCCAAATAAAAGTTCATCGCCAATGGGAACTAACGGAGCTCCCTGACCTTTCATTGCCATATCTGCCGTTCTGAAATCACAGGCTGTTGGCAATCCCGAGAAAGCAGCAATTGAGGCCCCGTTGCCAATCTGCAGGGTAAGTTTGTTCTGAGGCTGATGAAAGATGGTGTGTCCATGAGAAGAAACCAAATCTGGTTTCTGAGGAAGATCGGTGCAGAAATCGGCAACCTGTTTCCCGATAAACTTACCAAAATCATTGTTCAGGAAGGCAAAATCGAGGGCATTGAGTTCCGCAGCTGTCGAAAGCTTTTGTATCCACTTGTGTGAATAAGGAATGGTAACTCCTTTCAGTATTTCGTACCTCCACCGATCGTCGAAGGTAAACCTGCAGGCAACCAAGTCGAGACCATCCAGCGAAGTTCCCGACATAGCACCTATACTTATGTAACTTTGCATTATTTGTAGAAGTTTGTCTTGTAAGTACTCGTGTTACCTTTATAATCGGTTACCTGAAGATTCAGGACGTGATTTTTCCCGAATTGAAACCTTGCCTTATCATACGTATAACTTATCAAATTGTTTTTAAGATCGTATTCAAATAACACCCATTTCCCATCAATGGTTCCACGATAGGATTCAATGCCTGATAAGTTGTCGGTTATTTTATACTTGAGAGCATTGTTCTCCTTCGTTGTTTTTTTATTGACAACATTCAGGGAAACAATTTTTGGAGCGACCGTGTCCACGGCCAGGGCATAGTTTCCAAGGACGCGAATGTTACCTTCCACCCAGCCATCGACATATTTCCCGGTTGCCGAATATATTTTTTCTGAAACCGGATCAACCTGGGCAAGCATCACTTTATCCCGAAGTTTTGCAGGTAAATTTTCTGCTTTTATGCGCAAGGGGCAGGCAAAATGCAAGGGGACCGTCGAGTTATGCAACTGATAGACCGGTGAATAAAACTTTGGCAGGGCAGGTTTTTTGATGTATTGAAAATTGACATCGTCGTACAAAGCCCCTTCGGGAATTGTAAATTCGAGGTCTTCATTATCGATTTTATTCTTTCGGTTATATTTGAAGAATTCGCCTTTTCTTTTTAATGCCGGCAATTTGATTTCACGGGATTGAATCTTAAACGAAAGAACTGAAGTATTGCCATAGACGTCAGAAACTTCATAGCTGACCTGATGGATTTTCCCGTCAGTTGCGTTAAAAATGCCTCGTTTTTCGACCTTATCGTAAATATCCAGCTTGTTGCCCGGTTCGAGCCAGGTGCGGTATAACCGTCGCCCTGAATTGATTGCCAGGGCATAGTCCATGTGAGAATTGACATATTTTGATTCATCAATGGCAAAATGGTCCATTTTGAATGAATAAATCAGTTGATTGTCAACCGAAAGTTTAATCGAGTATATTCCGCATTTGTTTGGATTTCCATCGAGCAGATCGACTGATTGGATACCAAAACCGACTTTACCGTAAACGGGGATCGCTTGGTTTATTTTCAATTGATACCCGTTGCCTGTTTTGATTTTCATTACATCAAACCGTTGAGGCGTTTGCTTTCCGTTGACACTGGCATCTTCAGAAACCGGATAGACCATTATACATTGGATCAGGGGCCGGAGTTTATCTTTAACCGGCATATTAAACAATAGCGGATTTAAAATGATTTCTTCTTTAGTACGCCTGATTTCAAAATGAAGATGGGGTCCGCCTGAACTTCCGGCATTGCCGCTCCAGGCAATCTGTTCCCCTTTCCTGACCTGAAATGTCCCTGTTGGAACAATCTGATCGATTGCAAACTGTTCCTTCTCATACTGAATTCTACGTATGTATTCTGCAACCGGAGGAAAGAATTTTTCGAGATGACCGTAAACTGTAGTGGTTCCGTTCGGGTGATCAATGTACAAAGCATTTCCATAGCCTACGGGAGAAATTGCAATTCGTGAAATAAATCCATCAGCAGCAGCAAAGACCGGGAGACCGGTCTTACCTTGTGTTTTGATATCAATCCCGGCATGAAAGTGGTTTGGACGCAATTCACCAAAATTGCCTGCAAGGAAAACGGGAATCTTCACCGGGACCTCGTAGTAATGCGGATCTATTGGCACCAAAGGCTGCGAAGCGGCTGAAAGAACATACACAAGAATAAGTATTGAATACAGAAGATGCTTCATTGGTTATGAATTGAATTGCGAAAGTATAAAACTTCCTGAAGACCCATGCATCCAGACTTATTTCTATAAAAACGAAATAATATGATTGCAAATTTCATGTATTGGTCAAAAATGTTAATTTTGTCGGGGGAACGTGTTCAATTAAGTAAGAACAGGTCTCAAAAGTGCAGGTTTTAATGAATAAAAATAATTGTATTCGAGTGAAAGTGAACTGAAATGACTGATCCGGAGAAAAATTTACTGATAGATTTTGAGTTTAAGGTGAAGCAGATTATCGCCAATCACGAGAAGCTTAAACAGGAAAAACACCAGTTGCTTGGAAAAATTGGAGACCTGGAGGAAACTATTAGTCAGGCAAGACAGGACAAGCGGTTATTGGAACAGAAATACGAGAATTTGAAATTAGCAAAGATGTTGTTTGTGTCTGAAGATGAAAATAAGGATGCAAAGAACAGAATACAAAAATTAGTGCGGGAAATTGATAAATGTATTGCTCTTTTAAATAAGTAATACACAGATAAATGACAGAGAAGCTTTCTATAAATATTAAAATTGACGGAAGAAGTTATCCGTTAAAAGTTGATAAGGAAAATGAGGAGAAATTCCGGAAAGCTGCCAAGATAATAAATGATATCGTTCTTCAGTATCGACAAAAGTATCAGACAAGTGATCCGGTGGATGTTTTAGCAATGACCGCTTTCCAGTTTGTGTTGAAAACGATTGATCTTGAAGAAAAAGCAGACCGTTCACCGTTGTTCGATGAATTAAAAAAGATCGACGAAGAATTGGGGGATTATTTGTCATTAAGGGAGTAAATTTTATCATAGATTCGAAAATCCGCATTTTTTATTTAAATTCCGGAATTCTAAAGGAGACCCGGGGTTTGAGTTGAAAATGCGGGTTTATTAGTATAAACAAGTTTAATAAATAACAAATGGAGATTATATATGCCATATCCGGCCTTTTAGGTGGAGGTGTACTTTCCTACTTTCTGTGGGACAATGCCCTAAAGAGTAAAAAAATAAAGATTGTCAGCGAAGCAGTTGCAGAAGGTGAGGTCATTAAAAAAGATAAGATTTTACAGGCCAAAGAAAAATTCCTTCAGCTGAAATCGGAACATGAAGAATACATTAATGAGAAAAGCATCAAGGTTAATAATTTTGAGGCTAAGATCAAGCAACGTGAAACTGAGGTTAATCGTCGCCGTGAGGAATTAAACAGAAGCATTAAGGACTTTGAAACTTCAAAACATGAAGTTGATGTGATCCGTGAAAATTTAACCAATCAACTTGATCTTCTTGAAAAGAAGGAACATGAAGTAGAAAACCTTCACCGTCAGCACCTGGAGAAACTGGAAGTACTTTCAGGATTATCGGCAGAGGAAGCTAAATCACAGTTGGTTGAATCGTTGAAAAACGAGGCTAAGACCGAAGCGATGTCATACATCAATGAGATCATGGAAGAAGCTAAACTTTCGGCCAACAAAGAAGCCAAGAAAGTAGTTGTTAAAACCATTCAACGGGTTGCAACCGAAACGGCTATTGAAAATTCAGTAACTATTTTCCATATTGAAAGCGATGAGATAAAAGGTCGCATCATTGGCCGTGAGGGTAGAAATATCCGTGCACTGGAAGCAGCTACAGGTATTGAAATCATTGTTGACGATACTCCGGAAGCTATTGTGCTTTCAGGATTTGATCCCGTACGTCGTGAGATTGCCCGTCTGGCCTTGCACCAGTTAGTAACTGACGGACGTATTCACCCTGCCCGTATTGAGGAAGTTGTAGAAAAAGTCCGCAAACAGGTTGAAGAGGAAATTATTGAGACCGGTAAACGGACCACCATTGATTTGGGTATTCATGGATTACATCCTGAATTGATCCGTTTGATCGGAAAAATGAAATACCGTTCGTCTTACGGACAAAACCTTTTACAGCACTCACGTGAAGTAGCAAACCTGTGTGCCATTATGGCCACGGAATTAGGACTGAATGCCAAGAGCGCCAAACGTGCCGGATTGCTGCATGATATTGGTAAAGTACCCGATGACGAGCCGGAATTGCCGCATGCAGTTTTAGGTATGAAGCTTGCTGAACGGTTTAAAGAAAAACCGGATATTTGTAATGCCATCGGAGCTCACCATGATGAGGTAGAAATGACTACTTTGCTGGCACCTATTGTACAGATTTGTGATGCTATTTCAGGAGCCCGTCCGGGAGCCCGCCGTGAAGTAGTGGAATCATACATCAAACGTCTGAAGACATTGGAAGATCTCGCTCTATCCTATCCCGGAGTGTTGAAAACATACGCCATTCAGGCAGGACGCGAATTACGTGTCATTGTTGGAAGTGATAAAATTGGGGATAAGGAATCAGAACAACTATCATTTGATATTGCTAAGCGTATACAGGATGAAATGACCTATCCGGGTCAGATTAAAATCACTGTTATTCGTGAAATGCGTGCAATCAGCTATGCCAAATAGATTGTAATTCAATCGTTCTAAAATACAGGAAAGGCTGTTCATCAATTGATGGATGGCCTTTCTTTTGATCAGTCAACAAGGAGGCCTTTTTGTTTTTGTTCTTTAGTTATACTTTTGGTTTTTTCTGGAATAAAGTAAGACCATAAATGGATTTGTTTTCCAGTTTGACCGGAGAATAATTTTTCTGAACCTTTACTACCCATGAAAGAATTCCTGCAAGAATAAAACCGGAAGCGAGCAGCAGTATGAACAGTGCACTGTTTCCAATCGTATCAATCAAACTAAATGCAAGAAGAATAAACACCGCATTTACGGAAATAATAATCATACTTGATTTCAGATGACTGCCAGTTAATCTTAACACCTGATGATGTATGTGATTCATATCGGGCGAAAATGGTGATTTTCCCTGCGATAAACGAATCGCAAAGATACGGATGGTATCAATGACCGGAATGATGATAATGGCAAGTGAAATAGCCGGTAAGCCATGTTCTACATTCTCATTTAACGGATTTAATTCATTGAAATGAATGGTCAAAAGAGCAATTATCGTTCCCAGAATAAGTGAACCTGTATCACCCATGAAGATTTTATTCGAAGTGCCAAAAACATTATAAAGGAAAAAGGCAATTAATGTACCCGTTAAGCTGAAGCAGGTAATCGCATACATAAAATCACCGGCATTCAGAAACCAGAATCCGAAAACAATTGAAATAAGTATGCCAATGCCGGATGCCAATCCATCAATGCCGTCAATTAAATTTACTGCATTGATAATCCCCACAATAGCTATAACTGAAAGAATTGTTCCTGAAATAAAATTGATTTCCTGAATACCAAGAATTCCGTGAAGATTTGTAATGCGATAGTTGCCAGGAATCACCAGGTAGAAAGCCATTATAATCTGAACGATGAATTTTTTTTTGGCTGAAAGTCCTATAATGTCATCCTTCAATCCGACGAAAAACATGGCAATCACACCGGCAAACATATATTTTAGCTCATTAATATTTAAACTATTAGAGGCTAAGATAAGGCTAATTGTGAATCCGGCAAATATTGAAATTCCCCCTAAAGTCGGAACAATCTGTTTAGCTGCGGACCGATGGTTTGGCACATCGAAAAGATTCTTGATTTTAGATACCTTGATGATTTTAGGAATTACAAAAAAGACTATTGTAAAACTTATGGCCAGGCTCAAAAATATATTTAATTGTATAAGCATAATGCCACTTTAATAACGCATAGGTATGAGTTTTAGTGTTCATAAAGATTAAATTCAGGTTACTAAAATATTAATTTTAATGAACCAATTGAATTTTGTTATATAGAGTACCTCTTGTTAAATCAAGATCAGATATAGAAATGTTATTAAATGTGAAAGATTACAAACAGAAACTATTTGTAATCTTTCAGTGAGTAAAATAAACAAGAATAACTTACTCAATTGTTACATAATTATGGGGAAAAGTTACATTATTCACACATTATCAGGATATACAATTTCGTTATTTTCATTTTTCAGAATAGCGATAGAATACTTTTTAGACAGGAAATTTGGAGGTGCGGACGGGTCCACTTAAACTAGATTTCGTCTAGCTTCAATAGGTTTTTTTGTTCAAACAGAAACAGTGGTCTTTTTGAAAAAAAACCACAAATCAAAAGTTTTTCCTTTGATTTGTGGTTTCAATGATACAAAAAAGGCTGTTTGTCGATGGATGAAAGGCCTTTTTTGTGTAAAATAGTGTCAAATTTGAATTTGTCATTTAAAAATATATTGTATTTTTTTACCATTCATGGACTAAAATCAACCATTCGTACCTGATTTTGTATGTTTCATAAAATAATTTATCAATCTCATGTTTTCATATTGAATATCCATTTGTTTATTTTAAATTTATTGGTTTTCTAAACCAAATATTCTGACTATGGGAGCTTCAGTAAATACTATTTCCGATAAAAAATATCTGTACATAAATTCGGATTCTGATATAATTGAGAACACAAAAAATCCAATTTTTAATGCCATCACTTTTGAACTGAGTTCTCCGATAACGATTATCCAGTCAAATATTCAATTGCTTAAAAGGTTCTGCAATCATCCTGACAAAATGTTGTTGGACGAAACTTTTTCTTTTAATGAAGAATCCATAGAAAACATCATGGGTTTTATCGGAAAAATTAATTTTCTGTGTACTTCCGATCAAAGCAGTCTGAAATTAAAGCCGGGATGGTTTTCTTTACATTCGTTGATTAAACAGGTATATGCTGAGATTAAACAACTCAACCTTGATGTATCGAGGATCAAATTAAACTATCCTGATCAGAATTGTCGGATTTTTTCCGACAAGTATCTGTGCAACCGAATATTGGTCAATTTATTAAGCAATGCATTGAAATTCTCCGGCCAGGAAGTAGAATTATTTATCTCGTCATCAGATGATGAACTTTCTATTGTTGTCCGCGACTCCGGAATCGGGATACCCGAAAATCAGTTAAAAGAAGTTTTTAGCCCGTTTGTCCGGGGCTGCAACGTAAAAATGATTTCCGGATCAGGTCTTGGGCTTTCCATTGTGGCTAAGGCAATCAAAAGTCTTGGCGGTTCGCTGGTCTTGAATTCTGAATGCGGAAAGGGGACCGAGTTTAAAGTAAGGATTCCATCCGATGTTTTAAGCGAAGCAAAAGCGATGATCTTCGGGAAAAGGCGGCTTCATGATTCTCAATCAGTAACTGACCGATGACAATCCAAAACGCAATTATTGACAGTGGATTTGTCGGAGAAGACATGAAATTGATTGGTCTACTCGCTTTTGAAGTACAGGATTACCAACAGATAATCAGTACAATATCCCACGAACTTCGGACTCCGGTATCCATTTTAAAGTCTAATATTCAGATCTTAAAAAGTTTCAGTTTCAATATTGATGAGGTTCTGAAAGATGAAAGCATCGTCATGTGCGAAGAATCGGTCGAAAACATGATAAGGTTCCTCGACAATATCCGGTCGTTAAACAGCTTCATCCATTCAGGAATTCATCCGGGCTATTCGTCATTCAATATAAAGCAGATCGTTTATAGGTTGTTTGTTGAACTGGCAAAGATGAACCTGAACTACAGCAGGATTACGGTACAATGGGAACTGGAGGTTCAGAAGATTACTTCCGACCTGCTGTTTCTAAGGCAAATCCTGTACAATCTTTTATCGAATGCGCTTAAATATTCGGATGATGAAGTTAACCTGATCATAACCGCAAACCGGAAACAACTGATCATTACAGTGAAGGATCGGGGAATTGGAATTCCAGAAAAAGAAATAGAATTGGTTTTTAATCCTTTCCATCGTGCAGCAAATGTAAAGAAAATTTCAGGAGCAGGATTAGGGTTGGCAATGGTAAATATTTTAACTGATAGCTTGGGTGGACAAATTTATCTATCGAGCACAATCAATATGGGGACAACCATGCAAATAATTATACCTTATGAATTTACCAACGAAAATTCTGGTCATTGAAGACGACCAGCGATTAGGCAAAACGATTAAAAATGTCCTTTCCATTCAGGGCTACGATGTTTGTTATGCCGACAATGGTGCATCAGGCATTCAAAAAGCATTTGAATACAATCCCGACTTGATATTGTGCGATATCATGATGAACCCGATTGATGGCATTCAGGTGTATAATGTATTGAAAGAAAGTTCTTTGATCGATCAGGTGCCGTTTATTTTCATAACCGGTAATTCTGACTTGGAGGATATCAGGTTTGCAATGGATTTAGGGGTCGACGATTATTTTGTGAAGCCATTTGATAACGACAGGCTGATAAAAGCGATCGAAAAGCGACTGGACAAATACCGAACCCTCAGGGAAACCGGGAAACATAAGTTTAAAGTGTTGTTTAAGCTTAGCCCGAACGGGATCTTTTTGTTCGACGGGAACGTTATTTATGAAGCCAACCCGGCTTTGATAAAGTTCCTCGACCTGCAACAGGATAATATAACATCGTATACCATCGAAGATCTTTTTGATCAGGATTCCTACCTGAGAATAAAAGAAAAAATAGCCCGGTGCTCCAATGGATTGCTCAACAATTTCAGTGAAGCGGTTACGCTTGTTGCCCAAAATGGTGAAAAGTTTGAGGTTTCGCTTCATGTCTCTATCTATGAACGGTATTCCGGCCATTCTCTGATGATTGGATTAGTCACCCTGGGCAACACTAAAATGGACGAGAACGAAGTTTTTATTTCGGATGTTCTCAAAGTACTGAAAAAGGAAAATATTGTGGTAACCAATGCCCTGGGCGAAAAACTGACCGACATTTTCAAAAAACGTACCGTGAACATGAACAAGCAGGAAAGCGGTTTTTTCTCGAAACGCGAAAACCAGGTACTCTGCCTGTCGATGGAAGGCCTTCCGGTTAAACTAATTGCCGATAAACTTTCGATTTCGGGCCGGACAGTCGAAAAGCACCGTGCCAGCCTGATGGAAAAAACCAATTCAAACAATGTGATCGAGGTGATCATTTTCGCCCTTCGGAATAATCTGCTCGATATTTAGAAACTGTTTAAATTTTATTCTATCGTTCCGTTAGGAACAAAATGTGGGTAGAAAAGGAATGATTTTTAATGATCTTTTGTCCCGTACGGGACAAAATGAGAAGGTAAATGGCAATTTTTCTACCCATATATTTTCCCTCCGGGAAATTTAAACAGTCACTTAATGATCATTGATAAATCCTTTCTCTTTGGCCTTTTCATACATAAACACTTATTCGACATTTATTTCATAAATGTAAATCCCAAAGCACTACAAAACAAGCTACTAAGTTAGGAAAATCGCGTTTAACATTCCTGAATTTTTTATCTGTAACTATTATCCAGTGCAGCCTTTGGTCTTTTCCCCTTTTTTGATGCTTTAAATAACTTCTCCCTTTTGCTATCCTGCTTCCAGTGCTATTCACCTGAAAAATAGCCCCGAGTACTCGGGGTATAAGCAGGATAGATGTAAATTGAACAAAAAGAATAGAAGCCGTATAGCGGTGAAAGAATTTGTTAGTATTAATTCCCAAATAAAAGACGACATTAAATTGTTTCTATTACTTAAGCTGGGTTAACGCCTTAGTTTAAGTACTGTTTGAGTACTGTATAAGTACAAAGTCATGAGGTTTAGTATTTAAAACAATGGTAAACTGTATTTAATCTATGGAATTGGTATAGACCTGAAGTATTTTTTTAAGGGTGTCTCGTCCTGAAATCTGCTTACGGTTGTAGTAAAACCTATTTTCGGATAAGATATTTCCCGCAAAAATCGTTTCGATGAATTCAATATTGACGCTTCTGTCAAGGAAATCATTTTGTATTGCCCTGTTGTTTGAAAGCTAATCTTGTGACCACTACTAAATGGCTTTTTTGTTACAAAGACACAATAACGACAATAAACACTTAAACAGGATATTTGTCACACACCGCCATGAGGATAGGGATTGGGCTGTTTCCCTCCGTTCCTCCCAAACCCAGGATTAGAACCCATTCTAATTTAAAACTCAACGCTGAAAATTAGAAACCATTCTAATTTCAATTCCTTTCTCCTCCGGTTTTCGAAAATTTCATCCTTTTACTTTCCTTGACATCACTGGCTTTTGCAAAAGTCAATAGGTGATTTCACCCATTTTTTGGTTTCTAATATTTCGGTGAATTCACGTATTGCCTTATGTAATTAGATGGTCGTATTTTACCTGTAATTAGAATTATGCAATAAAAGGTACAAAACAACATTTCAACTTAACGTTTATCAAATCTATTATTCATTAAAAAAACCAAAATCATGAAAAAGGTAAGTTTAATTTTCGCAGTTGCCATTATCATGGCAGTAACTTTTGTTTCTTGTAATAAGAAAGAAGATGCAACCGCTCCTCAAAAGCAGTATGTAAATGCTATCGCTGGCTCATTTATCGCCCAGGAAGGTGATATTACACTGAAAAGTGCCGACCTTAACAAAGTTGAGCGTACTTGGACATGGTATGCCAGGAGTTCGTCATTTTATGGTAATGCTACGCTTGCCCTTGTAAAAGGTAATGAATTTATTACTAATTCTGCCGCTTATAATTTCTGGAGTGTCGCTGGTAATAATCCTACTACTATTCCTGTATCTTTAGACGCTGTAACATATGCTAATTTAACACCGGATGAAGACTTAAGATGCGTTTTAGAAACTAAAAATTCTAACCATCAGGTTGTATTTTTAGGTATTGTTGATTTCAATCCTACTACTGCCAATTTTCCTATGACTGTACCCGGATTCAGACTTGGTGATAAACTTACCATTAATGCCGATCAATTATTTAATTTACCTGGCGGAGATCGTATATCAATAACTGCCACTTTTAACTTATCACCTATTGACCTATCATTAACTGAATTGGGAACAATTTCAGGAGTTAATAATCAACTACCAGCTGGAACTCAATTTCAGTGGAGTGACATACATTATGGTACAGCAGCATCTCAATCTGTGGCAGTGACTCATACTCCTACGGGCGGTGCACCAATTGAGTTATATGATGGACTTGATAAGAAAGTGACTGGTACTATTACTATTACTGTTACCGATAATGGTTCTCCAGTAGCTCCTCCAACTGGCTCATATAGCGTTACTGTTGATGCATCTGCCCCTGGTTTTGGCCAAGCATTGACCTTAACTACAACCAAAGTTGGTTGGTATGATAGTCAGTTTAACGGCTTTAATGATACCGACATTTCTGTAACTGGGGTTTCTGTTCCTGTAAATTAAGCGGCACCATTTTAAGAACCTGAAATGTATTATTTTTCATCTTCCGGTTTTTCTAGCTCACAAATAAAACAACAAACAGGGTCTTTCCGTCAAATGACAGGGAGCCCTGTTGGTCATTTTAAATGACACTTTTACATACTTAAAATGAAAACGAAACTGCTTTGCCTGGGTTTAGTCATTTTCATCGCGTTTTCGTGTAAAAAGACCGATACGCCAACCGATTCAGGGAGTTCTCAATTATGGATTAAAGTTGATCAAGCTATCCCTGATTTTAAAATAACACTGAAACTTCAGGATAATAAAAATAGGATGATTGATTATAACGTGTCGTACTCAGATAAAACGTTTAATCCTAATCTAAAAACTATTACAGTTAGCGATAACAATACCAGTGACACCTGGATCTTGGTTTACAAGGATTTTGATCGCACAGATGAAATATCGCTTCAACTTAAAGATGGCAAAATACTCAAAACTAAAGGATTTGAATTTAAAGAGATAAGATTAATAGAGGTAATCCCAGACGTTAATGGGTCTTATAGCGTCGTGGATAGTGACATTTCAATAATTGAAAAAATCATTTATGTAGATTAATCCAATATGATTAAACTATTTACTAAACCTAATGTGACTATTCTTTTCTGAATTTAAAATAAGAGTCTACTCCGAAAAGTGGGTTTCCGTCATTGCGATCCCGAGGACTCGGGAGAAGCAATCTCAACATATAGATTATCAATAGAATGTAATTAGTTTGCTTCGTTCCTCGCAACGCCTGGCAATGACGTGCTATGTCACTTCTCGGAGTGGACTCAAATAAGAAGCTTTTTCGTTGTTTAAAAATTAAGTTGAACATTAATGAAGAAGGGAGCATTTGCTCCCTTCTTCAATTTCGGTTCGTTCCTCCCAAATTAGAAACCATTCTATTTTCAATCCCAGTCCTGAAAATTAGAAACCATTCTAATTTCAATTTCTTTCTCCTCCGGTTTTCGAAAATTACTGCCTTTTGTTTCCCTTTATATCACTGGCTTTTGCAAAAGTCAATAGGTGATTTCACCCATTTTTTTGTTTCTAATATTTCGGTGATTTTACGTATTGACTATGGCGCTGAGATGGTTGAACTTTACCTGTAATTAGAATTTTGCGATAAAAGGGACAAAACAACATTCAGTATTTTTTCAGGTTTCAATTTTCAATGTCGGTTCGTAAGGAACAGATTGATCAGAACAAATACACCGGCATCGTGCCTTCGTCTCCTTTACTGCAAAACAAAAACAAACCTATGAAAACGATTTTGACGTTTATTGGAATATTCTTTATAATCATCATAACTACTCCCAACGGTTCCGCAACAGGGATTAAAAAACACAGGAAAGCG
Organism: Prolixibacteraceae bacterium UBA6029; assembly: GCA_002429385.1. Lineage (GTDB taxonomy): Bacteria > Bacteroidota > Bacteroidia > Bacteroidales > Prolixibacteraceae > Aquipluma. The sequence continues at coordinate 37,555 of DIZL01000070.1, read as the reverse complement.
GTAAAAGCCAAAGCTACGGTTATCGTGGATACGAAAACCACAAAGGCCGGCGATGCTTCGGATTATGTCGTCAGCATTAACGGAAAGCAAAACACCGTGAAGATCGGCGATGCCGAAGTGCTTATACAGACCCCGGCAAACCCGGTCGAGGCAACCGGCAAGAATACGATTGAAATTAACGGCGAAGGCAATTCGGTTACGGTAAACCCCGAAACAGCCGGCAAAGTGGCAGTAAAACAAACCGGAAACAAAAACCGGGTCAATATATCACAATCAACTAGTATTCATTCTAACCCGGAAAGGAGGTAATGGTGACAACAGAATAAAGCATGCAAATTTTATTCACAAAATAAGATTTCTAATAACGTTTATCAAATCTATTATTCATTAAAAAAATCAAAAAATCATGAAAAAAGTAAGTTTAGTTTTAGGAATGGTGCTTGCCGTAAGTATGGCAATGGCACAAAACACAGCTACTACAAGGCAAATTGGAAACGGCGATGGTGCAACGTTAAATCAGTCTGGAACATCTAATACTGGTGTTGTCTTACAGTTAAAAGGAGATGATAACACAGGAACTCTTCTTCAGTCTGGTTCTTCAAATAATGCTAATATGTACCAGGGAATAATTTCCGGATATGCCCAGTCTGGTACTATTGAGATGGCTGCAAATTCAAATACCGGTTATATAAGGCAAGTAGGTAGTAGTAACAATGTTTATGATTTTTTTCAGCTTGGTGACAGAAATACTGGATCTGTTGATATCAATGGAAATAGTAACCGTGTCGAATTTCAGCAGGGTTTTACAAATTACGATTCTGGGGATGCAGTTTTGAGCAATGACAATCATGCCTCGGTGACGCAAAAATTTGACAACAACTTTGCTGGTTTATGGCAATGGGGAGACGGAAATACTTCGAATATTGCTCAAACCGGATATTACAACAATGCTTCAGTTTCACAGGGATACTCTTATAGGGATCAGGGAATAGCTTTTGTGCCAGATGCACAAGGAAATGTTTCAAATGTGAGTCAAGTTGGTAATTACAATAATATTCGTGCCATGCAACTAGGCAATTATAACACACTAAGCCTTACACAGACAGGTAATAGCAATATAGTTGGTGGAATGCCTGGTACTGGACTGCCAACCTACTTCCGGCAAACTGGTGATGACAATTCATTTTATGGCACACAAACTGATGGAGCTACTCTTAAAGCAACCAGTGGTCAAACCGGTAGTTATGATTATATTAATTTGAGTCAAGGTGCTGGCGACAATGCAGAAATCATTCAGGCTGGTGGTAATTCTAATTCAGTGTGGCTTACGCAAGGCGGCGGTGGCCAAGTTGCAACGATCCTACAGACGGGCGGTAGCAATACAGCTTCAGTTTCTCAAGGAAATTAGTAGATTCTTGTTTTTATAGAATCTGAAGTTTCTGATCATTGAATACCTCCCGCTGGCAAAATCTACAGCGGGAGATATTAAACTAAAAAAGATATAATCATGAAAAGGGCAGGTTTAATATTTATGGCTTTGTTTTCTGCAAGCTTTATTATGGCTCAGAATACAGCAACGGTTACAGAAACTGGTGATGTAAATACTTCAAACGTTAATCAAGTAGGAATTACTAATACTGCAACTATAACTCAGATAGGTGATAAAAATGATGCAGCTACAAGTGATAAGTATGCAAGTTCTCTGTATGGCGTTTTAACTGGCACAAAAGGTATAATACAGGAAGGTGCTAGCAATACAGGTATAATTTCTCAGACAAATTTATATGGAGGTACTGTTGCAGCAGGTCCTACGGCTGGAATTGGACAAACTGGAGATGGCAATACCGCCAGAATAACACAGGCACACAACAGTGTCTGGATGCAAGAATATGCATGGGCAAAACAAACCGGAGATGGCAATACTAGTGTGCAAAATCAAGTAAGTAGCTATGCTTTTAGCCATGTTTATCAGCAGGGTGCCGAACAAGTAGATCCACAAAATCTAGTTGGAAATTATGCAGAAACCCAACAAATTGGGGGCTATGGTCAAAATGCGAATATTTGGCAGGTCGGTGCAAAGAACAATGCTTTCCAATCTCAAGGCATAAGTAATACTTATACACAATCTAACCTTGCAGAAGTAACTCAAAAAGGGAATGATAATACATCTCACCAGTATCAAAATGGATCCAGTAATACTTCAAAAGCTATCCAGAATTCGGATTGGAATACAGCAAATCTGACTCAAAATGGTAATGGGAATGGTGTGCAAGTATTGCAGAAAACTGGAATTTACAATGTTGTAAATCTCACTCAAAATGGTGGTACACGAGCTGATATTGTACAGAATGGCTCGAATAATACCTTAATGGGAATTGGGTCAGACATCATGGCAACTTCATTAAACGGAAGCATCCTTGATCTGGATCAAATTGGCGTGGGCAATATGCTTCAATTGCAACAAACTAACAGAGAAACTGCAACTGTAATGCAAAATGGTTCAACTAACACTGTGATTGTTATTCAGAACTAATCAATAATACCTGCCACCATCTTCAAATCGGAATAGGTTAGTCCCTTAATCCTTAATGTGTGATGGTTTAATCCCCGGCCTTCGGGCCGGGGTAATTAAAAGATAAAAACTATGAAGAAAATAGTCATTTTTCTGTTCTTGTTTGCCTTTGGTTTTTATCCTGTATTTAGTCAAAGCACCGACCTCATACAACAGATACGAACTTCAGGGATGGCAGATATCCTGAGTTTTCAGTCTCAGAACCAGGGCGTCAATAATATGGCGTTGACCCAGCAGATTGGCGATCAGAACAAAACGAGTGTTAACCAGCAAGCCGATGCCGGATCGGCATTTGCCAACCAGGCTTATAGCATCCAGCAGGGGAATTCAAACGAAATGACAATCGGACAGGTTGGTAGTGGCAATTTGTTGCTCGCATTTCAGTTGGGCTATCATTCTTCTGGTTTTAGCCAGGAACAAGGGAATCAATTTGGCTTTGCGTTAGAAAGCTTTGCCGGAACTTACTTTGTCAACAATAGTGGGTTATCGGGGACAAGCGGAGATAATAACAAGCTTACCATTACACAGCAAGGAACCAATAACAATGTGATGGCTATTCAGCAGGGTAGCAACAACAGCATTTCGGCCGGACAAAAGGGAAGCAACAATTACTTGTTGCTCAGGCAAAATGGCAATAATAATTCGGTATCTGGTTACATGCAGGAAAACACATCGGAAAATGCTCTTTTTGACACGGTTATTCAGCAGGGCAATGGATTAAGTCTCACTGCAACCGATGCTTCGAAGTCGAAACCAAACGGGAATACTTTTGTGCAAACAGGCGAGAATTTATCGTTTCAGGTTAACAATCAAATTACCAATACTGTTGGTGGCATTGTTGTTAATCAGACAGGTCACGATATGAAAGTGGTGGTCGATCAGTCGTTTTTCTCATTTCCAATGAAATAGTTATGAATCATCTGGCAACTATCATGCTCTCTGCTTTGTTTCTGGTACCTTTTGTACAACAGAAGGATACCATCAAATCAAAGCCTGTTCCTGAAGAACTGAAAAAATTGTTTGATGAGGTAATTCATCCACCTCAAAAAGCAAAAGAGGCAGATGTTGAAATTGAGATTGACGGCTTGCTGGTTGATGATACGAAAACCAAAACAGGGAAAGATTTTTACGATTTGTTTTATAGTAGTTGGGAAGCTCCGGCAGGGGCAAAAAACTTTACCATAACCATTAGTGAAAAACCCTTTCGTCTGAGCACTACAATGATCGAAGTTTCTATTAACGACACTCCGGTATATCAGTCGGTCCTTCAACCCCGTCAGGATATTCTTGAAGGATTATCAGACGATGCGATTTTAACCACACAAAGCTACCTGGCCAATTATGAGGAAATCATGAAACAGCTAAATGGCGACGATATGGCCGGATCGGGAATTTATTGAATAGTATAATTCCTTTCAAAATGAAGAATCTTTGTTTTTTGCTGATTTCGGTTTTTTGTATTTCTTTTTGTCCTTCAACCGAAAAAGCGGTCATAAATTCCCGGAACGGATTTTATATCCATGTTCAGGATTTTACCGATCGGACCGATCACAGCTACATTTTGGAGACCTCTGATTCGGTGAATACCATTTTCAATTCGTTCTTTAATACTGAACTTGAACTTGGAGACATTGATCGTCCGATCACCATTTATAATGGGAAATTCGACTTTTATGTCGCCCGGGTTACCGTTTTCGAAAAGCCAAACGGCAAAAAGGGTTTCAGGCACCTGAAATATTCCAACGTTTATAGCAACAGGTCGAAAATAAGTAAACGATCGAAGTTGAAACCGGCGATATTCAAATGATGGGTTATCGATATTATTTTAAACAGTTACATCATCAAAGAAAAAATTAAAACCAAACACAATGAAGACTTTATTTACAATTCTAATGATTGTATCTTTTTTCGTGGCAGGAAAAACATACGGACAACAATTCGTGTACACGCCTATAAATCCGGCATTTGGAGGCAATCCGTACAATTATAGCTGGATGTTAAGTTCGGCGCAGGCACAGAACGATCTGAAGCAAACTACTTCCAGTGCTTACAGCCCAACCACTACCGATCCGCTGAAGAATTTCGCAGCAAGTCTGAACAGTCAGATTTTAAGCGAGCTTTCGCGTCAGATTGTTGCCAAACAATTTGGGGAGAATGCACTTGCTGCGGGCACTTATGTGTTGGGCGATTACCAGATAAATATCGCTAATCAGACCGATGGGTTGAATATCACTATTCTGGATAACAAAAGCGGAAGTCAAACCACGGTTTCAGTTCCTTACTTTTAATTATTTGGACCATATATCGATATTATGAAGCAGAAAACCATTCTGTTAAGGAATTTTATTGCGCTGATTCTAATGGTCCTGGTGGCAGCTTGCGGACCATACATGTATCAGCCTTTGCAACCCAGAAGAGCCACACTTGGCCAGGAATCACCTGCCAAGAGGGTACTTTTGGATTTGCCGAAAGCTAAAGAAAAAATTGTTGTTGCAGTCTATAAATTCAGGGATCAGACCGGTCAGTACAAAGCCTCCGAAACCGGCGCAAACTGGTCAACTGCTGTAACACAAGGCGCTACTACCATTTTAATTCGTGCTCTGGAAGAGTCGGGTTGGTTTATCCCTATCGAGCGCGAGAATATGGCTAATTTGCTGAATGAACGAAAGATAATCAGAACAAGTCGTTCGCAGTATGAAGGAGCTGAAGACAAAAACAATTCATTACTTCCTCCACTTCTTTTTGCAGGTGTTATCCTTGAAGGAGGAATTATTTCGTACGAAACAAATATCTTAACAGGTGGCGCAGGTATCCGTTATTTTGGAGCTGATGCTTCGGGGCAGTATCGCGAGGATAAGGTAAGTATCTATATTCGGGCGGTGTCAACAGCCAATGGAAAAGTCTTGAAAACCGTTTATACGACTAAGTCGATCCTTTCGCAGGAAGTTTCGGTTGGTTTGTTCAGGTATGTACAGGTCATGCGATTGTTGGAAGCCGAAACAGGATTCACCTATAATGAACCGGCAGAAATATGCGTAACAGAAGCTATTGAAAAGGCTGTTGAAAGCCTGATCATCGAAGGGGTTCATGATAAGCTCTGGGGCCTTCAGAATCCGAAAGATACGATCTCGACTGCTTTTAATAATTATCAGGACGAAAAGCGTATCATCTATAATTCGGATGCACTGGGAAGGAAAATAAGCAAGGACCTCAGGGGTAAAGTTACGCTTGGAGTTGAATTGGGAAGCAACTCGTTTTACGGTGATTATACGGCAGGCCAAATTCGTCCGAAAACATCTTTCTCCTTAGGGGCAGCAATCAACAGTCGCTTATATATCAGTTCTGAAATAGGCTACCGTGGGTTGGATGTTCAGAATAAGGTGGATGATCGATCGTATTTCAGCGACCTTTCGCTCCGGTATGTTTTCCTTCATGACAATAAAATCACTCCATACCTGAGTGTAGGAGGTGGATACGACTATAATCCGCTCGGGGTGGGATTATCGAAAGAGCAATATCTGCCAAAAGTCAACGGTTCGTTCGGCCTTGAATATATGGCACGGAAAAATCTTGGATTATTAGTCTCGACAGGCTGGAACTATTATTTAAGCGATAAGTTCGATGGCACCCAAACCGGCATGTATAACGACATGGGCTGGGGAATTTCGCTGGGGATGAAGCTTTATTTATTTAAGTTAAGAAAAAAAGTGGCATATTTTTAAACTAATGAACATGAAAAAAATAATATATATTGCGTGTTGTTTGCTTTTGGCTGCAATCACTTCGTGTGAAAAAGTCAAGCTCGACATTATTAACTATGGATCAATCAATGGTACCGTTTTGGATGGCGATACCTACTTACCTCTTCCGGGAGTACTCATTACAACAACTCCGGCAAGTGTTTCCTTGTTGTCAGATGCCGAAGGTAAATTTAGTATCCCAAAGCTCAAGGAAGGCGATGTCGCAGTCAGTATCAAAAAGAAGGATTATCTGAGCAATTCGCTTTCGGTTGCCGTTTATGGCGAAGAAGAAACGAAGATGGACTTTTTGATCTTTAAGGATGACAATAACATTGGGACCATCACCATCTTCGATCCCGTTCCGGGAAATGGAGCGTTGGATCAATTGACCGGGTTTACCTTGAACTGGAATGTGAATGGAAAAAAGGCGAGTACGGTTTTAACGTACGACATTTTCCTTTTTGAATCGAATTCGACCGTTCAGAAATTGCTTGGCGAGGGTATCTCAGATATGGCCGTAACCGTGAGCGGGCTCAAAAATTCTACCACCTATTTTTGGTATGTTGTTGCAAATTACGATGGTAACAAAGTGGCATTTAGCCCAACCTGGTCGTTTAAAACAGCCGACCCCACTAAATAAGAAGCTTTTTCATTATTTAAAAATTAAGTTGAACATTAATGAACAATGGCCAGCCAATAATTCAGGAACTGAGATCAAGGGCATTGTACCTCGAAAAGTTAATTGAGGAGGACAAACAGTTTGACCTGGATGAGAATTCATTTCTGAGCGAGGAAGAATATTTGAGCATCATCGAGCTATCCTCGGTTGGCATCTATATTTTTAACAGCCACGGAAGAATAATCAGCTGGAACAATATGATGGAAAAACTCACTGACATCAGACAATCTGATGCAGTGGGTTTCAAAATCTGGGATGTACTTTTTCGGTTGATTCCCAGGAAAAACAGAACTTCTGAATCGCTGATCATCCTCGAAAACAAACTGACAAGTTGCATCAACGAATGGCCATATTGGCAAAGACAGGTTTACGAACAGCGAATGACAAGCCTGAGCGGTTCGGATTTGATGGTGAAAATATCGTCTTTTGTTACAGCCTCACAGGATGGTAATCTTCTGGTTACGGTCGTCCATGATATCAGCACACAGAAGCTTGCCGAAAGGGCTTTGGCCTCTCAGAACGAAGCATTATTAAAGCTCAATCAGTTTTCCATCGAATTGTCGGGACTGAGGCTCGAAGACGACATGGGAGCCCTCATCGCCAGGTGGATCAAGGAATTAACCGGTGCAATCGGGGTTGTTTTTTCGGAATATGACGATAAAAGCAGAACACTGAACGCAAAACATATTGAGATGGAATCGGATGTGCTTGAAATCCTGATGACTTTTCTCAATAAAAATTCACATAAGATACATTCCTCGTTAACCGAATACATCCATTATGAACTGACGAATAACCCGATTGGAACGTGTAAGTCGCTGAATGAAGTGTCTTTTGGAATCATTCCGGATTCAGTTGGCAAAACTGTTCAGGCATTGCTCATGGCCGACCGTTTTATCCGCGTGGCTTATATGGTCGAAGGAAAACTGTATGGCACCTCGTTAATTGCCCTGAGCCAGGCTCAACCAGATCCTCCAATGAAGGTACTTGAGAATTTTGTGAGCCTGGCTGCGGCATCATTACGGCATAGGCATACTGAGGCAGCGCTCTCCCAAAGCGAAGAAATGTTACGAACCATAACCGACAATGCAGCCGATATTATTATCAAGCTGGATAATCTGGGTAACATTTTGTACACCAGCCGTGCTTTTTTAAGTTATACGAAAGATGAAATTGTTGGCCGGAATTTTCGTGATTGGACACTACCTGAATACCACGAGTTGATGAAGCAATCGCTTGAAAATGTTTTCAGCGAAGGATTACCCCAAAATTTTCAGTCGCGGGCTTTGGGAAGTAATCATGAAATCCGTTGGTATTTATCAAGGCTTTCGCCTGTAATTGCCCATGGAGAAGTGGAAAATGCTGTTTTGATCATCAGTGATATCACCAGACAAAAACATGCTGAGGAAGCGCTTCGCGAGAGTGAAGAAAACTACAGGGTCATCACGCAGTCGACTCTGGATATTATTTTTGTTATGGACCGGTTCAGAAAACTACTCTTCATCAACAAAAGTGTTGAAAAAGTTCTCGGGTATAAAGTTGAAGAAGTTATCGGAAGGTCGTTATCTGAATTTTTGCCCGATGAATGCGAAATGAACTTTCGAAAACAGCTCGAAAATGTTTTCCTGCACAAGGAAATCTGTAATTTCGCCACCACGATCTACCACAGCGACGGATATTTGATTGATGTAGAAGTAAATGCAAAATTGGTGAAACTGAAAGGCGAATACGTTGAGCTCGGTTCAATCAGGGACATCACGGCAAAGAAGCGTGTTGAAACTGAACTGAAGAACCGGATTGAACGAAACGATGCCTTGCTGAAGGCAAACCCGGATCTGATGTTTGTTTTTAATTCGAACTATAAAATAGTTGACTTTCATTCCGAGTCGCACGATCAATTGCTGGTTGACCCTGACTTATTCCCTGGCAAAGTTATTGACGACATTCTGCCTCACGAAGTTGTGATTAAAACCCGCGAAAAGGTTAAAAAAGTGTTGACAACCGGAAACCCTGAATATTCAACCTACCACCTGCAAACCGGGGATGGATTAAAATATTTTGAGTCGAGGTATGTGCCCTGCGGTAAGAATGAAGTACTATCGATAGTGCGCGATATTACCGCACAAACTAAGGCAGAGTTTGACCTGAACATGGCAAAGGAGAGCTATCTGGACATTTTTAATTCGGTATCGGAAGCCATCTGTATTTTCAACGAAAACGGAATTCTCGTTGATGTTAACTCAGGTGCAGAAACAATGTTCCAGCGACAGAAAGATGAATTTGTGAGTCAGCTATTGACCTTCGTAGCCGCCCCGGGACGCAACAATCTTGATGAAATCCGAAACAGGATGGATATAGTAAGCACTAACGGAATTCCTGTACATTTTGATTTTTGGGCAGAACGGAAAAACGGTGAAGTTTTTCTCATGGATGTGATTGCTAATAAAGGCAAATATTATGGGAAGAATGTACTGATAGCTACGGCTCGTGATATCACTGACAAGAAGCAGGACGAGGAACGTATCAGATTGAAAAACAATGAACTTCAAAATTTGAATGTCGAAAAAGATAAATTCTTTTCCATCATAGCACACGATCTTCGAAGTCCTTTGGTTGCGTTTCTGGGGCTAACCGAAATGATGGCAGAAGACTTAAATAGTTTTACCATCAATGAAATTCAAACAATGGTCGTTGGAATGAAAAGTTCTGCCGACAACCTTTATAAATTGCTTGAAAACCTTTTGGAGTGGTCAATGCTTCAAAGGGGTCTGATTAATTTTGAACCGAGGAAATTTTTACTGAAGCCCAAGGTTGTAGAAATTATAGAATCCATTCGGGAATCGGCAAATGCGAAAGAGATTGAGATTGACTATTCTGTACCTGAAGACCTGAAAGTCTGTGCCGACAATAATATGATCGCATCCACCATTCGCAATTTGGTCTCAAATGCCATGAAATTTACACCAAAAGGAGGAAAAGTAAATCTTTCGGCTAAAATTTGTGATAATTATGTTGAGATAGCTATTCAGGATACAGGTATTGGAATGAGTCAGAAAATGGTTGATAATTTGTTTCAACTCGACGTAAAAACCAACAGACCCGGAACAGAAGGCGAACCAAGTTCCGGTCTCGGTTTGTTGCTGTGCAAAGAATTTATTGAAAAGAACGACGGAAAAATCTGTGTCAAAAGTGAAGAGGGGAAAGGCACAACATTTCATTTTACAATTCCTGGCAGCAATTGACTCGAAGTAATTCGCTAAGTACTCTGTCTTGTCCTGAAATTGGCCTATACCTTTCGTTGTTCTCCTTCGGTCATCCCGAGTCCAAAATTGGAATCTATTCCATTTTGATCACCAACTCTTAAAATTATAAACCATTCTAATTTCAATTCCTTTCTCCTCCGGTTTGTGAAAACTCTTGCCTTTTGCTTTCCTTGATATTACTGGCTTTTACAAAAATCAATAGGTGATTTTACCCATTTTTTGGTTTCTAATATTTTAGTGAATTCACGTATTGCCAATGGTGCTGAGATAGTCGAACTTTACCTGCAATTAGAATTATGCAATGAAAGGGACAAAATAACATTCAGGATTTTTCAGACTTCAATTTTCAATGTCAGTTCGTAAGGATCAGATTGATCAGAACAAAATAGCCGGCATTATGTCTTCGTCTCCTTTACCGCAGAACAAAAACAAACCTTTGGAAACGATTTTCACTCTTATTGGAATACTCTTTGTCAGCATCAGTGCTATATCCAACGTTGGTGGTTCCGGAAATAAGAAACATAGTGAAACGATAAAACCCAAAGTTGTGGTTAGACGGGACACGAAAACCGCGAAGGCTGGAGATGTTTCGGATTATGCCACAATCGACAAGTATTCATTCTAATCCGGAAAGGAGGTAATTGAAACTTAAGGATAATAAGAATAGGATGATTGATTATATTGTATCGTACTTAGATAAAACTTGTAATCCTAATGTGACTATTCTTTTCTGAATTTAAAATAAGAAGTTTTTTCAATTTTGTAATTTAAGTTGAACATTAATGAAGAAGGGAGCATTTGCTCCCTCTTCTATTTCTTACTAATTTTTAACCTTTGAAAGTCCAGTAATTCACTTCTGCTTCTGTTTCTTTATCAGATTCCTGAAGCCAGTATGCTGGTGTTACCCTTTTCCCTGAACTTGATTTCAGGCGTCGTTCATAAACATCAACGACAGGATTAAATATCATATCAGTGACCCCAACTTTAAAGGTTAATGTGTCAGGTTCAGCAACAGATTTTACGGTATATCCATTTAATTCAAGCAACTTCTTCAGAAATTCAACACGATCGGCAGAAGCTCCTTTTTCAACCACAGAACAACGAGTTCCATCAATTTCTTCTACGTTATGCTTTCCTTTATTTAGGGTCATTTTAAGAGTCTTATTAGTTTAAAAAGATTTTGCTGATGCTACGGATGTATTCGAAGATTCCGCTGGCAAAACCGATGATAAATACACCTGCGATACACATCACTAATGCAATTCGCATTGCGTTTGAACTCCGGAATTCAGGAATAGGTTGTTCGTTCTTTTCTATAAATATGGCTTTTATCACCAGCAAATAATAATATAGTGAGATGGTTGCATTTAATACAGCGATCAAAACCAGAATATAATAACCGCTTCCGGCAGCTGCTGTAAACAGGAAGAATTTTCCAAAGAAACCAGCAATTGGTGGAATTCCCGCCAAAGAGAACAACGAAATGGTCATCAGCAGGCCAAGTTTAGGATTTGTTTGGTATAATCCCTTGTATCCTGAAATAGTCTCAACACCCGAGGCATTGTGAATTGCAGCAACAACGCCAAATGCTCCAAGGTTGGTGAATACATAAACGAGTACGAAATAAACAATTGCAGTCATTCCAAGCTCGCCGGCACCCAGAATACCCAACAGGATAAAACCGGCTTGTGCAATCGATGAAAAGGCCAGAAATCGTTTGATATTGTTCTGACGCATGGCAAACAGGTTACCAATTGTCATTGTACATATAGCCAGCGCATAAATCATAGGTCTCCAGAGTTCCACAATATTTTTAAAAACTGTGAACAGAACGATGGTGAAGATAAATGCTGCGGCACCTTTTGAAACTACCGAAAGGTATGAAGTCACATTGATTGGAGCACCTTCGTAAACGTCGGCTGTCCAGAAATGGAAAGGCACCAACGATATTTTGAAACCCATTCCGCTCACAAAGAATACAAATCCAAGTGCGATCAATGCATTTGGTTGAACTTTGGTTGCGATATCAGCAAAATAGATCGATCCGGTTGCTCCGTAAATCATCGAAAGTCCAAATAAAAGAATTCCTGAAGATAAGGCAGAGGACAGGATTAATTTGATACCTGCTTCAGCTGATTGACTTTTGTATTTGTCGAAGGCTGCCAATCCGGCAATCGGGATAGTTGCAGTTTCGAGTCCAATGTAAAAGATCAGAAAGTCACCAGCTGAAATCATGAAGTTCATACCGATCAGTGTTGACAATGTCAGGATAAAATATTCACTGATTTTGTCAGCATTTTCCGGTTTCCGTAACCATCCTTCGGCCTGAAGAAAGACAATCAACACAGCCAGATTAAGAACGTTTTTCATCAAAATGGTCAGTTGGCTCGATTGGAACGATCCACCAAATAAATTACCGGTTTCTCCGGGAATAAAACCAATGAAGGTAACCAAAGCGAAAAGTACCAATGTGAAATTGATGATTTTTGATTTGTTTTTTTCGCTGGTAAAGATTTCAGCAACCAGAATAGCGAGTGCTGCTATAGTGAGCAGCAATTCGTGGCGCATGAGTATAAATTGTCCGAGATCCATATTTTTTCGGTATTATTTTATTGATTCAATTTAAAAAGGAATGACTGTAGCCAAACGTGTAACAATCGGTTTTAAACTTGCTACAATAGTGTCAGACAACCAAAGTGGTGCAATACCAATGGCTGCAACAGCCAACACAAGTGTAACTGTGCTCAGTTTTTCGTACCATTTGGCATCTTCCAAATGTGCATGATGCTGATCTTTCAATGGGCCAAGAAGCAACATTCCAACGACTTTTAAAATATATACTGCAGTAATAACGATCGAAGAAGCAACGATTACTGTAACGACACGATGAAATATATCCTGATGTTGAAATGAACCGACAAAAACAGTCATTTCTGCCACGAAACCGCTTAGTCCGGGAAGACCCAAGGAGGCAAACCCTGCGATCATATACACTACTGCAAGAAATGGGATAACTTTCATTAAACCACCCATTTCGCGAATGTCACGGGTGTGAGTACGTCCATAAATCATTCCAATCAGGGCAAAGAAGAGGGCAGTCATCAAACCGTGTGAAATCATTTGAAGGATTGCTCCGTCCATAGCTGTTTGATTCATCATCAGCAAGGCAAAAATTACCAGTCCGCAATGGCTTACAGATGAGTAAGCATTGATGAATTTAAGGTCGTTTTGCCAAATGGCGCTGAAAGCTCCGTAAACCACACTAATCGTTGTCAGGATAATGAAAATCCAGGCCATTTCTTTTGCAGCCTGGGGCATCAGGAACATTGCTACGCGGAAGCATCCATATCCTCCCAGTTTCATTAATACCCCGGCATGAAGCATTGAAACTGCTGTTGGTGCCGAAGCGTGACCATCAGGTGACCAGGTATGGAAAGGAAACAATGCTCCAAGTATTCCAAATCCAATAAAAGCGAAAGGAAAGAAGAAGCGTTGTGCTGCAACCGGAATATTTATTTTGGAGATTTCAATAATATTAAAAGTAAGTGGGCCTCCACCAGGAGCCGAATTGTAGTAAAGACCTAAAATACCAACCATAATCAAAGCAGAACCTGCCATCAACATCAAAGTTAGTTTCATGGCCGATTTTTCTTTAGGCCCTGTTCCCCAGAGACCAATAAGCAGATACATTGGGATCAGTGCCAATTCGTAAAAGAGGAACATGGTAAACAGGTCGAGTGAAATAAAGAACCCGTAAACTGCTGTGACAAGCAATATAAGCGATACAAAAAACTCCTTTGTCAGGAATTGAAGTTCCCAGGAAGCAAAAATACCTGCAAAAATCACAATTGAAGTAAGACCAATCATGGCTACAGCAATTCCATCGACACCGAAAGCAAAATGAATGTTCAGGCTAGGGTACCATATGAAGTCAGAAGTAAATAGCATCTCGTGCATCATCCCGGTTTTTCGTGCAGCAAGGTAAGCAAGCACCAGATAAACTGTTGCTATAAGTTCCACTCCCATTCCGATTGCCGAAACGAGCCGGGCACCTTTATAATCCTTGGTAAAAAGGACTCCGATCATGGTGAGAACCGGGATTAAGACCAATAAAGTTAGAATATTCACTTTTGTATATTTTAAATTTTTGTTTCTTATCAGATATTCAATTCTCTACATCAAAAGATATATCATCGAAAGCGCTATTGCTAACGTACCGGCAACGAAAGCAAATGCATAATGCTGCAATTGTCCTGATTGCATCCCCTTGATCTGATAGGATACCTTCTCCGTAACCAAACCGATTCCAACCATAAATGCATCGATGATGTGACGGTCGAACCAGGCAATAGGCCTTGATATGTAATTGAAGATGATCTTCCGGGTTACAAACAAATAGATTTCGTCGAAATAGAATTTGTTATAGGTAGCAGTGTATAAAATTCCCCAACTCTTTGCCATTTTAGCAGGAACGACGCTTTCTTTTTTATAGAGGATCCATGCCATTGCAATTCCGAGTACTCCAATCAAAACAGAAGGAATAGCAACCATAAGGTCTGTATGGGTTTCAAAACCCATTTTATCTGATGTTATCAAATTGTGGAAAGGTAAAAATCCTGAGAAGATAGACATGAATGCCAAAAACATCAATGGAATAGCCATGGTCATCGGGCTCTCGTGAGGCGTGTGATGGTAATGCTGATCCTTTCCCCAGAATACTCCGAAATACAGACGGAACATGTAGAAAGCAGTCAACCCGGCAACGATATACTCAACGGCAAACAATAATTTGTTATGCTCTAAAGCTGCAACCAAAATTTCATCTTTACTGAAAAATCCGGCGAATGGCGGAATACCAGAAATAGCTAAACAAGCTATCAGAAAAGTAATGTGAGTAATCGGAAGATACTTCCGTAACCCCCCCATATCCTGCATTAAATTTGAATGAACAGCATGAATAATTGAACCTGCGCCTAAGAAAAGCAATGCTTTAAACATGGCGTGTGTAAATAGGTGAAACATGGAAGCCATGTATCCCAGGCCTTCTTCGCCACCGTATCCCGAAACACCCAGACTCAACATCATATAACCAAGTTGCGACAAGGTCGAGAAAGCCAGAATGCGTTTAATATCGTATTGTGTAATGGCGATTACCGCAGCAAACAGTGAAGTAAATCCACCAACATAAGCAATTATTTCCTGCGTGGCCGGAGCCTGAAAATGTATCACAGGGAACATACGGGCAACCAGAAATACACCGGCAACAACCATGGTCGCAGCATGTATTAATGCCGAAACCGGAGTTGGACCTTCCATTGCATCGGGTAACCAGATGTGTAACGGGAACATGGCCGATTTACCTGCACCTCCGATAAACATCAGAGTCATAGCCCAGGTCATTGCCGAAATACCCATAAAACTCATTGATGCAGCGCTTGCGAAAATTGTTGTTCCGGGTTCAGTCAGTTTGGCGAAATCAAAGGTTCCTGTAACAAACGAAAGTATCAGGATGCCAATCAGGAAGCCTAAATCCGCGAACCGGGTAACAATAAATGCTTTTTTCGCAGCAGCTACCGCCGATGGTTTTTGATAGTAGAATCCGATCAAAAGGAATGAGCTAACACCTACCAATTCCCAGAAAATATACATCTGGAAAATATTGGTTGCAATAACCAGTCCAAGCATCGCAAAAGTAAACAGTGATAAAAATGAATAGAAACGTGCAAAACCGCCTTCGCCTTTCATATAACCCAAACTGTAAATATGAACCATAAACGAAATGGTAGTTACCACAACTAACATCATCACCGAAATTGGATCAAGCAGAATGCCCATCTTAATAATCAGGGTCTCGGTAAACTGTAGCCACTTAATTTCGAAAGGAATGATAGCCTGAAATCCTTCAGCGCCATGTGTACCAAAGAAGTAGCTGCCTGCGGTAATTAGTGAAAGGGTCCATGCAATTCCCATTCCGATTGTTCCCAATATTCCTGAAACAATTGGTTTCCATTTCATTCCCAGTAAACCGGTAACCAAAAACATTACCAGCGGAATCAGTATAATGAATATAGTATATGTATATCCTGTCATTGCTCTTAAATTTTAGTATTTCATTTCATTTACATTTTCAACTTCAATGTTCTTCATGTTTCTGTAAATGTTGATGATCAGAGCGATGGCGACCGATGCTTCAGCAGCTGCAATACCAACAACGAACAGTGAAAAGAATTGTCCCTGCAATTGATCGGGATAAAGGTAGCGGTTGAAAACCACGAAATTGATATTGACCGAATTCAGGATGAGCTCAATGGCCATCAACATCGTAATCAGGTTGCGGCGAATAATGAAACCGCAAACTCCGATGAAAAACATAATCGTGCTAACGATTAAAAAGTGTTCGAGAGGAATTCCCTGAATCATATCTCTGAGTTTTTGTTATTTTCCTTTTTTGCAATAACAATTGCTGCAATCATTGCTGCCAGTAATAAAATACTGATCAATTCAAACGGTAAAATGTATCCGTTTTTTCCGGTGCTAAGCAACTGATTTCCTATCACTGTCATATCAACAGGCAGTTCCGGAGCAGTTCCGGCCTTAAAAGAGTGGGAGAGTATCGTTGTAATAACCAATCCGATTCCAACAGTTGTTGCTCCAATACCCATCAATAATTTAGTTAAGTTTGGATGTTTAAAACGATGAGTTATGTGATGCGTTAACAGAATACTGAAAATGATCAGAACAACAATACCGCCGGCATACAAGGTCAACTGTACGGCTGCCATAAACTGGTATTTTAGCATAAAATAGAGACCAGAAGTTGCAACCAGCACAAACAAAAGGTAAACGGCTGCTCTTAAGATTCTTCGTGTGGTAATCGAAAGAAGTGAGAAAATCAGGATAATTCCTGAAAACAGGTAAAACATTAATACGTTCATACTCATTTTTTAGCCTCCTTTTTAAGTGAAGAACCAGGCTGATTTAAAACTTTAGTGAGTTTACTGCGGTCGAATACGGCATGTTCAAATTTCTGCCCAAAGGCCAATGCGTTCGAAGGACATGTTTTTACACATAATCCACAGAAGGTGCACATCGAAAGATGATAAATGTGTTTATCGATTACCCGTTCCAGCTTACCTTCTGCATTTGGAACCCGATCGGTTATAATTTCGATGGAACCGTTTGGGCAGTTCATCTCACAGATTCCGCAGCCTGTACAGGCATGTTGGTTGTTTTCGTCGTGAGGCATGATGATCTCACCCTTAAACCGGTCTTCCATTTTCAGGGTTTTGCGGTTTTCAGGATACTGCTGGGTTACAATTGCCCCCGGACTGATAAAGTATTTCCCGGTCACGCGCATACCAGCCCACAGCGAGGAAAGTCCCTTAAATAAGTCGGTAAAATATTCTATTATACTATTCATTTCAGCTGTTTTATTAAAAATGCCAGCCCATCAGGACGATAAAGGCAATGAATACAATGTTGACCAAACTGATTGGTAAAAGATATTTCCACTCGAGAGTCAGCAACTGGTCGATTCGCAAACGTGGAAATGTCCATTTGAACCACATAATCAGATAAACGATAAAGAAGGTCTTCAGAAAAAACCATACTATCGAAGGAATGTAGTTCATGATATGATTGAATCCTTCCCAGTTGCCGATATGAAAGGGCATCCAGCCGCCTAAAAATACAGTGGCACCAATGGCTGCAACAATAAACATGTTAATATATTCGGCCAGGAAGAAAAATGCGAATTTGATACCTGAATATTCCGTGTGGAATCCTGCAGTTAATTCTGATTCAGCTTCAGCCAAATCGAATGGTCCACGGTTAATTTCAGCTGTACTGGCAATCAGGAAAATCACAAATGCAATTAATGCAGGTATGTGACCTTTAAAAAGCCACCATCCATCGGCCTGGCTTTCAACTATTCCGGAAAGCTGCATGGTTCCCGAAAAAACTACGATGGCTAGAATAGAAAGTCCAACCGAAAGTTCGTAACTCACAATCTGCGCACCACTACGGATGGCACCAATTAAGGAGTATTTGCTGTTACTCGACCAGCCTGCAAGTAAAATTCCCACAACTCCAAGAGAGGATACAGCCATCACGTAAAATACTCCTATGTTAAAATCTACCGCCTGCAGCCCCTTGGCAAATGGTAATGCAGCCATAGCCATGAAAGAGGCAAGAATAACTATGAAAGGCGCCAGATTGAAAAGAATTGGATCTGCTTTACGAATCGGGATTAATTCTTTTAGCAACAACTTAATTAAATCGGCAATAGTTTGCAACAGTCCCCATTTTCCAACTCGGTTTGGACCAACCCTATTCTGAATGATCGCGCAGACTTTGCGTTCCAGGTATACGAGGAACAGTCCGAGCAAGGCATAAAACAAAAGAAAAAGTAGTCCGATGAGAACCAGCTCAGTAAAAACAACCCAACCGGACGACATCATGCCTGATAAAGCAGCATGAATTGAGCCGGTAAGAGTCGAAAAGTCGTACAAGTTTGATGACATATTTGTGTTCATTTATCGGTCAATATCAGGAATTACAAGATCAAGCGAACCGCTGATGGCAATCAGGTCGGCTATTTTATGTCCGGAGGCCAGCGTATTCAAAACAAATAGGTTGCTGAAGTTTGGCGTGCGGAATTTCATACGGTAAGGTGTTTTATTACCATCACTCACCACGTATACAGCAAGTTCGCCACGGGCAGTTTCAACTCTACGAAAATACTCTCCTGCAGGAAGTTTGATGATGGGTTTCATCTTGGCAGTGTAATCACCTTCTGGAATGTTATCAATCAGTTGTTCGATGATATTCATCGACTCCCACATCTCGGCCATTCTGACCTGATAACGTGCAAATGTATCGCAACCTGTTCCCAGAATCTCATTAAACTGTACTTTATCGTAGGCTCCGTATGGTGCGATTTTACGAACATCGCAGGCAAAGTTTGAACCCCTGCCTGATGGACCGGTAACTCCATAGCCAATGGCGGTTTCACGGCTCATGTAACCAATGCCTTTGGCACGATTCTGAAAAATAATATTGCCAGTTAAAAGTTGGTCGTATTCAGGGAGTTTTTTTCGGAAGTATTTGATGAACTCTTTGGTTCTTTTCTGAAAGTTAGGGTGAACATCGTGCATTAATCCACCCGGCATAACAAAACTATGCAGTAATCTGGATCCGAAGGACTCTTCAAAAATATCCAGAATATGTTCCCGGTCCCGAAGGCCATAGAAAAAACTGGTTAAGGCACCCAGGTCCATCCCAAATGCACACCACCAAAGTTGATGTGAGGCAATGCGGTTTAACTCATCCAGAATGGTACGTATATATTTAACCCGTTCGGGAATTTCGACCTGTAAAGCATCTTCAACACAAAGACAAACTGCCTCGTTATTCATGTGAGCCGACAGGTAATCCATCCGGTCGGTCAGGTGAATCAATTGCTGGTAAGTGTCTGCCTCGCACATTTTCTCTATTCCACGGTGAATATAGCCGATATGTGGTATCAGATATTTAACCGTTTCACCTTTCAGGCAAACCTCCAACCTTAATACTCCGTGAGTTGAAGGATGTTGCGGACCCATATTGATGATATAGTCCTCATTTTCCCCAACCATCACATCTTTTATAATTTCTTCACTCATAAATTGAGTTTTAACGTTCAATGATATTTATTTCGTCCCTGAAGTCTTTACGAAGAGGATATCCATAATCATCTTCCAGAAAAAGACGTTTCAGGTTTGGGTGATTGTTAAACCGGATTCCAAACAAGTCAAATATTTCGCGTTCAAAATATTCGGCAGTAGGATACAAGGCGGTTAAACTGTCAATGGTCGGATTTTCACGATCGGTCAGCAAGACTTTCACCACGATCAGGTGTCTGAATTCAACTGATTCCAGATGACAAACTACTGTCATGTGACTTAGAAAATCTACAGCAGTCTGGCTAATTAAATAATTAAAGGACAGTTTCTGATCCGATTTCAGTTTTTCAACCAAAGAGAAGTATTTTTCAGCCGGAACAATAACTTCCAACAATTGAGTTCCATCCGGAAACTCGGTTTCAGGTATAAGGCTCCTGATAATATCGGTTAATTCCTGTTTATTCAGCATAGAATTTGTAATTAAAGTAGTCTATCGGTTTGATCGGCCGGATTGGTCACTGATTCACCCTTGATCTTCCGCTGAAGCTGCATTACTCCGTAAAGCAATGCTTCCGGACGTGGTGGACACCCAGGAATGTAAACATCAACCGGAATAACATGATCGACACCACGTACAACCGAATAGCTATTGTAAAAGAATGGCCCTCCCGAAATAGCGCAGGCACCCATGGCAATTACATATTTAGGGTCAGGCATCTGGTCGTACAGTCGTTTTAATATCGGTACCATCTTATGAACGATGGTTCCGGCAACAACGATCACATCTGCCTGACGGGGCGAAGCGCGATAAACTTCAATTCCAAAACGGGCAAAGTCGTGACGCGAAGCACCGGCGGCCATCATCTCAATTCCGCAACAGCTTGTTGCAAAGGTGAGTGGCCAAACCGAGTTTGAACGTCCCCAGTTCAGAAGATTATCAATACTGCTCAGAAAGACATTGCCTCCTGACCTTTTCAAGAGTTCGAGAGATTCATTATCCCCGAAATCTTCATCTTTCATTGATTTTATTACACCCATTTCAAAGCTCCTTTTTTCCATGCATACAACAGTCCAAGACCTAGTATGAAGAAGAAAATTATGATTTCGATAAATGCCCTCATCCCGATAGTTTTCATGACTACTCCCCAGGGGAACAAAAACACGGTTTCTACATCGAAAATCAGGTAAATAATTGCAAATAGATAATAGCCCACATTAAATTGAATCCAGGCCGGTCCTTCCGTTGGAATACCACATTCGTAGGGTTCCGATTTGGCAGGATTAAATGATTGCGGTGCTACGAGAGTCGAAAATATAATCGCTCCTCCAACAAGGATTAGGGCAATTATAAAAAAGAGAATTAGTGATTCACTTTCCATATCTTTAGATATCTGTATTAATTGCTAAGTTGAAAAGACGGTGCAAAAGTAGTTTTTTCAGAATAGTACCAAACTTTTTCACGAAAAAAATGAATTGACATTTAGCAATCCCAAAAAAATGAGATTCATCTTTGATTTGATAAAATTCAATATACGTCGAGCCTTTTGCCGGACTTGAACCGGCGACCTGCTCATTACGAATGAGCTGCTCTACCAACTGAGCTAAAAAGGCAAAAATAATACAGAATATAGGAAAAGACCATCCCCGAAGGGATGGCTTTCTATCAGTATATTATCCAATAATCGTTGGAATCTGAGATGTATTGTATTTCCCATCTTCCAGTTTTTTCCTAATCTCAGAAAATGCTTTAATGGTATATTCTACATCTTCCAGGGTATGTAAAGCCGTTGGAATCAAACGAAGCATAATCAGACCCTTTGGAATAACAGGGTAACCCACCACAGAACAAAATATATTGTAATTTTCGCGCAGATCCATCACCGCGCTGGTGGCTTCACCTACACCTCCACTGAAGTAAACTGGGGTAACGCATGAATTGGTCGCTCCCAGGTCAAAGCCTTGAGACTTTAACCCACTTTGAAGTTTACCTACAATAAACCAAAGATTTTCGCGTAGTTCAGGATGAGTGCGTAAAAGTTCAAGTCTCTTTAAAGCGCCGATAACCATAGGCATTGGCAACGATTTTGCAAAGGTCTGAGAACGCATATTGTAGCGTAAATAGTCGCAGATATCTTCGTCACAGGCTATAAATGCTCCTATTCCAGCCATTGACTTGGCAAAGGTTGCAAAAAGAAGGTCTACCTTGTCCGTAACACCAAAGTGCTCAGCGGTTCCCGCGCCTGTTGCACCCATAGTTCCAAAACCATGCGCATCGTCAACGAGTATACGGAAATTGAATTCATCTTTGAATTTGGCGATTTCATCCAGTTTGCCAAGGTCACCTGACATTCCGAAAACTCCTTCGGTAATGACAATTATTCCTCCACCTTGTTTTTCGGATAGTTTGGTCGCCTTCATCAGCATATTCCGAAGACTATCCATATTATTGTGACCATAAACAAAACGTTTACCCATATGCAAACGGACACCGTCCATTATACATGCGTGTGCTTCTGAGTCATATACAATCACGTCATTTCTTCCACAGACTGCATCAATAATAGATACCATGCCCTGGTATCCAAAATTTAATAAGAATGCATCTTGTTTCCCTACAAATTCGGCCAGATTTCTCTCCAGTTCCTCATGTTTACTGGTTTGTCCCGACATCATGCGGGCTCCCATAGGTGAAGCCATCCCGTAATCTGCAGCTGACTGAGCATCGGCTTTCCTTACTTCAGGATGATTTGCCAGTCCGATATAATTGTTTAAACTCCAAACTAAAACTTCTTTCCCTCTGAATTTCATTCTGGTACCAATTTCCCCTTCCAACTTTGGAAAAGCAAAGTATCCATGAGCCTGTTTCATGTATTGTCCCAGGCTTCCCATATTGGTCCTTAATTTTTCAAAAATGTCCACTTGATCTGGTTTTATAAGTTAACGCTGCAAAAGTAATTTTTTTTAATAAGTCTGCAAATTTGTTAATTTATACTAAACAGGTTTGACATTTGGATAATTCATCCTATTTTTCGGCCTGAAATTTTATTTAAAAATGTATCTTTGCGCCATGTTAATGAAAATGAGAAATTTCGCACCTATAGCTATTGTTTTTTTATTGTTGTTAAGCGCTTGCAGTGACTATAACAAGATCGTCAAGAGTACCGATTATGAGTTCAAGTACAAAAAAGCAATCGAGTATTATGAAGGAGGTCAGTTTGTTCGTTCTTCAACGCTTCTGAAAGAGCTTATTAATATTGTCAGAGGAACAAGCCGTGCCGACAAAGTGTATTACTATTATGCCAAAAGTCAGTTTGGCATGAAAGATAATCTGATGGCCGGACATTATTTTAAGTCCTTAATTAAGGAATTTCCCCGAAGTGAATTCGCTGAAGAATCGCAGTTCATGGTCGGATATTGTTTTTACCTGGATTCGCCAAGTCCCCGTCTTGATCAGGCGGTTACCCAGGATGCAATTGATGCATTACAGTTATTTATTAACTTATATCCCAAATCGTCACGTTTGGATGAAGCAAACCGGTTGATTATTGAGTTACGTGACAAATTAGTTTACAAATCATATCTGAGTGGTAAACTCTATTACGATTTGAAGAATTACAAGGCTGCAGTGGTTGGATTATCAACCTCTTTGAAGGATTTTCCCGATACAAAATACCGCGAAGAACTGATGTACATGCTGCTAAAAGCAAAGTATTTGCTTGCTATTAATAGTGTTGAAGAAAAAAAGCATGAACGTTTGAGTTCTACATTGGATGAATATTTTACCTTTGTCGACGAATACCCGGAGAGCAAATACCGGAAAGAAGTTGAAAAGTATCATGTTACAACTGCCAAGTTGTTAAATTACAAATCGGATTCAAAAATTTAAACAATATGGATTTCAAAAAAACAAAAGCAGAATCTACTACCATTTCAAGGGATTTAAGAGAGTTGGAGAGCCGTACAGGTAATATTTATGAAACGGTAATGATTCTTGCAAAACGTTCAAATCAGATTGCTTCTGAAATGAAAGAAGAACTTAGTCAGAAATTGCAGGAGTTTGCCTCTTACACAGATAACCTGGAAGAAGTATTTGAAAATCGTGAACAGATTGAGATTTCAAAATATTACGAACGTCTTCCAAAACCTACTCTGATTGCCTACGAAGAATTTGTAAGTGATCAGATTTATCACCGTAATCCTGCCAAGGAAAACCGTAACAAGGAATTGTAATACAAGCCTTTATGAGGCTATCAGGAAAACATATCATTCTCGGGCTGACCGGAAGCATAGCTGCCTATAAGGCAGCTTATCTTTTAAGGGGCCTTATCAAAGAAGGTGCCGATGTTCAGGTGGTGATGACCCCTGCCGCTAAAGAGTTTATAACTCCGGTCACCATGTCGGTGCTTTCGGGAAAACCGGTAGCCTCTGATTTCTTTTCATTAAGCGATGGTTCCTGGCATTCGCATGTCGATATGGGGCAATGGGCCGATCTTATGTTGATTGCTCCGGCTACAGCCGCCACAATGGGCAAAATGGCTCACGGTGTTTGCGATAATTTGCTTATTACTACCTATCTGTCAGCCAAATGTCCGGTTATGATTGCTCCGTCAATGGACCTGGATATGTTCCAACATCCGGCGAACCGTGCAAATCTCGAAATATTGCGTTCATTTGGTAATCTGATTATTGAACCCGGCGAAGGGGTTTTGGCCAGTGGTCTCCATGGTAAAGGACGTATGGAGGAACCCGAAAACATCGTTGAGGAAGTAATCCAATTCTTTAATCAAAAAAAAAAACTGCTGAATAAGCATTTCCTGGTTACTGCCGGACCTACATACGAAAAAATTGATCCCGTTCGCTTTATTGGTAATTATTCTTCCGGCAAAATGGGCTATGCCATTGCAAATGAGCTTGCAGACTCCGGAGCAAGGGTGACTATCGTTTCCGGTCCGGTCCATATTCGTACTGTAAATCCGGAAATTTCTATAATTCCCGTTCAATCAGCCGGAGAGATGCTTGAACAGTGCCTTCAGATATTTTCTCATACCGATGGTGCCGTAATGTGCGCAGCCGTTGCCGATTTTACTCCTGAAAGTGTTTCAGAAATAAAAGTAAAACGTGGAAATGACAATCTTAACATTCAATTGAAGCCAACTAACGATATTGCTGAAGCGTTGGGGAAAATGAAAACCAAAAATCAGTTACTGATCGGATTTGCATTGGAAACCAACGATGAACTGAACAACGCATTTCATAAATTACAGCGGAAGAGCCTGGATTTCATTGTTTTAAATTCCATGAATGACCCTGGTGCAGGTTTTGAGGTGGATACCAATAAAATTACAATAATTGATAAGGACAATAATCCAACTTTTTTTGAGTTAAAATCGAAGAGTAAAGTTGCTACAGATATCGTTGCCCGGATCATCTCGGAAATGGAACAAAAAGCATGTCAATAGTCAATAGAAATAAGTAAATAGATTTCGATGAAAATATATCTGATGTTTTTTATGGTTTTGATCATTAGCCTAAGTTCTGTCTTTGCGCAGGAATTACGCTGCAACATCAGCATATCGGCCACTAAGATTCAAGGCGCTAACAAAACAATGTTCGAAACCATGCAATCTGATTTGTATGAATTTATGAACAACCGAAAATGGACTGACAATAAGTTTGCCATGGACGAACGCATTAATTGTAATATTTTCATCAACCTCGACCAACAAATTTCTTCTGACGAATTTTCCGGCAGTATACAGGTTCAGTTACGTCGTCCTGTCTTCGGCTCTTCCTATGAAACCATTCTGCTGAACATTAAGGATAACGATTTTCGTGCAAAATATGTTGAATACCAGACCCTTGAATTTAACGAAACTTCCAATAAGGACAATTTAACTAATATTTTAGCCTATTATGCCTATATCGTTTTAGGTATGGATTACGATTCATTCGCTCCGGAAGGTGGAACTGAATTCTTCCAGAAGGCCCAGACGATTGTCAATAATTCACAGAATGCCGTTGAAAAAGGCTGGAAGGCTTTTGAAAGTGAACGTAACCGTTATTGGTTAGTTGAGAATATCCTCAATAAATCGTATGCCGGTTTCAGAAGTTGTACCTATCAGTATAGCCGTCAGGGACTCGACGTGATGGCCGAAAAACCCGATGAGGGTCGTGCAGTTATTGCTGAATCGCTTAAGTCCATTCAAAAAGTATTCCATTCACGGCCATCCCTGTATATTCTTCAGGTATTTTTTGATGCCAAGTCTGACGAATTGGTGAATATTTTCTCAAAATCGTTTTCAGATGAACAAAACCGCGTCTCGGTTATTCTGAACGAGGTCGATCCATCGAACGGCACTAAATATGCAAAAATTCTAAAGCCCACGACACCCTGATATTTGAATAATCAATTATCTTTATGATCGGATTGATCATTAACCAAATTTGCAAATTCCTGTGCTAAAATCACTTTCAATAAAAAATTATGCATTAATTGATTCACTGAATATTGAATTCAGCGAGGCTTTGAATATCCTTACTGGAGAGACCGGAGCCGGAAAATCAATTTTGTTGGGCGCCATTGGACTGATTATCGGGCAGCGGGCTGATTCATCTGTTTTAAGGGACAAATCAGAAAAGTGTACATCCGAAGGAATTTTTGATATCCGCAATTACAGTATGCAAAATTTCTTTATTGAGAATGAACTCGATTATGAAGAAGTTACAATTCTCAGGCGCGAAATCACCCCACAGGGGAAATCCAGGGCATTTATCAACGATACTCCCGTTAATGTGAAAGTATTGCATGATCTGGGACTGAAACTGATTGATATTCATTCGCAACATCAGAATCTGGAATTGAACGAAAAAAACTACCAGTTACGATTAGTTGACCTGGTTGCAGGTAATGCTGAAATTCTTAAAATCTATCTCTCGGCCTACAAAAAATATATTGCGCTCAGGGAAAGTCTGGGCAAATCTCTTGATTTGGCCGAAAAATCAAGGAAAGACCTTGACTATTACGAATTCCAGTTTAAACAGCTATCCGACGCCAGGTTGATCGAAAAAGAACAGGCAGAATTGGAATTGTTGCTCGAAAAGCTAACACACGCTGAGGAAATCAGATCCGTTTTTGGTCAGGCATTCCAATCCTTCAGCGAGGATGAACGATCAGTTCTTGCAATTCTAAAGGAAAACCTGAATAGTATTGGAAAACTGAGATCGGTTCTTCCTGATGCCGAACAGATATACACCCGCCTGGAGTCGGTTTATATCGAATTGAAAGACATTGCTTCTGAATCATTAGCCATTGAAGAACGCACGGAAAATAATCCTGAACGTATTGAACTGTTGAATCAGCGTCTCGATTTGATTTATTCCTTAGAACAAAAACACAGGGTTACCACTGTCGCCGAACTTCTAAATATTCAGTCTGATTTTGAAGCTAAAATTCATCTTGTAAGTTCGTTTGAAAAAGAGATCGAACAACTTCAATTGGAAATAGAGGATCAAAAAGTAATATTGGCAGATCTCTCCTCAAAAATAAACCTGAAGCGCAAAGCAGTGACACCGACCATCGAAAATAAAGTAATTGATGTACTCCGGAATGTCGGAATCCCAAATGCAGCCTTTCAGATGAAACTTGGAGCATTGACTGAGTTTTCTTCATCAGGCCGCGATGAAGTGAATTTTATGTTCTCGGCCAATAAGAACCAGGAATTGCAGGAGATCGGGAAAATAGCTTCCGGTGGCGAAATGTCGAGATTGATGCTGGCTATAAAGACCTTAATTACCGATGCACGCTCAATGCCAACCATCATCTTTGATGAAATTGATTCCGGCGTTTCCGGCGAAATTGCTGTGAAAATGGGCCGGATCCTCGAACAAATGTCCAACTCCGTTCAGGTGCTGAATATTACGCATTTACCACAGATTGCCGCCAAAGGAAAAAATCATTACAAGGTCTATAAGTTCGATCTTGACGATAAAACGTATACCTCGATCCGAAAACTCACTGAACAGGAGCGTGTCGAAGAAATTGCAGAAATGCTCAGCGGCGAAAACTTTTCAGCAACTGCCCTTGAAACCGCCAAAGAATTGCTTCAATAGAAAAGTAGTCAACTCACTTTTATTTTATGTAAATCTTAATGCTAACCATGTTCCCTGCTATTTCAACCTTATTTATCTCATTGAAAATCCCGTTTGGTAAGTTTTCCTCGGAAAGTGTTGGTTTTGGCATTATTTACAAGGAATTGAATATAATTTAGTAACTTCAAAAGTTAATTTATCAGAAAAGCCATTTGATTCTTCTGAAAACAAAAATCAATCAGCCATGAAAAATATAATCATCTTATTTGTTTTGGTATCTGTAATTTGTAATAGTTATGCTCAAGACTTTACAATTTCGTTTCAATCCAAAGAAAGCTCAAATCAGATCGACAGTATTAGTGCGACCAACCTGAGAAGTAATGAAATTGTAAAACTTTTGAGTGATGAATCTCTTCTGCTGGTTAAAGATCCGACAGGTATTAGTTCATTATCGGATAAGCTCGAAACGGGATACATCTTTCCAAATCCTGCTGATGAAAATGCTATTCTGTGTTTTTCAACGAGTAAAAGTCAGGATGTAGTTATCAGATTAAATAATGCTTCTGGTCAATTATTGAATCAAAGAAAACAAAGCCTTACACAAGGAACACATCGCTTTCAATTAAAATTTCCGTTAACTGGCTTATATTTCCTTTCGATACTAAAAAATGATGGACCAGAAAGTTTTAAAGTGGTTTATACAGGAAGAAAAATTCAAAACAGCTCTATAAGTTATGCCGGAAGTGAAAAGTTAAATTTACAGAAACCAGATGCGAATCAATTGAAGAGTGCGAAAATCAACGGAACATTGCAATATAGGGAACGTGATATAATTTTATATACTTTTTTTTCTGGAGAAAATACCACCATTGTTACTGCTACTCCCACTTCTTCAAAAGTGATGGATGTTGAATTTGTTAGTTGTAAAGATCAGGATAATAGAAACTACAAAGTGGTGAAAATTGGCGACCAGTGGTGGATGGCCGAAAACCTGGCCTGGCTACCTTCGGTAAGCCCGCCTTCAGATGGTTCAGATACCTCTCCATCCTATTACGTTTATGGATTTGAAGGTATAGACGTAGCGGCAGCCAAATTAACAGCTAATTACAACACTTTTGGTGTTTTATACAACTGGCCATCTACACTAACTTCCTGCCCATCAGACTGGCATTTGCCCAGCGATGCCGAATGGCAACAACTTGAAATGTTTTTGGGAATGACCTAGGAGGTAGCTGATAATACCGGATTTCGTGGAACTAATCAGGGCGAACAATTGAAGGCTACCAGTGAATGGTCTAAGTATAATGGGAATGGAACAAATACAAGCGGTTTTACGGCTCTTCCTGCTGGCGAACGTGGCTTCGATGGTTCATACCATGACATTGACATGACTGGTACTTGGTGGAGTTCTACTGAGTATGATTCAATGAATGCATGGAAACGGGGCATTATGGGCTTCAGTAACATAAGTAGGAGCGGCAATAACAAAAAGGAGTATGGTTTTTCTGTGCGTTGTGTTAGGAATTCTGATGCCGACTTTATTGCTTTCCCAACCTCAATTATTACAGGGCAGAGTGTACAGTTTACTGATAAATCAACCAACATACCCACCAGTTGGTTGTGGAATTTTGGCGATGGCTCTACCAGTACGTTACAAAACCCATTGAAAATATATAGTAAGTCAGGTACTTATAACGTTTCGCTAAAAGTCTTAAATAACAATGGAAACAACACCAAGATACTGTCGAATTATATAACTTGCATTAATGGCGATACCGATGTATATACCGATATCAGGAGTGGTGAAACTAAGGTTTACAAAACCGTAAAAATTGGCGATCAGTGGTGGTTTGCTGAGAACCTGGCCTATTTGCCTGAAATTAGCCCACCTTTAGTTGGTTCAGCTACCTCACCGTACTATTACGTTTATGGTTATTCAGGTACATCTGTGGCAGAAGCCAAAACAACTACCAATTATGGCACTTATGGTGTTTTATATAACTGGACAGCTGCCAAAGCAGCATGTCCTCCTGGCTGGCATTTGCCCAGCGATGCAGATTGGAAACAACTTGAAATGACTTTGGGAATGACACAGTCGCAAGCTGATTTAATCGGAGGACGAGGAACTGATCAGGGCAGTCAAATGAAGGCAACAAGTGGGTGGTACTACAATGGGAATACAAATACTAGTGGTTTTACTGCTCTTCCTGCCGGCGCCCGTTACCGTGAGGGGTTTGGTAACATTACCTACATCGCTCACTGGTGGAGTTCTAATGAGGTCGATGCATACAATGCCTTTAATCGGGATATTGAATACCACTCCAGTGGGATTTACAGGTTCAGCTGGTACAAGGAAGAGGGGTATTCTGTGCGTTGCGTGAAGGATTAATAATTAATATGACTATAAACCAACTCTTAAGCTAGTTTGATTTATTTATTGTGAAGAAGTCGTTTTTTTCCATTCTTAAAAAAGAGGATCCCATCCTTTTTTTTAAGAATGGAATCCTTTATGGATATGAATGACTTTTTCCGAATGACCAATGACTGAATGTGGTTACAATCGGTCTTCCAGAATCATACGTATTTCAGCAGGTCCGATGTTTGCTTTTTCACCAATCTTAAATCCTCTTTGCTGAAAACGTTTACACACGGTGTCAATGAATTCAGTCGAAACACCATAGTCAGGTAATTTAGTCGGAATACCTACCGATTCGAAGAATTCAATCATTTTACCTATAGTCTGGTCAATACGCTCATCATCGGTACCCACGCTGATTCCCCAGACTTCTTTTCCCAGCTGCATGATTTTATCTTTTTTCTGAACACGTTCAATATGCATTATTCCCGGCAGCACGATGGCAAGGGTACGTGCATGGTCAATCCCATGGTAAGCTGTTAATTCATGACCAATCATATGGGTGGCCCAGTCCTGTGGAACTCCGACACCAATCAATCCGTTCAATGCCATAGTTGCGCTCCACATCAGGTTTGCAGCAGCATCATAATCGGTACGGTTGGCCAGTACCTTTGGTCCTTCTTCAACCAAAGTTTTTAAAATACTTTCAGCAAATCGGTCCTGTATTGGTGAATTCACCGGGAATGTAAGGTATTGCTCAATCACATGAACAAAAGCATCGACAATCCCGTTGGCAACCTGTTTTTCGGGAAGTGAGAATATTACTTCAGGATCAAGAATGGAGAAATGGGGCATTACCAATAGAGAAGCAAATGACAGTTTTTCAGTGGTTTCAACTCTGGTGACAACCGAATTGCCATTCATTTCAGACCCTGTTGCAGGCAGGGTTAAAACGGCGCCGATAGGCAATGCACTTTCGACTTTGGCCTGTTTGGACAGGATGAGCCATGGATCTCCCTGGGTAAATAGTGCAGCTGCTGCAATGAATTTGGTGCCGTCAAGTACTGAACCTCCGCCAACCGATAGCAAAAAGGTGATCTGTTCCTTTTTTACCAGTTCGACTGCTTTCATTAAGGTTTCATAATGTGGATTTGGCTCTATTCCACCAAATTCAATCACTTCAAAGTCTTTCACTGAAGCTTTTACCTGATCATAAACTCCATTTTTAAAGATACTGCCGCCACCGTAGGTCAATAGAATTTTTGACCCTTCAGGAATATTCATTCCTGTTTTAGCGATTTCACCTTTACCAAAGATGATTTTTACCGGATTCTGATATTCAAAATTATACATGTTTTGTGAAATTTGATTTACGATAAATAAGACCTAAAATTACCGATTTTTCTTAAATATTTGTTTTAATACCTGTTAATAAATTCAAAGGCTTATTTTTGTACAAAAAAGTAAAATGGATAACTCAACAGAGAATACCGACCGAACTGCGGGATTTCATGAAAGATATTTAAGTTATACTTACATCCAGATCAAAGAGATATTGGAAAATCATAAAGACTATCAGGAACCTGCCGTTACGGCTGCAGTTCAAATAGCGATAGAACGCCGGTTGATCAATTCCGAACAGGATTTGTTTGCTCCTGAATTTCAATCAGCTACACCTCATGGGGTAAAAATATTTCCTGTAATTACAAATTCATACTATTACAAAAAAACTGTCGCAAGCATTTTTAGGGTTTTATTTATTGTAGGAATCATGCCCCTCATATTTGGACTCATGAAATATGCAGAAGGAAAAATCACAATGACCATTACTGCCCTGATTGTTGGCTCAGTATGGCTCTTGCTAACTTTTTTCTTATTACGGACCAAAAGAATCCAGATTATATTTCTGCAACTTATACTGCTCGTTTTAACGATTTCTTCTATCGCATATTCATTAATCGTTCAGGAAGTTTTTCATCGGGTTGATATGGCAATATTGATCATTGGATTTTTCATCTCTCTATATTTACTTTTATATCTGAAAAAGTTGATTCAAACCAAACCAGATGATCTTTAACCTGATCACATGTTGGTTTTTAAATTCAACCTGTATTTGGATTAATGCCTTAAAATTCCATTTTACCTATTGAATTCTCTTATTCATCGATAAAATTATACATCATGTATTCAGTTTTTATAGTTTTGATTCAATAACAGAAATCAATTAAAACTGAAACTATGTACCTCCTTCGATTAACTAGTCTGATATTTGCACTTGGGATGCTGGTTTCCCGACTTTTAGCCTCTCCGGTTATGCCCGTTCCACCGAACTGGGACGAACCTGGTATCCGCACTTACGAGGTAAAGCCATTTACAAAGATTTATCTTGAAGGTACTTTTAAAGTTATTCTTGAACAGGGTAGCCAGACAGGTTTACGGATAAAGACCGATGAGGATAACTTTAAGTATATTGATGTTCAGTCGGATGCCGAATCGCTCAGCCTTAAAATACTGAAAAAACACTTCGATTTCGATAAATTAGTCCTTTACATCACCTTCAAAGACCTCGATAAACTTGAAATTAAGGGAGGTATTAGCTTGGAAACCAAGGGATATATCGACTTTAAGGATTTTTATCTTCGTGTTGAAGGAGGCGCAAACATCGAAATGAACCTGAAGGCCAATAAGTTTGATGTAGTGGGAGAGGGAGGGGTCAAGTTTGTATTTGATGGCATTGCCGATGAATTAAATGCCTCTGTGTCCGGAGCAGGTTATCTGGATGCAACCGAACTCAAAACCAGAAAATGCGACATCAAAATAGAAGGTGTTGGCGCCGGATGTGTAAATGTATCCGGTACCTTGAATGCAACCATCAGTGGGGTCGGAAAAATAAGGTATAAAGGTGATCCACAGGTCACTAAAAAGATAGAGGGTATTGGTATAGTTTCC
The DNA here is from genome assembly GCA_002429385.1 of Prolixibacteraceae bacterium UBA6029. GTDB lineage: Bacteria > Bacteroidota > Bacteroidia > Bacteroidales > Prolixibacteraceae > Aquipluma. The sequence continues at coordinate 4,246 of DIZL01000070.1, read as the reverse complement.
CGTGATTAGACAATTAAGTTTTTGTGAGGTGAGGGTTATCTGGTTCAGGTAGCCCTTTTCTTTTTACTTTATCCGTATGGAATTTGTATTCGATAACCTATTCCCCAATCCAGAACTCATATTTATTCCACCTGCTTTGCTTTCCCGAAAAAAGATCATTTGATCCTTTATTCTGAACCAATTCTGATTTCAGAATGTTATAAAGGCATCAGTCAGGGATTTTAATTCCTATTTTTGGCAATTGTAAAAATTAATTGCTGTTAACTTACAGTAGATTAGTGTTTAGGTGCTAGTAGATGCAAATAATGTTTAATGAATGTTGTTGATGATTAAACAAATACTCATCTGATGTGTTTATGAGTCTGTAACAATTTTAATTTGGAGGATACAAGATGAAAGTAACTGGATTTTTAAAAACAGCTCCGGCAAAGTCAAAATCATATGCGACACAATTGCCGCTTAATAATAGGGATTATAACGGATATGATCAGATGGGTGATAATCATGTGGGTACATCTATGGAGACCCCTATGAGAGAAGATGCTTTTCTATTGAGCGATGAAGAAAAAATGCTCCTGATCGAAGATAAATTCCGAGACATCATGAATGTTTTGGGGCTCGACCTGACCGACGACAGTCTGAGGGGAACCCCTCACCGCGTGGCCAAAATGTTCGTAAAAGAAATATTTTCAGGACTTAATCCTGAGAATAAACCAAACATTTCGGTTTTCGAGAATAAATTCAGGTATGGTGAAATGCTGGTCGAAAAAAATATTAACCTTAATTCGACTTGCGAACATCATTTCCTGCCCATCGTTGGTAAGGCGCATGTAGCCTATGTGTCAAGTGGCGAGGTGATCGGATTGTCAAAAATCAACCGGGTGGTCGATTATTTCGCACGCAGGCCCCAGGTTCAGGAACGCTTAACTGTCCAAATTGCCAATGAGCTGAAACGAATTCTTAAGACCGAAGATATTGCGGTGGTGATCGATGCCAGGCATTTATGTGTTTCATCACGCGGTATTCAGGATGAAGGTAGTTCCACAATCACCGCTGAATACGGTGGCGTATTTAAGAATCAGAATCGTAAAGATGAGTTTTTAAAGTATTTGTCCCTAAACGTAGGATAGAGAATTCGCCCGGTCAAATTTAAATTAGCCTTTCGTTTGAAGGGCTTTTTTTGTTTTTGGTTCATGAACCGGTTAAAATGTACCTGAACTGATCAATTAATTTCGTTCATTTGTTGGAAAGAACGACTTAAAATGGACGGAAGAAAACGCTCAGATGTAAAACCCGGTCTGCTGGTGAATATTGTTCAGAAACATCATCAGCGAACCGGCGAATTGACCGAAGGTATTGTGAAAAACCTGTTGACCAATTCGCCCAACCATCCCCACGGGATTAAAGTAAGACTCGAAACTGGTGAAGTTGGACGGGTACATGAGATTTTAGAGGAAGAGTAGATTGTATATTTGTGTTGTTTCTGAAAATCAGAGATTTGTTATTCTGAAATAATAATACCTATGAAGGTTTTATCAACCAATATCGCTGATCCGGTTATTATTGAATGGCGTGGACAGAGTGTAAAAACAGGTATTTATAAATATCCCGTGATTACTTCAATCTATCTGGGCGCTGAAGATGTCGAAAATGATCATGTGATCGATCGTCGCTATCATGGCGGAACCGAGAAAGCCTGTTATCTGTATTCAGCTGACCATTATCCGTTCTGGCAAAATAAATATCCCGATCTGGATTGGAAACACGGCATGTTTGGCGAAAACCTGACGGTAAGCGGTCTGGACGAATCGGTCATCCGTATCGGTGATAGCTACCGGATAGGCGATGCAATAGTCCAGGTATCGCAGCCCAGGCAACCTTGTTTTAAGCTCGGTATACGATTCAACGATCAGGACATTGTTGATGATTTTTGGAAGACTCCTTATCCCGGTATGTATGTCAGGGTACTTCAACCAGGCGCAGTCAAAAATGGGGATGAGCTTATCCTGATTGAACAAAATCCAGACAGTATTTCAATTGCCGAAGTTTTCTCCTTGTTCAGCGCTACCCCTGATAATCTTGACCGGATTCATCACGCCATTGCAGAGCCCTTCCTGGCCCAATCCTGCCGAAACGACCTCCATAAAATATTACAGAAACTACAATAGGTGTGCAAGAATACTCCATGAATTAAATGACGGTATTCTAACCTAAGTGAATCCTCTAAATTACCGTTGTTCGAAGTGTTGGGCATCTATCCTCCTGCCACCCGCCTGCCATAATTTAACGCCGATTTGTTGTCTATCTGTACTAAAATGATTATATTCGTATAAATATAGTACAGATACTCGTCAGATCTATGCGATCGGGTGTCAGGCATGGTCGTTGTCCTGGTTGTAAATGTTGTCATTGTTGTCCTGGTTGTAATTGTTGTCAGTAATAGTCATTTATCGTTTCGCGACAATATCTGACAACAATTGACAGCCAACATTTTAAAACGAATCATTATGGGAAGAATTTAAAGTAGTATCGATGCCCTGGTCTCCGGCAAGGTCGGAAACGTGGTCTACTATCAGTTAAGAGGTAAATCGTATGTGCGAGCTGTACAGAATCGGAAAAAGGATTCATGGACTCCGTTGCAGCTATTGCACCGGCAAAGGATCAGCATGGTCGGTGGGCTCTGGAAACAGCTTAAATCGACTCATGTTATCCCGATCTGGAACCTGGGTTCAGAGGAGATGAACGGGTATGCTTTATTTATGAAAGTTAACCTGTCTGCCTTTGGCCCGGATGGAATCATTAATGATCAACGCGAACTTCAGTTGTCGACCGGGAAATTGCCTTTACCGCTGGATCTGGTTGCTTCAAGGCATGCTGCTGGTAGCTCTGTCGTTGAGGTAAGCTGGAAGAACGATCCGAATTTAAAAGGGATACGGTTGCAGGATGAACTCATGTTCGTCAGTTATGCCAATGTGGTGTATTCGGTGTTAAGCTCAACCGGTTTGCGAAGAAGTGCACAAGGAGGTACGTTTACTTTGCCCGTTAAACCGGTTGATGCAACGCATGTTTACCTGTTCTTTGCCTCCATTGATGGAAATGACTATTCAGAGAGTGTTTGTTTTGAGATCTAGGGGCAGGGAGCATGGAGCAAGGAGCAAGGAGCAAGGAGCATGGAGGAAAGAGTACCCTGAATTTGCAATTGCGGATGATATGAGCCTGTCTGCCTGTCCGTTGGCTAAAGCCAGACGGCAAAGAATATCGCTCTGATGATCAAAAATGCACTATCCTTTGCCGTCTGGCTTTAGCCGACGGAATTTGGTATGTCCTCGCAGGGGAGGGTAAAATGAAACACTGAACCCTTGCAAGGTTTTGATTCGAGCCAAATCTTGCCACCCATTAACTCAATCAGGTTTTTCGAAATAGCCAATCCAAGACCATTGCCTCCATATTTTCGGGTGGTTGCAGTTTCAACTTGTCTGAAGCGATCAAATATTTTATCATGAAATTCTGCAGGAATACCAATCCCTGTATCCCGGATCTGAAATTCAACGAATTTATCCCGGAGGTGATAGCTAATATTGATGGAGCCCTTTCCAGTAAACTTGATGGCATTACCGACCAGATTATTGAATATTTGCCGGAGTCGTTCTGAATCAGCAAAAATTACAACAGTTTCATCATTTTCAGGTATGATTAGCCCAAAATAAAGATTTTTGGCTACAGCCTGACTGGCAAATTGTTCCTGAATGGTTGTAATAAAATTCTGTATATTAATCCACGATTTACGGATTGTAATTTCATGCGATTCTATCTTCGAAATGTCCATGATATCACTGATGATGTTTAAAAGGTTATTTCCATTGGCAATGATTTGCTGAATAAATTCAACCTTGGATTCCTCTTCAAAGTCGGGGTCAGCCAGCAATTCAGAAAATCCGATGATGCTGTTCAGGGGAGTTCTTACTTCATGCGACATGTTGGCCAGAAAGGCTGATTTCAAATGGTCACTTTCTTCCGCCTTTTCTTTGGCCTTAATTAATTCCTGCTCTGTCTGCTTATGATCTGTGATATCGAAACAGTGCCCGATATAACCAATAAATTCTCCGTTGCTGTTATAATTTGGTGTACCAAGATCACTGATCCACCGGTATTCTCCGCTAACATGGCGTAAGCGGTATTCCATATCAAATTTTTCACGATTATCGAAGGCAGTTATATATGTTTTAAGACAGGAGTCGAAATCATC
>DIZL01000053.1 GCA_002429385.1 Prolixibacteraceae bacterium UBA6029 | reverse complement strand
TTTGTAATTTCTACTTACACCTACTTTAAAATTACAGATAATGGTATAGGGATGGATACTGAAGTCATAAGAAATTATTTTTTAAGCGCTGGTTCTTCATTTAGAAGAAGTTCTGATTGGCAAAAAGAATTTATTGATGCCACAGGAAAATCGTCAGTTAGAAGAAGTGGTAGATTTGGAGTTGGTATCCTTTCTGCATTTTTAATTGGCGAAGAGATACATGTTGAAACAAGAAAAATTGATCATCAAGTTGGATACAGATTTGATGCCAACATTAATGATGAGCAGATAAATATCTTAAAGGATTCATCCATTTCAGAAGGTACAATTATTAAAATTAAAATTAATAATAAGGAGCTAGAAAAAATTAAAGTCAAAAGTGGATATAAAAATATATATTGGTATGACTGGTATACTTTATCAAATCCCATAATAAAGTACTATTATTATGGGAAGGAAATCACACCATATAAAAATCTAAATCCAGATAATATTGATATTCTTCCTGAGGAATGGCATGCTATAGATTCAGAAGGATATAATAAAATTCAATGGACTTATAGTCCAAACTATTCACTTGTTAATTACGCTTGTAATGGTATAGTAATACCTGTTAATAACAATAATAATAATAGTCAATTAGACGTAGGATTAATTTCAGTTTTGCCTCAGATTAGTATTTTTGACTATAATGCTGTTCTTCCACTAACTTTAGATAGAAATAATTTTTCGGATAAATTATCTTTTAGCACTGATTTATTGACAGATCTTTATAAAGATCTTATTGCATATATACTAGTATTTGATAAAAACAGTTATGTTGAAAATAAAAAAATATTCATCAAAAATTCTAGATTAGACCATCCTGGAATCAAGAATAATAATTCATATACATATTACCATGAAGCTTTATATGGAAATAATCGATACCAAATTTCACCTGAAAGGTATAGTTTCTTGAAATACTTTATTAATTTAATGCTTATATCTAAAAAAGGATTTATATTAAACTATAATTATTTTATTCAAAAACTAAAGTCTGTTAATGCAATTTTAATGCAATTAGAGTCTTTACCAAAAGATTATCTTGGATTAGATATTCAAGATAGATTTATTTTAATTACAGATAATAAAATAAATGCAATAGGTGACTATCTAATTGCGATTGAGGCAAGCAATTGGAATTCTGAAACTGAAATTTTTGATCCATTCAATTCAAGGATATTTTTAAAAACCGAAAAGTATAAATATCTATTTAAATCTGACAAAAAGCGGATGACAACTTGGCTTAACAATAAATGTGAAGTTCAATTTGAGGAGGCTGGTTTTACTTGTTTACACTTAGATAATCCAAAATCAAGTTTAATTAACAATGCCTTTTTGAAGAAAAATGCTAAAAATGTTCATTTTATAAGAGAATATGAAATTATTTGTCCATTTGAAGGTGATGTCCTATTAAATAATTTATTGGAAAAATATATTGGTAATGATGTGGTTATCCCATTCACCGTCGAGGAAAGAAGAAAAAAATATCCTATTGCTTTTAAGGAATTAAAGGGATATATGGAAAAATATATAAGTAAACCAGAAGTGATATAATATATTGAATTTTGAAGGAAATATATAAGCATAAAACAGTTTCATCTTTGTTGTAGACAATTTAGATTTAGCGAAAGGATATTACTCATTCCTCAACGCCTGCACCAGATCTTGTCTGAATGCCATCCTTATAGCCACAAAACAAAATACTGCTCCGCTTAAAATAACCAGAATAGAAATAGCAGGAACCCAAATCCACAGGTTGGAGTAGAGCGAAGATATCAGAGAAGGCAGGGCGCTTAAAACGGCTGGAATCAAGCCGATTAAAACGGAAACGATCATTAGAAATAGCTTTTCACGCATAACCATTTTGAAGATAACCGACTTCTGAAACCCAAGTGACAACAGTAAAGCATATTCAGGTATCTGCTCAAAAGTGATGCGGAAGATTAAAATTCCCAATCCTAATGTACCGATCAACAGACCAAGCGCGCCTAACATCAGGAAGATATTCAGGTATGTATTTTCAATGGTGTAAAACGATAGCAAACGATCGGTTGTCCGGCTGATTTCAGGACCGTAATTGCGCATTCCGGTCTTCAAATCTTCAGCAACTGAAGTGCTATCCATAACATCAATCAGGAATACATTTGAGCCGCTTACCGAAGGAAATGCAAGGTTGAAATGATCTTCGGCAATGATCACATTGCCCTGAAACACCGAATTGGCCAGTCCGCCAATGAGCTTCAACTTTAGATCCTTCCCTTCTTCCGTTTTGTATACGAGGGTATCGCCTACCTGTTTCATTAGTCCCCATTGAATCACCGTTTGGTCAGCAATAGCAGGAATTACACCATCAGGCAAAGTTTTATTGAGTGTCAGCCACGGATGTTGAGCATCCAGATCGTCCGTCCGCGTTGCAAAAGTAAATGCCGAACGCTGATCGAAAGCTGCAGGATTGCATGCAATAATCCGTGGACGCGAAATCTTGTTCAGGTTCAGGCAACTGGCATCGTCGCCGGGCTGCGATTGAAACTGCACTACCTCCCCATTTGTCGGGATATTCAGGTCTTCCCTACCCTGCTTGCTGTTTGCGTCAAAAAGCACCGGCATGGATGTTTCAACGAAATAATTATACCCTCCCGTTCCCGATGAAGGCATTTCAGCATGAGTAGTCAGGTCTTTGCGGTTCAATCCGGTGGATATGACCATAAATACGCCCACCGACAGAAAACTCACAATCATCACATTGCGTCGGCGCTCTCCGGCAATTCGTTTTAGCATCATGGACCGCAACGAAAAATGTATGGCTTTTTCCTTAACAGTCAAGCGGTGCATCCAAAAATCGAAAATAAGGATCAGCCCAGGCAACAAACCAAAACCACTGATAAAGAACATTTCAGGATTAATCTGACCACTCCTGAAACCCATTACAAAAAGAAGGAAAAAGGAAAGAGTAATAAGGGAAAGGCCTAAACTAAGCGACCATCGCCCACTTTTTACTTTTCCTGAAACCGATTTTCGCTGTAAGGCAATGGCTTCATTCTTCAAAAAGCGATTCAGGATAAACCAGATTGCAGTGAAAGACATTGCGGCAATAATCAGGCTTCCTATAATCAACGAAATTGGACGAATGTGAATGTTGACAATAGATGTACGTACAATATCGACCCATATCGTATTAATTGCTTTCAATATCAGCTGATTGTAAAAGATACCGAACGGAATCCCGAGTACTATACCAACAAGAACAAATACTGATGCTTCGGCCATAAACAGTTTACGGATGGCTGAAAACGAAAAACCCAATGCAGTCAAGGTTCCAATTTCAGTTTTGCGGAATCCAAGATATAATTTAAACAACAAGAATGCCAGCAATACCGCGGCAAACAGCACAAAAAAGCTCAGTCCTATAAACAAACCACCAAAGTCTGTGCCACCACTGGCTGCGGCAAGACCTTCATTTTTTACATCTTTTACTTCGAAACCCAATTGCGAAGGGTTAAGTCCTGCCAACAACTGCATTTCAATTTCAGCTTTTTTCAATCCCGGCACATGGATGGAAGTGGATTGTCCGAAGCGGTTTCCCCATAGTTTTTGAGCCGTTTCGAGCGAAACAAATGCTTTCGGGGTACCTTTATGCGCTTTCCAGAAAGCTTCGTCCTGTGGCCTTATTTTCTTCAAATCGACTGGTACTCCGGTCTTCCAGTCGCGGCAATTGCTGGCATCCGAAAGCCCCGGAATGACAGGCATCAGGTTTTCATCGGCCTTTTCACCTGCCAATTCATAAATCTGACTAACCACGAAGGTGGTCTCCTTCAGAACCAACCGACGAAGCGGACCAACTTCAAAATAGGAAAGTCGGATGGTATCGTACATCTTCGCCTTCAGATCGTCTGCCAGCCATCTGCTCAACGTAATTTGATTTCCCTTAAGCTTAGGATCAGATGAAACAAACGAATAAGGCGTTTGCCGTCCATTCAGGGTAAACTGATTGATAAAATAGCTAAAAACAGCCTGTGAACCGGACATCTGATTCAGGCAATATTGCTGAACTGTGGGTTCAACAAAAACACGATCCGAAATCAGTTCTGTATAATTCAATGCAGTATTTTCCCTGATCTTCAGATTTACGTCTTCCAGCTTCCAGCACTGTTGAAGGTTTTTAACTAATTCTGTAGTTGAAACACCATTAGCCACCAACAATACATTTGCTTTTTGTCGAAGACCCATTTGCTGGTTCAGCCAGTGTAAATTAAGAAAAACGTTACGCGGTGCAGATTGTATATTTCTCAGATTGAAATTACCCAATTCATTATATTTCAGAATTCGGACTACTGAAACTCTAAACGAAACAGTCGATTCCTTGTCGGAGACAAAAGGTGTATTGGCTGGGAAAGTATTCAGTTTATTCACCCGCAGAAGAAATTCGTCGCCCACCTTTAGTTTTGCCAGTGACGCTAGATTTTCGTTGATCGCTACCTCATTTCCTTTCAAAATAAAAGATTTGGGAACATTGGCAAAATGTCCCAATAATGAATCGACTCCCCAAACGGCCAGTTGATTGATCCGAAGTTCTCCACCTTCGATTACCCCAAAACCATTGGAGCGCAGCAATGCTGTCGTTTCAACACCAGTTTTTATGGTTAATTCTGTCTCCAAATGTTGACCAAACAGTCTTTCGCCAGCTGTTATCACCTGCGAAGTTTGTCCAAGCCGCTGAACCGTAATCTGCTGTAAACTGTATTTCACCGAATCGCCAATAATAAGCGCCCCAACTAAAATAGCTGTGCTTAAAGCAATTCCCAGGATAATTGTCAGATTTAATTTCCTGTAAAACCAGGCAGATTTCAGTATGAGTTTGTAGATGGACATGCAGTTGGAAGAGATATTAGATATTATATACTAGATGTTAGATAAGAGATTTTAGACATTAGACAAAGTCAATTCGTGCAATTTCATCACAGTTTTCCAGTTTCGGGTAGTTGCTATTGTATCGAGCTTATTTTCCAAAAACTGATTAGTTAATTTAGAATCACTATATCCGGCGGAACAAAAGATAAAAGCATCTTTCCCAATGATTTCAAATCTATCAGGATTAAAAGTCAATGTCTTTAGTTTATCAAGTTTCTCCTTCGAAGGCAGTTCTTTTAGAAAAGTCAGATGAAGCCGATCAATATCTATGTTCTTTTCTTTCCAAAATGGATTATTTGCAATAGATTCGGACATTTCTTCGGCAGTACGTACAATCACAGGAACATCAAAACAAAAGGTTTCAGCAATTGCCCGTTGTATTTTCTGCTCCATATCAGCATTTGAACTCTTTTGAGCAAAATCAAAGATGACATTTCCGCTTTGAATATAGGTTTGGACATTCGAAAATCCCAGCTTATTAAAAAGACTCTTTAAGTCGGCCATTAGAATTTTCCGGTTTCCGCCAACATTGATACCTCTTAATATTGAGACGTATTTAGTCATTCTCCTAATAAGTGTAATTTGCCGTTTTCTATTTTATACATCCTGTCCATCTTTTTCGCTACATCCATAGAGTGGGTAACTACAATCAGGGTAACTCCATCTTCCTCATTCAGTTCTACCAGCAAATCGGTCAGATTGAAGGCAGATTGCTGATCGAGTGCACCTGTTGGTTCATCAGCCAAAATCAAACCGGGACGGTTTATCAGTGCACGGGCAACAGCAGTTCGCTGGCATTCGCCACCCGACAATTCTGATGGTTTTTGGTGTGCTACTTCTACTAGTCCCATTCTGGAAATCAATACCCTGACACGTTCCAATGTTTCTTTCCCCTGAAGTTTTTTATCTGTCAGCGTAGGTAAAAGTATATTTTCAAGCAAAGTCAATTGAGGTAATAAATGATGCATCTGGAAAACAAATCCGATTCTTTCATTCCTGAATGAGGCAAGTTGCTGATCAGAAAATACAGACAAATCCTGGTTCTCAAAGTACATTTTGCCTGAGTCGGGTCGATCTAGTGTGCCTATCAAATTTAGCAAAGTAGTTTTGCCCGAGCCTGATGGACCAATAATGGCAATCCGTTCACCTTGTTTTACTTCCAGATCGAGCTGATCGAGAATTGTGCGATCATTTGAATAGGATTTGTTTATCTTTTCGAGTTTAAGTAGCATAATATATCTTTTTATCACATGGACAGGACATCACCAAGTATAATATTATCTTCGTGAATTAAGGTCCAAATGTTGTCTAATCTATTTCGTTAAAACACTCTCATATACCTCAACCATCTTTTTGGCTTGTGCATGTATATCAAAATACTGTTTCACACCTAATAGTCCGGCAGTACTTAATTCCTGAAGCTTTTTAGTATCTAAGATGAGCGATGCAAGTGTGTCAGCCAATGTTTTTGGTTCATTGGGAGAATAAACGGCACCACCACCACTGATTTCAATAACCTCGGGGAATGCACCCAGGGCAGGTTGAACCATCGGAATTCCGGAGGCCATAGCTTCCAGTTGGTAAAGGCCAAAAGCCTCGCCAATCAATACCGGAACTGAAATCAGCCGAACTGAATCAAGGAATTTCTGTCTTTCCACACCTTCAAATTCTTCAGCCCAAAAAACATCGTTCTCCAGGCCAGCATTTGATATCTTTTTCTTTTGTTCTTTGATGAAATGTAAATCATCACCCGTCTTTCCCCCTGTAATCTTTAGTTTCACATTTGAATAGAATGGATTTCTTCGAAGAATAATAAAGGCATCAACCAGAACAGCCAAACCATTTTCTTCACACATCCTGGAGAGGTAGCCAATTATGGGTTCCTTTTTGGTAATGAGTGTCGGGAAATAATCAAATGTATCGACACCCAAATGGACTGTCTGCATTTTATTTTCTGGAATTACCATCCGTTTATGGATTTCGGACGAATAGAAATCGCTGACAGGAATAAACACATCTACATCTTTGCCACGTTCACTCATCAAGTCCCATACCTCTTTGCGGAAATGATCATCCATAGCATCTATCCACACATCTTCGTCCTGAAGCGAACAAACCACCGCAACGTTCATTCGCTGCTTAATCCGGTGCGCTAAACCCAGCAATAAGGCATTCGACAAGTGAACCACGTCAGGTTTGGCCTCATCGGCCAGCCAATCGACCAGTCGTTCCAGTTCTTCTTTTTGGCCTCCGACTTCACCCAATAACATAGAAATAGTCATTTCCTCCAATCCTTTCGCTCGGGTTGAACCAGCTTTGCGAGCTGCCATTTCAAGTACACTCTTTGAGTCGAGCGCATGTTCAACAAATGCAGGCATATGTCTGAAAATCGGAAATTGCTGTTTGAGATAAAGGTTCACCGCCCCATAAAAAACAGGAACCTCGTCCAGATCGTGGGCATCATCAAAAATGGGAAGATATAGTGGTACTTTAATCACCTGATGGCCTAAGTCTTTCAGAGCTCTGACATATTTACTGTCGCGCAGGCAGTTTCCGCAATAAAAACTACCTCCTGATCCCGGAATAATGTGTGCGATTTTCATATGCTAAGAATGATTGAATTACCTCTGATAAAATCTGCTGTCAATTGGCATCAGGCGTCGTGCCATAAGTCATAACCTGTCTGCTAGTTGCCAAAAACATAAATCCGTCCATCACCTGCACCCACCACCATCTTTCCTGAAACGACAGCAGGACTACCTATGATCGGACTGCCCAGCTCATATTTCCAGAGTTCTTTCCCGGTTTTCAGATCATGAATATACAACATTCCGTCCATAGTTCCCGTAATTACTTTTCCAGAGGCAATTACTGAAGACGATTCAACACGGTTGGCTGCTTTGACTTTCCAAACCACCTTTCCTGTATTTTTATCGAAACAGTATATAAACCTGTCCTGATTGCCAATGACAATGAAATCACCGCTTAGAGCCGGCGAAGCAATGAACGGAAGATTTTTATCTGGTTCGTGATAACTCCAAACTACTTTTCCGGCCCCCAGGTCAATACAAAAAAATCGTCCTTCGTAATCACCCACATAAGCATGTTTGCCATCAATCACAGGTGATGAGGCAACATAGGTATCCAGTTTGATCTTTTTAAACACTTTACCGGTGTCGATGTTCACCAGATGTACAAAACCGTCGCAACCGCCAAAGACAGCATATTTACCATATATCGCCGGGGCTCCGTTGATGTAATTATCCGATTCGTATCGCCAGATGCTGTCGCCTTTGATAAAACCGACACAATGCAGGTTATAGTCGTAACTGCCGACCACAAGTCTTATTTGCTTACCGACTTTCAGCCAGTTTGCCGAACCTTCGATCTGATTGTCGGTTTTGTATTTCCAGATTTGTTTTCCTGTTTTTGCATTCAGTTTGAAGAACATCCCATCGAGTGAACCAAAAACAACCGAACCGTCCAATAATAAGGCCGGAGCTTCAATGGCATTTCCCGAGACGAATTTCCATTTTTGTTTGCCGTCGAATCCAATGGCATACATACTCCCATCGGTCGATCCGCAGTATATGGTTTGACCTTCAACTACCGGTGAAGCTTTGATGTCGTCACCCGTCTGAAAAGAACAAAGCAATTTGGGTTTCTCCGGAAGATTTGCAGAAGTGGTACCTGAAAGCTGCTGATTACCTCGGAAGATGGTCCATGATGATTGGGCAGCTGATGTCCATATAGTAATGAAAAATAAAACAACCAGCATCAGATTAGACTTCATAACTGTTCCTCCTGACTAAACATAGCCAAAGCTCCTGTTGGGCATTCCCTGGCAACAATTACAGCCGTCTTTTCCAGACCTTTCTGAACACTTTCATTAAATGGAACACCCACCTTAACGTCAAAGCCACGTCCAATAAAGGTAAAACCGAATTCTTCCTGAAGTTGCCGTGTTAAACGAACGCAAATGCCACATTTAATACATTTGGTTGGTTCGTAAACAATTCCTTCACGATAAATAAACTTCTCTACATTGAGGCGCTCATCACTCTGAAAACGCTTCTGAATGGCATGATAGCGGTCGGATAATTCGCGTAGAACACACGATTCCGGGTTACGGCAGTCACAATGCATACAGCATTTGGCTTCAATTATAGCTGCTTCGCGGGTGAAACCCTCTTTACCGGCCTTTTGCCTGGATGTGGTCTCAGAATCTTTCTGATATTGGATAAACTCAGCTTCTGCCAGTCGTCCGAATTTGGAGTTGAACCGCTCCGGATAAGCAGAAACTTCACCTCTTTTTAAATAGGCATCGATGACAGTTGCCACCTCTTTCCCCTGACCAACCGATCGTACTGTCAGCTTCGATGCTCGGAGAGCGTTTCCGACTGCAAAAACATTTGGTATTGAAGTCCAATAGCTATTCTTATCTGCAACAAATCCTGTCTTTGTAGTTTTCAGACCGAAATCTTCACTTCCTTCAGTTATTGTACCTGTAGCGACAACAACTGCATCAAAATCTTTCTGTAATAAAGCAAAACGGACATTATCAATCGTTTCGTTCAGCCTGATTTGAATACCAATGGCGGTGATCGTTGCTATCTCCTGTCTAACCACTTCTACAGGTAGAATTTCGGGATCGATCTGAAGAAGCTCGCCCCCAGCCCGATTGCCTTTTTCAAAAATGACTGACTGATGACCTTTTTGCTGTAAGTAATAGGCCGCCGCCAGACCTGCAGGACCTGATCCAATGATTGCTACTTTTTTACCGGAAGGTTCTGCCAACAGCGGTTGCCAGGGGTTACCGCTTTTCAAATCCTCTTCACCCACATATCGTTTCAACATACAAATTGAAACTGCTTCATCCACTTGTTTACGGCGGCAGCCAGCTTCGCAGGGTGCCGGACAAATATGTCCGAGAATGGAAGGTAAAGCAATATCCCGTTTTACCACTTCCAACGCTTTGGCAAAATCACCTTTGGCAATCAAACGATTCATCAGAGGAATATTCATATGGGCAGGACAAACCAATTGGCAGGGAGCTTCGCAATCTCCAACATGCTCGCTAAGCAGCAATTCAAGTGCCGCTTTCCGCGATTCGGTTGTTTCCTCATCATTAGTAATAATGTCCTGACCTTCAAAAACAGGCGTCGAACAGGAAGCAAACAGGCGTCCGTTTTTTGCATCTTTGACAAGACATATCATACAGGACGTAAAATGTTCAGTTCCTTCAAGGTAACATATCGTCGAGATATCAATCCCAATGGATTGTGCTGCCTGCCATACCGAAGTGCCGGGCTGAACCTCAACGGTCAGATTATCTATTTTGAGTTTGATCATATTCTTTTTTCTTTTTCAAGACCTAACATGTTTTGAAATCCTGTCAGTTTCAAATAAACAAAGCACTCCAATCATATAAATTTCATTGTCCAATAGCCAATATTCAATATCCGAAACCTCCGCAACAAAAACTTAGAACTTTGAACCTGAAACTTTAAACTAAACAATCTCAACCGCATCTACCGGACAAACCTGACGGCAGGCATCACATTTAATGCAAAGATCAGTGATGACTTCATGCTTTTCGTGCGGTTTGAACAATATGGCATCAGTTGGACATTTCTGAGCACATTTTGTACACCCAATGCACAAATCGTTGATCTGATACTTAATCAGATCCTGGCATTTGCCTGACGGGCATTTACCATTGATATGAGCTATATATTCCTCTCTGAAATATTTCAATGTTGACAGAATAGGATTTGGTGCTGATTTTCCCAATCCGCATAAGCTTCCCTTCTTTGTCCAGCTAGCAAGGTATTCCAATTCATCCAGATCCTTTAAAGTACCTTTCCCTGTAGTAATTTTGGTTAAAATATCGAGCATTCGTTTGGTTCCAATTCGGCAAAAGGTACATTTTCCACAGGATTCATTCTGCGTAAATGAGAGAAAGAAACGTGCTATATCCACCATGCAATCGTCTTCATCCAGAACAACCAGTCCCCCGGAACCCATCATGGCACCCACTTCAAGCAGCGATTCATAGTCGATTGGAGTATCGTATAACTGATATGGCACACAACCACCCGAAGGGCCACCAATCTGAACCGCCTTGAATTTTTTCCCGTTTTGAATTCCTCCGCCGATTTCCTCGACAATCTGGCGAACGGTAATTCCCATTGGCACTTCAATCAACCCGCCACGATTGATTTTTCCAGCAAGAGCAAAGACTTTCGTCCCTTTGCTCTTCCCATGCCCGATTGATGAAAATTTACCAGAACCTTCACGTATGATGTATGAAACCTGGGCAAATGTTTCAGTATTGTTGATTAATGTGGGTTGCTTCCATAAACCGCTTACAGCCGGAAATGGCGGACGTATTTTTGGAAATCCACGCTGTCCTTCAATGGATTCCATTAGTGCAGTTTCCTCGCCGCACACGAAGGCACCAGCTCCTTCATAAATAGTAATATCGAATGAGAATCCGCTTCCCAGAATATCTTCACCGAGATAATTATTTTCGCGACAATAAATCAATGCCTGCCTGATTCGCTTTACGGCAAGGGGATATTCGGCCCGGATATAGAAAAACCCTTGAGTGGCGCCTACTGCTTTTGCCGCAATGACTGCGCCTTCGATGACACGAAATGGATATGATTCAAGTAACATACGATCCATAAAAGCACCAGGATCGCCTTCATCCCCATTACAAATCAAGTATTTGATATCCGACTTATTTTCAGCCACCAAACTCCATTTTAATCCGGTTGGGAAACCAGCTCCTCCCCTTCCCCGTAAGCCGCTATCCTTTATTGTTTGAATGATTGCTTCAGATGATAATTCTGTCAGACACGTTTTCATTGCTACAAAACCCTCATGGCGTTTGTATTCTTCAATATCCAGCGGATTGATAATTCCCCGGTATTGTGTGGCAATCGGAATCTGACGATCCAGAAAATCAGAAACCTGCTTTTCCCGTGCATCAATCGAATACTGCTTGACTCCATCCCAAACGGTATCGGTTTGCACACTTTCAAAAAACTTGTATACACTGTTTTTAAGCATGCTGAAAGTGCCAAGAGGTTTAAAATGATTGGCAATGATACCTTCAATATCCGCAGGTTTCACTTTGGCATACAAGGTAGGTTTTTCATTGAGTGGAATAATTTCGACAAGCGGAACCTGATGACACATTCCCACGCAGCCTACATTTTTTAGGCTAATTTTGATCCCTGTGTTGGCAAGAGTTTCTTCCACAGCCTTCTTCACGTCCTCACTTCCTGAAGCAACGCAACACGAACCTAATCCCAGACGAATTTCTCCCTGAATCTCTGATCCATCAACATTCCTGAATATGACTTTCTTAGTTCCTGTGATTCCGGCATGTTTCTCAAAATCAGCCAGAACATTACCAACCTTGTCTGAAGCCACATGACCATAGGTTATTTCATCGATCTGAACCACCGGCGCCAAGGTACAGCATCCCAGGCAGGACACTTTTTCGATGGTATATTTCCGTGTAGCATCAGTTTCTTCTTTTCCTGTCAGATTAAAATGTCTCCGGAAAGCGTCATAGACCTGTCCTGCGCCTTTTACGTGGCAAGCCGTTCCAACACAAACCTTGATGATGTGCTCGCCGACAGGTTGCATCCTGAATTGTGAATAAAAGGAAGCCACGCCGACAATCTGTTCTGGTGTGATTTCAGTTTTTTCACAGACGTATTTCAGGGCTTCCTCCGGAAGGTAATGAAACGCATGTTGTATTGCCTGAAGAATTGGAATTACTACTCGTGTGGCCGTTCCTTTATCAGCGATAATTTGATCAACAGTGTGCTGTATGTTATTTTCTTCGTTCACCTCGTAATCTCCAATTTATTTAGCTCCCAGACAATACAATTGATTCACACCACGCAAATAAACCCGTCCATCCTGAAAAACCGGAGAACAAACAGCTTTTTCGCCCAATTCGGGGGTACCTATCAACTGGTAATCTTTGGTTGCCTTTACAATATATGTTTTGCCGGTCATATCGGTGATATAAATTTTCCCATCAGCATAAACCGCCGAAGCATAGAAGGCCCCGCCAAATTCCTGACTCCAGTTTTTTGTACCTGTTTTTGCATCGAAGCAAGCAAAGACACCATACGTAGTTGCCACATAAACCATCCCATTCACAGCCAAAGGGCTGGAGACCTCAGGCAAAAACTCGTCAGAAGACCAGACAATTTCTGGCGTTGCACCAATTTTAATTCCTACCAGTTTCGCGTATTCGTTGCCTGCAAAAACCATTCCGTCAGCATATCCTGCTGAAGGTCCAACTTCTCCCGACAGGCATGCAATACTCCAAAGTTCTTTTCCGGTTTCAGGATTATAAGCATCCACATTCGGGTTTGTTGTCAAGATTAATTCCATACGTTTACCGGTATTGACAAGAATCGGCGATGACCATGAGATCTTCGTACTTCGAATAGTCTCCCACACTGTTGTACCGGTTTGTGTAGCCAAAGCAATCAGCTTGCCTGATTTATTGGTATCATATTGAATGAGCAACTTGTCTTTGTATACTATCAGTGAAGAACCATGCCCGTAATGATTGTCGGGAACACCCAGATTACGGGCCCATATTCGTTTTCCACTCATATCGAGTGCAATTACATCACCCGTTGCGAATATAGCAAATACGGCACTTCCATCGGTAGCCATGGTTGGGGCAGCCAAACCTGTATCCGCAGTCACCTTGGGCATTTTAGCCGGCGAACCTTCGATGTTGTCGGCCGCAGCTTCCCACAACAATTTCCCGGAGTTTTTATCGTAACAATAAACCACTCGTGATTGAGCATCGGCACCTGTAACAAACAACTGGTTTCCCCAGATAATTGGTGAACTGAATCCTGACTTCGGAACTTTTACTTTCCAGATTACATTTTTTCCACCAGCTCCATTCCAGTCTATGGGAGTGTTTTTTTGAAAAGCAACGCCTATACCTTCAGAACCACGAAAAAACGGATAATTGGCTTTCAGTTGTGCCATGGTTGGAAAACCGACAGGCTTTGTTATAACCTTAGCAGATGACGGTGCAGCAGGAGTTTCAGCAGAATTGGCAGGTGGAACATTTGAAGCAACAGCATTTGCAGCGACAGTATTTTCTGTCGTGTTCGTATTTACTACAGTAGCAGATTGACCAGCCGGAGTTGAAGCCTGTTCCTGAACCGCAGGACCAACGGTCGTTTCAACTGGTTTTTCTTCCTGAACTGCAACATTTTCATTGATCCTATATTCTTTCAAAGAATTATAGGAAAGAAATCCGGAAATCAAAGCAAGAACTATCAATCCGGAACCTGCATATATAATCCATTTCTGAGCTACCAGTTTATCAAGTCCATTGTCCCTGGCGATGCTGTCAATCTCATTCAGTTTAGATTTTGCACTAAGTACATAGCGAACTGATAGAATACTGATGATAATCCCTAAAAACATGAGATAACTTCCTGTTCTTATCTGCCACTGACTTGTAAAATATGCTTTCCTCGATAAAAGGTCGAAAGCACGGATTTCAGACTTCAGATCCTCATCACCCGGATTCTGACTCAATCGTTTAACCAATGCAGGAATGGTTTTATTTTCAATCGGATTGTTTAATTTAGTCTGTGCAAAGTTGACAATCAATAAGAAAGAAATGATTATTGAAAATCCAGCTGCTATCCAGCCTATCCGCTGAGCCAGTTTGATTTTATCGGTTGTTGAGATGTTCATTATATTGAAAATTCAGATATTAGATTTAAGACAATAGATTTAAGATATTTACAATAAATTACAAATCAATTACATCCAAAAGATGGGTTGTTCTTATCGACAATATTTCACCAGGCCCCATGCCCATTGCTCCTTGCTAACTGCTACCTGCTTATGCCTCTTTCTTCACCGGGCAATAATCCATACAACGGGCACAGCTTAGGCAATTGGTTCGGTTGGGTTCCCAATCTTCCCGTTTCCTGAAAGTTGACAAACCGATCAGGCTGGTCCCAATAACCAATCCCACGAAACCTCCCAGCAACCAACTTCCGATATAGAATTTATGACGAATCTGATCAGCTTCAAGCACTAATTGTTCGGTTGATTTTCCGGAACTCATAAATGTACGGACATCAATATTTTTAGCATCAGTTTTCACCTCCGGATGTTCAACTATAAGTTCTGCCATATAAACTGTTTTATTGAATCTTGAAAGGGGTACATGCAACATCGAACCAGCAAAACCACCAACACCAATCCAAAGCGGCAGAATAACGAAGTAAATCATCAAACGGTTTACGTTGCTTCGACGCTTTCCCGTTTCAACTATAGGTTCATCGATCGCTCCGAAAGGACACGAATTGGCGCACAGTTTACACTGAATGCAGGCAGCTGGTGTTATGGTCATGTGTCTGGATGAAAACTTTGACATCCAGCCCAGCAACACTCCATAAGGACAGAAAAAACGGCAATAAGGACGGGCAACAAAAATCCCAATTACAAGGAATAGTATTCCCAAAATAAGCATATGAAATGGAGCGTCAAACCGGAAGAAACCCACAAACGGATCGTACCTGCAAATAATAAATTCAGATTTAGTGGCAACATACAATAAAGCCAACCCGAGATACAAATAAGGAATTAAACCAAGAACTTTTTGCACCCATTTAGGCAATTCAATTGGCCTGATAGCAATAATATCCTGAATGGCCCCAAGGGGACAAGCTCCGGCACAAAATGTTCTCCCGAAAAAAAGAGAAAATATCAATGGCAACAGGAAAAAGAGCAAGGCTGTTAACGGTATGGTATATGTTGAATCAAAAATTCCCAGTGTCACATTTTGGATAGAACCGATGGAACAAATACATCCTTCACGGTAAAACCCAAAGTAAAGCAGGGAGAAAACTGAAGTCCAGAATACACCTTTGCGTGATCGTTTTTTCAAGACGAACCATGTCACAACCGACAGAACCACAAACAATACAATCACATCCAGATATTCCAGCAAAAGGAATCGTGGGGAAGGAGCAGTTGTAAAAGGCTGGGCATATCCAGTATCAAATTCAGGCTTTGGAAACCGCTGCTTTGCATCAGCTGCAAAAGATTGAATTGCAGTGAAGAGAAGTACCGATATCAGTAAAAAATAGTATTTAATTTGTTTCATTATTTTTAATACCTATAGGTAAATATCTTGTCCCCCTCTTCCTCTTGAGGTTTCAATTTGCAACCTCAAACCTTCCCATTCCGACTTGTTAAGCTGAAACATAAAATCAAGTGGAAACCTCCTCAGATTAGGCTTAACTGCAAGGTTTAAATTTTTAGTTTCAACTTCGTACAGTTCCGCAAGGTCAAAATTAAACATGACCTTTTGGCCTCGGATTTCGTAGATCTTCGTTTGAATCTTTTCAAGTTGCATATAACTGAATTCTTATCATTTATCACCTACTGATTCCGATAACAATGTTTCTATTTATTCCAGACTCTTATTCTGAACTCATCACAAATTGTGATAAGTTCATTTATATTGTCACTTTCAATATCTTAAAGCGCTTATTGTTTCAATACTTGTTTGAGGTGCAATTTTTGCACCTCAAAGTTTCCGATCCTGCTTCTAAGGTCACAATTTGTGATCTTAGAATTTTCTGCAAACTACGACTACGACTGCCAACTTTTTTATCCTTTCTTCAATTGATCCTTACTTGTACCTCCTTTGGTAAAACCGCCCTTAATCAAATAGGGAGTATTGCGAGGCACGCGCTGAAAGGCATCAGCGGGGCAAACTCTGGCAATAGCACATTCGTTGCAATTTTTGCATCTATCATGACGAATCTGCAAATGC
Source organism: Prolixibacteraceae bacterium UBA6029 (assembly GCA_002429385.1). GTDB lineage: Bacteria > Bacteroidota > Bacteroidia > Bacteroidales > Prolixibacteraceae > Aquipluma. Next base: position 67,612 of record DIZL01000053.1, on the reverse strand, counting down.
AGCGATCCATTTCCAAACGAAGTACAGCCAGCCACACATTTGGCGCAACCAATGCATAATTTCTCATCAATCACATATTCAAAATACGGTTCTTCAATATACCTACGATTGATGGCGGCAGTGGGGCATAATTGATTTTCGGCTGCCGTGCTTCGGGCATTCGGATCTGGTTTCAGATAACCTCCGCATAAATCACAATAACCGCATAAATTGAAGGAATGGACACATTTTACTGCCGATGGAGTCATAATACATTCGGTTGCACACCGGCCACACTGAACGCATTTAAACGGGTCAATCTGCCATACCAAATCCTTTGATGTCGATTTTATGAACGAAACACTTGCGACTCCGCCAAGTGAAACTGCCAGCGCCATTTGCATTCCGCTCCGGATAAACCGACGCCTTTCCATACTTTTTGGCTCTTTCCTATCGCTCATTTTTCCTGAAGTTTTTGGCCTGATCCAAGGAACAGGTCGTTAATTTCTGACATTCTTTACAGAACTGATTGTCGGCACAACCCTGCAGTTGAACTCTGTCTTCTGCGAGCAAATATGATGAACCACCAATAAGTGCAGATAGAAATGTAAGCTGTACTGTTTTTCTGAAAAAATCTCTTCTTGTGGTTTCCATCTTATTTCTTTTCAAAAATCCTTACCTGTTTCCGGTCAAAATCAAGTGCAACAACCCGCTGATCAGCATCAATGGCAATATCAGGAGCATACCAACCATTAGCAAACATAGCAGGAGATGCAACTACACCTTTAAACACACCATGTTGATCGTATAATTTAATGCGTGGCATTCCTTTTTCACTGGTTATAAATGAATTGTCTGCCAGAATAGCAAATTGGGCAGGATTGCAACATCCGGTAAAACCTTCAATTTTAAAACTGGCAATTCCCCATGAAGTACGAAGCGATCCATCCTTATTATAATTCTCGAAACTATGGCGACCTGTATTGGCTACCCATAAAAAGCCCCCGTCATCCACCGCCAGATCGAAATACGGACTTGGAATGATATATCCAGGAACACCTTTCTGTTCATCCTTCTCACCAATCCTGGATAACACCTGCCCATTGGTATTACAGTGGTATACAATACGGTTACCGGCATCAGCCACATATACGTTTTCACCTGAAACCGCAATTGAAGTAATAACCGATCGGTCACCAAATGAGTTCCAACGTTTAAGTAATGTTCCTCCCTGATCAAACAAATCAACCGAATGCAAGGTCCCGACCCATATTTCGTTATTGGCATCAACCGTGACACAATTAGCGGTGTCCGGAATGTCTTTATGGAACAATTCCTTTCCCGTGTAATCATATTTCAGGATCAACTTCTCACTTACAACAACAATCTGTTTCCCTGAAATTGCAATTCCTTTTGGTTCTTCAACCTTCACAGGAAACGTTATTGTTTCTCGATACAAAATGGCTGTCGAATCCACTTTCCGAAATTCATCCACATTGTATTCGTATGGATTTTCAATATTCTTCCCTGCCTTTTTACCGATAAAATCCTTGCCAATAATGACAACGATGGCAAGTGCCAAAACAATCAATACAATATTTATCAGTTTCCTGTTCATAGTTTTATTGGCTAACAATCACACAATACATTTTTTTCGAATCCCTTAACAGTAAACGCCCATCGGCAATGGCCATCGGGGCCCAGGCATCCTGACCGTCAAAAAGTTTTTTCTGAGCCATCTGAATGTACCTCTTACTGTCTGGTTTAATCATAGTCAGCGTCCCGTCATCGCTTAGCAGAAACATTTTTTGATCAGCAATCAGATATGGTCCAAGGCCAAAACGACCATCCTTACCTGAAGTCCAGATCACTTTATTGACATCGTTTGGACTAACGCAAATCAATTGATTGCGCAGTGGTCCGGCATCTTTTGGTTCAATCGCGAACATCACTCCATCCCAAACGATCGGAGTTTGTTGCTCGCAGGCCATTCCATCCTTCGGGCTATATTCCTTCAATACATCTACCTTATATTCACCTCCCGAAGGAGTTACTTTTATCATCATACTTCCTGCACCATAGCCGGCTGTTAAAAACACCTTCCCATCCGGGAAACAAACCGGAGCTGGAGCTACAACAGCATGATTCCATGCTGTTGATTTCCAAAGAATTTTACCCTCGTCAGCACCCTCGGCTGAAACACCCAAAACTCCTCCAACGGCACTGTAAACATACATTTTCTTTCCATTCAAAGTCCAGGGCATTATGGATGAATGCGACATTTTGAACCCACCCGGATTGGGTGTTTCCCACAAAACTTTACCTGTTGCACAATCAACTGCAATCATAATTGCACTTCCGCCCGGAGCCAGAATGGCTTTGGTGCCATCGATCATTGGGCACTGACCGGTAAACCATAATGGCACTTCAGTCTTGTACTTCTGAACCATATCGAGTCCCCAAAGCAGATCACCCGATTCACGTTTAACGCACATCACATGACAACGCGGACCAATGGTAAGTATATAATCCGAAGAAACAGCTGGAACGGTTCTCGACATACCATGATTTCGTTTCAAACTTACCTTATAAGAGCGCCTCCAAAGTTCCTTGCCATTTTCGAGCGAAAAGCATCGAAGGGCATCCTGGCGTTTGACCTCATCATAATCCATCACATAAACCTTTCCTTCGTATATGGCTGGTCCTGCATGACCTTCCCCCAGATCGACTGACCAAAGTATTTCAGGCTGATTACCTGTCCAACTGTTTTTTAGAGGTTGTGAATTCTTTGCAATATTGTCATAATCAGCTCCCCGAAAACGGGTCCATGTACCTTTTAAACTTGAAGTTGAAGTGCCGAACTGCTGGAAATTTTCTCCAATCACTACAGGAGGTCCAATACTTGCCGAGTCGGAACCCCGGTTGTCAGCTCCCGGAATACTCTCTGCAAATTGCCTAGTAGGATCTTTTATAATCCACCACACAAACAGGCTGATTATCAACAAACCTGTCATCCATAAACCATATTTGATCCTTTTTTCCAAAATTCTTATTTTATCTCAATTCAATTCTTCAGGTTATAAACCATCAGACTTTCGCCATGACGTACCAGTAATTTCCCATCGTAAATAGTTGGATGAGCCCAATGTGGTCCCTCGCCTTTTGATATTTTAAATGAGCTCACTAAATCAAACTTCTCCGGATTGGGCTTCACCAGCGCCAGGTTACCCGATTTCTCTTCATAACAATATAGCATCCCATCAGCTGAAATAATTGGCCCTTTGCAAAACCATTTTGTTTCATATCTTGTTTTCCCGGTTTCCCAATTCACACACATCCAGTTTCCCGAAGTGTTATTTAGCCAATTGGAGCCATAAATAAAATCACCAACCTTGACCACCCCACCCAGGTGATTATCAAAATCAGGATTCGTCCATTTGATCGAAACAGAATGTCCATCAGCCAACAGACTCAACATGATTGCCGGGTGATCGTATCCACTGGTTATAAAAATCTCATTGTTATAATAGAGTGGCGTATTTGTATTTCCACCTTTACCTGACTCTCCGGTGTGGTATTGAATTAAATTAAAACTCCAAAGTATATTACCGTTTTCTATATCGATTCCCATCAGATCGTTGGCTGTTTGAGCCAGTAATATGCGAAGACCAGCCTTTTCTATGATTATCGATGAAGCATAGGCACTTGTTCCTCCCAGGCTTTTTGTTTTCCAAATGAGTTTTCCGTCAGTCTTACTTAAAGCAATTACCGACGTCTCTTCACCTCCTGTCACGTAAAACACGGCTTTATCTGAAATGGCTGGTGATTCAGCAACACCCCATTTATTCGGCTCGCCTTTGTATATCGTCAGTGCATCTACGGTCCAGAGAAGTTTTCCTGAAACCGCATCCACACAACTCATTTCTCCCATACCACTTACCAGATAAATTCTATTATTCTCAATCGTTGGCGTACAACGGGTATCAGGAAAAGTACGATTCCATGCCCTTCCGTATGCAGTCTCCCAATTTTTCCTTTCACTCAGATCATACGACGAGACAACATCCATGGTATCCTTCTTTCCACAAACATAAATAGTATTCTTGTATAAAACTGCCGAAGAATAGCCATTCCCGATCTTGCTCAATTCCAGAATCAGCTGAGGTCCATTTACAGGCCAGCTTTTTAGCAGATTTTGGTCAGGATAATTCCCTGAACGGTTCGTACCTCTCCATTCAACCACATCCTGAGAAAACAGGCTCCCTGAAAAAATAAAAGTAATTGCTAAGATTGCCAGTATCCTCATAATCTGATATTCAAAACAACATTAGGCTTTTATGTTATAAACAAACAAAACTTCACCGTGACGCAAATACATCTTGCCGTTTGCAATAAACGGATGTGACCAGAATGGACCGTTTCCTCCCTGTAATTTAAAAGAGCTTACCACATCAAAACTTTTAGGATTAGGATTAACCAATGCCACTGTGCCGGACTTTTCTTCTATAACGTATAAAAGGCCATCGGCGTATACCAAAGAACCTTTGGTCATCCATTCTGTTTCGTATTTTACTTCGCCTGAATTCCAATCCATGCAAACCCATTTGCCTTTGCTATTGCTTTGCCAATTCGAACCGTAAATAAAACCATCCAGTTCAATCAGGCCACCGTGATGATTGTCCAGAATGAGGTTGCTCCATTTCTCTGAAACCGAAGTCCCTTCCTCATTCATTTCAAGCATTACGTTATGATAATCATATCCCATGGAAAGAAAAATGTCGCGTCCCTTAACAACAGGAGAAGTTGCCCATATCAAACCGGGATCGTCCCATTTGCCTTCCTCCAAATATTTAAAGGTCCAGGCTACTTTGCCCGTCGTCGGTTCCAAAGCGATCAGTGTTGTAGCCGTAGCCGCTAAAATGAATCTAAGTTGTTTGTAGTTATAGATTATGGGCGAAACATACGAACGTTGTCCGCCCACACTTTCACTTTGCCAAATCAATTTCCCAGTCATTTTATCGAAAGCCACGACCGAAGTGGTTTTCCCTCCCGGAGTGCAAATCACTTTATCATCCACAATCAGTGGTGATTCCGATACGCCCCAGGTGTGCCAGTCAGATTTATAATCTTTGTCAACATTCACTTTCCAGCGGATAACCCCATCTTCAACATTAAGGCAAACCAATTCACCAACACCGCTGATGATGTAAACACGATCACCTTCAATAGTTGGGGTACTGCGTGTGTCAGGAAAAGATTTAACCCACGAATGGCCATACGAAACCTGCCATTTGATTTTCCCATCGGTAGTAATGCACGACAAATAATCCAGCGAGTCTTTCATCCCGGTGGCAAAAATGTACTTATCCGTTGCCACGACTGACGAATATCCCTTTCCGATTCCTTCGACTTTCAGCAACAATTCGGGACCTGCATCCGGCCACTTTTTCAACAAGCCGGTCTCCTGAAACTTGCCGTCACGTTGTGGTCCCCGCCACTGAACCTGCTGGGCAAATACAATTACAACTAATAAAAGAAAGGCAATCGTAACATTTAATCGTTTCATATTCAAGTTTATTTACTTTTCCATTAAGCTTTATGACCACCTGTCCTTCTGGGGGAAAACGTTCATAAAAACAATACATTTTAATACAATAACACTATATTTCACAGGGCACACCACTGTACCCTGCAATTGTTTTCCTATTCCGAAATCTGATAGGCAATCAACGTATTCCCATGGCGAACATATAAAATACCCTTATTGATTACTGGATGAGCCCAATTCTCACCTGATCCCAAGGTGACTTTTGTTTTGCTAATTACTTTTAACCCTGAAGGATTGGCTTCAGCCATAAACAATTCACCCTTTTCAGAATAACCTATCAGCTTCTTGTTGACTGCTATGACAACCCCGTTACCAACTTCGGTTGTTGAGTATTTCCGTTCGCCTGTTTTCCAGTCTATACACTGCCAGCTGCGATCTGAATCTCCTGAACCATACAGGAAGCCATCGATCAAAACTACCCCACCAATACGATTGTCAAAGCTTTTAACATCAAAGTCTTTGGTAATTGAACTTCCATCGGCACTCAGTTTCAGCATTTCGCCACCCTGTCCCCATCCACTGAATACAAACACCTTACCCTCAGAATAAATAGGTGTATTAGGATGAACCGCCCACTGATTCGGATGTTCTGAATTCCAGAGTAATTTACCGGTTGCTGCATCAATTCCCAATACATGGTTAGAGGTGTGTGTAATAAGCAACTGACGTGCAGGCAATTTCACGAGTAAAGGAGAGCAATAAGCAGATAGTTCACCTAATCCGGGACAATTCCAGATCGTTGCACCCGTCATTCGGTTTAATGCCATCACATTATTGGTTTTACCTCCCGGGGTACAAAACAATTTGTCGCCATCAATCAACAATGATTCAGTATAACCCCATTGAATATTTTTTCCATCCATTTGAGTGGTGAAATCTTTTTTCCAAACCAGACTTCCTGTTTTCAGGTCGAGACAGGTTAATTCACCGTTTCCAGTCAACACATAGGCCAATTCACCATCGATAGTGGGTGTTGAACGTACTCCGGGATAACTTTCAACAAATTCTTTTCCGTATTTGAATTGCTGAATTTCCTTCCCGTTCTGATCGAGGACAAACAACACGCTTTGTCCGTCAATCATGCCGCTTACATAGATTTTATTGTTTGCAAATGCAGGTGAAGAATAGCCTATGCCTATATGATCACTCGACCATAAAATCTTCGGACCTTGAGCCGGCCATTGTGCCAAAGGTTTTTCCACTGTATATATTCCTGAGGAATTTAATCCGCGCCACCTGGTAGGTTCCTGTGCTTTCGAAACTACAGACAGGCAGACAATCAAATTCATAATTAAAACAAATCTTTTCATAGGTTCATCTTAAATTGATATTTTGTAAAAGTATTAAGGATAGATCAGTATTCCAACCTGATACGGAATTTAATCGGGTTCTAAATAATAAGATTCATTAACAAACTTAATACAGTTCAAATCAATATATATAACTGTAGAATAAGCAGTTATATATATGTTCAATTATTTCTGAATATTTCAACAATCTGCATTATCATATTAATTAACAAATGAATTTAAGTAAGGTCTGATTTAATTCTCATCATTACAGGAAATAACGTGGTGTTTGCTATTCTGAATTCGCCTGGAGGATTGAAGATAGCTTAACCGAATTCAAATATGAGAGTTATGTTCTGAATTGTGAGATAAATGATTGCAGCATACTTTTCTGTATAGGTTTTTCAATAAAATCGTCCATCCCTGCATCTATGTATTCTTCCCTTTTCTCCGAAATAACATTTGCTGAAAGAGCCACAATATAAACCCGATGGAGCGAATCTGACTCTTTTTCGAATGCCCTGATCAATCGAGCTGCCTCAAGACCGTCCATGACAGGCATTTGGATATCCATGAATATTAAATCATGACTTTTCTGCTGATACATTTCAAATGCTTCACTTCCATTACTGGCAATGTCACACTTCAATTGCAACTGTTTGAAGGTGAATGTTGCTATTTGCTGATTGATCTTATTATCTTCTGCAAGTAATATTTTTAATTCTTTTTGAACTTCCATGAGTTATCTTAATGTTTCAGAAACAGAAATTATCTATATTAAACATTTTTATGATCAGGTGAATAAAGCACAAAGATATGGATTTAGTTATATCTGAGTAACTTTTCATTTCAGGATTTTTGGATAGTGCAAAAAAATACCCTCCGAACAGAGGTCCGTATTGAAATGTCAGGGATAAGTCTTCAAAATCAAACAGATAAAATAAGAGTAGAAATACAATTATAAGTTTAAATCTTTTTCAATGACAGAAGATGGCTCGCGAATACTTTTTAGATCATTAATGAATTCCGTGAGAAATGACATATATATTTTAAGATTTCCAGCCAGTATCCGCTGATATTTGAGAATAAAATCTTCAAGTGCATCTTCGGTATAAACAGACTGAAGTTCATCAAGAAACTCCCATCTTTTTCCCTCAAACCAGTGCTCATTCCGCAGAAATCTCCGATCTCCGTACCTGGAAAAATAGTAGTAATATATTTTTTTTGAACCTTTAACCGACTGGTGTGCCTTTAGTTTTGAGAGAGCTCCTGAATAGGCTCTCAAAAGATGCCAGTACCGGCTTAAATCATCTGAAAATTCAATCAGATATTTTAAGTCAGCTACCGATTTGTAGAAATAATCAATATGACCTCCATTTAGAGAAGACTCCAATAATTCAAGATTTATTGGGATATAACAAATAAAATCGGAACAGAACTCGTTAAAAAGCTGTTGAGCCTTCTCCTGATCTTCTTCAATCTTAAAAGAAGCTTCATAATACTCTATAAATGACTGGACACAATTCAACATATCTTTAATTCTTGATTAAAGTTAAGCCAAAAGAACGGATTTTCCATACCAAAAAAGCAATCACTTTCCAAATCGTACAAATGAATTATCAATCTATCGTTCTGATTGATCAAATCTTTATTTAGTAATTCCGAAACCGGAAAACTAGGGTAATCAATCTTGAAATTTATTACTTTAAAAGTAAGCCTCTCCCACTTCCGGGGATATAAAATCATGATCTCTTTAGTAAATTTGTGGTGTTAGAACGAAATAACCGATCCGGGTTTAGTTCTTCTACAGAAGAAAATTGATTGAATTTTGATGATCGATTCCATTTTTTCTGCATAGGTCTTTCTTTTTCCACCGACCATCCGTTTGGTCTGATCCTTCTCCTAGACTTAACCCTCTCCTTGTTTTTGCCTGCTATTTGCGTCGGATATAAACCTTTATTTTTACTTATCTAAAACCTATTTCGTACTATTTGGAATATACAATAGACGTACAATACAAGTACGAGATAAGTACGAGATAAGTACGAATACCAAGGCAATATGCACGCAATACACTCCCTATACCCTTTCGGAAAGGTTCTGATCCCTTCTTTCAAGGTAAATAAAGATAAATCGTTCAGAAATCGTTGGATTATTTGAATCCTTCAGGCTATTGTCTAAAAGTAATGAAAAAAAATACATTTTGGAATAAACGACGGGATTAAATGTAGCGCTGTCAGAGCCAATTGCGATACATGCCGCGTTTTTGGTACTGTATCGATCCTGTCGTAAAAAGCACCTTCGGATTAGAAGCATCAATAAGCAAAAGCAGTTTGGTCTATCGAATTCATCTGTCAATAACGGATTGATCGTACTAATCAGTCATTGACAGATGAATAAGTTGAAGTATATTAAATTCCAGCATAAATTAACATTCCGATGCCAATAAAAAAGAGCATGAACATACTCACCAACAGTCCTGTTGTACCCTTCGAACCCTTAAATTCCTTCCAAATAAATACACCCCATAAAGCTGCTACCAAAGTTGCTCCCTGGCCCAGACCGTAGGAAATCGCGAACCCGGCTTTTCCGGCGGCGATAATGCTGAAGGTCATTCCAACACACCAGATCATTCCACCAAGAATACCTGTAAAATGTTCTTTCATACTGCCTTTAAAATACTGGGCGTAAGTTACCGGTGTACCTTCAAAAGGCTTCTTCATCAGTATTGTATTAAAGATAAAATTACTGATCAGAATACCAACCGAAAAGATAAATACGGCAGTGTATGGAGTTAACATTCCGGCTTCAGGTTGTTCGAAATTGCTAACCATGGATCTGGCAACAAACCGGTAAAACAGAGCCATCAATACGCCTCCGACAATGGAGAGAACAATTCCCTTGGTAGGAACTTTCTGCGACTGTGAGGCTTTCTTCCGATAAGCAATCGCGTCGATCACAATGGCAACGGTAATCAAAGCCACTCCTGCAAAGAGCCAAAAGGCATTCCCCTGTGGATTAGCCATATAATTCACCAGTACTCCAAGCACCAATGCAATTCCAATACCGACAGGAAAAGCAACCGACATTCCGGCAATTGAAATTGCTGCAGCCACGAGTATGTTTGCCGCATTAAAAATGATTCCGCCAATCAAAGCATTACCAATATTACTCATATTAGCCTGACTGAGGTCAGTGAGAAAACCACGCCCCAATTCCCCTGAACTCCCCATAGTAAACGAGAATAGCAGCGACATCAGGAGGATTCCGATCACGTAATCCCAGTAGAACAACTCAAAGCGCCACGATTTTTGCGCCAGTTTTTGGGTATTGGCCCAGGAGCCCCAGCATAACATGGTAACCACACAAAGGATTACGGCGAATAAATAGGAACTAACGATGTACATAGCGTTGGATTATTGATTAGTGTTTAGTTGAAGACTTGGGTTCGTATAGCATTAAGTCGTCCAGAATTCCGGCGATCTTTTGGTAAGGATACTTATGAACCAGAAAGGAATGGTTTGAATTCTTCTCAGGGTTCCAGGTGTTTGACCCATCCGGATTGCAGTTCACAGTTCCTTTACCCAGGACATAGAAATAATCTTCGGGATTACGGACGGCACACAAAACCGCGGTATGGTCCCATGAATTGCGGTTCAGTGATTGTTTATTTTCATAGTTCGAAAGGCAATAATGATAGGCCCACTGAACAGGGCTTCCTTTGGTGCCCTGTGTTGATACTTTATTCCCTGTCATGATTTTAGCGCCAATTTCGAATCCGCTGAAAAGAACTGGTGTTGGCCAGTTTTGAATAACATAAACCGAAGCAGATGCATGTTGATTGAGGTTAAACTCATTTCCTTCGGGAAAACCGCCTGCCATTGCTACCCATTTTTTTACCTTTAGTGCTACCAGTTCCTTGCCACTCAAAGGACTATAAGCATCAGGGGTTGAATGAAGTAAAGCCGATAAGTTGGTAAGAAATCCAACAGTGACAATTACCACACTATGATCTTTTTGCGCGGCCAGCACTTTTCGGTAAACTTCGGTCGCTGATTGATAATCCTTATTGGTTTTCAGTTTCGGAAGGTACTTTACAACCAACGAATCATTCCAGTGATTTGGGCACGAAAAGGATGGTGCATCGGCTCCCGGAACACCAATCGGGATATTGGGTTTCTGAAAATAACGGTTAAACACTTCAAGTGTCGGGCCAATATACGGATAGCCATCGCTGGCCATGGTGGCAAGAATTTCGCATTCGCCCTTTGCAGCTAAAGCATGAAGAATAGTAATAGCGCCTACATCGTCAAAATCAGGTCCCATGTCACTGTCAAAAATGACCTTAACCGGTTCCGTCTGCTTTTGTGCAAACCCAGGCCTGGGAAGCAAAAAAAACAAATTAATTGCCAGTATTAGTATCAGGTGTTTTTTCATAGTTCGGTGGTTAAATATCATCAATTTCAGCAATCGTATCCTCTTAAATATAAGAAAAAAGGAAAAAGAAAAAAGGAAAAAATTCAAAAGCTACATTTCCAATGACTAATTACTTATTCCTCATTCCTTTTCCCTTGTTCCTTTTTCCTTGTTTGTTATTTCTGGAACGAAAATTTATAGTTCTCATTGATCTTATCAGCAGTTTTAAATACGACTGCTTCGGTGACGTATACATTGGTTCCTTCTGATTCGGGTCGTTTCTCTCCTTTTACAACGAGGCGAACGGTGTGTTTTCTGTTAGGAAGATTCGTGACATGATAGATATCCATGTTCTCGTGTTGTTGCTTGGCAAAGTTAAAGAAGCAATCAATCGTTCTTTTCAACTGACCATCGACATAAACATCGGCCTTTCCTCCATCTTTAAACCAGTTGCCAGAGATCGAAACACCTGTACCATCAAACGAAAAGCTGATTTCATCCCCCTTGGTTCCACTGACACGGGCCTGATCCTTAATTTCCCTTTTAGCCCATTGATTGAAATAGCCGTAGCTATTCCATTTTCCTTTCATGATCCAACCCTGATCAGCAAACACATTTACTTTTTTATCAAATACAAGTTTTGGGAAAGCAACTTCCAATGGAAACGCCTGAGGTTGCTGTACTTTAATTTTCAACTCACTTGCAGTAGATTCACCACCATTTTCAACAGCCAGTTTTTGAGCATACTGAAGCGTTTTATCCACTGCTTTGTTGAATGAATAAGTAGTATTCACAAACAAAGAATCGCCCATTGCTTTTACAGCATTCTGATATTCAACAGGCAATCCGCTAAAACCTTTGATTACACCTAAAAGAGCCATTGCATTTGACGGATTGCAATCGGAATCTTCTCCGCAACGTACGGTAATTTCCATAGTCTTGGCTGGATCTCCTTCACCATAGAGTAATCCCATCACAACGAAAGAACCATTTAGTTTGGCATCGATATTAAATGTAGTGCCAGCGCCACAAATCTGAACTTTTCCCCATTTGCTGTTTAACTCATTCCAGGCTGCACGCCAGTCATTCGGGTATTGTTTATGAAGTAAGATTACATCCTTTACAATTTTAGCATAATCACTTTCTGCCGGAATCGAAAGCAATGCCTGGTTGATTATCCTGCTGATATCATTGTCGAAATAAGCCGCTGAATACATTGCCCCAAGGAAAATTCCTCCATAAACCCCATCACCGTAGTTCATGATATGTCCTATCTTATCTGCAATTTTATTGGCAGTCTGGGGCATTCCGGGGCACATGAAGCCAATGTAGTCAGCTTCGATCTGGAAATCGATATCATCGGCATGAAGATTATATTCAGGGCTACCGGATTGAGGAGGAAAAATACTGTCGTAATAATTTTTCCGGGCCTGAACATTGGCATGCCATAACTGATATCCTGCCTTGGCAAATAATTCCTGGAACTTTTTCGCAGGGGCATCAATGCCGTATTGATCCATTGCCATTAAAAAAGTTAACTGGACATAAACATCATCCTGCCACATAGAGCCTCTAACATCGGCAGGAACCCATTTGATCGGATCTTCAAATGTCTTTCCCAGGGCATGAAACTCGGTCGGCGCTCCATAGGTTACTCCAATCATCTTTCCGGCCCAGCCTCCTGCTATTTTGTCCTTGAGGATTTCAACCGGGATTGTTCGGGTATCCGCAGATTGATTATTTCCACAGGATAATAAACTTAATATCACTGAAGCAAAAATCAGGTTTAATGTATACTTTTTCATCGATATAGGTATTATTGGTTTTAGATTTCTTTTCGATAAGGGACTGATGACTGGGCTCCTATGCGGGTAACGGAAATGGAGGCTGCCTTATTTGCAAATACTATTGATTCCCTGATAGACTTGCCTTCAGACAAAGCAACAACCAAAGCGCCGTTAAATGTATCTCCTGCGGCAGTGGTATCGATGGCATCCACTTTGGGAGCTTTAATTATTTCTGAAGTTCCGTTTTCCAAGAGAAAAGCCCCTGCACTCCCCATCGTTATAATTACGATTTCAACACCTTTATTGTGAAGAATGGACGCTGCCCTTAAAGCTGAAGATTCGTCAGTGACCTTTACTCCGGTAAGTAACTCCGCTTCAGTCTCGTTAGGAGTAATAAGATACAGATTTCGAAGCAGTTCATCAGAAAGCTTAGCTGCAGGCGCCGGATTTAGAACTACCCTTTTCTGTTTCTGAAATGCTTTGCGGGCAATATATTCAACTGTGGGGATCGGAGTCTCCAGCTGCATCAAGACATACTCCGATTCGTTCAGTTCGGTCTGTGCCTTATCAAAGTCCCCGGGACTCAGTGTTCCGTTAGAACCGGGAGCAACCACTATGGAATTTTCGCCTTTCTGATCCACTGTAATCATCGCTACGCCACTTGGATTTTCGGCATCTACGGAAACATAGTCTATGTTTATCCCTTCGTCTTCGAGCTGTTGAACGGCCTGTTTTCCGAATATATCATTTCCTATTTTCCCGACAAAAGTAACCAGGCCACCCAAACGGGCAGCTGCAACAGCCTGGTTGGCTCCCTTGCCACCCGCATTCATCAGAAACCTTCCGCCAAGGATAGTTTCTCCAGGGGCAGGAAAATTTTGAGTTTTAATGACCATATCGGTGTTTGAACTGCCAACAACCAGTATTTTTTTGACTTCCATAAAATTTATTTTCCACTAAAGTAAATCTTTAGAAGCTATAATCAAAACCTGAAGTGAATTTAAAAATACCTTGGCACCTGAGACTTGTATCTCCGATATTCATCGCCAAATACATGTTCGAGAAATTTCTCTTCTCCAAGTATAATGAAATGATGAACGATCATACCATAGATCATGATCCCGAGTAATAAAATGCTTGGAAGATAAAGGAAAGTAGCCGTATTCAGGAAAATAAAACTGGCATACATTGGATTACGGCTTATTTTGTAAATCCCTGAAGTCCGTAATTCGTGTTCACCGGTTGGAAGTCCGATATTGGTAATCAAACCCATTGAAAGATATGCCGGAACAATAATCAGATTGGCGGGAATCAAAAATACGCAGGACAATAGCTTCTGTACATCAGGTGTTTGATCCTGAATTAACAGAGGAACCATTGACCGATATTCAGGGAAAATTGCAATTAGACAGAACAAAGCCCAAACTGCAAACAGAAAAAACTTTCCGGTATAAAATAATACCGGATGAATGGTTGGTTTGCCTATGGCATGTTTACCATTTTTTGCCAGGAAAGCTCCCAGTACAAATGTCGCCAGAATAGGTAAACTGATTAATACAGCCAGACTGTAATCAATCCAGTTCATCAGACCACCCCTTTAAACTGGTAGCCGATTTCAGTAATCGCCTGCTCGATTTCGGAGAGATCAATTTTCTCGCCCATGATTTTAACCTGCGAAGTGTTCCTGTCAGCTACTACTTCCTCAATGCCTTCAAGTTTCAAAAGGGTTCTGGTTACGTTTGCCTCACAATGAGAGCAAGTCATTCCTTCAACACGGATTGTTTGAAAAATTTCTTTTGTCATCTTCTTACTTTCTTTTTAATTCTACTTTAACAGATTCAGTTTGGAATCCTAAAGCGTAAATTTCGTTTGATCTTTGCCATAAAGTATTAAATAAGATAGGTCAACGCCTTAGTTTAAGTACTCTTTTAGTACTGTATAAATACAAAATCCTGACATTTTGTATTTAAAACAAAGGTAAACTATATTCTTTATATGGAATTGGTATAGGTCAATAGTCTTGTTTCTAAATGAATGTATGTGACAACTTCCTGCGATTCTTATACTTCCTATGCTTCTCCTTATTTAATTCTACTTTAACAGATTCAATAAAAGAACATTTGCGCTTATTGGGATTCTATAGTGAAACAGATGAGAATAGGGTTTATTTAAAGCATTACTTACAGGCTTCCTCTGAAGATCATCTGATTCCAAAATACTTTGAATTGTTCTCCAAACTGAATCTGTTAAAGTAGAATTAAATAGTTAAATAATATAAATCAAAGCTATTGAATATTTATTTAAAATGTCATAAACAATGGCAGGATCACACTTTTTCCTGCCAAATAAGTTTCAATACAGCAATCCTGAATTACTTACCAATAAAAACAAGACAAGGCCGCCTTTTGAAGACAGCCTTGCAGTATATTCTCAAGGGAATAATTATCCTTTAAGTGCTCCTTCGATAGCTGCTTTTATCTGGGCAGCTGTTTTATTCGTTGGATCAAAGGACAAAGCCTTTTCGATCAAAGGTATAGCTTTTTGATATTCATCTTTAGCTTTTTGCTCAGCTGCAAGGTAAACCGGATCAGTAGTTTTTAGTTTACCAGCAGTGATATCCTTGTTTACCTTTAAAATGATGGCGCTGCCTTTTGTATAAATGGCATTCGCTTCGCTCACATAATAGATAGCCAATTTGCTCTTCACCTTTGCATCCTCAGGAGAAAGGGCTAATGCAGCTTCAAGAGTTTTCAGGTTTTCAGCATTATTTTTTGTTATCCGGTAGACATCAGATTTATAAAGCAATGCATTAATTTTCTTGTAATTCATAGAGATTGCCTTATCAAAATATTTCAAAGCCTTATCCCAGGACTTTGCTTTGATGGCGCATATTCCCATATTATATACCATCGAAGTGTCAACAATAGGTTTGTCTCCCCATTTCACCATTGCTTGTTCATATAGTTCAAGCGCCTTGGGAAAATCATTGGCCTTAATAGCTGCATTACCTTCATTTTTCAGATCGGCAAATGTTTTCTCCGCTACCTGAGCATTTACTGCTAAAACACTAATAAACATTATAACTACAAAAAATAATTTTTTCATGACAACTACCATTTTTAATAAGTTCAAACTAAATTTTTATCAACTCGTTTCTTTATAGTGCCTCAAAAATAGCAATTAAGTATAAAATACCTAAAATATATTGCAAATTTCAGATTAATTAACAAGTTTTAGAGATTTGCAACAAATCCAAAATCAAGGATTAAACATGTCAGGAGTGAAATAACCAAGTATACTTTTGGCCATTTCTAATCCTGTTTTTGCGTCTGAATTGTCCGGATCAAAATCCAGTACAGCCGCAAAATCATTCATTGCATCCCCCCAGTTTTGCATCTTACTTGAAATGCGACCTCGTAAGATAAGTGAATCAATATCACCGGGATTATCAAAAATGAGTTGGTTCAATATCTCCTGTGACTTGATTAATTCATTTTGTTCAAACAATTGTTTAGCTTTCCATATATCCATTTTCTTATTCCTTTTTTGTCATCCTGAACTTGATTCAGGACCCCCTATTAAACGCCAACCCTAAATTCAATCTGCCCTGGTAACTGACAAAACACCCTTGATGCTTTTAAGTTTATTCATCAGAAAATCGAGATGCTCCAATCCGTTAACGAAAACACGCAAAGTTCCATCAAAGGCGCCAATATTTGAATCGATGTTGATCGATCGCATCTGCACACTGACATCCTTGGAAATGACATGCGAGATCTGGCCAACAATGCCCCCCGAGAGTTCGGGGTCAGTACCTGAAATCCGGATAGTGGCCTGAAACGAAGATTTCTTTTTAGTCTCCTGCCATTTGGCTTTGATCATTCGGTAAGGATAGCGTTCAATCAATTGAGGTGCATTCGGACATGTTACCCTATGAATCTTTATCCCTTCAGTAATAGTGACAAAACCAAAAATATCGTCCCCAAAGATCGGATTACAACAAGGCGCCAGTTTGTAAATCACATTTCTGATGTTGTTGTCAATCACCAGATAATCATCACCTCCCGCAAATTCCAGATCCTGAATTTTCTCCTTGGATAATATCTCTGTAACTATTTGTTTGGCCGATTCATCTTTCTTATCCGATAATATCTCCTTGATTTCAAGGGTATCAATTTTCCCGGTTGACACATTGTAATAAAGATCCTGCGCAAGTTTAAGCTTGTAATATTTCAGTAGTTTACGGATACTGTCATCGTTATATTCGATTTTCCAGTTCTTAATTTTTCGTAACACAATTTCCTTGCCATTTTCAGCTTCTCGTTTTACATCTTCATTCAGACTGGCCTTGATGCGGCTCTTGGCTTTGGTGGTAACGACAAAATCGAGCCAATCCATTTTTGGACGCTGATGATTGGCTGTATCTACCGAAATCTGGTCTCCATTTTTAAGCTTATGCCTAAGCGTAACATTCCTTCCATTAACTTTTCCACCCACGCATCGATCACCTACGCCGGAGTGAATCTCATATGCAAAATCCAGTAAAGTTGCTCCAGCCGACAATTTCCGAAGATCACCTTTGGGTGTAAAGACAAATATTTCGTCAGCATAAATATTCGTTTGAAAATCGTCGATGAAATCGACCATGTTCATATCCGGATTCTCCAGGACTTCTCGAACATTGGCCAACCACTTTTCCATTTCTGTATTACCTGTTCCTCCCTTGTACTTCCAGTGTGCCGCCAAACCTTTTTCAGCGATCTCGTCCATCCTTTTGGTCCGAATCTGTATCTCAACCCATTTCTCATTTGGCCCCAAAACTGTAGCATGTAATGATTCGTAACCGTTTGATTTTGGAATGGTAATCCAGTCACGCATACGTTTAGGATTAGACTGATATTCTTCCGTAACAACAGAATATACCTGCCAGCAATCTGACTTTTCGTTTACCAGTTCAGAATTTAATATGATCCTAATGGCAAATAAATCCATGACCTCATCGAATTCAACTTTCTGAGTCTGCATTTTTCGCCAGATGGAATTGATAGACTTGGTGCGGGCTTTCATTTCAAATGAATAGCCCCTGGCATTCAACTTATTTTCGATGGGCCTGACAAATTCTGCAACAAAACCCGCACGTTCACGATCGGTTTCCTTCAACCGTATGGCAACCGTATTATAGGCTTCCGGATTTTGATATTTCAGGCACAAATCAAGCAACTCTGAATTGATGTAATATAATCCAAGCCGGTGTGCTAAAGGAGCATATAAATGAGAAGTTTCGTTCGATATTTTTAACCTTACAGAATCAGCCTGCAAATCAAGATGCCGCATAACCTGAAGCCGATCGGCTATTTTAACCAGGATCACTCTAACATCGCCAGCCAGCGCTAACATCAAATTGCGGTAGTTTTCTGAATGCAGTTCAACCGTATCAGTACCGAGCGCATTGATTTTAGCCATACCCTCTAAAATCGAAGTGACCGGTTTCCCAAACCGGGCTTCAATGTCTTTGGAGTTTTGATCCTGATAATATACGTTATGCAACATGGCGGCCACAATAGAATCGACTCCAAGTCCAATTTCCTGAACAACAATCTTGGCTACATTGATTGAATGAACAACGTAAGACTCTCCGGATTCCCGGCATCTATCGCCAAAAACTTCGCATAACAAAGTGTATGAATCCTGTATTTTTGGATGATCCTTCTCCGGAATGTTTATCTTGCATAATTCATAAAACCCGGAATAGTCTTTTTCAATTAATTCATTCATTGTTCTAACCTTTTTATTCGTTCATTTATGGAAAATCCTAACTTATATAGAATAAAAAAGACCACCCAATTGGTAGCCTTTTAACAAAATATGGTTTAAATAAAATTAAACGGCTACATTCGGATCAACAAAGATTCTCTGACTCAGTTCACGATCCATCATAAAAATACCATTGCCTTCTCCGTTGATTAGTTTTAAGGTTGCCAGAATTTTCTCCACATTTGCTTCCTCTTCAACCTGTTCGTCAACAAACCACTTGAAAAAGCTTTGCGAAGCATGATCACTGGCTGCAATAGCTACATTCATCAAATTATTTATCAGCGAAGTGACATAAATTTCATGTATTAGTGTCTTTTCAAAGACATCAACAATTCCGTCAAAATCAACCGGAACCTGGTCAATTGCCTTCAGTATGACTTTCCCGTTACGTCCCGTTACATAATTGAAGAATTTAATAGCGTGTGCAGACTCTTCCTGATATTGTACTTTCATCCAGTGAGCAAAACCCGAAAGACCCAGATTTTCATAATATGCAGCCATAGACAAATACAAATATGCCGAATAAGATTCAGCATTAATCTGTGCATTTAATGCATCAAGTACTTCTTTTTTAATCATTGCCTTAGGTTTTTCAATTTTTAATAAAAGTACAAAATTTTATTCTTCGTCATGCCGCTTTTGCGGAAATGAATGCTTAAAAATTACAAAATATTCAGAATGAGTTAACATCAATCCTTAAAATCAAGATTAAAGATTTGCTTTAGCTCATTCAAATTTGGATTTTTCTGAACCAGTATCTGCAATTTTTCCGAATCATTAAAATGAGTTCGCTCAGTTTCTAACCTTTCGAGTCGCGTAATCAGTTCAATTCCCGAATTACGGAGTTCTTTTCTGAGCCACAGAATTAATTCAGGCTTTATCTGTCTGACATCTTCCTCCTGAACCGAATTTCCTACTTTTAAGATAAGTCGGTTACCATCAATTAACTCCGGCACGGTTGAAAGTGTCGAGCAAAGATTTGGACGATCAGCAATCTGTTCCAGAAATTCGTTCCATTTTTCTGTAAGTTGTTCTATAGTATAAGGATCTGAGAAATTTTCATACTCATTATAGGTGGTCTCCTGAACTTGGTCACTGACTTTTTTTTCCGAAGCATTTCCCGAAAGTGCATCTTTGATAGACGGGGTGAATGAACTTCCCATTTTCCGAATGACTTTTAGCGTTGATGTCTTTTCAAGCGGTTCCAGTTTGGGTACAGGTATGCCAGTCGGACTTTCATCAGCAAATACATTATGGCTTACTGTTGACTGAACGGATTGTTCCTCTTGATTAAAAATTGGCTGAAGCGATTCGTTCGGAGTGCCGTCAGCTATTTTTTTTTTAAGGTAAGTTGTGCAATTTTTATAATAACCAATTCTACCAAAAGTCTTTTATTCTGACTGGCTTTGTATTGGAGATCACATTCACTTGCGATTTGCAGGCCTCCGATTAGAAAATCCTTGTCACAGCGCGCTGACTGAACCTTGTACTTTTCCCGTATTTCACCGCCAACCTCGAGCAGTTGAATGGTAACGGGATCTTTGCAAACCATCACATCTCTTAAATGCGAACTCAATCCGGTGATGAAATGATGCCCATCAAAACCGTGATCCAGAATTTCATTGAAGAGCAGCAAACTTTCTGAGATATCATTACTCAGGAACAAATCGACCATTCGAAAATAATAATCGTAGTCGAGTACATTCAAGTTCGAAATAACATCTTTATAGGTAATGCTTTTGCCTGAAAAGCTTACAATCTGATCAAGAATGGACAAAGCATCACGCATGGCTCCATCAGCCTTTTGCGCTATTACGTTAAGGGCTTCGCTTTCAATAGAAACACCTTCACTTTTGGCCACATAGGACAGATGTCCACTGATATCGAAGATCTTAATCCGGTTAAAATCAAAAATCTGGCAACGAGATAAGATCGTAGGAATGATTTTATGTTTCTCGGTAGTTGCAAGAATAAATATTGCATGACGTGGCGGTTCCTCAAGTGTCTTCAGGAATGCATTAAAGGCAGCCTGCGATAACATGTGAACTTCATCGATGATATATATACTGTAATGCCCGATCTGGGGCGGAATCCTCACCTGATCAGTCAGATTACGGATATCGTCAACCGAATTGTTCGAGGCGGCATCCAATTCATGAATATTGTAGGATCGGTTTCCGTTAAAGGCCTTACACGATTCACATTCGTTGCAGGGTTCTATTTCAGATGTAAGGTTCTGACAATTGATCGTCTTGGCAAATATACGCGCACAGGTAGTCTTCCCCACACCACGAGGTCCGCAAAACAAATATGCATGAGCAAGCTGATTGTTTTTAATCGCATTTTTAAGTGTCGAAGTAATCGAGGCTTGACCTACAACAGTCTGAAACGTATCGGGTCTGTATTTCCGGGCTGAAACAATAAAATTCTCCATAAAATATTCTTCATTGAACGACCAAATATACAAATTCTGACCTAATGACAAGGGCGAAACTTATTAACAGCATTTAAAATTATCTCAATTAATGCAGACAAATCAATGCTTTTGGAAGCTGATAAAACTTTTAGTATCCTGAATTGTTTCATTCTCAGTTCATAAATAAACTCTTAGTCATGAAAAAATTAGTATTAATATTTAGCCTGATGATAATTACATCACTTGCATTCAGTCAGAAATCATTTTACGATTTTAAGGTAAAAGATATCGATGGGAAAGATTTTAATCTTTCGAGCCTGAAAGGAAAAAAAGTTCTGGTCGTGAATACAGCTTCCAAATGCGGAAATACTCCCCAATACAAAGATCTTGAAAGCCTTTATAAAGAATACGGGAATCAGAAATTTGTAATTATAGGTTTTCCTGCCAATAATTTCGGATCGCAGGAACCTGGAACCAATACTGATATTAAGACTTTTTGCACTGCAAATTACGGTGTAACATTTCCCATGATGTCGAAAATATCGGTGAAAGGCGATGATATGGCTCCATTGTATAAATGGCTTACCTCGAAACAATTAAATGGAGTGAAGGATTCGGAAGTGAAATGGAATTTCCAGAAATACCTGATTGATGAAAAAGGTAATCTGGTCGATGTGGTTGACCCTAAAGTAAAACCAGATGATGAGAAAATTCTAAGCTGGATAAAGAAATAGACTTAAATATAGATTGAAAATGAAGCGACATTCGAAAGGATGTCGTTTTTTTTATAGCTTTTTTAAGCCCGATATTCTATCGAGTATTGCGATTTGTCAGCTTTTAACAATCCATTAATTGATAGGTCTTCATCTACTAATCTCCAGTGTATCCCATAGCCCGAAGGTGAAATTTTATAATCATTCCGTTCCTGGTCTGATGCTTTGTCCAATTTATCGGAGATATCAGATAGTTTTAATTTAAACGATTTACCATCAATAGTTATCATCATAAAACCGCCATCAAAATTTAGACTTGTTATGTTATAAGCCTTTTCCATAATTATTACTTTTTAAAGAATTTGTCCCATTCAGATACGATATAATCAAAATGTTCATAGATGATTTTTTTTATCTCCCGTTTGGCTTGTGATGTCAAATTATACTCCAAAGCAGTTGTTATTTCAAAATTATCAATGTCTAGCCAATATTTACATTCCATATCACCTTTTTCAGCATGAATATGAATAGGTTCATTACTCTCATTTGCCCAAAAATATAGTCTCCAACCTGCTATCAGTAAAATTGTCGGCATTTTTATTTCAAAGTTACAAAAAAATCAATGATTTTTTTAGTAAGTAATACGACAACAAAGGTTTCCAATTACTTATCCTCACCGACTTCATAACTACCTCCCTATAAACGCCCTTTAATGGCCCTATATAATTTGCATGATTTTTACTTACCTATAATTTTGTTTATATATTTAAACATACAGAAACCTTACAGAAATCATACTCAAAACATACAAAAACTAAAGAGGATTCCTTGCGCATTACCTGTTCTTAACCCTTTAGGATAGGTTCTGATCCCTATTCCCGGGATATGAACTTCAAAATAGTTCAGAAAACTTCGGTTAATCCGAATTCTTCAGTCCGGGAATGAATGATCAGAAAAGTTTGTATTTCTATGAAAATTCTTTCCGTCTAGATCACCTTAAATCCGCGTTGTATTATTTGACATGAATTAATATTGATTTATCAGCATTCGTATTTAGAGGAATACAACAACAATGGGTTCCATTTACTTAGCTTTTAACGAGACAAATATTGAAATTAGCAATGACTGACTCCAAATTAAAAGAGATTATGGATTTGAAAGTCAAATGGAATAACCAGAAATACCTGATCGATGACAAAGGGAAGCTTATATACGTATTTTACTCAAAGGTGACTCCTGACGATGAAAAGATCGTTGGCTGGATCAAGAAATAGACATCCTGACTGAGATAGAATTTGAAACGGTTTTCGAGAGAGCCGCTTCTATGTAAAACTTTATGAGAAGTGGTCTATAAAGACAAGATATGGAGTTTCGATCTAGAATAAATTCTAACTTCCAAACCTATACCCGATTCCAGATTCAGTGATCAGTAATTTGGGTTTAGTCGGTTCGTCTTCTATTTTTTTTCGCAACTGAGCAACAAATACCCGTAAATACTGCGTTTGTTCGATATAGCCCATCCCCCAGACTTCTTTTAAGATGTATTGATGGGTTAAAACCCGTCCTTCGTTCTTGGCTAAAAGGGCCAGCATCGAAAATTCGGTAGAAGTAAGCTTTATAATTTCATTGTTTTTCCGGGCTATATGATTAGCCAAATCAACTTCAAGCGAACCAAAAACCATACGGGGGTTCTCTGTAGTTCCCTGATTCTGACGAATAGAGGCTCTGATCCTTGCCAATAGTTCTCCTGTCCTGAAAGGCTTGGTCAGGTAATCATTGGCACCGCAATCCAATGCTTTCACAATATCTTCTTCTGAATTCCTTACCGAAAGGATGAGTATCGATTTCTGATACCATTCCCTCAGTTTTTTGAGGATTTCAATCCCGTCGGCATCGGGAAGACCCAAGTCAAGGATGATGAGGATCGGAACATGTGAAACTGCTTTTTGAATTCCTTCCTGTCCGGTGGATGCCGAAAATATTTTATACCCGTTTGAGGAAAGGGTTATTTCAAGCAATCTCCTGATTTGAACTTCATCATCAATGATCAATATGGGTTCGTCGTTAGTCATGAATTTAGTTGGTATGAATATCTAATATGTCTGATATTTTTGTTGGTATTTTTATAGTAAACCGGGCACCTCCATTTAATCGGTTTTCTGCAGTTATAGTACCATTGTGCGCCTCAACCATACCCTTCACAATCGACAAACCTAAACCTGTCCCTCCGGCTACTGCCATTTCGCCCCGATAGAATTTATTAAACACCATCGGCAAATCAGTAAGTGAAAAACCAGGGCCACGATCCATCACCTGAATGATTAAAAAGCCATTGTCATAAAAGAATTTTATTCGGATACTACTTCCTCCGGGTGCATGCTGTGTGGCATTTAATACCAGGTTATAGAGTACCTGTTCCATCAACCCAAAGTCAAGCTGAACCAATGGCATCTCGTCGGACATAACACAATGCAGGGTGAAAGGTTTCAATTCCACCGCCAGGGTTTGAATCACCTTATTGTACAGATCGTGTAAATCGCACCAATCAATCCGTGCAGTCAACCGGCCAGAATCAAGTCGCGACATATTCAATAAGTTCTCGATCAGTCGGTTTAGCCTGATGGCTGCGGTATTTATTTCCTGATACAGTATTTTTCTTGTTTCAGGTGCATATTCCTGTGCAATCAAAGTATCCGAAGCACCCATAATCGTTGCAACCGGAATCCGGAGTTCATGTGAAATGGAGTTGAACAGTGTCTTGTACAGTTTATCCGATTCGTTCAGAATATACGCATTACGCGCAGCACTACGCAAAAACTCACGTTCAATCTTACCGGAGATCTGTGGCAGAAACCCTTCCCAAAATTGTTCCTCACCCTGGGAAAACATCTTTGAGTGCATGACAGCAATAACCCCAACATTTTCATTATTTCCTTTTAACGGATAAAATGTATAATTCCCTGAGGGTAATGTGTCTGAAAATTTTCCGGCAATTGAGGAATGTCTGAATGTCCATTCTGCAATGCTCATTTCATTCTCCGAAAAGCTGAGTGAAGTGTCGTGCCGGATTATTTTTTCGATACCATTGCTTTCATCTTTCAAAATGAATGCACTTTCCAACCCGAAATATTTCCTTATATCTTTCACCGCCAAATTTAAAACTTCGTCGATTCCTGTTGCCGAAGAAAGTTCTTTGGCCAACTGATAAAGTGCATTTGTGCGCTCTTCACGTACCCTGATTTTCATTTCCTGCCTACGAACCCGGGAGGTTAATACACCATTTAATAAGGCAATAATAAAAAACATGGCAAGCATGAGCATATCTTCTGGCCGCTCAACATGTAGGGTGTAGGGAGGTGGAATGAAAAAAAAGTCCCAGATCAGGGAGCTAAGGGTCGCAGCGAGTAATATAGGTCCGGTACCATAGAAAAATGCAAGCAGGGAGACTACAAACAATAATGCAAATGAAACAACCTGGTATCCAACAAAATCTTTCAGGGGAAAAAACATTAATGCCGTAATCGTGACAATCAAGGTGGCAATCAGGTATTGATTAATACTTGATGTAAAGGAGGGCAAAGAGACCTTTCGTTTAAACTTGTCATCAACCTGAGTGTCCGAACCAAGGATGTAAACATCAATGTTGCCACTGTATCTGATCAGGCGATTCACAAAATTACCAAGCTGGAATAAGGTTAAACGGTTTCGGTCGCGTGGCTTACCAATAATGATATGAGTTATATTTTCCTTTTGAGCAAAGCCAACAATGGCTTTTACAACGTCTGAATTGGTAACAATCCTGAATTTAATACCCAATTGTTTGGCCAAGCTAATTGTTTTATCAAGTGTTTCCCTCTCTTTATCGGTTAGTTCGTGCGACGTTTCAATGTATATCGCTTGCAAAGAGCCACCCATCATGTCTGAAAGATTTTTAGCCCAACGAAGTAATTTTGTCGACTGGCGGGTATAGCTTACAGCAACCAATAAATGTACCCCTGATTTCCATGGCCCTTTTATCCGTTTGAGTTGCATGTAATCGTGCAGCTGCTTATCTACACGATCTGCTACATTCCGCAATGCCATCTCACGCAAGGCGGTAATATTTCCTTTCCTGAAGAAATTCAGAATAGCTTCTTTTGATCGTTCAGGAGTATAAACTTTGCCTTCAGAAAGCCGTTGTAGTAATTCATCGGGAGTCAGATCGACCAATTCAACTTCATCAGCACGTTCAAAAACATCGTCAGGAAGTGTTTCCCTCACAATGATACCCGTAATCTGTGCAACAATTTCTGACCGGCTCTCAAGATGCTGGACATTAACTGTAGTATACACATTAATCCCGTTATCCAGAATTTCTTGCACGTCCTGATAACGCTTAAGATGCCGGCTACCTGGTGCATTGGTATGTGCCAGTTCATCGACCAGGACATATTGGGGATTTCGTGCGATAATCGCATCCAAATCCATTTCCTCCACATGGGCAGTTTTGTATATATATTTTTTGCGTGGAATTAATTCGAAACCTTCAACCAGTTGAGCTGTTTCCTTCCGGTTGTGGGTTTCCACATAACCTATAACGATTTCAGCACCTTTCATTTTTTCGATTTGTGCAGTCTGTAACATGGTGTAAGTTTTCCCCACACCGGCACACATTCCGAAAAATATCTTCAGTTTGCCACGTTTGCTTTTTGCTTCCTCTTCTTTCATCGAAGCCAGCAAATCATCTGGATTTGGGCGATCGTCTGTGAAATCCATAAACTACTTCTTGTTTTCTATTCTCGATATTACTTCTTCTGCCTGTTTTTCAATGCTCTTCATACGGGATAATACGTCTTTCAACTCATCAACCTCATTATAGCTGCCATCATCTTCAAAATCCTTGAAATATTCTGTCGGCTTTCCCTCCCCACCCTGGCTTACGCTCAGTTTTTCAGCCATTTGATTAAACAACAACGAAATTTCATAAAATTCATCAATCCCATCGAAATATAAACGTTGTCCGTAATTACTGGATACTATTTCCTTGATCCCATTATATAATTGGAAAAACCGTTCGTTAAAATAGGAAGCAAAGCTATATATAAAACTCAATGCGATTAAGAAGCTAAAACTGCCAAGAATAGTCATTCCTGTTAATGCATCTTTTGACGAAAGCTTCGCATCATCTGTTTTGACTTCAATCGCTTTCCCGTT
Organism: Prolixibacteraceae bacterium UBA6029; assembly: GCA_002429385.1. Lineage (GTDB taxonomy): Bacteria > Bacteroidota > Bacteroidia > Bacteroidales > Prolixibacteraceae > Aquipluma. The sequence continues at coordinate 40,397 of DIZL01000053.1, read as the reverse complement.
CATTTGAGACAATGCCAATAACTGCTCCTGAAGTAGGTTGAATTTTTTCTGTTGCAACAATACATTATCGGCTTGCACATGTGGTACCATCATTTGCCGGTATGATTCACGATATTCCTTAATTCCGGTTTCAATCCCGGCAACAAGTTTATCTTCACCCGGCTCAGTCAGGTTATTTTTCTCCAACTGATACGACTGGTCAATAACATCAAACTCTTTATGTATATATAGGCTATCGGGAACTTTGTTTGTAAGGAAAGAATTTATCATTTCCTTATTGATATTCATTAAACCTTCTGACATTTCACGTGCATAAACAACTGACAAGTAGTTCTCTTTGAGGATTGCACTGGTTTTATTGGATAATTTATTCAGGTAAAACGCAGAAAACCCCAATAAAACAAGAATGATGATAAATATAAACACCATTCCCAGGGTAAATTTTGTTCGAATTGATAGTTTCATTTTATGTATTTTTAAATTGGCTTTTTAACTTCTGATATTGGTTTGATAATCTTATATAATAGTATGGTCAAATTTAAGAATAATATGCACTCTTTATTAGAATTAGGCCTCAGAACATACGAAATAAAACAATATTTCCACGAAGGATATTGGTGGATTTACATCATATGACTCAATAAAAATTAAAGTGAATAACTTTGAAATAACAATTAACAAATATTTGGTTCATACAACTGTCATTTTTTATTTAATCTGTCAAGTTCCAGGTTCAAATCCAAAACATTGATACGTTCATCTCCAAAGAAGGAAAACTGTGGACCTTCTGATAATTTCGTAATCACATTCAGTATTTGTTGTTGTTTTTCCGTGTCGAACTGCCTTGCTTTTACAATCCGATCTACCTGCATTAAGGCAGCTTTTGGCGAAATGTGCGGATCCAGCCCGCTTGCAGAAGCGAAGATCATTTCCGGAGGAATTGTCCCGTTATCCACAATTGAATTGCTGGTTGCAAATGCTATACGCCGATCATCAACCTGTTTCTTTAAAGCTTTACTGGTTGGTCCAAAATTGGACGCTCCTGAAGGTATCGGGTTGTAACTGATAGCTGAAGGCCGTGACCAAAAATAGATAGTACTGTCGAATTTCTGTCCGATTAATTCAGAGCCTATAATCTTACCATCTTTTAGAATCAGGCTTCCGTTTGCCTGTGATGGAAATGCAATTTGTGCCACTCCGGTCATAAGTAGAGGATAGATTATTCCGGTCAGAATAGTCATTGCCAGAAAAAACTTTAATGCTGTTAATATTTGTGTTTTCATAATAAACGTTTAAAATTCATTGATTTATCGTGTTATTAAATCAAATGGGCGAACCCAAGAATCATATCAATCAATTTGATACCAAAAAATGGAACGATAATACCACCTATCCCATAGATCAGTATATTCAGGGCAAGCACCCTGTTGGCAGAGATAGGCCTGTATTTCACACCCTTCAGGGCAAGAGGAATGAGAGCAATAATAATCAGGGCATTGAAGATGACAGCGCTTAAAATAGCGCTTTCAGGGGTAGCAAGTTTCATGATATTCAGGACACTCAGCGGAGCGATCCCAGAGGTGGTTACATATAACATAGAAGCTATTGCCGGAATAATAGCAAAGTACTTCGCCACATCATTTGCTATACTGAAGGTTGTCAACGCTCCCCGGGTCATCAGTAACTGTTTTCCAGTTTCAACCACCTCAATAAGCTTTGTTGGGTTACTATCCAGATCAACCATATTTCCCGCTTCACGGGCAGCCTGCGTACCGGTATTCATGGCTAAACCTACGTCGGCCTGTGCCAGTGCGGGGGCATCATTCGTTCCGTCACCAATCATGCCCACCAGGTGTCCATTCGCCTGTTCTTCACGAATACGTCGTAATTTATCTTCGGGTGTGGCTTCTGCCATAAAGTCGTCTACTCCTGCTTCTGCGGCTATTGCTGCTGCAGTTAAAGCATTGTCACCTGTTATCATCACAGTTTTAATACCCATTTTCCGAAGTTCAGCAAAACGCTGTTTAATACCTCCTTTTACAATGTCTTTAAGATGGATAACTCCCAAAACTTTGTTGTTTTCAGCCACGACTAAAGGTGTAGCCCCTTGTCTTGCCAAATCAGATACGATATTCTGGATCTGTTTAGGGTAAAACCCATTATTGTTTTGCACGAATGTACGGATCGCTTCCGATGAACCTTTACGTATCTGAAGAAGCTTACCATCAGGTCCTTTAATATCAACACCGCTCATTCTGGTTTGTGCGGAAAACGGTATAAACGATGCATGCAATTCCTGAACTTCACGTGCACGAATATTGAATTTTTCTTTCGCAAGGATAACAATAGACCGACCTTCAGGTGTTTCGTCTGATAAAGATGAAAGCTGGGCAGCATCGGCAAGTTCCAAAACAGTTACTCCTTCGGCAGGTAAGAAATTGGTTGCCATCCTGTTGCCTAAAGTGATTGTTCCCGTTTTATCAAGCAATAAAACATCTGTGTCTCCGGCAGCTTCTATGGCTTTACCGCTGGTGGCTATAACATTCTTACGCAACAAACGGTCCATCCCACTAATTCCGATTGCACTCAGCAAACCTCCTATGGTTGTAGGAATAAGACATACAAGCAGCGATATCAATACAGGCAGCGTAAGGTTTTGATTCTGAGGCAAACCCGAAGCCGTTAAGCTGTAACTGAAATAAGCCGGCATACATACAACGACCAACAGGAATATGATGGTTAGACCCGACAGAAGAATGATCAGGGCTATTTCGTTGGGTGTTTTCTGACGTTTGGCCCCTTCAACCAGAGCAATCATCCGATCCAGGAACGTGTTGCCGGGTTCTGACGTAATCATAATCTTGATCTTGTCACTGATTACCTTTGTACCTCCGGTTACAGCACACCGGTCGCCACCGCTCTCACGAATTACCGGTGCCGATTCACCTGTAATGGCTGATTCGTCGACGCTGGCAATTCCTTCGATTACATCCCCGTCGGCAGGAATCACATCCCCTGCTGCACAAACAACGACATCACCTTTCCTGAGATCATTGGCCAAAACCATTTCTTCTTTGTTGTTGATCAGCTTCCGCGCTTTGGTTTGTGTGCGGCTTTTACGCAAACTATCAGCCTGTGCTTTTCCCCTTCCTTCGGCAATAGCTTCAGCAAAATTGGCAAACAGCACTGTAAACCAGAGCCATAATGTAATCTGGAAGTTAAAGTTTGAAAAATGGCCGGTAAAAGTATCTGTTAGCACAACCACTGTAGTCATGACTGCACCAATCCCCACAATGAAGATAACCGGGTTCTTTACCAAAACCGAAGGGTTAAGTTTCATAAAAGAATCTTTTACTGCCTGTACCGCAATTTCTCTGGTAAATAATTGATTAATATCTCGTTTTTCCATGGCTTTTGTCTTGATAAATAATTAATAGGTAACCCCCAGATTCATGAGGAAATGTTCAACGATAGGACCCAATGCCAGAGGCGGAAAGAATGTCAAGCCACCGATGATGAGTATTATACCGATCAGGAGCAAAACAAACAGCCAATTATCCGTCTTAAAAGTGCCCGCTGATTCCGGTGTTATTTTTTTCCTCGCCATGTTTCCTGCAATAGCCATTACCGGGATAATAACACCGAAACGGCCTATGAGCATTCCAAATCCCATCATCAGGTTATAAAAAACAGTATTGGTGTTCAGCCCTGCAAAAGCGCTGCCGTTATTTCCCGCCGCCGAACTGAATGCATATAATATTTCCGAAAGTCCGTGTGGTCCCGCATTGTTGAGACCCGCCAGACCTGCCGGAATCGTGCAGGCAATGGCCGAAAACAATTTGATGACTATACTGGGCGCCAATACGGCAAGAATGGCCATTTTAATCTCAAAGGCTTCCACTTTTTTACCCAGAAACTCAGGAGTCCTTCCAACCATAAGGCCGGCAATAAATACTGTAATAAAGACGAAGATGATCATCCCGTATAATCCTGAACCTACACCCCCAAATATGATTTCTCCCAGCATCAGGTTGAACATCGCCACCAGGCCTGATAACGGGGATAAGCTGTCATGCATGCAGTTTACCGAACCGTTCGAAGTAACTGTAGTCGTAACAGAATACAGAATACTGTTCATCACACCGAATCGCGTTTCCTTCCCTTCCATGTTACCTGCAATGTTCAACACATTATTCTGACTGTATTCGGCCCAAAGGGACAGGGCCAGCCCCCCCGCGAACAGAATAAGCATAGTAATGAAAATGGCCCACGCCTGTCGTTTAGACTTCGCATAATGGCCGTAAGTAAATACTAAACCTGCTGAAATGATGATAAGGGCAAGCATGATTAGGAAGTTGGAGAACGGAGTGGGGTTTTCGAACGGATGGGCACTGTTGGCATTAAAGAAACCCCCGCCATTCGTTCCCAAATCTTTAATCGCAATTTGAGATGCTGCGGGTCCAAGTGGAATAACCTGATGAACCCCCTGCAAGGTAGTTGCAGTGATGTAATGCGAAAAGGTCTGTACAGTCCCCTGTCCCACTAAAATAATCGTGAAGAGAATTGAAAGAGGAAGTAATACATAGACCACTGTTCGGGTCATATCTGTCCAGAAATTACCAAGTTCGTCGGTAGTTTTCCTTGTCAACCCGCGAATCAGGGCCAGTACAACTGCAATACCGGTTGCTGCACTTACAAAATTCTGCACGGTAAGTCCCAGCATCTGAACCAGGTAGCTTAGTGTGTTTTCTCCGCTGTACGATTGCCAGTTGGTGTTGGTCATGAAACTGACTGCCGTATTAAATGCAAGATGCCACGACACATTGGGTAAGTGTTCAGTGTTCAGTGGTAACCAGACTTGAAATATCTGTAGCAGAAATAAAAATACCATGCCGATAAAATTGAAAAGAAGGATCCCAAACAAATAGGTTTTCCAGTTCATTTCCACTTCACTCTTGATTCCCGATACCCGATATACTGACCGTTCTAGCCAGCCAAAAACCGGCTTCAGCAAATGGTTCTCTCCCATGAAAACCTTTGCCATAAACTTCCCTAATATTGGTGCAAGAAGAACCAGCGCTACCAGGAAAATGATCAATTGAATTGCTTCATTCATAGCTTTCGATTTATAAGGTTATTAAAATTTATCGGGTCGTAATAAGGTATAGACTAAATAGCCCAGGATAAGCAGGGCCACAATACCACCAATGAGATAGCTTAAAGGACCGTTTGAGGCAATAGCCCCTGAAGTATCAGGTACAACTGTCAAAAGCATAAACGATTTCGTGATTTCTGTTTTCATAATTTCTTTATTTTAATAATATCTTCATCTGCCTGCAATTCTATCATACAAATTTGCACCCTTTTCTGTAAAGGTTTTGTAAAGATTGCTTAGATAGACATAAATATTATATAAAGAATATGATCTTGAAAGCCTATAGAATATCCTTTCACCGACGACGGATAAAAAATAAAAGCCATACTGCGAATATTCGCAAGTATAGCTGAAACCAGAAAATTCAGTAAAATCTCTTAAACAGGAAGTTTCCCTTACTCAATCTTTATAGGGAAGATGACAATGGGGATACCAAATTTAAAGAACCGCTTCTGGATACCGAAGATGGTATGATTATGCAGCAACTGCGACATGTAAAATGTTTTAGAGAATACCAATTGTCCACCAAAGAATGTTGGATTGGGAAGTAATGGCATGAGTTTTTTTACGATGTTATATACTTCATCTACAGGATCAGTCCCTATTGTCCATATACTTTTACCATAGAATCCGAATTGATTGGCAATCTTCACATATTTTTTACCGTCCTCTTTCACAGACTTTTTGAAGTGCTCCAGCTCCTCAGAGCCTCTGTATATCTTTGAGTTGATAACTCCTACACGAATGAAAATAAAATTTTGATAGACTCCTTTAAAACTCTCATTGATTCTCAGATAGGTATGGAGTCCTGTTCCACCAAAGCCCTTAACCAAAATAATCGCCGTTTTTGCATCCGGATTAAACTTCACAGTGGCAGGTTCCTGATGTGGATCATAGGAAGGTAATTTTTCAACTGCAATATGCAGGTCAGAGATGGCCTTCTGCCGAATGCGATGCAAACGAACAGTTGTTCTGAAATAATGCTTTTTAATTCGGATGGCCAAAAAGACAAATACACCTGTGATAATTAATGTAATCCAGCCACCTTCCTCAAATTTAATAATAGTAACTGAAATAAGGATAAATGTTGTCAATACAAAACCAATCCCATTGATCGTCATTTTTCTTCTCCAATGATCCAGTTTGCTTCGTTCGGTCCACCAATGTTTGACCATACCGAGTTGTGATATCGAAAAGGTGATGAACACGTTGATGCTGTAAAGCACCACCAAAAAAGCTACGGAACCTCTCGAAATAGCCATCAATACTATGGCGGCAATGCCCATTAACATCACACCGTTCATCGAAACCAAACGATCGCTGAGTGAGGAATATTTCTTCGGGAACCATTTATCAACAGCCATATTGGCCATGATCCGGGGGCCATCAATAAACCCGGTTTGCGCAGCCACAAATAACAATGCCGCTTCCGAGATTAGAGTAGTCAGGATAAAACCTTTTGACCAGAAGGGTCCCCAACTGGCAGTGACATTGTCAAACAAAACAGCATTCAGTGTTTTATGAGAACTTATCTGAACGTTATACAGCGCATAGGCAACCATCAGTCCCATCACAATAAAAGAGAGCGAAACGGCCATCAGCACCATGGTCCTTCTGGCAGTTTTTACCCTTGGCTGACGTAGAATGGGCATCCCGTTACTAACCGCTTCAATACCGGTAAAAGTTCCGGCCCCCATGCTGTAGGCCTTCAAAATAATGAATAAGGTTCCCAAAACTCCCAGCTCAGAGATGGACGAATGCAATTGAGTCGTTGTTTCGTGAGATACTACTGTAAAATCACTGGCTTTCAATATAATTGCATATACAATAATAAATACGTGCGAAACGATAAACACCACGAAAATGGGTGTTAATGATACAACCGACTCCTTAACTCCTCGCAGGTTTAACAGAATCAGGAGGCAAACTCCACCTATCGCAACACCCAATTTAAATACCTGCATTGATTCGGGAAAGAAACTAAAAAGAGCATCAGCTCCACTGGATACAGAAATGGTAATAGTCAATACATAATCGATGATGAGGGCGCATCCCGAGATCATCCCCACCGTTGGCGACAACAATTTGCTCCCAACCAGATAACCGCCGCCACCTTGCGGAAAGAGTTTGATGATTTGACTGTAGCTTGAACTGATAATGAAAATGGTGAACACCGTTCCCAATGCTACAAATATGGCCAGCATCGAATGCCCCTGTAAGTTTCGGTAAGCTTCTTCCGGTCCGTAGCATGACGATGAGATACCGTCGGCGCCGAGACCTATCCATGCAAAGAAGGCTACCAGTGAGAGTTTGTGAAATATCGATTTATCTTGTAGTGTCTTTGCCCTGCCAATAAAAATATTCTTTAATTTTCCTGCGAATGTAAGGTTTGCAGCATCATTAGTCATGCATCAAGTTATTTAAGAAAGTAATAATCGTATTGATCGTTCTTGCCAAAAAATCCGTTGAGAGATTACCGGGGGAGAGTTAAATATAAATCAAAAGGTACCTGTTCCAATTAAACCGCAATACATTAAATTTCTACTTTCTCTTCAACTCATGTTTGATGCCACAAAGAAAGTCATCATCGTATAAAGGAATTATCATTTTTAAATATGGAAGTATAAAGATTTTATAAAGATGAAAGGGACCGCCGATTTCCAATCGCGCCTGTTTTACACATTATTCCTAAACGCGGTATAAAACCGCGGCTCCCTTGATGTTTCAGATCTGGAGGCGTTCTTTTACCGATTTTATCTTGCTTTCAAGTTGCAGTCTTAGCTCTATACTCACAATTCCTTTTGCATCATCAAAGTTTTCATAAAAGGCAGGAAGTGAAAATGTATCTGTAATTTCAGCGCCATTTCGCGGAAACCTGGCTTTTGCCAGTTCCAGAACTGATGCCCCACCCCTCGGTCCGGGAGAGGTTGCCATCAAAAGCATGGGTTTTTCTCCAAATACTTTCCGTTGGGGGATGCGCGAAACCCAATCAAAAATATTCTTAAAAGCTGCCGAATAAGCGCTATTGTTTTCGGCAAGCGATACGATCAAAAGGTCACATTCATCTATCTTTTGCGCAAAAGCGTATGCAAGCAGCGGAATGCCATCGTCCCTTTCCCTGTCCATGCTGTAAATCGGCATTTCGTAATCGTTCAAATCAAGGACTTCTACTTCATGCTCGCTGAAGTAGGATGAAACATATCTTACTAATTTCCGATTGATCGATTCTGAACTGTTACTTCCTGCAAAGCCAAGTATTTTCATCTTTTATCTTTTGTATCCTAACAAATGTAACATTTCAATTGTTGATTTTAAAATATTTCATTCGTGTTTGGAGCGGATATATTGAATAATTTTTTTGCACTTTAGGATCTTCTGCAAAGCGCCGGACTCAAACTTAAATCAGGAGAAAATACATCAATTGTCCTTCCCTCCAGGAGTATGTTGAGTCAAACCAGAATGGGGATCGGGCAGGTTCAACCTGCCACCTTGTGTATACCTTGTGTGTAGCTTGTGTGTACATTGTGTGTACCTTGTGTGTTTTTGATCACATAAGGTACACTCATTCTACACTCGATATACTCTAAATCTACACATAAATACCCAGCCTGGTATAGCCTTGAAGTTATCAGGACCACAGAGAATTAAGTTATGTCTGAAAGGGATGATTCTTGCAATTTACTGAGGAATAGGAAAAAGTCATTAACCATTGGGAAATAGTTTACAGGCAACTTTCCCAATGACTAATGACTTTTTCCTTTCGTTCTGCTAATTTTTATTATTTCAGCGCCTTACGGTAGGTTTCGATAGCCCTCAGGCGTGCAAAGGCATGATCAACGATGGGTTTGGGATAGGCCGCGGTGTCGTATTCGGGGACCCATTTACGGATATATTTGAATTGGTGATCGAACTTTTTGGTTTGCAGATCGGGACTGAAGACGCGGAAATAAGGGGCAGCATCGCATCCCGAGCCTGAAGCCCACTGCCAGCCTCCATTATTGGAGGCCAACTCGTAATCGTGCAGTTTCGAAGCGAAATAAGTCTCGCCCCATCGCCATTCGATGAGCAGGTGTTTGGTGAGGAAACTGGCCACGATCATGCGGACGCGGTTGTGCATATAGCCGGTTTGGTTAAGTTCGCGCATACCGGCATCAACAAGCGGATAGCCGGTTTGCCCGGCACACCAGCATTCAAATTCAGTCTCATTGTTTCGCCAGGGGATATTTTCCCAGGCTGGTTTAAACGGTTTTACGGCGACATGTGGAAAGTGCCACAGGATATCCATATAAAAGTTACGCCATATCAGTTCGTTCAGGAATACTGCTGAATACTGTTGTGCGAAAAGGGTCAGTTTACGGATTGAAATGGTTCCGAAACGAAGGTGAATACCCAGACGGCTGGTACCGTTTTCAGCAGGGAAATCACGGGTTTGGGCATAGTTTTCAATCAGGGACTGATCGAATGATCGTTCGGGAAACCGGATGCTCTGAACCTTGTAACCAATCTCCTGCAATTCAGGAAAGTAATCAGACGACAGGTGCTTCAGCCCATACAGAAGTTTTTTGCTGTCATAAAAAGGAATATCTCCTGATGCCAGTTTTTCCTTCCACTTCCGGCTGTAAGGAGTAAAAACCGTGTACGGCTTTCCGTCGGCTTTCACCACTTCATCGTGATGAAAAACAACCTGATCCTTAAAACTCAGAAATTCAATCCCTTTCGATTGCAGCAACTTTTCAACCTTCTGATCACGGCTGATGGCAGACGGTTCATAATCGGTATTTACAAACACACTCTGTATAGAATATTTGGTAGCCAACCTTCCAAATACCACTTCGGGAGATGAAGAATAAACCTGAAGGCTGCTGTTGTATCGCCTGAATTCCTGGTCGACTTCAGAAAGACATTGATGGATAAAAGTAAGTCTTGCATCGTTCGGGTCGGGAAACTGAGTAAGGATTGCCGGATCAAAAATAAACAGGGGGACGACCGGCAAGCCGGCATTCAGCGCTTCAAAGAGTCCACGGTTATCGTCCACACGCAAATCGCGCCGGAACCAAAACAGGTTTATTTTTTCCATAATAACAGGTCAGAATAGGGTATCAAATGTATGCATTTGTCTGACTTGGTGTACCAAATTATTACCTTGATTTTGTCATTCAGATGCGCCTTGCCTTGTAATTTGTTTTATGCCCCTGTCAGCCTCAGCATGTTCATACGAAGTCCTTGATTGAGGACACTCTATTCCTTTTTTCTCTTTCCTTTTTCCCTTCTCCCTTTTCCGGTTTCCCTTTTCCTCTTTCCTAAGTCACCGCTGCATAAATAGAGGTATGCATCATTTCAATAGCCTCATGAACGGCCTTTGAAATTTCGGTTTCGGGTAGTTTCTTCAGGTTGCGCAGGGCAAGCTTTCGCCTGACATTGTCAGGGAAAATCCGCCGGAGCAAATTGGTTTTGGCAGCCATCACGGCAAGAATCAGTAAATCGTCAGATAAGACGCTGGAGCCTATCAGAGCATTTTCAACATCTTTACGGATGCGTTCAACCAGTTCATGGTTCTTCAGGAAAACTTTCGTATAAGGAAAAAACAGAATTCGTCTTTCTTCGGTCTGGAGTACATTCTTTTGTACCAGATTACGGATGAACAATTTCCGTATCTTCCGTCCTCGTCCATTAAAGTACATAATCCAGGTCCTCATCCTGCGATCTTTGTTCTTTAGCCGCAGACGGTTCAGAAAGAATTCAAGAATCTCATCCGACTGAATCGTTGGATTAACCAGATGCACCATTCCCCGATTGATAAAAACAAAGCCTTTCTGCTTCAATTCAACAAACACCGAGCCGGTTAAGGTCATGGTTATTGCCGCGGTAGCATTTAGATAAATGCCCCCTTTCATCGAATTGACGGCCAGACAAAACAGCTTTTCGCTCAATTTTAATGATTTATCCATTTTGTTTGGTTTGTTTTTTTCAGTTCATTTACACCTGATAAATTTACAACAATTCATTTATGAAACGAGGTTTTGCAAGCGATAATAATTCAGGGGTTCATCCTGAAATTTTAACGGCCCTTTCCGTTGCCAATGAAGGACATGCCGTTGGGTACGGTGGCGATCAGCTCACTGAAATGGCAGTTAATCGATTCAAACAGGAGTTTGGCGACAATCTGGATGTCTATTTTGTGTTCAACGGGACCGGGGCCAATGTGCTGGGCCTCTCAACGCTGACCCATTCCTTTCATTCGGTTATCTGTGCCGATACCGCGCACATTCAGACAGACGAATGCGGGGCCCCCGAGAAATTCACCGGCTGCAAATTACTTCCGGCAGAAACCAGGAAAGGGAAAATTTCGACTGAAGGCATTGCCAAATATCTGCATGGCTTTGATTTCGAGCATCATTCTCAACCTAAAGTCATCTCCATCTCCCAGGTTACTGAACTGGGTACCGTTTATTCAGTGGAAGAAATCAGGGCAATTACGACCTTAGCCCATCAGTATGGTCTTTACGTTCATATGGATGGCGCACGGATTGCCAACGCTGCCGTGGCTCTTGACCTTCCGTTCAGGGCCTTTACAGTTGATGCCGGAATCGATGTTCTTTCGTTCGGGGGAACTAAAAACGGGATGATGCTGGGTGAGGCGGTATTGTTTTTTAATCCTGAACTGGCAGGAAATGCCAAATACATCCGCAAGCAAAGTATGCAGCTTTTCTCGAAAATGCGGTTTGTGAGTGCCCAGTTCCTGGCTTATTTCAACGATGATCTCTGGAAACGAAATGCCACCCATTCGAATAAGATGGCCCGGTTGCTGGAAAAGGAAGTGCGGAAAATTCCCGCCATTCAACTCACCCAGGACGTGGAGGCCAATGGGGTGTTTGCCATTGTTCCCAAGGAAATTATCCCATTGCTTCAGGAGAAATATTTCTTTTACATGTGGGATGAACATCGCTCAGAGGTACGCTGGATGACTTCGTTTGATACTCAGGAAGAGGATATCATCAACTTTGCCGCATTGATTAAATCGCTGGTTTAAAATGACTTTATTCGACTATTACCCCCGGAAACACGAGCCTGTCGACAAGGAAACGGAAAAGAAGATTTTCAAGTATAGTCTTCTGATTCCCATAGTGATCGTTGGCCTGTTTTGGGGGGTAAAACTCGCCGAAAACATATATCACCTGGACCTGACCACTTACGGCATACTGCCCTTAACCCTTGAAGGGCTGCCGGGGATTATCCTGTCGCCATTTATTCACAGCAGTTATGAGCATTTGATTTCGAACACCCTACCCTTCCTGGTACTCATGTTTGCCTTGCTCTATTTCTACCGGCATCTGGCTTACCGTATTTTCTTCCTCATCTATATTCTCTCCGGTATTTGTGTCTGGCTCGGAGGGCGTGAGTCCTGGCACATCGGGGCAAGCGGTATCGTTTACGGACTGGCCTCCTTCCTGTTTTTCAGCGGGGTGTTCAGAAAAGACGCCAACCTGCTTACCATCGGGATCATCGTGGTTTTTCTTTACGGAAGCATGTTCTGGGGAGTGTTCCCTCTCAAGCCTGAAATTTCGTGGGAAAGCCATTTGTGGGGTTCGGCAAGCGGATTAATGCTGGCCTTTTATTACCGTCATCAGGGGCCGGTTCGCCCTATATCAAGCTGGGAAAATGAACCCGATGACGATGACACCGACGAGGATGAATTTAACGAAGAAATAACTCGGGAAGAAGAAGAGGAAGAATTGAATCCCGGGGATGAACCAGTACACTAATCGATTCAAATTGCCTTCCTGATGAGTCATTCCGCACTGATCTTTTCATTACATAAAAGTGTTCTATGTGTCCAGGTGATTAAATGAAACCAATAATTCATATCCTTGCCTGTCGGATTTAAGAAAAAATCCTAACTTTGCCTCCCAATATATTAACTGGTTCTAAGATAATGATTAGCAGAAGAATAATTCGAATCAAGGTATTGCAAATATTGTACGCGTTCTTTACTTCACCTGATACATCGATCAACAATTCTGAAAAGGAACTGTTTTTCAGCCTTCAGAAAACCTACGATCTGTACCATTACCTGATGGCTCTTATTGTTGAGATTGAAAAGTTTGCAGAAGACCGAATTGATCTGGGCCTGAAGAAACACCGCCCCACCAGTGCAGAACTGGATCCCAACACCCGCTTTGTAAAAAACCTCCTGATTTACCAGTTAAAGACCAATATTCCACTAGCCAAATATCTTGAATCAGAGAAATTGAGCTGGGCCGACCACGAGGACCTCATCCGCAAACTGTATTTTTCGCTCCTCGAACAAGATTTCTACAAGGAATACATGACTTCGGAACAAAACAGCTATGTGGAAGACCGCAAACTGGTTGAAGACATCTTCAAATATATGATATTGGGCAATGAGGATGTTGAATCACTGCTGGAAGAACAAAGTATATACTGGAACGACGATCTCGATTTTGTAGTGAGTATGATCCTGAAGACGTTTAAGAAATTTAAGGAATTCAGTGACGACCGACAGGCCCTGCTTCCGATGTATAAAGACGATGAAGACCGGCAGTTTACCAGGGACTTATACCGGAAAGTGGTTCTTAACCATGCTGAGAACATGGAAATGATCAAACAACACACCCTGAACTGGGACATTGAACGGATTGCCTTCATTGACAACCTGATCCTTGAACTGGCCTTAAGTGAATTTCTGTATTTTCCTTCCATTCCCACCAAAGTGACCATGAATGAATATATCGAATTATCGAAGTATTACAGTACTGAAAAAAGCAGGAATTTCATTAACGGAATACTCGACAAAGCCCTGAAAGATCTGAAGAAAGCGGATAAGATTATCAAGGCAGGACGTGGATTGATTGGTGAAGAAGAAGAATGAAGACAGGAAGAAGGGAAAAAGGAAAAAGGAAAAAGGAAAAACTAATCAGTTTGATGTTAGTTTTTTTGAGTCTGTTGCTTTTTTCTTGTAACTCAGGATCAAAAAAGACGGTACCTGTAAGTAAATCTGATCCCGAGTCCTCGGGAGGGATCGCTAAATTTGTCATTTCGGAAGAAATTCATAATTTTGGATCATTAAAAGCCGGAGAGATTGTATCTTTCACCTTTGTTTTCAGGAATGAAGGCACAAAAACGTTAACCATTACCGATGTGGATTCCGGATGTGGATGCACTGAAGTGGTCATTGCAAACAAATCCATAGAGCCGGGACAGGAGGGAAGAATCGAAGTGATTTACAACTCGGCAGGAGAAGTTGGCAGGCAGTTAAAGACGATTACGATCACCTCGAATGCTGAAAAAGCTAAAACACAGCTTTATATACGAGCAAATGTTACAAATGAAATTATAGAATTAAACAGTTAAACTTAATACCCATACAACATGAATTATTTATTAATGGCACAACCGGCATCTGGAGGTGCCCCAGCCAATCCAATCATGACTTTTCTTCCATTGGTTTTGATCATCGTAGTATTTTATTTCTTCATGATCAGACCTCAGATGAAAAAACAGAAAGAAGTTGCTGCTTTCCGCAACAGCCTTGCAAAAGGAGATAAAGTGATTACTACCGGCGGTATCTACGGAAAGATTGTCGAAATGAAAGACAATACCGTATTGCTTCAGGTGGATGACAATGTGAAGATCAAAGTCGACAAATCAGCTATCGTAAGGGATATGACTGATGTTTCGGATCAGAAATAGAGGAAGTCGGGAGACGGGAGACAGGAGACAGAAGATGGGAGACGGAAGACAGGAGTCAGAAGTTGGTCTTCGATCTTCGGTCTCCGGTCTTCGGTCTTTTTTTTTATATTTGATGCCGTGAAGACAAGCTGGATATCTAAATTATTAAAATACCTGAAAAAGGTATATTTCAGGAACGACAGGCGGGTGGCTGCCTATATCGTCTGTATTGTCATAGCCACCGGGTTCTGGTTTCTGAACGCCCTGAGCAAAACCTACACCGTTGAAATGGTTGCACCTGTTCACTATGTCAACTTACCAAACAATAAAACGCTATCCAATCTTCTGCCCGAACAATTTACTCTGACTGTTGAAGCCCATGGGTTCACCATAATCAGGCACAAGCTTATTTTTTTGATCATGCCGTTGGAGTTTAACGTAAACGACCTGACCAATAATCGTATGACCGAAAGCAAAAAGAGTAATTTTGCATTCCCTACGCGGCAGTTTCTAAGCGAATTATCATACCAGATATCGAACGAGCTAAAGATCACAGGCATGAATCCGGACACCTTATTTTTCAAATTCGGACAGATGGGACATAAACAGGTAAAGGTTAAACCAAATGTTCAAGTCAATCTGAAAAAACAATACCAGATTTCGGGAATGATCCAAACGATACCTGATTCGGTATCTGTTAGCGGGCCTCAGTCGGTTCTTGACACAATTCAATTTGCATATACCAGTGCTCAACAATTCAATGCTGCAGATAAAACTATACAGTCGGTGACTTCGGTTATTCCTATGAAAGAATTGTTTTTTGAACCAAAATCGGTGAAACTGAACATTCCTGTGGATGAATATACCGAAGCTCAAAAATCAGTACCGGTTGTATTGGTCAATCAACCAGCTGGTACAAATATCAAATTATTTCCTTCAAAGGTAAAAATCTCTTTCCTGATTGGACTAAGCCGTTTTTCGGAAGTTCATCCCGAAGATTTCAAACTGAGCGTCTCATACAAGGACATTGTTGACCCTGAGAACTCGGGGCGGTTGAAAATCAAGCTTGAATCTGTACCTGCCTTTTTATACCAGTTGAAGATTACGCCGGAAGAAATTGAATATCTGATTGAAAATTAAGAGCATGATCAAAGTCGGAATCACAGGCGGAATAGGAAGCGGGAAAAGCACCGTATGCAAGGTGTTCAAAGGATTGGGGATTCCTGTCTTTGAAGCTGACATTGTTGCAAAACAACTGATGACGAGTAATCCTGAAATCAGACAAGCGCTGATTAAGGTATTCGGAACCGCTGTTTACCTTCCTGACGGGACTATCGACCGAAAATACCTGGCTGGATTGGTTTTTAACGATGAATCTTTACTGGCAAAATTAAATGGGATTGTGCATCCTGTAGTTTTAAAAGAATTTAACGAGTGGTGTGGTACTAAACAAACTCCGTATATATTGCACGAAGCTGCCATCCTATTCGAAAGTGGGTTCTACAAAATGATGGACAAAATCATTGCAGTAGTTACGGATGAAGAGGAACGGATCCAACGTGTAATGAAACGCGACGGAGCAACCATCGAACTGGTCAGACAACGCATACAAAACCAGATGAGCGATGCAGAACGAATTAAACTGACTGATTTTGTAATCAGCAACAACGATAATGAATTAATCATTCCGCAGATATTAACTATTGACAAAAAAATAAGAGCAGAATCAATTTACAAATAGACCATTTACTCCCGATAGTTATCGGGATTACCTGTTTTAATCCCGATAACTATCGGGAGTAAATGGTAAATAATTAAATCGTAAATAAATATGGCTAGCGTAGGAAAATGGATTACAGGTGGTCTGGGATGGGCTTTCTTCGGACCAATAGGAGGAATTTTAGGCTTTGTAGTCGGATCATTATTCGACCAGGGTTTCTCGGTACAGTCCGGCACACACTATCAGACCGGCCAGCAGACTACACAGGGCGGCTACATCATGAGTTTGCTGGTATTGGTCTCTGCCGTAATGAAAGCCGATGGCAAAGTGTTAAAATCAGAACTTGACTATACCAAGGATTTCTTTATACGGTCTTTTGGACTGGAGACAGCAGGCGAAGCCATTAAAGTACTTCGCGATTTACTGAACCAAAACGTCCCGGTTACAGAAGTATGCCAGCAAATTCGTCAAAACATGGATCATCCCTCCCGTTTACAGTTGGTTCATTTTCTTTTCGGGATTGCAGCTGCAGACGGACAGATTCATGAATCGGAGCATACACTGATTTCATACATTGCCCAGCAGATGGGCATCAGCGAGAAAGATTACCAATCGATCGAATCGATGTTTATCGCCAATACCGATGCAGTCTATAAAATTCTGGAATCAGATCCGTCAGCTACAGACGAAGAAATGAAAAAAGCTTACCGCAGAATGGCCCTGAAATATCATCCCGATAAAGTACATTACCTGGGCGAAGACATTCAGAATGCAGCCAACGAAAAGTTTCAGAAAGTAAACGAGGCCTGGGAGATCATTAAGAAACAAAGGAGGATTGTGTAAATAAGGAAAAGGGAAAAAGGAAAGGGAAAAAGGAAAGGGGAATGAGGAAAATGGCACGTAACATGAAAGTTCAGCAATTTTCCTTTTTCCTTATTCCCTTTTCCTCTTTTCTGTTTTTTAGCGATGGAAGCTCTGACTGATAAACTTGAGTCCTTCCACCAATCCGGAGCGCCAGTAGGGCCATTCATGTCCACCATTGCGAGTGCGGTATTCATGTGGGATATCAAGTTTTCGCATTTGAATATGCAATTGCGTGTTCCCTTCAAACAGAAAATCATCATCACCACAATCGATGTAAAAACGGATGCTTTTCAGCTTGTCTCTCGGCACATCGTAAATCAGGTGCAACGGACTATGATCTTTCCAGCTATCAGAAATACGTTTCTCACCAGCCAGACTGCTGCCAAAGATATCTCCAAAATACATCTTGTAAGTATTGTCCGGCATGGCAATAATTTCCTCATCAGTAAATGTACCGGAGCTAAACGCCACACAGCTTGAAAACAGATCAGGATTGCGCATAGCCAGCATCAACGAGCCATAGCCCCCCATTGAGAGGCCTGAAATGGCCCTGAATTCCTTCTTCGCCCGTATGCGGTATGTTTTTTCGATCGAAGGAATAAACTCTTTCACAAACATGTTTTCCCATGGATTAGCCATTTTGTAATCGTTGCAATACCAGCTTACCTTACCGTTAGGCATCACGATAATTACCGAAGAAAAGTCACCGCTTTCAATACCTTTATCGGCAATCTGGGCCACCTCGCCAAACTGAACCCAACCAGTCTCATCGTCAGAATACCCGTGAAGTAAATACAAAACCGGATAGCTACGGTTCGATGTCTCATAATCGGCTGGCAGGTAGATTGAATATTCCACGGGATAACCCAACAATTTGCTTTGACATTTTAAACTCTCCAGAACTTTCCCTTTTTGTGAAAAACCTGAAAGTGACAGGACAAACAGAACAAGAAATATTAGAATCGATTTCATAGAATGATTATATTGGTTTGGTTTCTATTCGCCTTTAAACATTAATACTGGTAACAAATGTACCTCATTTCCTTATTCCTATTTCCTGCTATTATTCAAATCATTAGCAGCAGTCTCCATCAGCAGATAAAAAGCCTGTCCTTCGGGAGCAAAGTATGCCCGGTCGAAATTAGGCAATCCGCACACATTATGCACATAACCCAGCTTGTCGACCTGATTGTTGGCAGCCTTACGCATGATTTCTGTTTTTTGCAGATACGACTTATCGAGATAACCTGCTGCAACACCCCTGAATATGGTATAGCACATCATTTGGCTCAGATTCACCTCTGGAAAGGTATCCGATTTATTGATCACATTGTGAAACATACCATCCGTCCGCATATATTTCATGCACCCATCAATGAGATCACGAACATATCCAATCAGCATTTTCTTTTCGGTGTCCATTGATTCGGGCAATGCTTTAATCACACGGGTTATTCCTGCTGCTGACCAGCCATTTCCAACTCCCCAGTAATCAGAACGGTTTAAACGCTTATTCTCGTCATCCCACATGTGCGAATAAAGCTGATCTTTGGTGTTATACAAATACTTCCGGTAACCTTCGATCTGTTTCAATGCTTCCTTGTAATCTCCGGCAGCAGCAAGAAAAGGGGGCAACATGTAGGTGCCATCCGACCAGATTCCTTTTTGGGGTTCCTGAGTATGGTAAATAATTCCGTCGCTGGATTTATGGTCTGTGGATTTTATCACCTTCAGCATTTCATCGGCTCCCTTCTGAAAGATCGGGTCTCCGGTTATGTGACCAGCATATAGAACAGCTTCACCCACGCTTGCACAATCGTTGATGGGACCATTGCCTTTAATTACCGAAAAACGACCTTTTTCCTGACGAAGGATTGCTGCACGGGCAAGTGAAACTAACAGATCCACTTCACCCATTTCGAGGAAGGCCTGAGCAACTGTACCTTGTTCCCAATCGTAACGCTGCATTCCAAGAGTTGCAACTTTCACCCTTTCAATACGGTCCTTTGTTCCGCTTAGTTCGGTAGTAAATAACTTTACCGGCTTCTTCTTTTCAAGTATTTCAGAGGGCAAATTGGAGGCGATAGCCGTTATACCAGCCATCCCTAAGCTTATACCACCAGCTTTTTTCAGAAAACTACGACGTGAGTTTGACGTATTGGAGTTCATGTATCAGATATTTTAGTTAAGTTCAGTTGTCCAAAATTAATCATTTATTCTGCAGAACTATTCGACCCATAATATTTTTCAGAAAATGATTGTTAGTTACCTAAATTTAGATTTCCTTTGTTCGTCATTTCACGAACTACGAACAATGCAAAAAGAAATAATTACAGAAGAACAACAAAAGGCAGCGCGTTATGCCAAGGCCATGGGGCATCCCATCCGAATGTATGTGTTGGAATTACTATCCAAACAATCGTGCTGTTACAGTGGAGACTTAACCGAGGTCCTTCCGATCGTGAAATCGACTCTTTCGCAGCATCTGAAGGAATTAAAAGATGCAGGATTGATACAGGGCGAGATTGAAGCTCCACGCATTAAATATTGTCTGAACACGGAAAACTGGAAAGAGGCACAGGAGCTATTCCGTAAGTTCCTGAAAATGGATAGTGAAGCACCAATACAAAAATGCAAGTAACAATAAAACAATGGAAATCAAAATTTTAGGTTCAGGGTGTGCCAAGTGTAAAACATTGGAGAAACTTACCCGCGAAGTGGTAGAAAAAAATGGTATCGACGCTACGATCGTCAAAGTTGAAGACATCATGGAAATCATGAAATACGGAATCATGACTACTCCCGCACTGGTAGTTAATGAAAAGGTGGAAATAAAGGGACGTGTTCCTTCGATGGAGGAAATCAGGCAAATATTAATCCGATAAAACAAACCCTATGAAAAAAGTTATTTTTTTAAGTTGGGCATTGATGATGATTCTGTCCAGCTTTTCGGGTAATGCTCAAACAGCAAAAATGGAAGCACAAAGTGCAACTGCCCCTAAGGTTGAAGCTTATTACTTTCATAACAAGGTTCGTTGCGAAACCTGTTTATCGGTAGAAGCTGAGACTAAAGCCGATCTGGAAAACCTGTATGGAAAACAAGTCAGCTTCAAGGCATTAAATCTTGAAGAAGATGCAAACAAAGCTATTGTCGAAAAACTACAGGTTTCGGGACAAACACTACTGATTGTAAAGGGGGATCAGAAAATAAACCTGACCAACGAAGGCTTTCTGTATGCCCGGACAAACCCCAAAAAGTTTAAATCAATCATTAAAGCAAAGGTTGACAAACTGCTGGAGTTATAACCCATGGAGTTTCTAACCAATCTTTTGGAAAACAGCACTATGCCATGGCTTTCGGCCTTGGTGCTGGGTTTAATGACGGCCATCAGTCCTTGTCCACTGGCGACAAACATCACGGCAATTGGTTTTATCAGTAAGGACATCGAAAATCGCAAACGTGTTTTTGTAAATGGATTGCTCTATACGTTTGGGCGCGCCATTTCGTACATGGCAATTGCGCTGATCATCTATTTTGGGGCCGACCAATTTAAATTTTCGGGATTCTTCCAGCGCTACGGCGAAAAAATCGTTGGCCCGTTGCTAATTCTCATCGGCTTGTTTATGCTCGATATAATCAAAATAAACTTTCCGGGTGTGACTGGACTGACCTCGAAAATGGAAACCAAAACCAAATGGGGTTATTTTGATGCCATTCTACTTGGTATAATATTCGCGCTGGCCTTTTGTCCTTATAGCGGAGTTCTCTATTTTGGAATGCTCATCCCGTTGACAGTTGCAAGTGCTTCGGGTCTTTATCTTCCTATGGTATTTGCATTGGCAACAGGTATCCCGGTCATTCTCTTCGCATGGATACTGGCTTTCTCAGTTAGTTCAGTCGGTGGTGCATACCACAAAATGAAGAATTTCGAAATTTGGTTTCGCCGTATTATAGCCATTTTATTTATTGGCGTTGGCATTTACTATGTTGTAATCGTATTATTATAAAAATCTAAAGTGGATAAATTGGATTTTAAGAATTTAAAGGTGATCAATCCAGACCAGATGATTTGCTATTGTAAACAGGTATCTCAAAAGCAGATTGAAAAAGCAATCAAGCTGGGAGCAACAACACTTGCCGATATTCAGGAAGGCACGGGAGCATGTACAGGAAATCAGTGCAAAGAATTAAATCCTTCAGGAAAGTGTTGCTCAGGCGATATCAACCAAATACTTAAAGATAATGGTTTAAAGTCAGTCAAATCAATCTATCGTAGTTAAAAAAATTTGAAAACATTGTTCGCCAATTCACGAACAAAAAGAATTAATAGAAATGAAAAACATTAAAAATGCGATCTGGTTACCCCTGATCCTAATATCAATCTGGTTACTGATCTATCATTATTTACAACCTTTGACTGATTGGATAATAGATTCGGTTTTAGGAATGACAAAAGGCGCACATCTGTCTGAAGCTCTGCGGTTCTTTGTTTTCGAGTTCCCCAAGGTGATGCTTCTGCTTACGCTGATTATCTTTGTAGTCGGAATTATACGTACCTACTTCACTCCTGAACGTACCCGAAAGGCACTCGAAGGTAAAAAAACATTTACCGGCAATGTAATGGCTGCAACACTGGGCATTGTCACTCCCTTTTGCTCTTGTTCTGCGATCCCTTTGTTTTTGGGATTTGTTGAATCAGGCGTCCCGCTTGGGGTTACATTTTCCTTCCTGATTGCTGCTCCCATGATTAACGAGGTAGCCATCATTCTCTTATATGGCATGTTTGGCTGGAAGGTAGCCGCCATCTATGTTGGAACCGGATTGATCATTGCCATCCTTGCCGGATGGATCATTGGTCTTCTGAAACTTGAAAAATGGGTAGAACCCTGGGTGTATCAAACCCACATGGGGGATAACGGACTTGAAGAAGAGAAAAACACTTTTAAAAAACGGATCAGCCTCGGATATGATGCAGTGAAAGAAATTGTCGGAAAAGTCTGGATATATGTGGCATTAGGTATACTCGTTGGTGCCGGCGCTCATGGATATGTTCCTGAAGAATTTATGGCCGCATTGATGGGAAAATCGGCCTGGTATTCCATTCCACTTTCCGTACTGATAGGTATTCCTTTATATTCCAATGCTGCAGGAATCGTTCCGATTGTATCGGTACTCATCGAAAAAGGAGCATCGCTTGGAACAGCCCTTGCCTTCATGATGTCGGTAATTGGCCTATCGCTTCCTGAAATGGTTATACTCAGAAAAGTATTAAAACTTCCGCTAATATTCACTTTCATCGGAGTTGTCGGGGTCGGGATTATGATCGTTGGGTATTTATTCAATTATATTTTTTGAAAATGAATACAACAGAAATACAGACTTTTAAAATTTAAGAAGGATCTGAAATGGTAGAACAACATCATCATAATGCACTAAAGGTATCGTTACCGTTCATGGCATTCGAAACGACAATCCTCCGTTTATGTTGGAAATCCTGTATCATTTAGAAAGAGATACCAATGCTAATGAGCGTCAGTTAAACATCTGGCACAAAAATATCTTAAAATTCGGCACCATTACAAACACGATCAAACCCTCTTGTTTATTGGAAAGTACATTGAATAAAAGCTTTCTTTGAAAAAAATGTAAAAAAAATTGGAGAAGTTAAAAATCAATTTTATATTTGTAAGCAAATACTTACATACATATTATGGAACGTCAAAGTACAGAAATCAGACAGGAACAAATCAAACAGGCAGTACTTGATATTATTTTCACCGATGGACTAAAGAACTTATCGACCCGAAACCTGGCCAAAAAAATTGGAATGAGCGAAGGGACTATTTTTAGGCATTTTGCTACAAAGCAGGATATTATACTTTCCATCATAGCAGATTTTCAAAATGAATTAATTGATTCATTGCGTAACATTGCCAATTCAAATGTAGAATCAGAACAATGCTTACATGACTTTCTGTGCACAACAGTAAAGTATTTAACCGACAATAAAGGAATTACAATTTTACTATTATCCGAAGCCTCTAACAATAATGATGTGGTTCTTAAAAACAAACTTCAGCAAATATTTAACAGCCAAAAGGAGTTGATCAGTAAAATTATCCGCGATGGAATTGCTACAGGAAAATGGGATGAAACCATTTCTGTTGAAGACGTGGCCACACTGTATATGGGTATCCCTGTATCAGTCAATGTTAATCTGGTACTTAGTAGCGGAGAGTTCCATCTTGACAATTTTTGCAAGAGAATGATGCGGTTGTTGCTTAAAATTCTAAACAAATAAAAAAAAATTAATCATAAATGTAAGTAACTACTTACTCAATAGACAAGGAGGTAACTATGATCAAACAATTACTATTTCTGCTTCTATTTCCGGCGCTGCTGCAAGCTCAGGAAATCAGTAGTATGACGCAACTCTTTGATTCGCTCAAAACGCACCCGTTAATACAGGGCGATGAAATTCGGCTCGAACAGGCACTTGCCGGAAAGACAATGGCTTACAGCAAACTATATCCTAATATCGACCTTTTTGGAAGGTACGATTACGCATCAACAGCTACAGGAATGTTGCCGATTCCACCAAATGACCTTTTGGCAATGGTTAAAGACCCTGCAGTGGCGCAACCTTTCAGTGAAAATATATTCAGGATGGGAGCAACGATTTCCATGCCTATTTTCGTAGCCTCCATCTTCCCTATGGCCTCCAAAGCGAGAATGATGGCGCGTTCGGCTGAGGATCTAAAAACGATCAATCTGCTTAAGAATGAAGCCTTGCTGGTTGGCGCCAACGCTAACCTGTTGTACATGCAATCGCTCGAACTGGCCCTCGACAAAAAAAAGGCTTCAATGTTGAAAACAAAGGAATTTGTGGTTATGGAGGTGAACAATGGGCGCTTCCCCGAATCGGCCCTGCTAAATATCAGCAACGGTATCAGCCAGATTGATATTCTGAAAAATGATCTGCTCCTGAAACGTGAAGAAGTTACATCCATGGTTCGCTCACTGACAGGGATTGCACTTTCGCAACCGGTTAAAATGGAACAGGCTGGCATTTTAAGAGATGGTGAATTAAAAGCACTGGATCCATTGCGCAAAAAAGTGGATGCTGATAAACTGGGTTACCGGGCCGAAAAGGAAAAACTATTGCCAGCCCTTGTTCTGCAGGGAAGTTACAGCAATAATTCGGGAAAATCTTACAATAACAACCTAAATATAAATAACGATTATACGACGATTGGCGCTATTTTGAAAGTTCCTCTTTTTGCAAAAGACCAATATGCCCAGATAAAAAAAAGTAAGTTAGATTTTGAGGCTTCTAAAAATGAGCTCGACCAGATGAGTCTGGAACTTATCTCTCAGGCAGCACAGTTGCAAAACAGCCTCAAGTTATTGGAAAACTCCATCCAGCTTTATGACAATAGCGTCAAAGAAAAGGAGCAACTTTTAGATATCGCCAAGGTTAGTTACCAATCAGACCAAATGACGATGGAAGATTACCTGAAATACGAGGATGATGTAATCCTTGAAAAATCAAAGCTATATAAGGCACAGGCCGATAAATGGCAAACATTAATGAAATTGTGTGTAATTTTTGGAAACAATATAGAGGAGATTGTAAAATGAAAAAGAAAACTATAGTTTGGATTATTATAGTCGTTGTGATCATTGCTTTAGGCATCATGGTGGTTAAAAGAGCTAAAAAACGAGATGCTGAAGCCCCTATTGCAAAATCGTATTCCATGGTTGTTTCAACCATTAAACCTGAATTGAAACAGGTTACCCTTTCCTTGCCCTACCTGGCCCTGGTGCAGAATGATGATGATGTCTTCCTGTCTTCTAAAATCTCGGCCCGTATTGAGTCAATAAAACCCAGTGGAACAAGTGTTTCCAGAGGTCAGGTAATTGTCAGGCTCGATAATACCAGTGTTGAAAGCGGTATACAAAGTATCAAGGCTCAAATTGCAGCTACCAATTTAGGTCTGAAAAATATACAATCTTCCCATAAACGTACTCTTGAACTATTGGCTGTAAAAGGCGCTTCAATTGAGCAGTCGGAAATCGAAGAAAGCCGGATTGCTGAAACAGAATCAAAAGTTGAAGCATTGACTCAGTCCTTAAACGAACAGAATAATAATCGCACCTACTCAACCATCACTTCACCCGCTTCAGGAATGATATCAAAGACCTTTATGAACATAGGCGATATGGTCATGCCTGGCCAGCCTATTGCCGTTATCAGCGCGAGCAATGGTTCTTATCTAAAGCTCAGCGTACCGGTTGATTTGAAAATATATGGCGTTATTCTGAACGGTAAAAGTTATCCGATCATTTCGCTAAACAGCACATTTAACAGTCTGGCCGAATACAAAGTGAATGACAAAGACCTTGCATTAATGACTGGTGAAAGGGTTGAAGTAGATGTCAAAATATTTGATGGCAATGCCGTTAAACTTCCTTTTGATGCTGTTCTGGACAGAGATGGCAAGAGCTACGTCTTTATTAAAGATAATGACAAGGCTGTTGCAACTGAAATTAACATACTGCAATCGGGCGAAGATGGAGTTGTTGTGAGTAATAATGAGCTGGCAGGTAAAGAAATTGTGGTCGAAAAACAAGATATCTTGCTTAGACTATTATCAGGAGTTTCACTAAAAAGCAAGGGGGAATAAACCATGTTCGATTATTTCTATAAACGACCCTACACGCTATACTCTTTAATAGCAGGGTTTTTCATCTTAGGCATAGTTGGCCTGATAACGCTTCCCAAAAACCTTTTTCCGGATGCAAATCCTCCTCAGGTGATTGTTATTACATCAATTCCTGGAGCTACCGCCCAGGTGGCTGCCAATTCGGTTTCGAAACCTATCGAGGAGGAAATTGCGCGTCTTGGTGAAGTAACCGATATCAGCTCTACCAATGTGGCAAACTTTTCGATAGTTAAGGCTGACTTTAGCTACAAAAAGAGCCTCAATGCCGCTGCTGTTGATGTGGCCAACGCCCTTTCGATTGCCAAAGCCAAATTACCTGCAAATACAAATCCGGCAATATACACAGCAGGTGATTTCACCATGCCAGTGGATGTCATTTCACTCTCACCGAAAACAGATGGAATCAGTTTGGCTGAAATACGTAAAATCACCGATAGTTTTATCAAACCTTATCTGCTGAGTAATCCCAATATTGGCAATGTCGAAGTTTTTGGCGGTTATGAAAGTGGAATTAATATTGAAGTAGATCCTTATAAAGCAAAACGTTATGGGGTAAATTTCGATTTGATAGCCAAAGCAATTCAAGCCCTGAACCATGATATGCCCATTGGTTTTGTAAAAGGCGATAATAGTTTCTACACGGTTACCTATTATGGTGAAAAGGACGAAGTTGGAAAAATTAAGCAAATTCCTATTCTGCCCAATGTGGTGCTCAATGATGTGGCAGATGTGAAATGGAGTTATAAGAAACGCATGAGCGGATATGAGGGAAATGGAAAACCAGCCATAGCACTGTCCATTCAAAGGGCACCACAGGGAAGTGTTCTGGATGTGAGCACTGCAGCGCGGGCTGAGATGAAAAAACTGGAGGCCCAATATCCTAATATTCAGTTTGAAATATCAGATACCCAGCGCGATTTGATTCAATTGGCCAATACCAACATGCTTTCAGCCCTTCGTGATGCAATAATCTTTACTCTGATTGTAGTACTCTTCTTTTTAGGGAATTTCAAGGCAATTATCGCGGCCGGGCTATCCATTCCAATGGTGTTTTTTTCTACCATTGCAGTCATCTGGCTTTCAGGAGGTGAATTAAACCTGGTTATTTACACCGCCATCATCCTGGCCCTCGGAATGTTGACCGACGATGCGGTGGTTGTGTTAGAGAACGTGGAACGCCACATGAACGAGCTTAAAGAAGACCTTGAAACTGCCATCCAGAAGGGCACCAAAGAGGTTATCGCCCCTATATTTGCGGGAACACTGGCCACCATTGCCATTGTTTTCCCTTTGATGTTTGTAGGTGGTTTTCCTGAAAAAATATTTAAGCCACTTATCTTCACTTTGATCGTTGCACTGATCATTTCCTTCTTTCTCGCGGTTACTTTTATTCCGCAGCTTTTAAAATATCTGTACAAAAACGGGGTAACAAAAAATAAAGCGGAACTCTGGCTGGACAAAGTCTACAACAATTCACTGGGGCGACTGGTAGAACCTTATGTCGGGGTGATCAGATTTTCAAACACAAAAAGAAAGGTCCTTCGTCGCATCCTCCTTACTATTGGTGTAGTCATTCTTTTGGCAGTAAGTGTAAAAACAATTATGCCAGTCATCGGGAAAGATGCCATGCCACCTATGGACACAGGTATCATTAAAGCACAAATAGGTTTTAGTTCCAACGAAACGGTAAATAGTGCGGAAGAAAAATTAGCACCTATACTGAAATGGCTTCAAGCTCAGCCATGGGTTGTAAGAAGCTCTATCGCCTTTGGTACAGAAGCCGGAGTCCTCAGTCTTGGAAGTGGCAATCTGCCTTCAGAAGCATCTGTAACAGTCAATTGCGTTGACAGATTTAGTCGTAAACAAAACATGTGGCAGCTTGAAGACACAATCCGGAATAAGTTTTCAAATCTGGAAGGAATCAAAAGGCTCGATGTATATGACTTTGGTGCAACACCGCTTTCATCGGTCAAAGCATCAGTGGACGTACGTCTGAAATCACCTATGGTGGATGGTTTGGCTGACAAAGCCGATCTGGTTAAACAAGCTTTAAAGGATGTCAAAGGTCTTACCTCTCTATCTACAAGTTGGGGTGAAGATTTCAGTGAAATCGTTTTGGATATTGATGAAAATAAAGCGCTAAGTTATGGGTTGACCCCTTACCAGATTATTTCTCAAATTCCGATAAAAGGACAAGAAGTGGGATTGAATGCTGATTTGCAATCGATGAACGCCCAGGTTGTTCGACTTTACATGAAAGGGAAATTCAATGAAAATATACAAAGCTTAAGGCTATTGCCTATACAGACTAATTTTGGAGAGGTCCCGTTAGAATCTTTGGCGAACATTTCAAAGAAACTGACTTTTGCAAAGATAGAGCGTGACAAAATGCTTTATAGTATTGATGTGAACGGTTATCGGGCCAAACGACCCATTACACACCTGACAGATGATGCGGAAACGGCTTTGGCCAGTGAAAAAAACCTTGACAACGTGGTAGTCACACAGGAAGGGGATATTGCGACTATCAATGACAGCTTTGCCCGTATGATGAAAGCCATTGCCCTGGGCATAATCATCCTGTTAATCTCATTGATAGCTATTTACAAGTCGGTAAGAATGGCTTTTATCATGGTCATAGTATTACCCCTCTCCATGATCGGCGCTGCCTGGGGAATGCTGTTGTTCCACAAACCAAGCTGTATGCCTAGTTTGCTGGGAATATTGCTCCTTTTTGGTATTATCATTAAAAATGCAGTTCTGCTCATTGACTTCTATCAAAAACATCGCGAAAGTGGCGAATCGCCTTATGATAGCGCCATTGAAAGCGTCAGGGTTCGTTTCCGTCCGGTAATGATGACCGCTTTTGGTACCATTGCCGGGATGATCCCTATTGCCCTGGAGCAAGCTGTCGGATTGGAACGCCTGAGCCCGTTAGCTGATGTCGCCATTGGCGGATTGCTGATTGGCACGCTGCTTACCCTGATATTTGTGCCAATGTACGCCTATATAGCTGATACTAAGAAAAATAAGTATATAATTCAAAACAATGAAAATTAATATTTAATTTTAAAATTATGGAAGAGAAAATTTCAATGAACGTTGAGCAGTTACTTGATGCAATGGCTGCTGATTTGGGTAGAAAACCTGAAACAATGGAATTGCTTTCGAAACTGAATGAGAAAGCTGTGTTTGAACATGCCGCAAACAAGAATTTCGCCATGTCGGGTGGGCAAATACCGCCAAAGTACAAGCTGTTGATGAGTATAGCAATAAGTGCGGCGCTTGGTTCGGAACGCTGTATATCTCAATATACCGAAGTTGCTATAAGAAAAGGGATTAGCAAGGTTGAAATCGTTGAAACTTTGCTATTAGCCCGTTTCGTAAAAGGGACAACAGTAATGAGTGCATCAACCGAAGCCATGCGTTTGCTGGTAGAAAAATAACCTTACATTTTAACAAAATGAGAATTGCGAAAAAGAACGAGATGAAAATTACCCTAATCATCATGGTATTGGTAATGACCTTAGTGGTAACGTTTGTAATCGTATCGGTAAACTTTGGCTACCACGAAGGATTTATTGGAAAATGGATGAAATCATGGGGACTTTCTTTCATAGTAGCACTTCCGGTAGTCATGATTATAATGCCTGCTATAAAGCGTGTTTTATCGAACTATGTTGTAGATTAAAAAGCTAAAAATGGTCAGCAATTACATTCAACGATTTTTATTGATATTGATCTTACTGGCAAGTATCCTGGTAACCGGCTATGCTCAAAACACAAAACAGGAAGAGAAGCAGAAACCGGCAACCGAACAAAAAAAGAATGCGGTGAAGTATAAAGTGACCTTCATTGAACTTGGCTCAGTACGCTGCATTCCTTGCCAAAAAATGCAACCCGTGATGAAATCGATTAAGGAAAAGTACGCCAATCAGGTGAATGTTGTCTTTCATAATGTATGGACTACTGAAGGCAAACCATTTGCAGAACAATACGGTATTGAAGCGATTCCAACACAGGTATTTTTAGATGAAAACGGTAAAGAATACTCACGGCACACAGGGTTTTTCCCCGAAAAAGAATTGATAAAAATATTACAGCTAAAAGGTGTCAAATAATCTCATTACAAAATTGTAAATTTGGTATATAAAAAATGGAAATTATCTGTTAAACCTTTCTAAATTCAATCCATGAAGACAAAAACACTCGGTTTTATTGGCGGAGGCAGAATTACACGAATTTTTCTGCAGGCCTTTGTAAATAAAAAAGCCATTTTTGATTCCATTTCAGTATTTGACAGCAATCCTGAAGTTCTACTGGCGCTGAAACAAAAATATCCCTTTATCCAAACACTGAATAATGCATCGGAAGCAGCCCAAAAAGACATTGTATTTCTGGCACTGCATCCTCCTGTAATTATGGAAACACTTCAGAAAATCACAGGCGCTGTGAATGAACAAACAATTTTTATTTCCCTGGCGCCAAAAATCACTATTGCACAGATAGCAGCAGCACTAAAACCTGTGAATCAGATTGTCAGGCTAATTCCAAACGCTACTTCAGTTATCAATCATGGATACAATCCGGTGAGTTTTGGTCCTGAGATCCCGGAGATTCAGAAATGGTACATCCTGGAAATGCTTAATTTATTGGGACAAACATTCGAGACAGCAGAAGAAAAACTGGAAGCCTACGCACTTATCTCAAGTATGCTGCCAACCTATTTCTGGTTTCAATGGACAGAACTGGAAGCCTTGGGTACACGGTTTGGCCTGAGCGAAACGGAGAGTAAGGAATGCATTTATGAAACGATGAATGCGGCACTGAACACCATGTATCACTCCGGAATGAAACCCGAAGAGGTAATGAACCTGATTCCGGTAAAGCCGATTGGCGAAAATGAAGATCAGATCAAGAGTATCTATCAGGAAAAGCTGAAGGCTATTTTTGAGAAAATTAAGCCATAAGAAAATATTATCAAGGGATTCCATCCCTTTTTATGGATGGAATCCCTGAATATCTTATTTTATTTCATAGGCCATCAGTGCATTACCGTGCCTGATATACAAAACCCCGTTTGCAATAACCGGATTAGAAAAATGTTCTTTGGTTCCTTTTTCAACCTTGAATTTGCTTACTAATTCCATTTTAGCCCCGGTTGGTCTGATCAGAGCCATATTGCCATTATCAGAATAACAATACAATTGATTATCGGCAAAAATAACGCTGCCCCGCAAGTTAGAAATGGAGTCAACCACCAATCCGGTGTTTGTATCGAGACTCCTCAATTTATTGTCTTTTGAGGCACAGAAAAGTTGATCCTGTACTTTAACAAAGCCACCAAATGAGTTTTTTATCTTGCTATTCTTCCAGATTTCTTTAATTGACTTGCCATCTGAAGCTAATGCAAGTTTATAGGCTCCTGAACCTTTTTCAACTCCTGACACCTCATAAATAAATCCACCGGAATAAATTGGTGTATTGCAATAAGTGCCTTCCTGCTTAACTGAATCTTCCTTAAACGACCATAATAAGTCACCGTTTTTGGCATCTATGGCCAATAAATACTCACGCGACAAGGTCACCAGTATGTTTTGTTGAGGAAGTTGAATCATCAGCGGGGATGAATAAGATACCTGGTCTCCTAGCGCTTTTGAGGTCCATACTACTTTTCCTGTTAATTTATCGAGTGCCGCAACATTAGTTTCTGAGCCACCGGGAAAGCAATACCCAGCTTCTCGTCTACAAAAAGGGATTCGGAATAGCCAAAATAATTTGCTTTTCCACCTAAATCGCTGATCATATTAACAGCCCATTTTTCTTTCCCGGTAGCCGCCTCGAAACAGGCAATCCTTCCAATGCCAGAAGTAACATAAATCAGGTCATTATAATATATTTTTGTAACTCAGGTAATATAATTTATAACTATCTGATAAATAAACTATTATATTTCACTATACTTTATATTTTTAGTATTTTTATTCCTGTGAGTTCACTTTTGAGAATTGAGTTTTATTTTTTCATATTTTCTTATGACATTATATATACTAATTAATTCATTATGACTTAATTTATTTATATCCTCTGATAAAGAATTAGCATTCCCTAATTCCTTCAATTTGTCTAATATAACTGGTGGTAATTCATTGAAAAATTTTACTTCGGTAGGAGAAATATCATTTATAAGCATAAAAATCTCATTAACTGTATGATCAATAGAAATAAGTTTATTTTCATTATCATCTATTTTAAAGGATACATCCGGTAAACTCTGTAATTCATCTTTCTTGTTGTTATTATTTCTAATAGAAATATCATTTATAAGCATAAAAATCTCATTAAATGTATTATCAATAGAAATAAGCTTATTTTTATTATCATCTATATCAAAGGATGCATCCGGTAAAACATGTAACTCATCTTTCTTATTGTCATTAGTTCTAATAGAAATAATAATATTCTTTTGAAATCTCAAAATAAATGTAATCAATACCCAAACTATCATGCAGCTACTATTAATTTTATCAGGATTTATTTCTTTTATTTTTTTATGGAGTTCAATTGAGTTTTTATCTTTATGAGCTATCACACTATGTCTTATATCTCTCAATTCTTGAAAGATAGATTCCTTAATGGTTTGATAATATTTTTTTAGTTTGTTAAGTTCTTGTATATGAAAATCAGAGTCAGGAAGAACTTCTAATTCTTTTCTCATATTTGGACCCAAGAAATCTTTTGTATAATCCAAAAAATCATACAAATGAAGTGCAACGGTACGAGCATTTAAATTTTTCTGTAGTTCATCCTTTTCTGAAATCATTTGTTTCGTTGCTAAGACAATATCTTTAATGTTAGTTTTAAAAAATAAAACACTGTTTAATATAAAAGGTAGGTTGTATATATTATATTTTTCACTCATTAAATTATATGCTTCGTATATATTATTTATTTCTTCATCCAAAATGGTTATTAACCTATTCATAAATTCAACAGCTTCATCCGTAATAACTATATTTTTCTGTTCCTTCAAATTTCTTTTGAAAAATTTCATATATACCTACTTTTTAAGTTATTATTTAGTATTCAGTATAATTACACCTTGTTTTAGACATTCCCAAATTACACAATTGTTTTTTTATAATAGGGATAACAACCCAAATAATATTAAATATCTTTCTTTTTTATTAAACATAACATGCTGAATAAACATTTATATTTTCATTGTACACGGTAGGCGTAGAACGGGCTCCTGGGAAATTAGCGCCATAATCTTTTCTAGCATATTCAGGGCCATTCGGCGATTTCCATAACAGGTTTCCCTTTAAATCAAAGGCAATTAAAGAATCCACCCTCTAAGAAGGTGGACTTAAAATTGCCCCTGTAAGGGGCTGAACTCGAGCCTTTGTTGCAATTATTAACGGTCATGGTTTTCTTGATATTTGATTGACTTAATTTTCAACACTATTCATGACAAGGATTTTGAAATTTTTCAGGCTAAGCCAATTTATACATGACCACCACCAAAGGAGGTGGTTTTAACAGTTATAATAAAGATAGGTTAACTCCTTAGTTTAAGTACTGTTTTAGTACTGTATAAATACTAAGTCCTGACATTTTGTATTTAAAACAACCGTAAACTGTATTTAATCTATGGAATTGGTAATGCTTTATTTAATAGTTCACTTCTACATCAATCAGGCAACTTAAGCAACTTACGCAGTTTACTCAAAAAAATGAAAGATAATATAGGCAACATAAATATTAGATTAGTATTTTCAATAAATTTGAAATACCTAAATAATTACGTTATGAGCGCACATAATCGCTTAATTGCAATAATAAAAGACAGGATAATTGATCTAAGATATGGATATTGGCAGAAGAAAAGAGAGAGAAAAGAATTATCAGTAATAAAAAAGTCCGGAGCGAAATACGAAAGGCTAATTTTGTCAGATTTATTTGAATGTAAAGATCAGTTCAATTTAATCAAAACTTATTAACGTATATATACGTTGTATTGATTTATGACGTATGTTTACGTTGAAATTAATAATTAAATCATGGCAGTCGCTAAAACAAAACTCTTTGAAGAAAACCTTCAGGAACAAGCCAACTTATTTAAAACACTGGCTCATCCTGCACGTCTGCAGATATTGCAGTTTCTGTCTGAGATGAAAAACTGTGTCTCAGGAGATATTTCTGACGATTTGCCATTAAGCCGAACCACTGTTAATCAGCACCTGAAAGAGCTCAAAGATGCAGGATTGATTCGGGGGCATGTCGACGGAGTGAAAATGAATTACTGTCTTGATTACGAGAAGATATTGAAGATGAAGGAATCACTTGATAAATTCCTGAATGAGTTTCAAATTCCAGAAGACTTATGCTGTCCACAATCCTCTTTATGAATACCAATTACACCAGTTCAAATACATTAATTACCTTAAAATACAGACATTTAAATTAAATACTTTTAAAGATGAAAAAATCGATTTTTATTATTTGTGCTTTTGTAGTTAGTTCTTTGGGAATATATGCCCAGACACCAGTTCAAGCACCAGCTCCGGCACCAGTTCAAGCCAGTACCCAGGATTCAATCAAATTTGTAAATACAATGCACGACTATGGCACCATAGTTCAGGGCAGTGATGGTACTTGCGAATTCAAGTTTACCAATAAAGGTAAATTACCTTTGGTATTAAGCAATGTTAAGGCTTCATGCGGATGTACAGTTCCGGAATGGCCAAAAGAACCAATCCTTCCAGGGAAAAGCAGTAGTATTAAGGTAAGTTACAACACCAATAATCAGGGTAACTTCAATAAGTCAATTACTGTAAATTCAAATGCTTTAAATAACACAGTGATCCTACAAATCAAAGGAAATGTAACACCCAAGACATTGTAGAAATCATGAAAGTCCTTATTCTTTGTACCGGAAACAGTTGCCGCAGCCAGATGGCACACGGATTTTTACAGTCGTTCGACTCAAACATTACCGTTTGTTCCGCTGGCACTGAGGCATCAGGTAAAATCAATCAAAAAGCAGTTGCCGTGATGAATGAAATTGGAATCGATATCAGCCATCATACTTCAGATTCGGTTGATTTATACCTGGGCGAAGAATGGGATTATGTCATTACTGTATGCGGCGGAGCCAACGAAACCTGTCCTGCGTTTATCGGTAAAGTCAAACACCGGTTACACATGGGCTTCGATGATCCGTCGCATGCAGTGGGGACTGATGAATTTATATGGAGTGAGTTTATTCGGGTGAGAGATGAAATCAAATCAGGGTTCTGGAAATTCTACATCGAAAACATAAAAGCATAACATTATGCCATCAAAGAAACGCCTCAAATTTCTTGACCGTTACCTCACGCTATGGATTTTCCTGGCCATGTTTGCAGGAGTTTTTGCGGGATGGATCAATCCCGGAGTTGCTGTCTTTTGGAATAAAATGTCATCGGGAACAACCAACATACCCATAGCCATTGGGCTGATTGTAATGATGTATCCCCCATTGGCTAAGGTGAAATATGAAGAATTGGGCGATGTATTTAAAAACTACAAAATACTTAGCCTTTCACTGATTCAAAACTGGATCATAGGACCTGTGCTGATGTTTGGATTGGCAGTTATTTTCCTTCAATTCAACATCGATTACATGTACGGATTGATACTTATTGGCTTGGCCAGATGCATTGCTATGGTTGTTGTATGGAACGATCTTGCCAAGGGAGATACCGAGTATGCTGCAGGATTGGTGGCCTTCAACTCTATTTTTCAGGTACTTTTCTTTTCGGTTTATGCCTGGTTTTTTATCGCTGTATTACCAGGATGGTTTGGCCTGCCGGTAAATGACCTTGTATCTAACATTACGATTGTTCAGATTGCCAAAAGTGTTTTTATATACCTGGGAATTCCTTTTATTGCAGGGTTTCTAACCCGCTATACTCTGATAAGGCTTAAAGGCAAAGATTGGTATCAAAGGAAATTTGTTCCGAAGATCAGTCCACTGACACTGATCGCCTTACTTTTCACTATTCTGGTTATGTTTTCACTCAAGGGAGAATACATTGTGAAAATCCCGATGGATGTTCTACGTATTTCAATCCCGCTACTGATCTATTTCGTAATCATGTTCCTGGCGTCTTTCCTGATGAGCAAGAAGGCTGGTGCAACTTACGAACAGGCCACTACCCTATCCTTTACAGCAGCAAGCAACAACTTCGAACTGGCCATTGCCGTTGCGATTGCAGTATTTGGAATCAACTCAGGCGAAGCATTTACAGCTGTGATCGGGCCACTGGTTGAAGTACCCGTAATGATAGGACTGGTGAATGTGGCTTTTTGGTTTAAAAGGAAGCTGTATCTGATTTAATGGATTCCATCCCTAAAAAAAGGATGGAATCCATTAGCTCAATTACTTTTGTACCCCAGCGCATCCATCAATTTCTCATCCAGTTTCCTGTTTTTCCCCTTAAACGGATAGCAATGAATATGAATGGCCGGATTAAAGTTTAGCTCTATAATGGCATAATTATCCCGTGAGACCTCCTGTGAAATATCCGGAATAATCATATCTAATCCGGTAATAACCACATTCAGCGCTTTGGCCGCCTGTACTGCAATCTTTTTGTAGGAATCAGGTATATCATCAGTAACATCAATGCTGTCGCCACCTGTACTGATGTTTGAATTTTCACGTAAATAGACTACTTCTCCTAAAGCTGGAACTGAAGTAAAATCCCTTCCCTGCTGATTCAGAAACATCGCTTCTGCTTCACCCATCTGAATTTTCTCTAAAGGCGTATGATAACCTTTTCCCCGAAGCGGATCCTGATTTTTCAGTTCTACCAATTCCCGGACAGACTGCTGACTATCACCTGTTATATTGGCCGGAACACGATGCAGAATGCCTGCAACTTCATCGCCTATCACAAAAAACCGGTATTCTTTGCCTGAAATGAACTCCTCGATCAGGATCGTTGAATCATGTTCAAAGGCAATGTCAACCGCCCGTTTATAGGCCTGCTCATCGGTATTTTCCTTCAGAATGGTGATTCCAATTCCAAAATTGGTTTGATTCGGTTTAATTACTACCGCCTTACCCTGATGAATGATAAAATCAGCCTTTGCTGCTGTTGCTCTGGTATATTCCAATCCTTTGGGAACCCGGATTTCATGTTCTTCCAGTATCTTCTTGGTCACCAGCTTATTTTCCATAGCCAGAATACTGGCATAATTATCGAGCGATGTTTTGGTGGCCTGTTTGACGTATTGAGTATTTCCGTCCTTCCGGAACCGGATAAAATTCTCCTTCCGATCCAGTATTTCGAACGAGACACCCCGCCTTACCGCCTCGCGCAACAAAATCTGGGTGGATAGTTCCAGGTCTTCCAATCCCCCAAACTTGTAACTATTATTACGGCTTTCATTCAGATAGACCATAGCCTTTTCGATATGGAAAGGAATATAGCCCATTTCCTTAACTCCCTTCAGTACTTCGTGAACCTTACGCTTTTCCGGATTATCAATCAATTCTGAAACCAGATTCAGTGAATGAAGATAATCAGTATTTCTTATTTCAAGCTTTTCAAATAAATCTGTGATCTCACGGATTATCGTTTGTGCTCTGCTCCAGATATTGTACTGTTCCCCATCCTTATCCACAAGGAAAGCCGAGGTATTCAGGCCATACAAAGCTACCCCGAATTGATATTTATTTGCCTCTGACTGTTCTTCGGCATCAAAATCATCAGGTTCATCGGTAAGTAATCCATATATGGCAAGTGAATGTAAGAAATAGAGCGCTTCCGGAGAAATTCCAAGCTTAGTGAGCGGGTCGATATCTATAAAACGGTACTCAAGATAAGAAATATGATCAGGATTCTTTATAAACTTAGGGCGCACAGGTGAATACAATTCTTTGGCAGCAATTATTTTCTGATCCTGTATCATTTGGTCAACACTTTTCTTAAAATGAGCAACCGAGCTGTAATCCGGAAATAGGTTATCGAAATTCTGATAACCGTAACAGCTGTTCCGTATCGAAAGTGCTATTATATTGCTATCAATCGGATATGGAGTCATTTTGCATTGAAGCTTGAACGATGGATCGACTACCGGACTATTGCCATGCAGTAAAATGTAAAGCCAACGCAGTCGGAGCATCTGTCTCGCAGTTTTCAGATAAGCTTCGTCCTTGAAATCATCAAACGACAGGGACGGATTGATTTTCCTGTAAAGCAATTCAAGTAGCTTTTCGCTGTAAGAGAAATTGAAATGGATACCTGAAAACATCATATTCTTCGGACCATATTTTGCTGCAAGAAATTCACGGTATTCGTGTGCTTCTTTTCCATCCTCTCCATACTGAGCAATCGGTATCAGCTCATCGGAAGGCAATATGGGCGGAATGCTTTGCGGCCAAAGATACTCGTCCTTGAGTTCGAGACTTACAATATCGTGAATGGTATCCAGAAAACCAATGGTCTGCCTGATATCCGGAAGAGGCGGGGTAATCATTTCAACTTGGCTTTCAGAGAAATCGGTGGTGATATAGGGATGTTTCAGCTTATTGCCAAACACTTTAGGGTGCGGAGTCTGAGCCAGATTGCCTGCCCCATCAACCCTGATGTTTTCCTTTTCGAGGCCAAACAACCCCTCCAGCCAGATATTTCCTTTTAAAAAATCTATTGATTGAAAGATATCATGTTTCATAACTGTAAATTCCATTTTGTTTTCTAATAAATGATCTGAATAGAACGATAAATAACACCATCAATACTGTTCCCTTTGCCATACTGCTGATACTGATGCTCCACCAGACTGACGAAAGTGCATTCTGCCAAAGACTGATAAAGGCATAAGCCATAGGAATTCTCATTACTGTAAGAATTATTCCGGTAATTGCCGGAATATTGGTCTTTCCCCAGCCAAAAAAAGCTCCGGTAGCCATTAACTCCAACACCATAAACAGCTGAGAAAAACCCAGGATAACAAGGTATTCACGCCCCATGGCAATACTTTCCGGATCCCTCAGGAAAATGGAGAAGATAGGTTCAGCAAAGACGATTAAAACTGCCGATGTTATCGTTCCAAGGACAAAAGCAAGAAGTATACCGGAACGAAAAACCTGCCATTGTTTCCGATAATCTTTAGCGCCATAA
Organism: Prolixibacteraceae bacterium UBA6029; assembly: GCA_002429385.1. Taxonomy (GTDB): domain Bacteria; phylum Bacteroidota; class Bacteroidia; order Bacteroidales; family Prolixibacteraceae; genus Aquipluma. The sequence continues at coordinate 1,066 of DIZL01000053.1, read as the reverse complement.
GCCTGTCCTGAAATAGAAGATAATGCTGCCAAAAATCCTGCTGCAGTCATGTACGAAATGGCCTCAACCTGTACCCCAATTTTCTGTACCGCAATAGCTGTGGCTCCCCAGTTGCTGATAATCCGGGCCATGAAGATTGCCACAATAGTAAACGAAACCCTTTGTATAGTTGGACTTATTCCCAATAGCATGATATTTTTCAAAAGCGAACTTCTAAAAGCAGTACCTCTGGGTTTAAGGATTGTATTGTTATTCAGTTTGAAGTAAAACAGGATTGTCCCTGTAGCCTGCGATATAATGGTGCCAAAAGCAGCACCATTAATTCCCATATTAGCCCTGAAGATCAGTATATAATCAAGCAGGATATTAATCGCCAGTGCTGTAGCATTTATACGGAAAGGTGATTTACTGTCGCCTGAACCGATAAAAACACTGGTAAAAAAGAGGTTCTGAAAGGAGAATGGAATACAGAGTCCAATGATAAGTAAAAATCTGGCCGATGCATGTTCAATTTCAGGATTGTTGAGACGGATCAGGCTGATCAGCTCAGAACTGGTAAAAAACAAAAAGGCATAATAAATCAAGGCAATGGTAATTATCGCCAGAATACCGCTCCGCACATAACTTTTGGCAAGTTGAGGATTTCCGTTACCAATGGCATGCGATACACGAATGCCGGCACCAACAGAAATTAAAGACGATAATCCCCAGCTTAGATTCATAAAAAATCCGGCAGAGCCCACTGCTGCAACCGCATTGCTACCCAGTCGCCCCACAAAAATCATATTGATGAAATTATAAGCCATCGCCATAAACGATGATCCGATCACCGGCAAGGCAAGACTTATCAGCTGTTTAAGTATGGGATATGACCCTTCAGAAGAACCAGTATTTATACTATATTTTTTACCCAAAATCATCCACTAGAATTGATTTACGATAGATAGACGCAACAGGGAACAAACGGACGCAATAAATTCCAATAAAATACAGCTTTTATTGAAAATTTATCAAAAGGAGCATAACATTTCATAAAAATCGCTAATACCTTAAATCCGCATTTAAA
>DIZL01000043.1 GCA_002429385.1 Prolixibacteraceae bacterium UBA6029 | reverse complement strand
ATTTAGATGCGTTTGCCCTGCAAAATGAAGTTCTACAGGCTTATTTGACGAAGGTTCTGATATTAGATGCTTAAAGTTCCATTTCTTCATCAGGATTTAAATGGATTGAAAAACTGGTTCAGGCAATCATTTCTCATAATGCATCCTTTTTTTACTAAATTTGGAACGCTCATACTATTGGTAATCCGTAAACCATTCATCAGTGATACAGATATTCAAACTGATTTTCTTTCTTGGATTTGTTCTTTACTGCACCCAATTACAGGCAAAAGGGCATTATCAACCTCAACTCGCCAATCCGGTGCTTGAATCCTGGCGTTGGACTAATTTCCCGGAATATGATACCATTCGTATTTCGTGTATGGCGAAAGGAAAAGATGGCGGAATGTGGATGGGAATCGGCAATAAGGCTGTCTATTACGATGGATATAAAACTAAATTTTTCATTCCTGACAGCACAGATATCCAATCACTTGTATTTGAAAAGGGCAATACCCTGCTGGCCGCTACTTCGAGAGGGATTTTCAGATTTAAGGACGGTGAATTCAGAAAAATATTGAATTTCAGTTTCAACAGTCAAAGGAATTTCATCACGGATAGCAATAAGGATAGTTGGATTGGATCTGATTTCGGACTTGTCCGGATCACAACGGAGGCTATCTACTGCCTGAATCCGCAAGGATACTTTGAAATCAGCGGTAATGGATCGGTGATCAATACACTAAGACTTCAACTGGCCAACGACTATCGGATCAATTCAGTCCAGGAAATTAAATTTTCGGTTTACAATCTGGATATCGACCGGTTCTACCGGGTTTGGATGGCTGTTGATCTGCCAGATAAGAATATGGCAACCATCGACTTGAAAGGATTGCCGAACATCTTGCCGACCTGGAAATTCATCAAAGCACCTTCACTTTCCGTCAACGATATCTCAGGGATCTGCGAAAACAATAATTCGGTTCTGGTAACGAGTACCAACGCTAATGTCATGTTATTGCAATACCACATTCCCAAAGATAAATGGGAAAGTATAAACCTGAAAGATCTTGGTGGCGACAATGTTCAGTCATCAATTCTAAAGTCTGTAGACGGGACTATCTGGATTGGGGGCCATAGCAAACTATATGCTCGAACCTCATCAGGGTGGACGGTTTATCAATATCCGGGAGTAACCCTACCTCTTTCATATATTGAATTATATCTCGATGATTTGGATAATCTGTTTGTATATGGAGTCAGCGGCAGTTTAATGAAACTTGATCTGTCCTCTAAAAGGTTCTGTACGTATTATGGGTTGAATTTTCAATGCAATACGCCTGACGGGAAGTATTGGTTCACTACAAACAAGGGAAATGTAGTTGTCAGTGACTCGCTTTTGCAGCGATTTCAGGAATATAAGTCAGAAGACGGCTTGATGGATATGGCCATGACAATGCACTTTTCAAAAAAAAGCGGACTATGGGCAGCCGGAAGTCACAAAGGGAAAGCCGCCATTGCAAGATACCAAAATGAACATTGGAATCTGACTCTTTTTCCTGAATTATACCTTGGAATTGCTTACAATGGAATTTGTGATCTTGGGGATTCTGCCATTGCCTTTCCTGTAAACGGGATTCTCGAACTGAACAATACCAGTTTTAAGGGCGGATTTGTGGAGTACAATTACAAACGGTCAGATTGGGTGATCTATTCGAAAGATAAGGTTCCTCAGCGAATTCCATCTATTGGACAGACTTCGGATGGAAGGCTTTGGTTCTCGGGTAACAACTTTATGAATTTTAACGGCAAACAATCCTTCCGTGTTGAATTACCGGTTAAATCAACTACATGGACTGATGATATAGGCATTACTCCATCAGATCATATTTGGGTGGCCCAGGGAGGCACAGGTCTGTTCTATTTCGATGGAAAAAAATGGACACGCTTTACCACCTACAACAAACTGGTAAGCAACATGGTGACAAACCTTCTGGTCGAAAACGACAGCTCGGTTTATATTGCTTCCGATAAAGGGATTTCATTTTTTGACGGCAAACAGTTCACTCCCCAAATCATTCATCCTGAAATAAATATACAGCGCGAACGTGGATTTCTTCGGAAGTCAGCAGACGGAGCACTTTGGATTAATCAAGCCACCCGCGAATGGTATCTGTACGATTTTAAAAACTCTGCGGAAGATCCTTCGGTCTTTAAAACGATCGTTTACCGAAAAGAAAGCAAAGCTCCTGTAACGACCATTGCATTATCGAGCCGTGAAATTTCATCCTCGGGAAATATCATTATTGCTTACAGCGGTATAGATTACTGGAATCAAACCCCGTCGGATAATATTCAGTTTTCGCATCGCCTGAATCATGAGGCATGGTCTTCTTTTTCAGAAGAAAAGTCGAGCGTCTTTCTTGATCTGGCTTCGGGGAAATATATACTTGAGGTTCGGTCACGGGATCTGGATGGGAATATCGAGCTCCATCCGGCCTTGATTTCATTTACCATCCTGCCGCCGGTATACATGCGTAGTTGGTTCATTCTGACTATTCTGACATTCCTGGGGATTATTGCGTGGCTGCTTATTCGGCTGTATATCCGTGACAGGCAGATTCACGAGATGGATCAGTTGAAACTAAGATTGTTTACTGATATTTCGCATGAACTGAAAACTCCTCTTACCCTTATATCATTGCCGCTTCAAAAGCTACTTGACCAATCAAATCTGAAAGACGATACTAAAAATAGCCTTGAACTGATATACACCAATGTACAGAGACTCTCAAATCTGGTTACCCAGGTAGTCGATTTCCGACGGCTCGAAGCGGGTAAAATTCAACTTGAAATCAGTCCTGGTGATCTCGTAATGCATCTCCGAAATATTTCAAACTATTACACTCCCCTGGCACATGAGAAGAACATCACGTTCGAATTCACCTGCAACATTCAGGAAAGCTGGGTAAAGTATGATGCTGACAAGCTTGAAAAGATTGTGGTTAACCTACTTTCGAATGCTTTTAAATTCACCCCGGAGAATGAAAAAGTGGAGTTAATCGTACAAATTGATCCGTCTTCTGAAAAGTTAAGTTTCTGGGTAAATGATTCGGGCCCTGGTATTCCCCATGAGATGCAACAGAACATTTTTGACCGGTTTTACAGGCTTAGGAGTGAAAAATTCAATCGAATTCCTGGAAGCGGAATAGGATTGTCTTTGGTAAAGGAATTGATAAATCTCCATCACGGAACCATAGAAGTAATCAGCGATGGTATTCATGGAACCAGCTTTCATGTGATCCTTCCATTGATTCCTGCAGAAAAAACAAAGGACACCAACCTTCAGATAATTGAAAACTTTGATCTAAGCAAATTCGATTCAACCGAAAAAGCTTCTATACTATTGATTGAGGATGAAGAGCCGATGTTACAGTTTGTGATTGCCGAAATGAAGAATCATTTTGAGGTGAAAGGTGTTGGCTCGGTCGAAAAAGCATTTGAATGGCTAGCCACTGAACTGCCCGATTTGATAATATCCGACGTGATGTTACCGGGTATGTCCGGTATAGAGTTTTGCAAACAGCTTAAGACAGATCCTATGACCAGTCATTTACCGGTAATATTGCTTACAGCACACGATACTGAAAATGATATTGTAGAAGGTTTGGCGACTGGAGCCGACGATTACATTACCAAACCGTTCCGGATGAAGGAGCTGCTTGCCCGTTGCTACAACCTGATTGAAAACCGGAAAAGATTAAAAGACCGTTTTGCAGATGATGATGAACTCCAGGGAAAAGCGTTTGCTAAAAACCCTTCGGATCATGATTTTCTGGACAAGGCTTTCCGTCTGATAAACGAGAACCTTGATAATGCTGAGTTTGATGTACCCCAGTTCTGTCAGTCAATGAATACCAGCAAAACGCTTTTATATTCCAAACTTAAGGCATTGACAGGACAATCAGCCACCGAATTTGTGCGTAACATCAGGCTGAAGGAAGCCAAAAAACTTCTTCTGAATAACGGACACCAATATACCATAGCCGAAATCAGCTATAAGGTCGGATTTAATGATCCGCTCTATTTTTCACGTTGCTTCAGGAAATACTTTGGGCTGCCGCCATCCGAAATTGGGAAATAAGAAGTTAATTGATGATTACTGATTGGATGACTGCAATCACACGCTCGGTAATCATCAATTAACTGTAATAATCCTTGTTCGGGTAATAACCAAATCATTGTTTTCAAAATAACTAACCCTGAATTTCAATCCCTGTCCAAACGGAAATTCTATTTTTTGATTACTTGGTTTTCCACTTTCAATCACATTAAAAACCTGGGAATTTTTATCCATATCATATTGTGAAAATAACCAATTAGTACCAGCCTCCATGCGAAGCCACCATAAACCATTTACAGGTATCACTCCCTCAATATATTCAATCTTTATCATCAGACTTAGGCCCTTAATTGTATTTGCGGAAATCATGTAATATGCTTCGGGATTCTGATCAGCCGTAAATATTGAATTATTTTCATTTAAAATGTTTAATTTTCCATCAATTATTTCAGGATAAATAATCAAATCGATTGATTTGAATGTTGAATTCTCGATAAATTGAGTTATGTATTTTTCAAACTCCGGAATCTGAACAATCGCCCCGATTTCGGTGTACCTGTTGATCAGGTTTTCCCGAATTTTGGCGGTATTCAGGTATTTGGCGTGACTAAGCAGTGCTGATCCAAGCGATTGATTGTCCAGTTTTCCATCGGTACTGATATCAGCACTCATGTTCGCCAGAAGTTCAGTTAGCTCTGCTTCAGACCTGAAACCCTGTAAAATAACAGAAACAGCCAGTAAGATAGCGTTATCATCCCCTGATTTGTTTAAATCAAGCAATTCGGAACTTTGAATATCACTTTTGCTTATACTAAAAATGGCAAGAATTTCGCCCAGAGCTTTTTTCTTGGCATCAGCAAAAGAAAGGCCGCCAGCAATCAGGTTCTCAACCCGGGCTTTCTCTAAAGTTGACAATACATTTACATTTAGCGTATTGTTATTTATCACATCCGCCAGGGCATAAAGAGTTAATTGCGACGATGAAGTTGCACCGGTCACTTCATTGAAGTAAAACCCGTCTGCTTTAAGTTCTATGTATGGCGAGGTTAATTGAATATTGGAAATATCAAAAGTCCCCTGATTATCTGTAATCTGTGTATTAAACACCTTACCGGTCTGGGAGAGATCCTTGTTCAATTCTGAAACAGAAATTGATGTACCATTCAGGAAAGGTCCTTTTTGAATGTAGCCCGTCAATTTGGCCTTGGTAAGAACTTCAGGACTATCATCTTTACAGGAAGACAACAACATCATGCCAATGGCAAAAAGACCGATTATCGAATAAATTGGTTTCATGGTTTATTGATTTTATAATTTCGCTAATTTCGGAATCTTATGTGAGAATTTATATGATAATATACATATTTCATGAATTAATATAATGCAAATGATCAGGGAATGGTCCCAAATCTTCAAATTATATTGGCTCTGATAAAGTACTAAAATAAGGAGATCCATTCAACTCTAAAGCAAAATGAATTTGAATTGAAAAACTAAATGGTATCTTCGTCAAATAGCTTAAATTCGTCAAAAGATATTATCATAGTATGAAACTAAAAGCCTTCCACAAATTATCCTACGGAATGTACCTGGTTGCTACTGAGTATAAAGGTAAAAAGGCAGGATATATAGCCAACACCACTTTTCAGGTGACTTCGGAACCGGAACAACTGGCCATCTCATGTCATAAAAACAATCAATCGGCACAGATCATTCTTGATTCGGGTATCTTCTCTGTTTCAGTCCTGAAGAAAGAAGTGAACATGAAAATCATAGGCGACTTTGGTTTTATGTCCTCAACCGATATCGATAAATTTAATGGCATCAATGTCATTACAGGTAAAACCGGTGCACCCATAGTCCTGGAAAGTTCAGTGGCATGGTTCGATTGTAAGGTCGTGAAGTCGGTCGATTTGGGTTCACATTATCTTATAATTGGTGAAGTAATTGACTCTGACCTGATCTCGGATGAAGAACCGTTGACTTATCAATACTATCGTGAAAAATACAAGATGTTTTCACCAAAGAACTCACCTACCTACCTTGAAAAGTCAGCTCTCGAGGCAGAAAAGTCAGCTGACTCTCCTGTAAAAAAATTGCCGGAACCTGAACACGAACACGTGTTTGATGGGGAAAGCTATGTATGTCTGATCTGCGGATTCACTTACAATCCGGGAGAAGGCGACCCTTCAATGGGAATTCCTCCCGGAACAGCTTTTGAGGATTTACCTGAAGATTACCGATGCCCGATCTGCAACGCAGCGAAGGAATATTTTAAAAAAGCGTAAGCCTGATAAATACGAAGACTGGACAGTCTAGCCTGCCCGGTCTATCGATATATAATTACAACCAGATCTTAGAATGAAATCCCAAGTTCCAATTCAAACTGACTCATTTTCAATTCAATGTTTTGAGCAGGATCCATATTGTTTGGTCCGGCAACAGTATTCGCAGGTGAATACATCAACGAAAGGTTGACTGCCTTTACTTTACTGTTCAGATTTCGTGTAAAACCTGCTGCCACATGATTTTGTGAAACTCCCGGAGCTAAAATATTAAACATCATTTGAGAACCTGGTATTGGCTGTGTTCCATAAGAGTAACCTGCTCTCCAAACCCAGTCGTTACCTGAAGCATATTCCATTCCCAGTTTATAGATCATCATGTTCTTCCATCCAAAACCGGATCCATTGTCTGCTCCCAGAGGATTAACATTTGAAAGGGGATTTGAAACAGATTTCACTTTGGCGTACATGATTTGTTTCACATCAAAAGCCAGGGTCAGTTTATTCGTAAGTTTGTAAGCCAAACCAACAGTCCAATTTGAAGGAATATCAAAATCACCCTTTTCAGCAAATAGTCCGGCATACTCCTTAAATTCAGACATATATATTCTGCTTTGGTACTTTGCCCCAAGGCTAAGTTTATCAGATATTTTTCCCAAATATCCTATCTTCACTCCGTAACCAAAACTGTTATCAGTTCCATTGTTGGTTAATTTGGCTGGATTCGAAGTCATACCCATAAATGCCTGCAGGCCATTTGCTTCAAACATCTGGTACGCAATGATTGCAGAAATACCGACACTGTTATTTTCTCCTAGTTTTAAGGAATAAGTTATGTCAGAGAACAATTGAGACAGGTTAATTCCAGTTGGACTCGTAACAGGGGCCCTCGGATCATTAAAAGTTTTGGTTGGATAACTTGTATTCATTCCACCATTTCCGTAAATAGAAAAACCAAAAGCAGAAGTCTTATTGATCATCCAGTTTCCACCTATTGAAGGGATAAAAAACACTGGCTTATCACTTTTTACAGTACCTGGCGTTAATCCAAAATAAGGAGCTCCTGTCGGATTCCCCGAGATGGTATATTCGCGCATCGGACTAAAAACACCCAGACCAATTGAGAACTCTTTACCAAGGAATACATTCCCGGCCGGGTTTCCGCCAATAAGCGAGTTGGAATACATTGCTACACCGGCGCCAGCCATACCTTTGCTTTTTGTACCATAACCAAGACTGAAATAACCATCTGTTGCAAAGCTGATTTGGGTCATGCAAAGCAATAAAGTAAAAGAGGCAATCAGCACACTAAAATAATTTCTTTTCATAGTTGTTTTTTAGTTTTTAATATGCGTAAAATTATTAAACACATCTACATAATTAGACACAACATTATATAATTAAACATGAATTTTCATGATTGTAATCACAAAATATAGCCTTCGGAGTTGGTTTTGGTGTGTGTTTCTTGTGATTTTTGATTTCTATTACACCAATATCCCCTATCAAAATGATTGTTTGCGAAAAGGCCATCCTTTACAATGTCTGAAAGGAGGAAACCCATCAATAACCGAACAGTGTTTGGATAGGGTTTGGGTAGGGTATCGGAAGGGTATCCCTTGGGTATCCCTTGGGTATTCCTTCTCTATATCTGTACTATGATTGATCTATAACTGTAATAAAATCCGTATCTTTGTATAGATATAGATCAATCATAGTTTAATCATTGAAAAGGAATACCCAAGGAATACCCAAGGGATACCCTCTATAGTATTAACTTAACACGAATGAATTATGGCACGAATGAAAAGAAACATCGGTGATCTGGTCTCAGGACGGATCGGAAACGTGGTATTTTACACACGGAATGGAGTTAACTATGTACGGGCAGCTCCTGATCGAAAAAAAGATTCCTGGTCTCCGCAGCAGTTGTTACACCGCCAGCGGTTTAGTAAAGCCAGCTACCTTTGGAGTCAGCTTAAAAAGACAAAAGTAGCTCCAATCTGGAATTTAGCAGCCGAGCGTATGAACGGTTACGCCTGCTTTATAAAAGCCAATATGCCAGCCTATGCGTTGGACGGCAGCATTATTGACCCTAAGATGATTAAGATTTCGACAGGTAACCTGCATCTTCCTTTGGATTTTGAAGCCTCGCGTGAGGCTGTGGGAAGCTCTGTGGTTGCTGTAAGCTGGAAGAATGACCCAAATGGCTGGATGATGAATTAATGGCCGTAAGCGCTGCCGACGGACATTATTCTGCCCTGACTTCTACCAGTCTGCTGAGAAGCGCTCAAAATGGCTCATTTACCCTGCCTGAGAAGCCAGCCGATGCAATGCATGTTTACCTGTTCTTTGCCTCGCAGGATGGATTGGACTATACAGAGAGTGTTTGCTTCGTGGTTTAGGGGCAGGGGGCTTGGAGCATGGGGTGCTGCGGTTTTTAACCTCGGAGGTATAATTATGCGTTTAAAAAGCTCATGACCGGTTTGCCACATCCTAACTTCCTTACTTCCTAACCTTCTATGGATCTATTCGTAAAAACGCATATCCTACATCATAAATTGAAATTATTGGCTTATATTTAGCAAATATGTAAAAGACTGATGAATTACTTTTAGAAATATGGAAAAGTAATAAAGAGTTAGCACTTTTAAAAAAGTAATTGATATTTAAACTAAAGTAAATATTAGCCATTAAAAATACTTGATCAAATGACAGAATTTGAATTTTATATTTATGAATTGGTTGATGCAAAGGTCATACAATTAAAACATTTGGATGTATTTGGATTTGAGAGCGGCCGATATTTCTATGAAACATCGAGAATAGAATCTCAGATATTCGAATTTGATTGCGAGACGAAGGAATTATATTTAAATCGTTTAAGTGAACAAATAATTACTAATGATATTGCTATCTACGATTTTTCATTAGGTCAATTAAATATTACAGAAAAGATTTTGCAATGGATAAAAATTAAATTATCATTTCTGGGCAAAAATGATGAATCAAATGATTTAAAAATCAATCCGCATACCCGTATATTTAAACCTGGACCAGGATTTGACATATTTGAAAGCTATATGAAAGACAAAAAAGATAGTTATGTTGAATATTGCTTTATATATCACGCGATGAAAAAAAAATGTTTAATGTGGGATATAGAACCAAAGGAATACATTGCATGGTTAGATGAAAATAAATATACCGACCTTAACGGAAGATGGAAACAATATGACCGATGCACTCCAAAAAATAAGCAAGCTAATTTTGAATTATTACTTGAAACTTATAAATTAAATTAGTCATTTTAAATTGTAGCCATACTATAAAAATGTAGTTGAAATACTACAAAAATATAGTTGTAGCACTTTAGTAACTTTTAAAACTTTGCTCTCACAATAATTTTAAATACTTATTATGAAAGCAATTTATGTAGTCAAATCAACTCCTGAAAAGATTCGGGAAAGCATCCTAAAAGATGTAAAACTTCAAATTGACCAATTAAGGTCAGAGTTACAATCCCAAAAACCTCCCCAGTACATTACCAGGCAGGAATTAAGCTTCCTCTGTAAGATCGACATTCGAACTGTATCGAATTGGTGCAGATCGGGTAAGATTAAACCCTGTCATTTTGGAAGAAGAGTATTTTTCCAAAGAAATGGGCTAACTTCATTATTAACTAACCTTTAGCCATTATGAGTGATCCTTTACTGATTGTCATGCAGCGCGAGCTGCAGGCAATTTCAAAGTCAGTTGCACAACTGAACAAGCAACATCTTGAAAAATTATCAGATGAGTTTGTAAGAAAAGAGGCCATTTTAAAAATCCTAGGTATTTCTCCCCGTACATTATGCAAATTAACCAGTACGGGGAAATTACCCTATTCTAAAATAAATGGGCTCCAATTATTCAAAATTTCCGATGTCGAGAGATTGTTGAACGACAACTATGGAAACCATACCACAACAAGCAATTTTACAACCTTTAAAACAAAAAACAATGATTAAAAATAATAGTATAAATAGCCCCGACATGGATAACGTGTCAAAGAATGAGAATCAAGTTAATCCGGTAAAATTTAGCTTCTACGCACCTCCAGTTAAAAATACTGTACCCTGTAGAGTTATGAATCTTTTGGAGGTTTACCAGCTAATTAAAAGTGATCATTATCAATGGCAAACCGAATCGTTAAGGACAATCACCGACCCAATTGTGGCACGGAATTATAAAGCCAGCCATTTCTCATATTGTACTTTTTCGGGGACCTTCACCAAACGTAAAAATGAAGCCCTCATTGAACATTCGGGGCTGATCACCATTGACTTCGATCATGTTCCTGATGTAGTGGAACTTAAAAAAGCTTTACTCGCTGATGCAAATCTTGAAACAGAATTATTGTTTAAATCTCCTTCAGGCGATGGATTGAAATTAATCATATCCATTGATCTGGAACAAGGCACTCACCTGGAATATTTTCTATCTATCTCAAACTACATTAAAACTACATATAAACTTGATATAGACCCGACCGGGAAAGAAGTATCGAGGGCATGTTTTTTATGCTTTGATGATGAAGTATATATTAATCCTAAACATATCCAATAATGTTAGATTCAAATTTTATTAATGAATGGCTCCCTAAACAGGAGATTAAAAATAGTTTGTTTACTTCTTCGGGAAAGAATGAAAACAGGGTGATCAGTGAAGATAATAAGAATATTCATGGAACTAAAAAAGTTATATCCGACATTGAGTCCATTACTAAAAAAATAGAAGAGGCACAAATCGACATAACTACTCCTTACCCAAATTGGGTCAAAGTTGGACTATCCCTCGCCAATGAACTTGGCGAGGGAGGTCGTCCTTATTTTCACCGAATTAGTGGCATGTTCCCGCGTTACTCTCAATCAGAATGTGACAAGCAATATGACGTGTCGATAAAAGAAAATGGCAAAGGCGTCACCATCAAATCATTCTTTTACATGGCTGAACTGGCAGGAGTTGACATAAATCACGAGCCTAAAGCTGGTAAGATTGGAAGTGGTCTTTCATTATCAGAAGAAGCTACTGCCTACAATCAGGGGGATGAGCCTACACCTGGCAAAGAAAGTGGAGAATCGGATACTGATAAACAGGAAACTACAAATTCAGAGCATGATTCGCTAATATTCGACACTCCACCATTGCCTGATCTTGTATTTGAAAACCTACCAGTGTTCCTTCGTGAGAGTTGTAATTTATTCCGTGATGGCTTAGAACGTGACATTTTCCTTGTGAGCGCAATCAGTGTGCTTAGCGCCTGTTTGCCCAATATCGAGGGTTATTATTTTAATAAAGCATTAGCTCCGAATTTGTACTTATTTGTTACAGGCCCGGCAGCAAGTGGTAAAAGTGGTATGGACTGGGCGAGATATCTTGGTCAAACTATTCATGACCAATACATCGAACAATCAAAAAAAGAAAGGGAGGTCTACGACATTGAACTGGATATATATAGCAACCTACAGAGGAAGCAGAAACAAAAACCAGACAGACCTAAAGAACCTGATCGTAAACTGTTTTTCATTCCGGCCAATTCGAGTTCATCAGCTCTTATACAAATACTCTATGAAAATGACAGCCGGGGAATAATCTTTGAATCTGAATCGGATTCAATGGCTCAAACAGCGAAAAACGAATGGGGAGTGTCCTCTGATATATATCGTAAATCATTTCACCACGAGCCTGTCAGCCTCTGCAGACGTAAAGAAAAAGAGTATATGGAAGTCAAAAGGCCAAAATTGAGTATTGTAATGTCGGGGACTCCCAAACAATTGCTAAGCATACTGCCAGAGGTGGAGAATGGACTGTTTTCAAGATACTTATACTATGCGTTTGAAGATCTTGGTGGATTTAACTCGCCTTTTGAATCACATGCAGATCAAAACTATCCAAAGTACTTCAAACAAAAAGGGAAAGAGATTGCTGAATTGTACGGGCAATTACAGAACCTTAAACAGTCCATTATTTTTCAACTTACCATGGAGCAGGAAAAGCGGTTTACCCTCACTTTCAATCATATGTTACAAAAGGACAGATTGTTAATTGGACGTGATTTCGACGCCAACGTGAAGAGACTAGGCATAATTCTTTTTCGTGTAACAATGATTCTTAGTGCACTCAGGATATTGGAAGATGGGGAATTGTCCAGTCCAATGGTATGCAGCGATCAGGACTTTGAAACAGCGTTAATAATTGTCACTACCTTGGAGAAGCATGCCATTGCTGTGTTCCATCGAATGCCGAAAAATGAATTGAAAGGGAAAATGTCAGCCTTCTATGACAAATTACCTTTACAGTTTAACCGGCAAGGTTATCTGAAAGTGGCAGGTGAACTGGGTATTAATACTAAAATGGCAGAGTATTATATCGCGAAGTTTATTCCAAAACTCCTGAAACATGCCTACAATCAATATACAAAGATATCCATTTAGGATCTTAGGATCTTAGGAACTAAGAAAACAGGCCACCTTTTGCAGGGTGGCTTGTTTCATTTTAGAGCGGTATATGTTCTGCTTTATAAAATAACGATGACTTGATTGGAAAGGAAACAACAGGTTGCAAAATGCAGATAATCAGAAATAAATATATTAAAATAGATGTTAATTAATTAGTTAAAGAAAAAAAGTTGGTTTAACTTTGGCAATGATTGGTTGAATTTCTTTTATAAAACTTTGTATTATTCAATAGTTCGTTCAAAAAGTAGA
>DIZL01000079.1:15430-15858 GCA_002429385.1 Prolixibacteraceae bacterium UBA6029 | reverse complement strand
GAGGTGATCACTGCTGAGTTGGAAGTTTTGAACTCATTTCCATTTGAATCCCTCAAACTGATCACAGAACTGAGAGAATCAGCTCCGATCTGGAAGGTTTGCAACTTGCGCCGTGAATCATTCAAGGTCTTCCAACGGTCGATCAATAATGATAAATCTTCCACCCTTTGAATCCTTTCATCCAGGGTTAGCTTCCGTGGTACTTCGACTTCGTCTTTCACAATGGTCAAAACCGGAGCAACTTCTACTACTTCAACTACTTCAGCAANNTCAATTAACGGGTCTACGTCAAACCTGAGCGAACAAAAAAATGGAGGCGAAGCCTCCACTCTTGGTTAAAGGTTAATTTGCTCTTCAACATCACGGACTTTCACATCCAGGGTTCGTTTCATTTCGTCGATAACAGAGGTGATCACTGCTGAGTTGGA
>DIZL01000079.1:14713-15201 GCA_002429385.1 Prolixibacteraceae bacterium UBA6029 | reverse complement strand
CTTCAACTACTTCAGCAACATTGGCTGTTTTTTCTGCAATATTTGATTTACCCATAACATTTTACTGATGCCCTTCAGTTTTATTTTGGCTTCTGGCTCGCCGGTTAAAATTAAATTATGGATAATCAACATTGAGCCAACCGGATTCTTGTCAATGGTCGAATGTCTGGTTTTGCCTTCGAAAGACTCAGGCACTGGTTCACCCAAGGCAAAAGCTGACCGAGCGCGAAGCGTTGTCTCTGTTTTGCATACTCCGGAAATCACAAAACCTTGACTTTTCCGGATGGCGTAAATATCTTTATCCACTAATTTGAGTGTAACAAGAATTTCTATGTCACGTGTTGAACCCCAAAACAAGAATATAAGAGGTAGTTTACTATTCGAACAAAAAAAAGCCCCGAAGGGCTTAGAAATTAAACAGAAGCTGTTGCGCTTTGACAGGAACAGTATCGATAAGTTCAGCAAGAACATCTGCAAATTCAGGTATT
>DIZL01000079.1:14185-14468 GCA_002429385.1 Prolixibacteraceae bacterium UBA6029 | reverse complement strand
GTATTTGCCATGCTCCAAAAAACTGATTGGATAGCGAATTCATCCATGCCACTTCGCCCAATAATCCATTCAGGCATTGGTTGATCAGGCACATCATACAACAGTTCCGGTCAATATCGGCACCGTAGAAGTATGCGTTACGGTTTATTTTTGCGGCTGCCAGTAATGTTCGGCCCGATCCGCAGGCGCAATCCAGAACCCGTGAACCGTTTTCGATCTCTCCCTGAACCCGGGCCATGAGTTCGCAAATATGTTCCGGGGTGAAAAACTGGCCATTATGCCC
>DIZL01000079.1:0-14003 GCA_002429385.1 Prolixibacteraceae bacterium UBA6029 | reverse complement strand
CCGCAATGTCGAGAACCTTGCCAGCTTCTTGAATCTTCTTGGTTAAATCTTTATCGGCTTCACTAGGCTCCAGGTTCCCACTCGGATGGCAGTGACTTAAGATAATTGAGCAGCTATTTGATTTCAAGGCAGCTTGCATAATCATTCGTACATCTGCCATTGTGCCAGTGAGTCCACCCGCTGAAATCTGGCAGTATCCCAAAACTTTGTTATTCCGATTCAGACACAAAATGTAAAAGTATTCCCTGTAATCCAGGCTTGGGAAAACATCCTTTAAGCAACAGTAAGCATCAGCGGAAGTAACCACCTTTTGCAGTTCTGATGCCTTGTACTTTGGTTTGTAACTGATTTCGATTTCTGCCAAAGTTGAATTGTACATTGGCACGGGAGTAAATAAATTTGCTTGCATTGTTTGTCACCACTGCCCTGTGGATTTTTGTAGGCTGGCTCTCCTGTTAATTTTGAGCCAATTGCACATTGAGCAGACCGGATTCTAGTCAAGGGCGGACTTCAACACGTTACGCTACTCGGGTACCAAAAGAAGGGAGCTTGTATACCCTTGACTTTTCCGGGATGTGATCAATAAATTCGGGGCAAAATTGAGTGAGAGTAGTACCTCTCTGTATAAAGTTTGATCGTGAAACTTTCTTGATTACAAAAGAAATGAAGAAGGAAAACCCGAAAACTTGAGGTAGATTTCGGGTTAATGTTTTTGTGTAATTGTTTTTAACTATTTTTTGAGTTTATCCGATGCTGAACTTCTCTTATACGATCAAGTAGTTTGCCAAATGGAAGCGATTCTCCATAGATCATGTTTCCCTGCATAATTTCGTAATCTTTTTGCCATTCATTAAGAATGGATTCAGGTGGCAGCAGACTGATTTTTTCCGGCGTATGATTGGTATATTTAATACCTCTGACCGGAGTAATAGTTCTTCGATGTTCTACAATGTGCAGATACAGTTCATCATCAGACAATGCTAATTTGGCATAAGGAGTATCCATCAGCCTTTCAATATCATACAAATGCCGACTTAAGCGGTCAACACGAATTTTATCAGCAGGTTTCTGAAATTCTTCGTGTAGCAGAAATATCTTTTCTAAAAACGTTCTTTCCGGATTAACCACCGGAATTGTAATCTTTTCATCGGCAAAGGATTTATCCGGAAAATGTTCCCCAACCAATGAAGAAAAGGATTTTGGAGTGAAGGGCTCCATCAGTGAGCAGCTTCCAATTTCGACCAATACGCGCGGTTTCAGATAATCGGAGGAACCCGTAACTCCAGGATAGTAAATTTCAATGATTAAAGGATCCTGATCTGCGTCTTTTACGTCAGCTAACTGAATATTCAGGTTTTCGAAACCAGCTTCAGCAAATTTTTCTTTTAAATGGTCGAAGAATGAGGTAGAGATATATTGAAAAGATGCTTTCCTCAGCTTACTTACCTGCGTACCCGTCATTTCTTTATCAAAACCTAAAAATTTTCGGTCTAATGCCAGATCAATGTCTTCGGAAAAACGCTCAATTAAACCTCATGCTTTGCTGAGCGAAGTGCCTCCTTTAAAAACAGTGTGACCGGCACATTCCATCGAAAAAACAAGTCTGAGTGATTGTGTTACCCACCAGTCTTTTTCTATGGCATCTACATTCATTCCGGTTTCTGAACGAATTTGTTCAAAAATCAGCAACTTATCTTTACTATTTAATTGCAGAAAGTTTTTCATTCATCAATTGTTAATGCTTTTTTCATAATTGCAGCAACCCAGGCCGGAGCCAATTTGCTGTCGTGCAGTATGTATTCCCGTTTTTCTTTTTTCAACTGCGCTATTATCTTTTTCAACTCACTTTCTTCTACCTTGCTTTTGCCGATTGTTTTTAATGCCTGGATCACTAAGCTACTGATGTGTCCCTGAGCGGCAAGATTTTTTGGAGTAGTCCGTTTAAAATTAATAGTTTGTTTTCCTACCCTAACTTTACGGGCTGCTCCATCGGTTAAATAAACTACTCTCATAGGTACCTGAGTGCTTAATCCCAGTATATTGAGTGCATGGACTCCGGTAGGTACAATCCTTGCCCGGTCTCTCTTCGCAATGGCAGCGGCTACTTCTTCGGCACCGGGTATTACTTTCCCTACCAGGCTACTTTCTTTCGGAATTACGTAGATTCCCTGAGCCACCCGCACAATGTTTCCGTCTTCGGTTAGGCGTTGAAGGGCTTTACGAATGGCTGTACTTTCTGCAAAATCGCTGAACTGTTCCGGAAAGAACAATGTTCCGGCCTTAGCTCGTTTCATCTCTGCAAACAGCTGTTCTTCAATATTTAATTCTTCTTTATTCATCTTATCTGGTCACAAATATAGTAAATATTTGTGACCAGAGTTATTTGTCTTCTGTAAAATATACACAAAATGGACACCAGCAGGAAACGATAAAAACTCTGGAGATAAATTAGGGTGCCAGAAGGATTTCACTGCCAAATGTTAGCCAATCAGTCATTCGAGTTCTCTGAACCATCATTTCTATGGGGGGCAATATCACCGGAATGTCCACCATTCGGGTAAGCCGAAACCCTTGACTTTTCCGGGATGCGTAAATAAATTTGCGATAAAATTGAGTGAAAGAAGTATCTTTTTGTTAGGTCTTAAAATCAGCTAAAAGGGTTCTACTTGGTTGGATGAAAAAGAAAACCCCCAAAAAACGACGGGTAGATTTTGGGGAAAGATGTTGGTGTTGTCCGAAGCATTGGTTTTTAAATAGTTATTATAGGTCTTTTGGCAATATCCTTAGATACAATACTTAATTTGTTTTGATTCTTCTTAAGTAGAGTTTCTCTCTAATGCGAGAAATTTTATCAATACTTTCTGAATCCAAATTCTTGTCAATCGATTTAAGGATAATAGTATCATTTCTTTTGCATATATCATTTATTGAAGTCTTGTTTTTAAAGTCTTTAACAAAAGAATTGAAATCTATTACTTTAACATCAAGGTATGGAACTGGTAAATTTTTAAACTCATTTGGTGTAAGTTCCAAAACTCCACCACCGTAATATCTTCCATTAAGTTCAGCAAATGAAAGTGTCAATGAATTATAGAACGAAAAAATCAGATTATTAATGTCATAATCTTCATTCATTGAAATTGTATAGGCACTATCTGTAGATAATACGTTTGCATTATTTTTTATTAATTTCGGATATTCATTGCATCGCTTGAAGAAAAATGCTTCTGGAGGAGTACCTATATTTGGAACTTCATACCAAGCGTTGCGAAGAGAGGCTTTGTATCTTTTATTTATTTTTAGTTCCAATCCTTTTTCAAAGTAACGATGTATTCTTTCGTTTTCTTCAATTTTTGTTGATTTATTAAGTGCTAATAAAAAAGTAGGCTTTGATTGTAAAATCAAATTTTCAAATTCAACTTGACTTAAAACAACACTACCATTTACGAAAGATCCTTTCTGAATTATCTCTTTAACGTAATTGTTTAATGAGTACTCTTGAACGGTTTTAGCGTCAACGATAAAAAAATTATTTGCTCCAGTTACAATACCCGCTTTTGATATACAGTAATGATTTATGATATTAATTCGTTTCTTTATCTTTTCTAAAAGTTCAATTTCATCAGTTGTTAAATGATGATGTGTCCATTTAGATTCTCTTATGTTTATGTTCTGTGCAAGCGAAAACTTCTTTTCTTTAAGGTCAGTAATCTTTTCAATATTGCAATAGAAGACACCTTTGTTAATAGATTTTCGTTCACCAATTAAAAGTAGCGTGTCCTGTCCTTTACAATCTTTAAAAAGCAATTCGTTGAAAGTGAAGATTTCAACTCGTTCAAATTCTTTAAGAATTAGTGTACGTAGTTCGGCAGCAAATTTTACTTGAAGTAATTCTGATGGAAGAACAAAAGCTAAAATTCCATTTTCACTGACAAAATTTATACTTCTAACTAAGAATGCAGTCCAAATATTTTTGATTTTGTTTCTTGATAATGAAGGGAAAATTTTATGAATGTTTTCACAAAGTGAGATTTGTTCCGGAGCTAATATATTTTTCTTGATGTACGGAGGATTGCCAATAACTAAATCAAATTTTTGTTTGTTGTTATTTTGGAATTCTAAAAAATCAGAATGTATTGTTTTAAGTGATTTTTTTTCTGTGATTGCTTTTACTTTTTCAAGTTCTATTCTTTCTCTTTCGACAGCGATTACTTTTTTTATTTTTGTTGATAATTCTTGGTGATTATATATTGCTTTAATAAAAATGCCGTCTCCAGAGCTTGGTTCTAATATCGTTAAATCTTTCCCTTCCAATTTACCCGAAAGGTAGTTAACCAAAAAATCGGCAATGAGTTTTGGTGTATAGAATGAGCCAGTGAGTTTTTTATTAGTCACGATTTCTTTTTATTAGGCTTTTTGATTTCTACTAATTTATAAGGACAAATATTACCTCTGGTATGTAAATGTTGTGTTAATTTAGCAATTTGCAAAAGGGCTTGTTTTAGCGATATAATATCATCACTTAATTCACTTAATTTCATAGTCTCATTTATAAGAGCCTCAGCCTTTAGTTTGAGAAATGATTCTCTCCTTTCGTAAACTAATTGTGGTCTGTTTAGATACAATCTATTTATCAGATACTTTGATGAAATATATTTGCCTTTCAGAGTAAAATCGTTAACATCAATTTCAAACAAGTCTGAATAATTATGGTCGCTTGGGTCAGGATAACAAATTACCTCTAAATCATCGGGCTCATTTTGCCAGTCGTCTGATTTAAACTTATTGCATATAGGACATGCATAATATAGATTTGTTATGATATGCGTAAATTTTTCGAATTTAGATTGAGGTCTGAAATGGTCAATATGATAATGGTCAATCCCTCCCCATGGATTTTCATGAATTGAACAATATACACATTGGTTGTAACATTCATCAGCAATTTGCTGTTTCCATTCCGTGTATTGCCCTTTATTTTGAACTCTCGTCGTCTTATCAATTTGTTTCCAATACATTACTGCTTTTCAAGTTTAGTTCTGATAATATCATTTAGCATTTCCAAAGACGTTATTTGGCTTTCATATTCATTTAGCCATGCATTTCTATCATCAAATCCAGAAAATGGTAATTCAAGTTTTGTTTGCAACGCTTGAAGTTCTTTTATTAACTCAGGGTCTTTATTACCACCGGAAATTTCTTTTGTTAATTCATTAAATAAAGAAAGCTGTTTTTGATTCTCGATAAAATAACGTTGACTAGCCCTAAGAATAATATCAACATATTTCTCACTGAAATCTTCTTTTGATAAAATATATTCATATTGATTAAAAACTTCTAGAAGTTCAGGATCGTGAGGGTAACTCGTAAGCGTAAAAATTGGTATATCCTTAAATCTTTCTCTAATTTTTAAAACCAAATTACTACCACTATAATCAACAGGAATACTTCCTTCTTGGCTTTCAATATGTAACTTTTCATCAAGTATTAGAGCAATAATATCTTCACTTGAGATCCAATCATTATATGAATTTATATCACTAAATGGATAGGTATCAATTACTTCAAGTGTTGACCCTTTTCTTTTTAGAAATAGAGAGAGCCTTTTACTATAGGTGTCTCTTTGATCATTACTATCATCAACTATTGCAATTTTCCCCATAAAACTATTCTTTTGGTAACCATATTTTAAATCGTGCTCCTTTTAATTCGGGGTCTTGATCAAATACAATCTCTCCACCTAATTCATAGACAATTGATCTAACAATGGTTAACCCCAATCCAGTACCAACACTTTTACTTTCCCCTGTTGCTGCAATTTTTGTTGAGAATAAAGGATCAAAAATTCGATTTTTAAATTCTTTTGCGATACCATAACCAGTATCCGAAACAGTAATGTAATATCCCTTTTGTGTTTGTTTATCTTCTCGACCAATAAATACTATCACCCTTCTTATTCCTGATTTCTGATTACAAGCGGTATATGCATTTGTAAGGAGGTTTACTAGGATAGATTCTATATCCATCTGATAAGTTTTTGACACTAATGATTCGCCATATGACTCTAAAGAAATAGATGATACTTTGAATGCAGGTTTCAAATCATTTACTATAGTATCAATAATTTTGGTCTTAATATTTATTGACAGCTTTTTCCTTTTTTCTCTTTGGACTCTCGTAAGTGCATAAGAACCCCAAGATGCTACTTTTCTTGAGTGAATCAAAGCTTTATCAATTTCGATAATCGCATTAGGCACGTCCGGAGGAGTCTCTTTTAAAAACATTTTCGCTGTATCTGTTGCTGCTTTGAATAGATTTATAGAACCTTCGGTTTCATGTCCAAAAACAGCGGATGATATTCCCATTGTTGCAAGACCACTCAGTACTCTATTCCAGTTTAGTAACTCCGTAATTGTTTTCTCAAACTTCTCTGAAATAACTTCAACTTGTTCAATACTTTTTTCAATTGGTCTTGAGATATTTTCGGATGAAGATGAATTGGACTTAATAGCTATCTTTTCCTTAATAGACTCTAATTCTTCTTTAACATTTGAAAGTTGCAGCTTAATTTGTTCTGCGTCTTTTGATGCAACCGATTTCTTTTTCTCTCTGCTTTTCTCAATGGTTGAATAGATACTGACCCTATATGATTCAAGCATATTAATTGAACCTAAAATAAAGCTTCTTAAATCGTAAAAGGCTTCTGATTCGACTAATCCTTCTCTT
Organism: Prolixibacteraceae bacterium UBA6029; assembly: GCA_002429385.1. Classification (GTDB taxonomy): domain Bacteria; phylum Bacteroidota; class Bacteroidia; order Bacteroidales; family Prolixibacteraceae; genus Aquipluma. The sequence goes on along the minus strand of DIZL01000079.1, from coordinate 7,277 downwards.
GCAGCACTATCAGATAATTCAATATTGTTATCTCTAGTAATATATGCTGCGCCTATTAATTGATTGGGTGTAACACTATAGCTATTTTCACCACGACTAATTCCAGCAGGATCTTTAGCTTTTCGACTCGCTAAATCTAACCAGTCATATCCAAACTGGGAACTAGGAAACCCATATGGTTTAACAGCAATATTATCTCTGTAGATTTTTATACCTTGGTTTATGTCAAGAAATTCACGAAGTTCAGTTAATTTAAAGTCAGTACCTTGTACGGATGCCGCTTCACGTAAAAAGAAAAGTAATTTCAATGTAATTGGGCCACAATGCAAATCATCAGATATATCAGTGATATCTTCTCTTTCTAATTTTGTTAGCAATTGTTTCCATTGAATAATCTCTGTCTTTTCAATTTTTGTATATCTATCTTTTATTGTATATAATATTTCAGATCCTTTCCCATCATAAATTGCAGTTAATTCAATTTCAGATGCTTTAAAAAAATCAGAATTAACCATTTTAGAGAAAGAAGGAGCCACATCATTATGTAAGGTTATTTGAAAATCAAGTACATCTTTAAATGGAGGAGTAAGAGCAGATAATTCATAATATAGATTCTCAATATTATTATTTGTCCATGGTTGCCGTAAACCTGTTACTAGGATTTCAGTTCCTGTTTTGATTTCATTTCCATTAAGTAAAGGTAAGTTTATAGATATTGGATTAATTAGCTCTATATCAATATCAAAAACATCTTTACCTTCAACGTCAAATTCGTCCCAGTTTACTTTTAATCCAATTATGCCATCCTTTTCAGTCTTTGTCCGCAATTCTAAATTAGCACCTAATCGGTCTGTTGAAATTCTGCCAATGCCCTTTTCACCCGTTTTGCGACGACCAAGACTACTTTGTTTAGATTTACGTTTACTTGAAAATCCAATCCGAAGCCAATAATTTATCAATTCCTCCTTGGTCATACCAAATCCATTATCAGCAACGCGAATTTGGTCATTACCATTTTTACACAGGACTTCAACTTCTACATTTTTCGCATCAGCATCATAACTGTTTTTCACAAGTTCAAGAAGTGCGGTTGTATGATCCTTAATGCTGTCTCGTCCTAAATGAACAAGTGTTTTTGCATCAACAGAAAATCTCTGATATTTTGTATCAAGCTTTGATAATTCCTTTGTTATTTTAAGAATGGAACGATAATCAAGCTTTCCAGAATTGATTAATTCCAGAAGATTATTTTTAATGTCATTTTCAGTTATCGCCATTCTTAAATGTCAAAATTTTATTGCTTGTAAAAATAGTAAACATTTCAAGCTTTACATTCAAATATTGTTTTTTTTAAATAGCAGATTGTCAACTACAAAGCACTCCTTACCCAATTTATAGCCAATGAATTGATGCTGGAACAGGATAAGGACTTGGTCAAAACTCTTATTGACGCTTTTATTACCACTGGGAAACTCAATCTGTTGGTACTTTAAAACAATAAAACCTATCATATTTGCTGGGTGGTTTGTTGTTTATCCTGTTGGCGTTACAACCGCTTTTCCATTACACAATTTCTGGATTACAAATCCTTGGCTAAAAAGTGCTGATTGCAAATCAGCACTAGCGGCTGCAAACTTTCAGCATATCCCGAAGAGCAGGTTTTCTCCATTGCATTCTTCAGCAAACTGTTGCTGACTTCATCCAGATCGACATATTGCCTGATCATCTTTGACGACATCTGGGCATTACAGAAAACACCATCGCTTTTACTAAACCGTTGTGATTGTATTTCACGGGCTTTGATTACACGTTCCCGAATAACACTGCTGGTTTCTGTAGGTGTCTGATCTGACAATTTCTTAAAAGGTACCGGCACTACTTCCAGATGGATGTCAATGCGGTCGAGCAGGGGTCCTGAAATCTTATTCAGATACTTTGAGACCATTCCAGGTGCACAAACGCACTCTTTGGTCGGGTGATTGTAATAACCACAAGGACATAGTTTCATTGCCCATCTGCAATATCCAATTGAAAGCCTCAAAACCAAATAAAATGCCATGCCCAAAAGAATTAATAACTTACGGCGATCATTTAAGAAAGAAACGCCTTGACTTAAACCTAACCCAACAGCAAGTTGCTAAAATAATAAATGTGACAACTGAGTCAATTACAAACTGGGAATTAAACAGAAATACACCAAACTTTAATCAAATCCCTAAAATCATTTCATTCCTGGGATATACTCCACTCATCAATGAGAACCCAATAAAGAAATACAGGATTGAAAGAGGAATATCTCAAAAAGAATTAGCTAAAATTTTAAATATTGACACAACTACACTTTCGAGGATTGAGAGAAATAAGGGAAACAGGGTTAAAAAGATAATAAAGGAAAAATTGTTTGGGTTATTAAAAAGTAGTACTACTGAATACTGATTATCGAAGCTGGCCAATTCGCCTGGGGGTGTCTTCCGATTTCCTGACCAACGGAACTTCCGATGATCTGGACGAAAGCTCTTTAACAGATAAAGAACTCCTGAACCAGTTTAAAGCCATTGAAAAAATGCAGGAACGTGATAAGGATGTGGTCAAAATCTTAATCGACGCTTTTATAACTAAAGGAAAACTAAAGCAGTTAGTACTATAACAAATAAAACCCGACACATTGGCCGGGTTTTGTTATTTTCAACGAGATTGTTTTATTTTCTCTTGTATAATTTGGTTACACCATCAAAATAGTCCGTAGAAAACCATAAACTATCATCAGTGAGTTTTTTTATGTAATACTTTGTTAATATATCTCCATAAGCCACTAACGTATCTTGATTTAATTTACAAAATAGTGGTTTTTCAATTGACTCGACATAATAAAGAGAATCGCCCTTGATATAAAATAAGGCATTATCTTCTTTGTTTTCAGCCCAGACTCCTTGTATAAGAGAACTATTCAAACTTTGGGAAGAATTGCTTCCATGCAATTCATTAATGTTAGCATCCTTATTCTCTGTATTTTTTGTGGAATCATTTTTCTTGCCAGTATTGCTGCACGCAACAATAGAGAATAAAAGAATAAAATAGAATAAGCTTTTCATTTTTTTCGTTGTTTAATTTCTATATGGATGCCGGGATCTTTTGGATAAGGAATTAGGTTGGTTACCCTTTTGTCACTGCTCAAGTTTGTTTGGAATGACTTAACATTCGAGACACTACTTGGAGCAATATCAAATACATTTAATGTTGCATCATTGCTAGAATGTTTGGACACTTTTTCTGGACCGATTTCAGTAATCTTCTGATTCATTGCAGCCTTTGTTTCTTTCGCCATGTTCACGCCGAATTCAGAAGCAAAACCTTTATAGTCAGAATATACATCAATGACTTTTTTACCATTATCTCCGTAAAGTTTTTTCTGAGAATCAACTCCTTTGTTTTCTGCATTGTCGTACATCGTCTTTGCTTGATCCTCTGATGTGCGTTTACCGCTTGAGACAGTTACTTCATTATCATTTATTGCATTCATGGCATCATTAACAACACCTGCACTATAATCAGAAACATCATTCTGTTTTGCTCCTGCCAGTGTAATGGTGTTATTATAATTATTCCCTCCATTTTCAATCGGTGAATTTTCTATAATGATCCGATTATTTTGTCTTGTTGTTGATACAATTGAATCCCCATTAAAATCAAGAAATAACATTGGGTTATTGCCTCCGTATTGATAATTGGAGAGAGAATAGTACTTCTCGCTGAATCTATCTTGAGTGTGGAACCTTCCGATTGTTGGGTCATAGAACCTTGCACCGTAATCGTACCAGTCCAAACCGCCTTCATCCTGCAACTCTTTTCCGTTATACAGGTATTTGGTGGCATTGACATCATTAGTATACCAGTTGGCCATTTCCATACCAAATGGATAATAATCTTTGTACTGCAAGGGTTTTACCTCGGCACTATCTGCAGAGAAGCTTACACGGGTATTTCCCAAATGATCCTTCAGGTCATATTCGTAGCCCCAAAGATGGGAAAAATTGTCATATACCATACGCCCTTCCCCTGTTTGCACAATTGTTTGATCATTAATTTTAAGAATGCTACCCTGGTAATATGAATCGGTACTATGAGCTTGTATGTCGGTATAGTTTTTCTTCAGTTTATTACCGGAAGCGTCGTAAATATACGAAATTATTCCTTGTCCTGTAATAGAATCCTTCGAAGGTAAATTCAGGTAATTGTAGGTAATAGTTGTATTTTTATTAGGAATAAAGAGAGCATTTCCATTTGCATCGTAAGTGTACGGTTTGACTGAACCATTTTTAAATTGCAAATCGTGGCTAACACCTGTAATAATAGCATCGCTGACCGAGATAAGCTTGTTGCTGTTGGTCGTATAGTTGTAAGTCAGGTCATCAATATTACCCGGGTCAAAAGAAGGCGCCTCACTCGAAGCCCTATTGCCACTACGGGTCAGGTGTTTTATATTACCGTTAAGGTCGTACAAAGGAATGCTGACATTAAACATTCCGGAGTTTGTTGCCCCGGTCACATCTTCAATGTGGTTATAGGTGGCCGAAGTCAGGCGGTTGAGCCCGTCATAGCCAAAATTGTAAGTCCGTTTAATGCCCCGTTGAACAGAAAGGTCGTTATCTACCAAGGTGTTTTTCCAGTTTATGCTGCTGATGTTGCCATTGGCATTGTAAGCTAGATCCTGTGCATACAGCTTCCGAAAAGTATTATCGTTCACGTTGTTGATGTTTTTTAGCCATCCACGCACATCATAGAGGTAATCAATATCCTGGACAAAACTTTGATCGTTTGCCGAATGCAATTTTTTTAGTATTAGCTGTCCCAGGTCGTTGTAATCGTTTTGAGCCAAAACTACAGTATTGTTATGGTTATCGGCAAACACCTGGTGTTCCACCTTTTCGAGCCTTCCCGCGTGGTCGTAGGAAAAGTTTTTTATAACATCAACCCCAAGGTCAATATTATTCAGTTTACCTGAATACTTTTCCTCACTTCTTGAAAGGTTCCCAACAAAGTCGTATTGGTTGGTAGTTGTTTGATTGAGATAATCTGCAGTCAGGGAGTTCCCGCTGCCATCCACTTTTTTGTCAATAGTTTGAATAAGCCTGTATTTATTGTCGTAGAATAAATCGGTCCTGTTAAAATTATTGGATTCAAGTATTTTTGAACTTGTACGGGTGACCATTCCTTTCACACTCTGATTTTGGTTGATTGTTCCCTCGGGACTGCCCGGATATGCATCGTAGGTGGTTTGCGTTAACACCTCTTCATTACTATAAGTTGATAATCCAATGATATTTTCAAAAGTTGATTTTAAAGTTTCCCATGGATCTGAGGTTTTCATCCAACCAGTCTCTATAGGCCGGTTTAGATTATCATATTTGGTATACATCCATCGTTTCAATGTCAGCTGTTTGTCTTCATCACAGGTTTTTCCATCCTGTGTTAATATCATTCGGTCGCGTGTATCATATACCATCAGCACAGGATCTGCACCAGGTAGTTGTTTCTCTACCATTCGCTTGCGGGCATCGTACTGGTAATAGTAGCAAAGGCCTTTAATGATTTCATTATTCGAAGGCAAGGTTGTTAATGCTGCATTAGCAATAGCTTCTGTTGCTAGTGGTGAAATCACATAACGCAACAGTCCAGAATTATCATACACGTAGTAGGTCGAATAAGCAGTTAACCCATCGTAAGCACGTTTCAGAACCACCTGCCCCAGCTTATCCTTGTATTCTTGAACTATTTTCCCTGAAGGGTCAGTAGTTTGGGTCATGTACAGTTCGTTGGCAGCATAGTTAAGGTCATTAGGATTTCTGTAACAGTCGTCTCCGTTTACTGTCCATTTGGCTACTTCGGTTGCACTGTTAGTCCTATATATGTACGAAATAGTATCCCCTGCAAGATCTATAACCGAAGATACGCGTTTGAGTGGAGATGACTCGTAATTGGTTATTGAAGCAACAATGTAGGCACCATTATTTTGAACCAGACTTGGAAGGCCATCAACTTCATTATGTGCTGACGCATTATAAAAACTGGATATTAACGATGATTGGTTATCGACAAAAGCCCCTCTCCCGTGATTGGTAAATGGGATGTACGTTTTATTCTGCCTGCCGAAACTGTCGTAGTCTACACCAGTGACCACATCGTTAAAGAAATAGCTCTGGTTTGCCCCCACGCTTTGGGTAGGACGTCCCAATCCGTCGAAATACTGCACCACAGCGCCTTGTTCTTCGAGCGGGAGGCTGGTTAGTGCTGTCTCTGAAGAAGTTTCTTCTAATGGAGAGTATGTAATAATATAATTTAATGCGTTAGGCAGACTGATCGTTTCGTTATTCTTCTGTACTTTGTTCGACACGAAATAAGTGTACTTATTCACTGCTCCATCAGTCCATTCGCCTCGTACCCTATATCGAGTGGAGCGTTGGACATCAGGAATTGAAATACTTGAAGTTTCTTCCTGTAAAACGGACCCATTGTAATTGTTGTACCACTTCCATTTGCCACCGACAGGCAACTGTCCATTATGAGCGGTCAATGTTCCGGTACTTTCAAGCAGACTCACTGGAGGAACAGTTTCAACTTTTGGGGTTACAGTTACGGTGTGATTAGCCGTTTTTGGTCCGTTGCAGCCGGCAGCAGATGCAGTGATGATAGAAGTTCCGGTCCAGTCTGCGGTATAAGTTACAACCCCTGTAGAAGAGTTAATACTGTTTCCACCAGCAATAGATGCTGCATCCAAGCTATAGGTTATTCCGGTAGTATTGGTGGCAGTTGCTGTGTAGGTGACTGCCCCGGCCCCCTGTGCACGGGTAGAAGTTGATCCCAGGGTGAAAACAGGTGTTCCGACTGTAGGAGTAGTAGTTGCCGTATGATTAGCCGTTTTTGGTCCGCCACTACCGGCAGCGGAGGCCGTGATGGTAGAGATTCCACTCCATCCGGCGATATAAGTTACAGCCCCAGAAGATGAGTTAATGCTGTTTCCTCCTGTAATTGATGCCGCATCCAGGCTATAGGTTATTCCGGTGGTATTGGTTGCTGTTGCGGTATAGGTAACAGAACCTGCTCCCTGGCAACGGGTAGAAGTTGGTCCCAGTGAAAATATGGGTGTTCCGACTGTTGGAGTGGGAGTAGTTGCAGTGTGAGTGGATGTTGTTGGTCCGTTACAACCGGCAGCAGAGGCCGTGATGGTAGAGATTCCACTCCATCCGACGGTATAAGTTACCACCCCTGTAGAAGAGTAA
>DIZL01000078.1 GCA_002429385.1 Prolixibacteraceae bacterium UBA6029 | reverse complement strand
TTTTAAATGCGGATTTAAGGTACAAAAGGATTCACAAATAACTCAGACTATTTCGCATTGGAGGGAAAAGATCAATACGGGAATCCGAAAAAAGGAGGCGAAGTAATGGTGAATATTGATAATCTGATCGATTATATGCAGGTCATTTTCTATACCGGTAATTTTGATGCCCCAACTACTGCATTTGGAGCAAATGCAGCCCCAAATAATTTCTATGCCCTCGATAAGCGTGATGACAAGTCAACCGGATTTGTCTTTGTTACTCATGATTCGGAGCATACCCTGATGATCGGACCAGAAGGTCCTGGAATTGGCATACAGGAAAACCGGGTGCAAATAGGCAATATGTCAGTTTACGGATTTCCGGTTTTTCACCCTCAGTGGCTTCATTTCAAACTGACTCAAAACAAGGAATACAGACAGCGTTTTGCAGACAGGGCTTACAAGAACTTTTTCAACAATGGGGTTTTTACGCCAAATGCTTTACATGACAGATTTGCGAAACGAGCTGCCGAGATTAATAAAGCCATCATTGGAGAATCGGCCCGGTGGGGCGATGCACAACGTGCTATTCCATATACTATTGAAGACTGGAAGACTGAAATCAACGACATATATACCCGATATTTCCCATTTCGCACAGATATTGTAATCAATCAATTGAAGGCGGCCAGTTTATATCCGGCCTTTAATCCGCCGATTCTAACCAAAGATAATACGACACTTTCGGGCGATGTGTACAGCATTACAGGCAGTTACCAGATTACCTTATCAAGTCCGGCCGGTCAGATCTTTTATACGCTCAACGGGACCGATCCACGGTTGATTGGCGGATTGGTCAATACATCAGCCAAAGAAATCGCAACCGGAGGATCTCTCACGCTCAATGGTACTTCTCTGATCAGATCAAGGGTAAAGAGCGGAAATGACTGGAGTGCTTTGAGTTCGGTAAAGTTTCTAAATACAACTGAAGATTACACCAATCTGAAGGTAACCGAATTGCATTATCATCCTGCCGACTCCATTGCCGGTACAGAGATTATATCAGGAAAATCATTTGAATTTATCGAGCTAAAAAACACTGGGGACAAACCCATTAACCTGAGTGGCCTTAATTTCACCTCCTCAATCACCTACCAGTTCAAAAACAACGAGGTTCTGGAACCTAAACAGTTCTATGTCATCGCATCCAAGCCAAAGTGGTTTTATGAGAGGCATTTCATGGTTCCTTCCGGAAACTTCGAAAAGAACTTCTCCAACTCCGGGGAACAGGTCACCATTGCCCAGTCGGACGGAAATCCGATTATCAGTTTTCTGTACTCCACAGCTAATCCTTGGGCTACATTGCCCAATGGTGCAGGAAATTCACTGACCTCCGCCCTTCGAAACCCAACAGGCGATCCTGCAGAATCTACTTACTGGACAGCCTCAACGGTATATGATGGGTCCCCGTTTGCCGACGATCCCGGCATAACCGATACGATTGATAATACACAGATCCCTGGAAATACGGTTTCAATTTACCCAAACCCAACAAAAGGATTGCTCTTTCTGAAAGTGGATAGTCAACATTCAAATATTCAGGTTGAAATTTATTCCCTCTCAGGATCTCTTTTTTATGACTCTTCAATCATTGGAAATAGTGTTATTAATTTGAGCCACCTGAATATTTATCCGGGAATCTATCTGGTCAGAACAAAATGCAACAACCAGACATCGGTCCATAAGGTGATCTATCAACCTTAATTATCATACTGACACCCCGAGTACTCGGGGCTATTTTTAGGTGCGTAGCACTGGAAGTATGGTAGCAAAAGTACAGAGAGTCGAAAATGAGCCGCGTAGCGGTGACACAATATTGGTAATGCGACATTATTTTACGCCCGGAATTTCTGATGTTCAGGTAATTGCATGGAAAGACTTCCCTGCATTTCTTGAAAAGAACCTATGAACATCTATGCTTCTTCTGTAATCACCTTTTCGAGTTCGGTGGTCAGCTGGATGAGCGAAATATTATGCATTAACTCGCCATTGATTGCAAGTGAAACAGAGCCCTTTTCTTCTGAAACCACGATAGCCAGAGCATCGGTAAACTCGGAGACTCCGATAGCCGCCCGGTGACGAAGCCCCAGTGACGGATCAAGATCATTCCGCTCTGTCAATGGGAGGATACAGCGTGCAGCGGCAATCCGGTTCCCCAGAATAACCACAGCCCCATCGTGTAGGGGAGTATTCTTAAAGAAGATGGTCTCCACCAGAGCCGATGAAATGCGTGCATTGATCTTTTCGCCAGAGCGGATAATTTCTTTCAATTCCGAGTTGCGGGGAATTACAATCAGTGCACCGGTTTTTGAACGTGCCAGGTCATCGCAGGCCCGGACAATTTCCCTGATATGCAAATTGGTCGCTGGTTTAATCTTTTCAGAGGCAAAGAGCTTTTCGAGTCCTATGCTTTGACTAAGCTGATAATTCGTCCCGATTAGAAGTAAAAAACGCCTGATTTCAGGATGAAAGACCACAATCAAGGCCAATACCCCAACACCGATAAATTGTCCCATTAAGGTCCCTAAAAGCTCAAGGTTCATGGCTTTCACAACCAGCCAGCATACATAGACCAGGAAAAAGCCGATAAAGATGCTGAAGGCAACGGTTCCTTTTATGATCCGATACATCTGGTAGAGCAAAAAGGCCACCAGCAATATATCGAGTACATCCAAAGCCCTTATGGTGATAAACAATGTCATATCTTTGATGTTGAACGTACCTTATTCATAATGCGAACGGCTTCAACCGCTTCGCGCACATCATGAACCCGCAGAATATCAGCACCGCCCATCAATGCCAGCGTATTCACCACACTGGTGCCGTTTAGCGCTTCCTCAGGATTACTCCCCAGCAACCTGTAAATCATCCCTTTCCGTGACACCCCAACCATGAGTGGCAATTGAAATACCTTAAACGAATCAAGGCGGTTGAGCAATTCGTAATTGTGTTCAAGCAATTTTCCAAACCCGAATCCCGGATCGATGATTACATCTTTAACTCCTGCTTTGGTCAGTTGTTTTACCCGTTCGGTAAAAAATAATGAAATATCACGGATAATATCTTCATAAACAGGATTCTCCTGCATCTTAAGCGGAGTACCCTGCATGTGCATCAACACATACGGAACGCCCAGTTTGCCGATCGTATCAAACATATGAACGTCAAAATTACCTCCCGAAACATCGTTAACGATGCATGGCCCGCATTCTTCAATGACTTTCAGGGCAACCCACGACCGATAGGTATCAATAGACAGAAAAGCATCCGGGAATTCCTTTCTGACTGCCTTTACAGCAGGCAATAGCCGGTCAATTTCATCTTTGGTTGAAATTCCTTCCTTGCCGGGCTGGGTCGAAACAGCGCCGATATCGATAACCGTTCCCCCCTGTTCAAGAATTTCTTCGGCCCGTTTGACAACCTTTTTATCGGTTTTATATTTCCCTCCGTCAAAGAACGAATCGGGGGTCACATTGATGATGCCCATCACAACAGGTTGTGCCAAATCAAGAATTCGTCCGTTGAGGTTCAGGGTGTTCTTGCGTTTCAGAAATTTAGTAGCAGTTGCAGTGATTAACATACGTTAAAAATTAGACCTCTTAAATTCATGTGTTTCACAAAAGTAAAATAAAATGCAATCAAAATACACATAAAATTAATACTTTTATGGCTCTAAAAATTACGATAATCATGGATCAGACCAGTCAACAATACGATCATGTCATTACAGTTTGTCAGGATATATTCACCAAAAAGATGAAGGACTACGGTATCGCCTGGCGCATTCTTCGTCCCAGCTCTATGACCGATCAAATCTATATTAAAGCACAGCGGATCAGGAGTATTGAACAGAAAGGAATCAGTAAGATTGACGAAGGCATCCGCCCGGAATACATTGGAATCGTCAATTACTGCATCATGGCCATCATTCAACTGGAGAAAGGAACTTCCGAAAGCGATGATATGACTCCAGATGAAACCCTCAACATGTATACGGCTCACTTTCAGGAAGCAAAGGACCTGATGATGGCTAAAAACCATGATTACGATGAAGCCTGGAGGAATATGCGGATGAGTTCATACACCGACCTGATCCTGATGAAGCTGAAGCGCACCAAGCAAATCGAGGATAACCTTGGCAAGACCCTGATTTCTGAAGGAATCGAAGCGAATTACCTCGATATGATCAATTATGCCGTTTTTGCGTTAATAAAGATTGAATTCTAAAATTTACCTGTATGCTCAAACACATTGCCCGCGTCCTGCTTGGATTAACATTCATATTTTCAGGTTTTGTAAAAGGCATCGATCCCTGGGGTTCGACCTATAAATTCACCGACTATTTCAATGCCTTTCATATGCCCTGGATGATCAACCTGGCCTTTGCACTGGGCATTATCCTTGCAGCAGCCGAATTTGCAATGGGTGTGGCGCTGATTTTCAACTTTTTCATGCGCATTACCAGTTGGTTCACCCTGGCTTTTATGGCATTCTTTACCGTATTAACATTTGTGCTGGCGCTTACTAATCCGGTTACCGACTGCGGCTGTTTTGGCGATGCACTGATAATCACCAACTGGCAGACCTTTTATAAAAATATCGTATTAATTGCTCTGGCGATCTATATCTTTATTCAACGTAAAAACTTCAGAAGTAAAAATGGCCCCATACTCTCGATTGCCCTGACCGGAATGACCATCGTGTTCTATTTCTACCTGGTCGTCTATTCGTACAACCACTTGCCGATCATCGATTTCAGTCCTTACAAGGTAGGGGTGAATATTCCTGAAGCCATGAAAGTACCGTCAGGTGCGCCCAAAGCTATTTATGAAAACAATTTCATCTACAAGAACAAGAAAACAGGTGAGGAAAAGAAATTCACTGAGGCCACTATCCCCTGGAAAGATACCCTTAACTGGAAATATTTCAAATCCGAAGACCCCATCCTGATTCAGAAGGGATATACACCCCCCATTCACGATTTCAGAATTGAAACTCCTGAAGGGGAAGATATCAAGGACTTTTTCCTTTACGACGAAAAAGAAACCTTTATAGTCATCTCATCAAACCTGGATAAAGCCAATCGCTTTGCCCTGCAAAAGATAGCACTCTTCGCCGTCGAAGCAAAGCGGAAAGGGTATAATTTCATTCTGCTGACCGCCACTTCGCCCGATCGTTTTCAGGCTTTCAAGCAGGAGATAGGCGCTGAATTCGATTTTTTCAATACCGATGAAGTTGCCCTGAAAACCATGGTCCGTTCGAATCCGGGTATTATTTTACTGAAGAAGGGTACTATTTTGAGAAAATATCATTACAATGATTTGCCCAAACCGGAAGATCTTGTTGATCAGGTTCCTCGTTAGCCATACTAAAAACCAGAATTTAACGTTCGGATAAAAGGCCGATCCAATACTATTATGCGCAAACTAATCTTACTTATTGCTGTCCTTGCCTGTGTCTCTACAGGGACATTTGCCCAGATCGGCGGCGAAAGCACCTATGAATTCCTGAACCTCACCAATTCGGCACGCATGGCCGCTTTGGGCGGTAATCAGATTGCCATCAACGACTCCACCGATCTGAATGTTTCCTACAACAATCCTTCGTTGTTAAGGCCTGAAATGAGAAACATGCTGGTCGTGGATTACGTCGCTTATTTTGTTGGAATCAACTATGGTTACGCGGCCTATTCATTTAAAACTCCCCTGCCCGGTAATTTTGCTGTAGGCATGAATTACATCAACTACGGAAGCTTTGTTGAAGCCCTTGCTGACGGGCAAAAGACAGGCGCAACATTTAATGCCGCCGAATATGCCCTGAACCTCATGTGGTCCAATCAATATAAACGCCTCACTTACGGCGTCAACCTTAAACCAATACTTTCGTCGTTCGAATCCTACCGATCCATTGGGATTGCAGCCGATCTGGGGGTAAGTCTGTTCAGCAAAAACCACTACACAGTAACCTCGCTGGTCGCCCGCAATATCGGCACTCAAATCACCACTTACTATGATGGGGCCTCACGCGAATCAATCCCATTCGACCTTCAGTTCGGAATCTCCAAGAAGTTGCTCCATGCCCCGATACGTTTTGCAGCAACCCTTCAGCACCTTCAAAAATGGGACCTGGCCAAACCCGTGATCGACAGTTCATCAACGACAGTGGTTATAAAGGAAGATAATTTCACAACGAAATTCCTGCGCCACCTGGTTCTGGGCATTGAGTTGCTTCCCTCGCCCAATTTCACCATCCGTGCCGGATACAATTACCAGCTCAGGCAGGAATTAAAGCTGGATGCTAAAATGTCAACCGTGGGTCTTTCCTGGGGTTTTGGGTTTCGCATTTCGCGCTTCCAGCTCAATTACGCCTCAACGCGCTACAGCCTTGCCGGTTCGAGTAACCTGATTTCGGTTGCCATCAATCTCAACGAAGGCTTCCGCAGAAATGAGGCGCCAGTAGAGGAAGAAGTGAAATAAAGGCCGCAATGAAATGGGCCCTTCCTCCAAATGTCATTTCAATTGATTATTGGAAATCCCTCATTAATTGTTGATTCCATCATGAAGCGCCAACCCGGGCCATGCTCCAGCTCTTTACCGCGCAATGAAAAGACACGCCCCACTCGCCCATCCCCCAAAAGCCATTTACCCAACTTTCGTATCGGAACATAGCGATCGTACCTAATTTCGGGTATCCTTCGGTTGTTAAACGGGTTATACACGACTACCACCTTTTGTGTAGCTTTTGTGTTCAGAAACACATATGGTACACTCATTGTATACTTTATGTAGGGTCTGCTGAAAAACTCATAATATTCAGTGCTTCAATAAAATGACCGCATTAAATTTAAAATAAGTGCAAGGAAATTTGAATTGAAAATGCAATATCCATGCACCGAATTCGTGTCGTGTGCTATTCCAAA
>DIZL01000034.1 GCA_002429385.1 Prolixibacteraceae bacterium UBA6029 | reverse complement strand
TTCCCAATTATAAGATAGATAAGTCCCTATGTTTGTAATAAATGCTTTTGCGAAGAAAGCATAAGCCAAAAGAGTATTATTTTTGATTTTAGGATTCACCAATAAAACTCAAAGACTTATGCAAACACAAAAGACGCAATTAGATTTTAAAGGACAAAATATTTTTGTCGGTATGGATGTTCATTTGAAAAGCTGGACAGTAACTATTTTAACTGAAGAATTGACGCACAAAACATTTAACCAGCCTGCCTGTGCTGATACGTTGAGCAACTATCTGAAACGTAATTTTCCCGGAGGAAGTTACCATTCGGTATATGAAGCCGGGTTCAGTGGTTTTTGGACACATTACAAGTTAAAGGAAATGGGGATAAATAATATCATTGTCAACCCGGCAGATGTTCCCACATCGCAGAAGGAACAATTGCAGAAAGATGACCCGACAGACAGCAGGAAGCTAGCCCGGTCATTGCGTGCGGGTGAATTAAGGGCCATTTACGTTCCCAGCGGGTCAACCCTTGAAGACAGGTCTTTGGTCCGGATGCGGGCAACCTTGGTCAAAGATATGACACGGTTCAAGCAACGCATTAAATCCTTCCTTTACTTTTACGGAGTGCCTTTCCCTCCACAATTTGAAAAGTCGGGCTCCCATTGGTCTAACCGATTTATGAAATGGCTCACCCAGGAGGTTGTCCTGCAACACGATTCGGGCAACCAGACCTTAAAAATATTGATTCAGGAAGCAGAACAACAACGCCTACTGCTGTTGGATGTGCTACGCAAAATCAGGTTGTTGTCCCGTAGTGAGAAATACGCGGCAAATGTGGCATTACTCAGTAACATCCCTGGAATTGCATTAATAACGGCCATCACTTTTTTGACCGAGATAGAAAATATTGAACGCTTTGTAAATACAGACCACCTGGCCGGGTTCGTGGGCCTAGTGCCCAACTATCACAGTTCTGGGGAGAAATCCAACAAGGGAGAAATGACCTTTCGTGGTCAGAAGTCTCTTAAAAAGTCTTTGGTCGAGAGTTCCTGGTTTGCTGTAAGATTTGATCCTGCCCTTGCGATGAGTTATCATGAATTATTGAAACGCATGGAGTCCAACATGGCCATTATCAGGATTGCAAGAAAATTATTGAACCGGATATATTTTGTACTGAAAAACAAACAAGAATATGTACCAGGCGTTGTCAAATGAATCCTTAAAAACAACCAGTATATCAAAGTGACCGCTTGCCCAATCTTGCAGTCTAATCTGCTTAATAAGAATGCGGCTCTTTACTTTTAAAAACTGAAACAGGGGAATGTAGCATTAATTTGTCTACTGATAGAAGGTTGTTTTTATGAGATATTTATCGTAGGCTTAAAACTCAGAATTGGGTTTTTCTTAGCCATATTTGGATTCCTGTATAAGTAAATGGAAGGCCCGAAGACCTTCCCCTATACAGTGTATCCGTAAAGAGTATTGCTGACAGGTTGCTCCCCAGCAGAGCCTGCGTCCTCTTCCTCTTTACCAGGGTAAGCCTGCGTCCTCTTCCTCTTTACCAGGGTAAAGATAATATGTTGTGAATAAGATATTTGTAAAACGAATAAAATAAATAGTAAAAAATAATACTTATAAAATTTGGATTACAACATAGAAGATTGGGATCTGGGGGTCATTGCCGGGTTACTAAGGTTGAATTAAAAAAAGTAAGATTTTTTAAAACTCACCATTGACTTTGCTTTCCCCACAACAATATCATATGATCCGGTAGTTTCCTATACAAAGATGACCTTATGAAATGTTCATATCATAACCATTCAACAACAAACAAGTAAATAAATTACTGTACATTAATGAATTATATAACACAAATAGTTATTAACAATTGTTAATAACTATTGAGAATAAACAGTTTAATCAAAATCAGGAAAATACTTGATTTTTAGGATCTGAATGTATTAAATTTATATCATCAGATGAGCGATAAAAAGCCGCTTCGAATGGATGGAAAGAGTAAAGAGCGCTTAATTGTATTCTATATCCTTTCAGCCTAATCTTCGGATTTGCATTCAGAAGAAGCTGAAGTTCGAACTGAAACATATCATGTCAGGTTCATCAGCAAAATGGTTGATCGCAAAACGTTCACAAAGATGTTGATTCAAAAAAGCGGAGGACAATAAAAAACTTTGGTTGAACTATTGCCCTCTGGAAATGAAATGATCTTCGGATTAAAAGTAGTTTTTCGCCTGTTACCTGTTTGCAAAAACTGGTAAATAGAAAGGTGGCTTGGATGAAACTTTGTTCGGGAAGGCAATTCTTTGGAAACGCCGAACGAACGGCTGGAACGTGAGGTTGTAACAAGCCCTACAGGAAAGCTTAAGGCTATGAAAAATGGTTGAAGAAACCGGATGAATCAGCCAGCTCAAATAACCGTAGTCTGACACTTAGTATAATCTTCGGGTTTACTAAAGGTGAATGGGAACTTTCCTCAAAAGATTGTTCCCATTCGTGTTTTAATGGGTTTGCTGCATTTGACTGGCTTTGTGCATTATTTTCGGAGGTAATTTTACTACTTTTGTCTCATCGAAAAATAACCAAACGTGAAAAGAGATAATATCGAAGAGATTTTCAGCAAATTCTCGGATTTAAATGTGTTGATTATTGGCGATGCAATGGTCGATAGTTATTTGTGGGGAAAGGTTGACCGAATCTCTCCGGAAGCTCCTGTCCCGATTGTAACTGTCACCAAACAGGAGAACAGACTTGGAGGAGCGGGAAACGTGTCGCTTAATATTCAGGCGCTTGGCGCTAATCCATTTCTGGTTTCAATCATTGGTGATGACGAGAAAGGTCGGATATTTGCTGAATTAATGCAGGAAAATCACTTAAATAACGAGGGTATTTTTGTTGATGAAACCCGGATGACTACAGTTAAAACCAGGATAATCAGCGGAGGGAGACAGATTTCAAGAGTAGATCAGGAAATATCAACCTTGATTGATCATGAATTTGAAAAGAAAATATTCGAGCGCATAAGGGTGATCATTGATAAGGTGCACATACATATTGTCATTTTTGTAGATTATGACAAAGGACTAATATCTCAATGGTTAATTAAAAATGTAATCGAACTGGCAAAATCTAAAGATATTCTAACCGTAGCTGACCCCAAAAGGAGAAATTTCGATAATTATAAGCAAGTCGATTTGTTTAAGCCAAACTTTAATGAGTTTAAAGACGGGCTGAAATTGCAGATCGAAAAAACGGATATGGAGGAACTAAAAATAGTATCCGAAAATTTTAAGAAAGAAAATCAGATTGGTTTGCTGTTTATCACCTTATCTGAATTGGGTGTTTTTCTGACCAACGGGGTTAAACAAAATTATTATCCTGCTGAAGTTCGGGATATAGCCGATGTATCAGGTGCAGGAGATACTGTTGTTGCGGTTGCCAGCCTTTGTCTTGCTGCGGGCTTACCAATACCATTCATGGCCCAGCTGTCCAATCTGGCCGGAGGATTGGTTTGTGAAAAACTCGGTGTTGTAACTATTGATCTGGAGCAATTAAAAAACGAAGTAAAAAAGATTCTGATATTTTGATCTGGTGATCCATTCGGCTGATATAAAGTAATCCGTGAAATAAGGAAATCCGGATTCGACTGATCCTGAATAACAATGAAAGGGATAGAACTTCGTTTATTAGAGAAAGGTACTAGATCACAAAATAACGGAACAGAACGAACTGTATTTCAGATTAATATATGGATATTAAGTTTAATTAATAAATATATTCTACCTGTTTCTGTTTTAAATATTAACTTTGGGACTTACCAATTAGTAGTTTTTGTATGGGAAAAGTAATTGCACTTGCTAACCAAAAGGGTGGAGTTGGGAAAACCACTACTGCGATAAATCTGGCAGCAAGTTTGGCTGTTTTAGAATATAAGGTATTGATTATTGATGCTGATCCACAGGCTAATGCCACATCTGGAGTTGGGTTTGACGTAAAAAATGTAAAAACCAGCATCTATGAATGTATTGTTGATGAACTTGATCCCCGAAAAATCATATTAAACACAGCGATTCCGGGACTTGATCTGATTCCATCGCACATTGACCTGGTAGGCGCTGAAATAGAAATGCTAAACCTGCCAAATCGGGAAAAGGTATTGAGACATGTCATTGAAAAAATCAGAGATGATTACGATTTCATTCTCATCGATTGCTCCCCTTCGCTGGGTTTAATAACAGTAAATTCACTTACAGCAGCCGATTCTGTAATCATTCCGGTACAATGTGAATATTTCGCACTGGAAGGTTTGGGCAAGCTTTTAAATACAATAAAAATCATCCAGACTAAATTACACCCTGATCTTGAGATTGAAGGATTTTTGTTAACCATGTTCGATTCGCGATTGAATTTATCGAACCAGGTTATGGAAGAAGTTAAAAAGCATTTTCAGGAAATGGTATTTGAGTCGGTTATCCAGCGGAATATTAAACTTAGTGAAGCTCCAAGTTATGGGCAGCCGGCCATTCTGTATGATGCGAACTCGAAGGGTGCTGCCAGTTATATGAATCTTGCACGTGAACTGTTGCAAAATAATGGGATGACAAAAATTAAGAATTCAGAAAAAGTTATTGAATAAGACCTTTTTACTATGGCAAAAAAGAATGTATTGGGAAGAGGTTTAGGTGCATTAATTGATGGTGCTGATGCCTACTTTGCAAAGGAAGTTGGTTCGTCGATCAATGAAATTGAAATTTCAAAAATCGTTGCAAACCCTTTCCAGCCCAGAACAAAGTTTGACGAAGAAGCATTAAACGAATTAGCTGCTTCGATTAAGGAATTTGGGATTATTCAACCCATAACCTTACGTATAATTGATGGTGATCAGTATCAGATCATTGCAGGAGAACGGAGATTCAGAGCTTCAAAGATTGCCGGTTTAACAACAATTCCTGCTTATGTCAGGACTGCTGATGACGAAGGAATGCTTGAAATGGCGCTCGTTGAAAACATACAACGAGAAGACCTGGATGCCATTGAAATTGCATTAAGCTATCAACGATTGATTGAAGAATGTAAATTAACCCAGGAAAATCTGAGTGATCGTGTGGGTAAAAAACGTTCGACAGTAACCAATTATTTAAGATTGCTCAAACTTCCGGCACGGCTTCAAAAAGGGATTGTTGAAAAAACAATTTCTATGGGACATGCCCGTGCTTTGGTAAACATTAAGGACGCGGAAATGCAGTTGATGATTTATGACGAGATCATCAAAAATGAATATTCAGTTCGTAGAGTAGAAGAAATTGTTCGTAACTACAATGAGGACAATTCAAGCTTTCAACCGGTAGAAAAGGAGATTAAACAAAAATTTCCGACTGAATATCTGGATTTATACAATCATCTAAGCAAATACTTTCAGTCCAGGATTGATTTCAGAATGGATCAAACCGGGAAAGGCAAGATTACTATCCCATTTGGTTCAACGAAAGACCTGGAACGTATATTAGGAATCCTAGATAAAATTGATGCATAGAAAAAAAGATATCATTCAATTAAAACAATATGGCGTTTGTTTTCTTCTAATCCTGTTTTTAACAACAGGATTTTCTGCCCTTAGCCAGGATACCGTTAAAGATTCGACTACGGTAAAGAAGACTTTAAATAAAGATTCGATTACAGTAAAGAAGACTGTAATTCTACATTCGCCGAGGAAAGCAACGATCTATTCCGCCATTCTACCAGGTCTTGGCCAGATTTACAACAGAAAATACTGGAAGGTTCCGCTTGTATACGGAGGTTTTGCTGGCTTAATATATTTTATTAACTTTAACAACAACGAATATACAATATACAGACAAGCATACTCTGATATTATAGATAATGATCCGAATACAAATTCTTATTTGAATTTGAAGGTAAATCCGAGTTTTCTGCAACCAGACCGGATCACTCAATTTACTGATGCGTTGAGAGCACAAAAGGACTATTGGAGAAGAAACAGAGATTTGTTGGTCATTAGTACGGTCGTCTTTTATGCGGTAAATATTATCGATGCTAGCGTTGATGCCCACTTCTTTGGTTTCGATATAGGTGATGATCTGACAATTAACTGGGCGCCCGGGCCGATTATGTGTCTGGACAAAAAGGGGATAGGAATTCTATGTAAATTTACATTTTAAGTATTGCTTATGAGGATATTACAACTGACAGTGATCTTACTAACATTTGCCGTGCTAAATACTTTTGGCAGCGGCATAAAGAAGGAAAGCCTTCGTAAAGCGTGTACCATAAATATTTCATCATTAGATACCATTAACGGGTATGAAAAATATTATCATATTCCTAACGAGAATCTGAATAAAATTTTTTCAGACAAGTTAGACAGTATGGTGAAAAGCTGGTACGTGCAGAATGCCTTCCTTTTGGATAGTACAGAACTGGCAGAAGCCGATACACTCAAACAGACCTTACCCGATTCAATATACATTCAGAGACTGCAGTCGATGCAATCAGCAGTTAGCCTGTCATACAACAACACGGTAAAGAATTTCATCACCATGTATACTGTTCGGAAGCCTAAACTGGTAGCAATAATGCTTGGTTTGGGTAATTATTATTTCCCAATGTTCGAGGAAGCATTGGCAAAATATGGTTTGCCCATGGAATTGAAGTACCTTCCGATAATTGAATCGGCATTAAATCCTAATGCCAATTCATCTGCAAATGCTGTTGGACTTTGGCAATTTATGTATTCGACCGGGAAAATGTACAAACTCGAAATCAGTACTTTTATTGATGAACGTCGTGATCCACAAAAAGAAACCGATGCAGCTGCCAGGTACCTGAGAGATCTGTACAGCATGTATAAAGATTGGCATCTTGTTATAGCCGCATATAATTGCGGACCAGGTACTATTAACAAAGCTATCAAACGTTCTGGAGATGCCAAGGATTACTGGAAAATATATTACCGTTTACCTAAAGAAACACGTGGATATGTTCCGGCATTTATTGCAGCCAACTATGTGATGAACTTTTATCAAAGTCATAATATCTTTCCTAAGGCACCGAATTTTCCAATCATTACCGACACGTTAATGATTAATGACTACCTTAACTTCACCCAGATTTCAGAAGTAATAGGTGTTCCCATTGAACAGATACGTTGTCTCAATCCTCAGTACAGACGCGACATTATTCCGGCCAGTAAAGGTAAATCATACAGTCTGGTATTGCCTCAGGACCAAGTTTCAGCTTATCTTGAAAATGAAATGACTATTCATGATCACCGCCGTTCGGAATTCTTTCCAAACAATGAGATTGTTAATCCGCAAAAC
Organism: Prolixibacteraceae bacterium UBA6029; assembly: GCA_002429385.1. GTDB lineage: Bacteria > Bacteroidota > Bacteroidia > Bacteroidales > Prolixibacteraceae > Aquipluma. Next base: position 7,415 of record DIZL01000034.1, on the reverse strand, counting down.
AGCTTTGCGGATCAGAGGCCAAGTGATATTAAAGGACGCGATAAATTGATTTATACTACAAAATCAAAAGACAATCTTGCTTTAATTTCCGCATGGTTCAGAGTGCGGACATCCGATTTGAAATACTGGAATAAGTTGCATAAGAGCGCCCTTCGGTTGGGTCAGAAACTTGTCGTTTATGTACCTGAAGGACAAGGGGAATACTACAGTAAGGTTGGCAAACTGAGCTATTCTGAAAAACAAAAATCACTTAATAAAAAGCCTACTGTAAGTCAGGGACAAAACATGGCGAGTAAGATTGAAGCCAAACCGGGCGAAACTGTCACATCCTCAAAAGAATTGGATACCAAACAAGGAAAGAACACCCTCGAAGGCACACCAAATTCAGTGAAAAAAGATACAAGTAGTATAAAGATAACTGATAAAGCGGGAACCGATGAATATATATATTATACTGTTCGTAAAGGAGATAATTTCTGGTCAATTGCCAAAAAATTTCCCGGAGTTTCGAATGATGATATAATGAAACTTAATAACATTAAGGTGGCCAATAGCAATAGCTTACGAGTTGGGCAAATATTAAAAATTCTACCAAAAGCATAAGGTATATCCATTTCCAATTTGATCATACATTTTAAAATCAGGGAAGTAGAAAGGCAACTGCCAATCTCATTCCCTGTTTTTATTTTACAACTATTTTTGAAACCTAAAACACACATATTCAATATTATATATCGCTGATAGTGACAATTTCTATTTTCAAAGAAATATAAATAGAAAACTTTATCATTTATCTCATGTTAAATTGATTAGCTTTACTAAAACTATTTCTGATGAGCATACCATTTGAGACTTTGTACCAGCTTTTGTTCATTCACCGGTTAGTTTTAAAACAACAGGTGCTAGCAATCCTGCCTGAAATATCAGAAAAAATATTCAATTCTTTTATTTCTATTATAAATCACTCAACTATTAATCCGGGCATTCTGTACGTTGGTTTATCTGATGCAAATCACAATAAGAAAGGTTTGGGCAATGGAAGATCAAAGTAATTTTTGGGGAAGTCGCATGATAGATATTCCGCTATACATTAATTCCCGTTTTTTTGATACATTTTGGCCATCTTTAATTCTGATATTGATTTTTTCGGTTTTTGGCTTTATCACCTATCAGTTATGGGTATGGCGGGATAGATCACGTAGAGAAATCCTAAATCTGATGGTCAGAGATAAAACAATTGAACTGGCTGAAGATAAACAACAATTGTGGAATAGCTACATTAAAATTGAGTCACAGAACCTGGAAAAGAATGTGTTGATACAGGAGCTTAATCACCGTGTAAAGAACAATTTGCAGACCATCTCCAGCTTAATCGGAATGCAGTTGATGAGCATAATTTCCGATGAGGCCAGGAGTGCACTTCAGGAAACATCCCGAAGGATAATGGCTATGTCAAAGGTTCATGAAATTCTCTATTCATCAGAAAGTATATCGCTTATCTATTCACGGAATTTTTTTGAAGTTTTAACATCGTTCTCGCTCGAAATATACGATCCAAATTCTTCTAAAATTAAGTTCAGCGCTAATCTGATCGATATTCAACTTGAAGTATCTACCTGTATTCCTCTGGGGATGATTATTACTGAGGCGATATCAAATTGCATGAAGCATGCTTTCCTGAGAACCGAAAACCCTGCCATCCAAATTGATCTGAATTATGCTGAACGACTTGGATGGCTCTCTCTTTCAATAAAAGATAATGGATGTGGAATCCCTGATGAATTTATGAAAGAAAAAAGCGGATCTATGGGAATGCGACTACTCCAAATATTTGCCCGTCAGCTTGAAGCCCAAATTCATATTGAGAATAAAGAAGGAACGAACATTAAACTTGAATTTAAAATAAATACACATGAGAATTCTAATAGGTGAAGACGATGTTTTAACTGCCGGATATCTTAAGGACGTGGTCGAATCGTTCGGGAATGAAGTCGTTGGTATAGGTCATAATAAAGAAGATATTATCCGGATGATCGATAAATACATTCCTGATTTGCTGATGCAGGATATAAGCATGGTTCAGGCTTCCGATGGGATTGAAGTTGGAAGATATGTTCTTGAAAATTACTCGTTTCCACATATTTATATTACTGCTCATTCGAATAAAAATATCATTGAAAAGGCTCTGGCAACCAAACCGGTTGGTTATGTCATAAAACCATTTGTGCCGATGAATGTATATTTGGCCATTCAGATCGCATTAGATCATTTCAGGGATCATCATGAACAGGAAATTCTAACCATCAAAGATGGATACAACCTGATTAAGTTGCCCTACTACTCCATTCAATACCTGAAATCGGATAACATCTATATTGACATTCACACCTCCAAAAAAGTATATATTGTCAGGGACAGTCTCGAACAAATACATCTGAAACTGGATCAAAATTTATTTCTGCGGACACACCGTTCTTACATCGTAAACAGGCATCATGTCGAAAATATCGGTTCGAACCTGCTGGACATAAAAGGAACTACCATCCCTATTTCAAGAAAATATCAGGCAATTATTCGGTCTTTGTTTTAATTTGAATTAATTAAAGATATACGCATCTGTTATTCACATACAGAGATTTGCTATTCACAACATTTTTCATTGCCAAAATTCCAATTAAAGTAGATTTAGATTAGAATTTTCTATGTTATCTGGATGAAAATTTTCAGGTGAATGCCCATATGGAAAATTTACAACTGAGTTATTGAACAAAAAAATGATAGATATTCAGATTCATTAATTCTAAAATCATTTGTATGAAAAAAATCTACTCTACAGAACTGATGGGTTCATTGAGCACCCATAGTATTCTCCACTCTCACAAAAAAATAAAATTTAGACGGAACAAACTGACTAATCAGTTTAAATTCTAAGTTTTTTCGCCTTCAGCTTCTTTTATTCTCTCATGATGAAACTATAATCATTATTCAACTGCTTTGAATTCATTGAATATTTTGGGTATAGTGCATCACATCAAATTTAGGAAAGGTTTCTTGTGCAGACAACGAAACAAATCTGAATCTCCGATATGAACAGATACAATACAATTCATTAATAAAGTAAACATTTACATCAATGAAAAAATCAATTAAGTTAATTACAGTTGTCCTTTTTCTTGTATTTATACAAGAAATTGGTATGGCTCAGACAAGCAATGATCAATCCCAGGTCTTACAAAAGTGCCTTGATCTGACTGAAATCCAACAATATTATCCTCAAAATGTGGATAATAGCTATAAACAGTTACTAATATTGAATTTTCCGGTTTCACTTCCAGTAAATCTCAATGTTTCCAAATTTGGTCAATCAGTTCTGTTTCAAACTAGAGCAGAAATTCTTGCAGACAATCCGGATGCTTTTATTGCGTTTAGCACGTTTTCAATTACCGAAACTACGGCATCAGTAGTTTTTGAAATCTCCTACAACAGACTCACCGGATCTCCAAAATCGATCAATGGAAGTGTAAGTTTAGAAAAAACAGCAGGTAATTGGATTGTAACTAACCAAACGATAAACTAATAATTATGAAAAAAATTCTACATTTCCTAAAACATAAAAGCTTAAACAGACTTTTTAAACTTTTATTAATTGTTGCTTATTTTTCAGCTGTATCTCAAAACACATTTGCTCAATCGCCCTTGTGTCCTTCATCTCCAACTCTTTTTGGGTATGAATACGTTTCATCAATAAACATAAACGGGCAAGTTCGACAAGGGGATACCGGATATAATGGACCAGGATACATCGATTATTCAGGTAGTAGTATCACTAGTTTAGTTGCCGGAAATACTTATCCTGTAAGCGTAACAGTTGTCACAAATAGTACGTGGCATGAATATGTTAAGATTTGGTTTGATTTTAACGGCAATCAAGACCTTCAGGATCCGGGTGAATTGATTTTTGATCAGAACAATTCATGGTTTGGAACTTATACCTTTTCAGGAAACATTACTGTACCAACCAATGCGTACAATGGTAATGTTTTCCTGCGTGTCATCATGGTTTACGCGGCTGTACCTCAGTTATGCGGGAATTATGATTATGGAAACACCATAGATTTTAAAGCTACCATAAGTGGTGGTGTTACACCCAGAACCCTAACAGTTGCAGATGCAGGAACACCAGGATATATAGGCAGTGTGGTAAGTTCACCTTCAGGAATAAATACAGCATCTGGATTTAACTCAGCTAATTTTCCTGATGGATCAACAGTTATATTAACGGCCACAAACGCCTCTGGAGGAACTTTTGTAAACTGGACTGGTGATGCCACAGGAACTAATACCAGCACTGCTTTAAATATGAATGCGAATAAGAATGTAACCGCAAATTTTGCAGCTAACATTCCAACAGATCCAACTTCAATTTCACCTTCAGCAAATCCTATTTGTATCGGAACTTCAACACTACTTACTGCAAATGGAGCACAAGGTACCGTATATTGGTATTCAGGAAGCTGTGGAGGAACCTCTATCGGAACCGGAAATTCAATAAATGTAAGTCCAGGTATTACTACAAGCTATTTTGCAAAGAATTTCAATAATGGTCTTTTTAGTAATGGCTGTGCTTTAGCAACCATTAATGTAAATACAGCCCCGGTAATTTCATGTCCTTCAAACATCACTGTAAACAATACTTTAGGTCTTTGTGGAGCAAATGTCACTTTCCCTTCTGCCAGTGCAACGGGAATACCGACACCAACAATTACCTATTCTCAAGCGTCAGGTAGTTTATTTGCTAAAGGAACCACTATAGTAACTGCAACTGCTACTAATAGTTGTGGAGTATCTTCGTGTACTTTCAACGTTACAGTTATAGACAATGAAAAACCAGTGATCACCTGTATTGCGAATCAAACAATTGCCAGTTGTCTCGAAGTTATTCCTGATTACACAACAAGTTCAATTGTTAGTGACAATTGTGGTTCAGGAGGTGTAACAGTGACACAAAATCCGGTTGCAGGCACCAGTATTGCGCCAGGAGAAACTGCCAACGTAATATTAACGGCAAAAGATGCCTCTAATAATTCTGCATCCTGCTCCTTTACAGTTCTCAGGCCAGATATTACTCCTGTTGCTATGGATGATGTAGCTTCAACATGTGCCGGAAGCAGTGTAACATTTAATGTTCTTGGCAATGATTCTCATCCTCAGGGAGCAGCACTTACAATAAGTGACAATACAACTCCTTCAGTTGGAACTTTGGTAAAGAATCCGGATAATACATTCACTTATACTTCAGTAACACCATCAATAAGTCCGGTTACTTTTACCTATACGATTAAAGCAAACGATGGTGTAATACCTTTTTCAGGGAATAATCATTACTATGAGTGGGTGCCAAGCAATGGAATCACATGGCAGCAAGCAAGAGCTGATGCTGGTACTAAAACTTTTAACGGAATGCAGGGATATCTTGTAACCGTTACTTCTGCAGAAGAAATGTCGTTTGTTACCAGCAAGCTCAAAGGACAGGGCTGGATGGGTGCCAGCGATCTGGCAAATGAAGGAGTATGGAGATGGGTTACCGGTCCTGAAGGTCTGGAAAGCGGAGGACTTGGAAGACAATTTTCCGATCAATATAAAAATGGAAATTGTTCGGCTTCAACTGCTCCCGGAATCAATGGAAACTATGCAAACTGGAGTAGTGGTGAACCAAACGATTGTGGTGCAAATATCGGACAATATAGTCCAACCGACCCAAACCGGGGAGGAGAACATTATGCACATTTTACCGCGAATGGCGCCTGGAATGATTATCCTAACTCTGTTGGTGGAAATATCACCGGTTATGTGGTTGAATACGGAGGTATGGAAACTTGTACACCTGTTCTAACCGCAACAGCCACTGTTACAATTACAGTTAATCCAAAACCAGTACTATCAGCTGTAATTAAAAGTGTTACCTGTCCGGGTGGAAACGATGGTGCTATTGATTTGACTGTATCATCTGGACCAGTACCATTTACCTTTAGTTGGTCTAATGGAGCTATAACTCAGGATGTCAATAATCTGACAACAGGAACTTATTCCGTAACAGTAACTAATGCAAACGGATGTAGCACACTAGCCAGTTTCACGGTTAATCAGGTTGACAACGTGGCACCTGTAGCTGTTGCCAAGAACATTACCGTTCAGTTAGACCAAAACGGTACCGTAAATATAACTGCGGCACAAGTTAACAATGGCTCATCCGATAATTGTAGTATTACTTCTTTGGTGCTGAATAAAACATCATTCAGTTGTTCGAATTTAGGAGCCAATACGGTAATCCTGACTGCGACTGATGCAGGTGGAAATAGTAATTCTGCGACTGCTGTAGTTACTGTTCAGGACAATATTGCTCCAAGTATTGTTTGCCCTGCTCCCGTAACGGCTTATAATACTCAAATCCGTGAAGAAACGCGTGTAATGAACATTCCTTCAGGTGGAAGTACTAACGGTTGGTCACCATGGGTTTATAATTTTACAGATCCGCTGCCTGTTGGTGCCAAAATAACAGGAATCGACCTGACCTTTACTGCTGTAGATCAAGGATGGGGTGGTACAGGTGATTATGCAAACCTTTATGTTGCGGACACCTGGATTGGGAATGGACAGTTATTACATTCTTCCACAACTCACACGACCCATTTCTCAGGACAAATACCTGCTTACAATTATGGAGGAAACAATACTTTTAAATTATACTTTACAGGTTATCCCGGTTGGGTGGGCTTCTGGCAAGGTGGCCAAATGACCATTCATTATACCACCTATGATGGTTGCCTGGCTTTGGTAGAACTTACATCACCAACCGCAACTGATAATTGTACAACGGTTACGATAACAAATAGCCAAAACGGAACAAGTAATGCTTCTGACTGGTATCCGGTTGGAACCACGAATGTTGTCTGGACCGCTAAGGATGCATCAGGCAACAGCTCGACTTGCATCCAAGCCATAACTGTTGTGGATAATATAGCTCCTGTTGTAATTACCAAGAATATCACCATTCAATTGGATGCAACAGGTGCTGCAGCAATTACTGCTGCTGATGTCAACAATGGGTCAAGTGATGCTTGTGGTATTGCTACCATGATTTTGGATAAAACTGCATTCAATTGTTCTAATGTTGGCGCCAATACAGTGACTTTAACAGTTACTGATATTCACGGAAATATTGCATCGGGAACTTCGACTGTAACTGTTGAAAACCATATTGCTCCTGTTGCAATCGCTCAAAACATCACCATCCAACTCGATGCTGCTGGTGCAGCAACGATCACTGCTGCCGATGTCAACAATGGTTCAAGCGATGCTTGCGGTATTGCTTCACTGGTTTTGGATAAAACTACATTCGATTGTTCAAATGTTGG
>DIZL01000042.1 GCA_002429385.1 Prolixibacteraceae bacterium UBA6029 | reverse complement strand
TGCGTAACGTGAGTTAATAAGTCAATTGTTTTTCATTTATAAAAAGCAATTTTCCTGTTTTATTATCTGGATAGCAAAGCCTATTGGGGGCAGTTTTTTATCTTTGCGGACTTATAAAGCCTGGATATAAGAGGAAAAACGTAAACCAAATCAATGGAAGAAACAAAAACGGGGAAAGTATTCCTGATCATTAATAAATATGCAGGGCATATGGCGGGAGCGAAAGCTGTCGATATCGTGATCCCGTATTTAATAAGGAAGGGTTATTCCGTAGAATATTCCTTTACAGACCATCCTGGCCATGCCACCGAACTTTCATCAAAAGCCTCAAAGGATGGTTTTGATCTGGTTGTGGCTGTAGGAGGCGATGGTACCGTTAATGAAGTTGCACAAGGTTTATTGGGCAGCAACACGCCAATGGGAATTATTCCGGTGGGTTCAGGAAACGGATTGGCCCGTGAACTGGGTATTTCGATGAATATGCATCAAAGCGCCAGAATGTTGATCGATGGCAATAATCTTCAGTTGGATGTGTGCCGTCTGAATAATCAACATTTTCTGTGCACCAGCGGCATTGGTTTTGATGCGATGATTGCGGACAAGATGAGTAAAGCTTCCTCCCGCGGGTTTTTAAGATATGTTCAATTAGTGATTCAGGAAAGTATACGATTTAAATCCTTTGTGGTACACATGAAAATTGACGGAGTTCCAATCACAGAACCTGTTTTTCTGGTCACTTTTGCCAATGCCTCACAATTCGGAAACAACGCCTTTATAGCGCCGGGTGCAAGTATGACCGATGGTTTAATCGATGTGGTGGTGGTGAAGAAATTTCCGAAAATCTGGATGCCTGTTTTTGCAGTGGCCTTGTTTACCAGACTGATCCCTAAGCTGCCGTTTGTTGATTACTACAAGGCAAAATCCATTGAACTTGAAGTGGCCGATACTTCTGTTTTTCACTATGACGGAGAACCCGGTAAATTGAATGTTCCAGCTCCGGTATTTATTGATACTCACAAAATAGTGGTTCGTTGTCCAAAGCTGTCGAAGATTTCTTAACTTAGTGATCGTTTGCTTCTGTAAAAAATAATAGCAAACCCAATTGGCATGAGACATATTTTCCTAATATTGATTTGTATATTATTTGTCTTTGATTCTGAAGCAATATCCCTTGATCCTAAAAGCGACAAGGCAATTGAGAAAGGAAAGTTCAGTTCCCTTTTTGAGAAATCGTTTATCATTGCCGATTACCAGAATCTGAGAAGCACCCATGTCGATCATTTTACCGGTTTTAACATGATGGCCGGGTATCAGTTTACGCCAAAGTTTTCACTGGGTCTGGGAGTTGAGGATGTATTTGGCCTGCACCACGATGATAATGGATTGAAATTGTCAGAAATCAGATTGGTTCCTGTATTCATAAATGCGCGGTATCTTTTTGGCGAAAACAGATTTATAGTACCATTTATCGAACTATCCACAGGGATTACATTTCTAAAGTATTACGAAAAAGTAAAAGTGCCTGCCGGATCACCTGATATCACTGAGACGGATGGAATTTACAATTTTGGTCCGCCCTTTTTGGTGCAGGAAAGAGGTTTGTACACCTATATTGGTTCAGGTGTCTGTTTTAATATAAGCAAACATTTTATACCATTTTTCGGTCTTGGATTTAAAGGATACAATATGACATCCAATAATCTGTCTATAAATCCCCATGGGATAAGTTTTGAGATCGGCTGTAAATTTTAAATAGATTCAGATCATGTGTTTTGTCTGAAAAATTATAATTGCACTGAAATCGACAAAATAGATAGTAAAGGGTCAGGATAGACCGTTAAAATCAAACCTACATTAAAATATTCAGTGGCATTTGAATAAAAATGCACCTAAAATGCATAAACCTCTATTTTGAATTATCTTTGGGTTTCCAAAAATAGACGCATTATGAAACTCTGGGATAAAGGGACCGCTGTTAATGCATTAATCGAAAACTTCACAGTGGGAAAGGACCGTGAACTGGATTTGTACCTGGCGAAATTTGATGTCCTAGGCTCGATTGCTCATGCCAGAATGCTGGCGACCATTGATTTGCTTACGGAAAATGAGCTTTCAGAGCTTCAAGCCGAACTGGTTGAGATCTATCGCATCATCGAAAAGGGGGATTTCAGGATTGAAGAAGGAGTAGAAGATGTGCACTCACAGGTTGAGTTGATGCTTACACGCAAGCTGGGTGATACCGGCAAGAAAATTCATAGCGGACGTTCACGTAACGATCAGGTATTGCTTGATTTAAAGCTTTTTACCCGTTCTGAAATCCAGAAATTGGTGTCTGCTGTCAGTGAATTGTTCGAAAAGTTGATGGCAAAAGCCGAAGCAAACAAGCAATACCTAATGCCCGGTTACACACATTTGCAGGTGGCAATGCCCTCATCATTTGGTCTGTGGTTTAGTGCGTATGCCGAAAGTTTGGTCGATGACCTGGTTTTACTTCAGGCAGCTTTCCGGATTACCAATCAGAATCCACTGGGTTCGGCAGCCGGATATGGTTCTTCCTTTCCGCTCAACCGTCAGATGACAACAGATTTGCTTGGGTTTGAATCCATGAATTACAATGTGATTTATGCCCAGATGGGACGCGGTAAAATGGAGAAAACTGTTGCATTTGCTTTGTCATCGGTAGCTGCCACCATTTCAAAGTTCGCCTTTGATGTTTGCCTGTTCATGAGCCAGAACTTTGGTTTTGTTGCCCTTCCGGATGAGTTAACCACGGGTTCGAGCATTATGCCCCACAAAAAGAATCCCGATGTGTTTGAGTTGGTTCGTTCACATTGCAATAAGATACAGGCGATTCCCTATCAAATTAGCTTAATGACCAATAACCTGCCCAGTGGCTATTTTCGGGACCTGCAGATATTGAAAGAAGTATTTATGCCCGCATTCGGGGAATTGCTCGACTGTATCAGCATTGTCGGTTTTGCCATTGATCAGATGAGCGTAAATAAAGATTTGTTGGCAGATGATCGTTATAAATACGTGTTCAGTGTCGAAGATGTAAATAAACTTGTTCAGCAGGGAGTGCCATTTCGCGATGCCTATAAAATGATTGGCGCCAGCATCAATGCCGGGACGTATGAACCGGGTCGGGAAATCAATCATACCCATGAAGGAAGTTTGGGTAATCTATGCCTGGAACAGATATCAGACCGAATGAAAAATGTAATACAATCTTACGACTTCAGGAATATAGAAAAAGCGTTTGAATGGTTACTGGAGCAACATTAAACTCTGTTAATTAATCGTTATTTTTTGATTTCAGCCAACCTTTACTAACTTTCCTTGTTTTAGATTTTAAAGTATTGTATTTTAACTAGATGTGTGGATAGTTTACTTCGTTTTTCAATGAAATGATAGTTTTTAACCTTTTCCGTTCAAATCTGAAATTGGTGTTTTCTATTAATATCACTACTTTTGCTTTCAGTTCGTAAGGAAAAGGATTGATTTCCTTATAAATTTTAGATTTTTGTAGATTGTTTTGTTCAGAATGATTAAAAATCGATCAGTCTGAAAGCTTTTTGCGAAAACAAAATAATATAAAACAGAGATGATGAATTTAAGTATACCAAAAGCGCAGGGGTTGTACGATCCAGCCAATGAGCACGATAATTGTGGGATTGGTTTCGTGGCACATATTAAGGGCCAGAAGTCGCACGATATAATCGAGAGGGGATTAGAGGTTCTTGAAAATATGGATCACCGTGGCGCTACCAGTTCGGATAATAAAACTGGTGATGGCGCCGGCATTCTGATGCAAATACCGGATCAATATATTAAGGAAGTGCTGAAGGTAAATATACCTGTTTCGGGTAAATTTGGGACAGGACTGATCTTCTTCCCTCAGGACAGGGAAGAAGCAGCTTTGTGTCAGGATATTCTTAGCAAATACATCAAACTGGAAGGCCTGGAATTAATTGAATACCGTGATGTGGCTGTTGACAGTTCTGCTCCGGGTGAGATTGCAAAACTGACGGAGCCCTATGTCAGGCAGGTATTCGTAAAAGCTGATTTGGAACAGGATGTTCTGGAACAAAAATTATATCTGGTACGGAAACAGGCTGAAAAAGAAATTCGCGAATCAGAAATCCCCAATAAGGGTACATTCTATATTCCGAGTTTATCATCCAAAGTGATCATTTATAAGGGAATGTTTACGCCGAGTCAGTTAAGGGAATATTATAAGGATCTGACTCATCCCAAATTTACAAGCGCCATTGCATTGGTACATTCACGTTTCAGTACCAATACTTTTCCAACATGGGATTTGGCTCAGCCTTTCCGTATGGTGGCTCACAACGGCGAAATTAATACCATAAAGGGTAACCGAATGTGGATGCAGGCACGCGAAGCTCTCCTTAAGTCTGAGGTTTTCGGGGATGATCTGAAAAAGGTATTTCCGGTTATCGAACCCAATAAATCCGATTCAGCCTCATTTGATAATACACTCGAATTTATACATATGACCGGACGATCGATTCCTCATGCCTTATGCATGATGATTCCTGAATCGTTTAATTCAAAAAATCCTATCCCGGATAGTCTTAAGGCATTCTATGAATACCATTCGACCATCATGGAGCCCTGGGATGGCCCGGCCTCGATGGTGTTTTCCGATGGTCGTTACATCGGTGGTACACTTGACCGTAACGGATTGCGTCCTTCCAGATATATCATCACCAAGAATGACTTGATTGTGATGGGATCTGAGGTTGGCGTTCAGACTTTTGCTCCTGAAGAAGTGAAAGAGAAGGGTCGTTTGCGCCCTGGTAAAATTCTGTTGGTCGATACCAAGCTGGGGATTATAATTCCTGATAAAGAAGTAAAAGCCCAGTTAAGTCAGCGTAATCCTTATGGAAACTGGCTGAAGGAGAATCGTCTGGTTATGGAAGATATTGAAGTGAAACAACGTGTTTCATCTTCACTGGGAGATCAGTTCAATACGTATTCGAAAGTCTTTGGCTATTCGAAGGAGGATATGGAAATGATCATTAAGCCGATGGCCGTTACTGGCGCTGAGCCTACAAGTTCTATGGGTAATGATACTCCGATGGCTTGTTTCTCTGAAAAGCCTCAACGATTCTTTAATTATTTCCGTCAGGTCTTTGCACAGGTTACCAACCCGCCAATCGATTCAATCCGTGAAGGACTGGTAATGTCATTGACCAATTATATTGGTTCGTTGCATACCAATATTCTGGATGAATCACCTATACATTGCAAACTGATCAAATTCGATGATCCCATTATCACCAATACCGATCTTGGGAAAATTAAAGACCTGAAACACGAACAGTTTTCACATGCAACCCTTTCGATGGTATTTCCGGTGAAAGAAGGTGTGGCAGGTTTCAAAAGAGCATTTGATGACCTGTTGAAACAAGCAGAGAAGGCGGTTGACGACCATAAGAACTTCATTATTCTCTCCGATCGTGAGATTTCTGAAGAGTATGCACCAATACCTTCTTTGTTGGCAGTTGCTGCAGTACATCACCATCTGATACAGACCCAGAAGCGGATGCAGATTGGGATTATAGTCGAGACCGCCGAAGCACGTGAGGTTGCACATTTTGCACTGCTGTTTGGTTATGGCGCCAGTTCTGTAAATCCATATCTGGCTTTTTCTGCCATTGACGACATGGTAAAGAATGGCGAGATAGATATGAAATATAGTGAAGCCCGTCATAATTATATAAAATCAATTGACAAGGGACTATTGAAGGTCATGTCAAAAATGGGTATTTCAACTCTTCGCAGTTACCAGGGGTGTCAGATATTTGAAGCATTGGGCATCAGCGATGAAGTCATTTCCAAATATTTTACCGGAACATCTTCCAAATTTGGAGGAATAGGGTTTGAAGAAATCTGCAAGGAATCACTTCTCTTCCATAAGGAAGCCTATGCGAGAAATAAGAATGTGAATTCTGGATTTGAAACCTTTGGAACATATCATTACCGGAAGTATGGTGAACATCATGCCTGGAATCCGGAAACTATAGGATTACTGCAATGGGCTACCCGCACCAATGATTACAGTGTTTTCAAGGAATTCACAAAGAAGGTGGATTCCGAAAATGCACAGCCAACATTTATCCGTGGTTGCCTCAAATATAAACGTAACCCGATTGATATTTCATTGGTTGAACCAGTTGAAAATATCCTGAAACGATTTGTTACCGGAGCCATGTCATACGGTTCAATCAGCAAAGAAGCGCATGAAGCCCTGGCTGTTGCCATGAATTCAATTGGAGGACGGAGCAATACCGGAGAAGGTGGAGAGGATGCAGAGCGTTTTGGTACTAACCGGCGAAGCGCTATTAAACAAGTTGCTTCAGGTAGGTTCGGAGTGACGAACAATTATTTGATTAACGCCGATGAGTTGCAGATAAAAATTGCGCAAGGTGCAAAACCAGGTGAAGGCGGACAGTTACCCGGGTTTAAAATCAATACTATAATCGCTAAACTTAGGAATTCAACTCCCGGGATTACACTTATCTCCCCACCGCCACATCATGATATTTATTCTATCGAAGATTTGGCTCAGCTGATTTACGACTTGAAAGTGACTAACCCAAGAGCAAAAGTTTCAGTAAAACTGGTTGCCGAAAATGGTGTAGGAACCATTGCTGCCGGTGTGGCTAAAGCTTTCTCCGATCTGATTACAATTTCAGGCTGCGAGGGTGGTACTGGTGCCAGTCCTGCAAGTTCAATCAAATTTGCGGGTCTGCCCATTGAATTAGGTATTGCCGAAGCACAACAAACCCTGGTGATGAACAATCTTCGAGGCCGTGTTAAACTTCAGGTCGACGGACAATTAAAGACCGGTCGGGATGTTGTAATTCTGGGCATGTTGGGTGGTGAAGAATTCGGATTTGCAACTTCCGCATTGATTACTCTTGGTTGTATCATGATGAGAAAATGCCACCTGAATACCTGTCCTGCAGGTATTGCTACACAAGATGAAACATTGCGTAAACGATTCATTGGACGTTCAGAATATGCTATCAATTTCTTCCGCTTCATTGCCATGGAAGTTCGTGAGCATCTGGCCGAAATTGGCGTTGCCACTTTTGACGAAATCGTTGGTCGTGCTGATCTTCTGGAACAAAATTATGAGGTTAGCAACTGGAAAATGAAAAAAATGGACTTTTCAAGGGTAATTTTTATGCCTGAAGAAGCCAAAAAATATGATATCCGAAATACGTTCCCTAACATCAAATCGATTGAAGATCATTTGGATCATACCCTGATCAGAGAAGCTAACAAAGCCATTAAGAGTAAAGAGAAGGTATGGCTGTCGCATTCGATAAACAATGTTGACCGAACCATTGGAGCAATGTTGTCTGGCGAGATTTCAAGACGATATGGAGAAGAAGGATTGCCGAACAATACCATTATGGCTAATTTTACCGGAACTGCCGGACAAAGCTTCGGGGCATTCCTGGTGAAAGGTATCAGTTTCAGGCTGGAAGGAGATTCAAACGATTATATTGGAAAAGGCCTTTCCGGAGGTCGTATCATTGTTGTACCTCCGGTCGGTTCAACCTTCAACCCTGAAGAAAATATCATTGTCGGAAATACTTCATTCTATGGGGCAACTTCAGGAGAAGCCTACATTCGTGGTGTGGCCGGTGAACGATTCTGTGTCCGTAATTCAGGAGCCAAAGCGGTTATTGAAGGAAGCGGTGATCATTGCTGCGAATACATGACTGGAGGACGAGTAGTGGTTCTGGGTACTACCGGACGTAATTTTGCTGCCGGTATGAGCGGAGGTATTGCTTATGTACTCGATCAGGAAGGAAACTTTGAATATTTCTGCAATAAAGGGTTGGTTGAATTAGGGCCGGTTGAAGATAAAGCGGATATCGTGGAATTACAGGATATGATTAATAAACACCTTCTGTACACACAAAGTACCATGGCTGCAAAAATTCTTACCAACTGGGATGAATTCCTTCCAAAATTTGTAAAGGTGATTCCATTTGAATATAAGAAGGTTCTTGAGGAATTAAAGCTTCGCGAGCTGGAGAAAAAACTTCAGTTAACTGAAGACGACCCAACACGGCATGAATAATTAAAGTAAGCAACAAAGAATTATATAAATAATAAATTACAATGGGAAATCCAAAAGGTTTCATGACCATAGGACGACAAGATGCTGGTTACCGTCCATTGAACGACAGAATATATGATTATGGTGAGGTTGAACAAACTCTCGACGACAAAGACCGTATTGATCAGGCAGCGCGCTGTATGGATTGCGGAATTCCATTTTGTCATTGGGGATGTCCGGTAGGAAGCAAAATTCCGGAGTGGCAGGACTTAATATACAAGAAAGACTGGAAAGGTGCCTACGAGGCATTACATTCAACCAATAGTTTCCCTGAGTTTACAGGTCGTGTATGTCCTGCGCCATGTGAGAAAGCATGTGTACTTGCCATTCACAACGAGGCCGTAACTATTCGTGAAAACGAAGCTTCAACTGTTGAACATGCTTTTAGATTAGGATTTGTTCAGCCTCGTATTCCGGAAGTACGCACCGGTAAAAAGGTAGCTATTGTTGGTTCCGGCCCTGCCGGACTATCGGCAGCAGATTTATTGAATCAGGCCGGGCACGAAGTGACTGTTTTTGAGAAAAATGGAGCCATTGGTGGTTTGCTCCGTTTTGGTATTCCTGATTTTAAGTTGAGTAAAACAATCATAGATCGTCGTCTGGAAATCTTCCTGGACGAAGGAATCATATTTAAAACCAATATGGCAGTTGGTGTTGATATTACGCGTGATGAATTGCTGACACAATTTGATGCTGTTGTTCTGGCCAATGGTGCAGAGCAAGCCAGGGATTTACCTGTTGAGGGTCGTGATCTGAAGGGCGTTTATTATGCAATGGAGTTTTTGAGTCAATCGAATAAACGAATCTCAGGTGAAGATATTCCTGAAGAACTAAATATCCTTGCAAAAGATAAAAAAGTATTGATTATTGGTGGTGGAGACACAGGGTCTGACTGTGTGGGTACTTCAATCCGGCAAAAGGCCAGAAGTGTTACACAGATTGAGATTCTTCCGAAACCTTCTGAAAAACGTGCTGACAACAACCCATGGCCATACTGGCCCAACACATTGCGCACCTCAAGTTCGCACCTCGAAGGTTGCGAACGTCGCTGGAGCCTTTCAACCAAACGGTTTATAGGCGAAAATGGCGAAATAAAACAGGTTGAACTGGTGGCTGTTAATTGGGATAAAGATGAATCAGGACGATGGGTAATGACTGAGGTACATGGTTCAGAAGAAATTATTGTCGTAGATTTAGTTTTGCTGTCGATGGGTTTCACCCAACCTGTTCACAATGGATTACTCGATCAGTTGGGCATTGAATATGATCAGCGTGGAAATGTCAAAGTAAATGCTAAAAAGCAAACTTCAAACGAAAAGGTGTTTGCCTGCGGCGATGTTGAAGCAGGAGCTACATTGGTAGTTCGGGCCATCGAAGCGGGAAAGATTGCAGCTGCCAGTGCGGATGAATACCTATCAGTTCTATAATACGGTATCAGATATCATAAAATATAAAAGGCCGTCTTCATTCATTTGGAGACGGCTTTTTAGTACTGACTGATTGAAGATTACAATATTATTAGGGAAGTGATCCATACACAGGTAAATACAACCAATCCCATGATCATAGTGGAAGATGAATAAACTCTAAGAGTAGTATCCGGTTCGATATCAGAGAAGTTGGAAACGACCCAGAAGTAAGAATCATTGGCATGAGAAACAATCATAGAGCCAGCCCCCATAGAAAGCATTACAAGTAATCTGCCCCATTCCGAATCGAGATCTAGCATGGGTACCATAGGTGCAACAAATGATGCAGTCGTGATCATTGCTACTGTTGAAGATCCCTGGGCTGTTTTCATAACAGCGGCAATAAGAAACGGGATGACAAGACCTATGCTTGTCCCGGCTAGAAGCATTCCCGTAGCTTCACCGATACCGGTAGCTTTGATCACCATTCCAAACATCCCCCCTGCTGCAGTGACAATCAATATTGGGCCGGCTTTTTCAATAGCTTCTGAAAACACGGAATTCATCGATGTAATTGTCTTTTCTTTCAGTAAGAACATAGCCAGCACAACCCCTATTGATAGTGCAAATATGGGTTCGCCGGGGAAAAATAATATTCTGGAGATTAGACTTTGTCCTCCTTTGTCGAACAGATTTAACAACGATTTGAGCGTGATTAGCAACAGGGGAACCACTATAGGAAGAAAGGAAAGAAAGGCCGATGGTAGTTTATCCGGAGTCATAGAACTATCAACCGGGATATCTTTCGCGGGAGGGTAGTTTTTCCCCCTGATCATCCATTTGCTCCAGAAATAAGCGGCCACTGCACCAGGGATTGCAAATAGTGTTCCCATTAAGATCAAATATCCAATGTTTACTTTAAGCAGTCCGGCAGCTGCCAGTGCTCCCGGATGAGGAGGAATCAGGCAGTGTACCGAATAAAGCGAACATGCAAGGACTGTTGCCATAAAAGGCATTGCCAGTTTCGACTTTGAACTGAACGATTTAGCCAGACCGCTTAGAATAATAAATCCGGAATCACAGAATATGGGTAACCCGGTAATAAACCCGGTGATACCTATTGCGATTGCACTTCTGCTTTCTCCTGTTTTTGAAAGAATATACCTGGCAATACTGAGTGTTCCGCCTGTTTTATCGAGCGTAATGCCAATAATTGCCCCAAGGATTATCAGAAATCCAATGGATGCCATGGTGTTGCCAAAACCTTCTTTAATTGTACTCACAATCGTGTCAGGAGGCAGTGTGGTGAATGCCAGGAATAGTGAAACCAGAAAGAGTGCAATGAAGGCTTTCAGTTTTAACCTGGAGGTCAGTATAATTATAGCAATGATGCTGACAATTACAAGTGTTGACGTTAATAAGATATTCATAGATGAATCAGTTTTTTACTTGTTCGTGTTTCCTGATAAATTCAGGATCTATTTCTACACCTGAACCCGGACCGGTAGGTACTTTAACCATTCCATCTTTACATTGAAGGAGTGAAGTTTTGCATTCAAACATAACATCAGTTTTAAAACCTTTGAATTCATGAAAGGGCAGTGCATTTGGAAGTGCAGATACAAAATGCATCATATATAGAAATCCTAAATCACCATCGGTCATATGAGGGGTACATGATTTTCTGAATGCATTGGCCATTCGTGCAACTCTCATGGCGCGGATCATTCCCCCGAAGTAGAACGTATCAGGTTGTACTATTTGCAGTCCATCATTAGCAATCAGCCAGCGAAACCCATGAAGACTATATTCTTGTTCGCCTCCTGCTACAGGAATTTTAAGTGAATCGGCAACCTGTTTGGTTTCTTCATACCAATCAAAAGGAACTGGTTCTTCGAAGAACTCAAAATTATACTCTTCCAAGAGTTTACCAACACGGATCGCCTCCTCTACAGTATAGAAGCCATTTGAGTCAGCATAAAGAACCATGTCATCGCCAAATGTTTTTCGGACAAGCGGAATGATGGTTTCTGTTCTGCCTCTCGGACCAACGGCATTCATGTCTGTGGTCCCGAACATCAATCCACCGACTTTAATCTTAAGAGCCTTTGCCTGGTATTCCGCTACGTCCCTTTTAATAAGTTCCATTGATTCCACTACAGATTTCTCACGGTATTCAGTTGCCTGGTATACTGCAACTTCCTGGTGGTGGATATCGCCAATGAGCTGACCAATGGGTTTTCCGGCAATTCGTCCCATCAGGTCGAGAATGGCAAACTCTATGGTTGCCAGCGGCACTCCAAGCGCCATTCCGGATAACCTGAAGTTGAGGCTGTAGATATAAACCTTTTCAAGCAACAGGTCAAGCTCGCGAGCATCTTTATTCAGGAAAAATGGTTGTAACAGGTTGATGAAAATCGGGTAAAGCGACCTCAACTGTCCGCTGTGTCCAACTGAGATTCCTTCGGCCCCATCTTTTGATCTCACCCGGCAAAGAAAACTATTCCCGTAACGTAGTAATTCGAGCGTTTCAATAATTACAGGAGTACTAAACAGTTCTTTTTTAAATATAGGTTGTTTTAGTATTTCATCAAGTTTTGCATATTTATCCATTAATGCGTCAGAGTTGGCCGCTGATGCCGGCTGACCATATGAGGTCATAGGTATTGTTGCAGCAAGTCCCCCAATAATTGAGGTCGAAAGAAAGGTGCGTCGATTGGTTTTCATAGTGGTTCTTATTACTATTATCTGATTAATTTCACAATAAAATAAGGTGTTTCCTTATTCAGATCAGGATAGATGCAGCCATTACTGTCTTTATCCATCACCTTTATAAAGTACATGAAATCATAGTTAGAATTGATTTGTTCGGAAGGCACTGTAGCTTCGTAGGTATCCTTTTTCCCGTTCGGGAGCATCGGAATATTCCGGTACTCCACATCCTGGTTGACACTACGGAAGCTCAGGCTCACCCATTTTACACCAACCGGATTCGTCACTTTAACAGTTATTTTAATTGGTTTGCCTGCCATAGCATTTATAACAGGACGGTGAGTAATCTGAAAACGTTCATTCCAGTCAGCAATAGTTGCTACTTTGTAATTTGGGGCATTCCCGATGGATCCATCAGCTTTAAATGCGATTCTTTTTTGTTCCAGATCAGCTAATCCCTTTTCCAGCATAACAAGTTCATCTTTCCAATGCCCGCAGAGGTCGGCACCGCGAACTCCCATCATTAAGTCATCAGTATAAACATCTCCGGCTGAGGCCACAATTTGCCTCCACGCTTCAATGGCATTGCGTTCTGATACAATTGCCCGGTCAAGCGCAGAAACATCCTGCGTTCGTTCGAAAATACGATAATTGACTGCAGCAGGTATTCTTCTGGAATGATACAGGGCCAAATTGGAAAGAATCTTAAGATCTGTTATGGTAGAGATGAATTCTTTGTTCTTTGAATTTCCTATCGCTTCAGCTTCACCGATCAGCTTATTCAGATCTATTGAAGTTTGCTCAAACCAGCGACTATTCATGGAAGGAAGAATCTTCACAGTTTCGCCACCTTCAATAAGCAGTTGTGCTTCTTCATCGAAATTGGCAAATTGCTGAATATCGCTACCTTCATTCCTTGCATATTCTGGTAAACTTCCCAGGCACTGTTTCTCTGCCCAGCCACGGGTCATAGGGAAACCACTGTAAGGATAGACCGACGAAACTATTCGCGGAAGAATCCAGCTTGCCTTGTGAAGAGCTGTTTTGATAAAAGGAGCTGCTAATTTACCAAAACGCAATTCAAATTCTTTATTCCATGTATCCGGTGAGGTTGCGGGATTATAACCTATGCGCCCAAACACCTGGAAGAAATGCCAGTAACGCTCAAATTCATAATCATAGTAGCGGAATTGCGGATTTAATAACTCAAAAGGTTTTGCATCATGAGGCTGGGCTTCCATTTTGGTAGCCAACGGTTCATTGACCTCATAACCCTCCCCGTCATACAGGTGAGTGGTTTCAGCAAACCGCCGGACATATTCCGGGTCGCCCCACAACAGTATCCGTGATGTACCACCATTCCATAATCTCCAATGCATTTTGTACTGTTGCGGATAACGCAACATGTCCGCATAACTCTGGCGGCGTGGGCTCTTTTCCGGATTAATCTGAGTCGGATGATACGGCATTCCCATCTGTTCCATCCAGTATTTGGTAGTAATCCTGAAATTTATACCAATATCCAGTGCACTTTGAACGACCGCTTCAGGCAACTCCTTTGCCCGAAGGTCGAGCCTCAGATTAGGTGAACTCGCTTTCATCATTTTGAAAACATCAGTCCAGAAATCAAGTTGCTCTTCCTTTTTAAGCCCTGATTCGTTATGCATTCTGAACTGAATGGCATCCAGAGCAGGCACAAGCTTAACAAATCTGGCCAGTGCTGTTTTCGTATAGGAGATCAAATTACGGCTGTTCACCCCCCAAACTAACCCTTTAACCGGTTTCTCAGGTGTCTTGTCTGTCCCGGGAATGCCGCCACCCTGAACGCCTCCTCTGTAAATATGATCCCAGATGCCAACTGTAAAGCGAATACCCCGGTCATGCGCCATCTTAATCAATTGATTCAATGCCTTTAGATTACGCTGTTGGTCATTGGCTGTAATGCCCATCATCTGAACCTCAGAGTAGCCTTCGGTATTAAAGAAATAAGGATAACAAGGTGCAAGAAATCCTCCGTTCTCATATCCGAAAATCACAACCATGGAGTTAAACCTGTCCTCTGCAAGCAGATCAAGGTATCTGGTCCAGTAAGCTTCATCATAAAACCTGCTTTCCCAATATGCCCTGTTCATGGTATAGATGGATATGGCCCGTTCACTTATATCAGGCTTTTCCGTGATTTCTTTGACTTCACTCATCGGATTATTCCTGTCCGCACTCCAGCCAATTCGATTGGCAACATCCAGCAATCCATACATCAGACCACGGTCATCATAGCCACTGATCACCCAGACGGATATGTTCTTTCGTTTGGGCTTCCATACGATTAAAGCTTCCGAAACTTCGGGTACTGTTTGTTTCCCTGCTTTCAAAAGCTGTGCTGCTTCTCCCTTTCCGATAGAGAGGCCAGTTACCAGAATCTCTTTCCCCTTCGCTTCATCTAGTGAAGAGACCTTCTCGAAGATGATATTCTTTGACTGTAAAGCTTCGGTTAATTTATTTAGTCCATGTATTACGGAAATCCCGGGTTGTCTGTCTGTGACGATCGATACCTCAGGAGTTGGGTTGACTACCTGGCATTTTGCCTGGAATGATAAAAGTATTGTCGGAATCAGGAGAACCGATAGTTGTAATATGCGATCTTTTATTTTCATGATTAAGTTATATTTGCTTAGAATGTTCAAAATCATAATAATAGTTTGTAACTGTTAGATGATAACTATGACCTCATGATCAGTAATTGATCTGATCGTGAATTGAACCCATCCATTTTCCACTTTACCTGAAATTTTCTCATCCGACACCAGCAGCTGCAGTTTTCGGCCACGAATAGTTTCTGGCAATCTGACACTTACCTTTAACGGACCTATCGGAATATATTCGTCCATTGGCTGTCGCCAGGTTCCTGCACTGGTCAGATTGACTAAATGCAGGATCAATCTTCCGGCTTGCCGGTAAAGGTTACAGTCAATCAGTCCGGCACATTCAACTGTCAGTGGGATATTATCTTTTGCCGCCCAGCGAATAAAGTTAGCCAGCAGGTTCCCATGATCCGGCAGATTGTATCGTCCAAACTGCCTGTCCAGATCAGCGGGCAAATAAGCAATGCGGCCTCTGCCGGAAGTGACGTTCAGAATCAAACCCGGAATATTTGTTTTGGGTTCTCTCATCCAGGCTGTTTCGGGTGGGTAAATCGGGAACTGTGGAATAAAGGTCATCAGCACTTCGGCTCCGGGATCTGTTCTGACAGGTTCCAGGATACCACCAAACGACAGGATATCTGTTTCTTCGAATCCTTTGAATACCGGATGACGCAAGCCTTTAACCAAAGGTTCCATTCCGGTTTGCGGACCATCCACATTGGCCCGTAATTCAGGGGTGAGTCGAAGATAGGTATGATAGGTTTCATTAGCCCTCTTTCTCAGACTTACACCTGTATGGTCTTGTTGGTTATCGGTATGAGCGCCGAACAAATCACCCAAGCCAAAGTCTGATCGCCGATCGCCCCATTCGCTGTACAAGCTGCTTTCACCCGTTGCCAGTAAACCTCCGCCATTTTCAACAAACCGCTTAACAGCTGTAATCTGGCTATCCGTCATAAGACCCAGATTGGGAAGTATTAGCAGAGAAAAATTCTTTGCCTCCCGTGTGATGTGGTCAGCATGAACAGGCTGATACGGAATCCGGGCACGAATAAGTGCCTGTGTGATGCCTCGCCAGGGAAGTTCCACCATCAGCTCGGCCTCGTCACGTCCATAGAAATCCATATTCTCTTGTGACCAGACAATGCCTACAGTTGCAACTGGATTGCGGTTGATCAGGAATTCTTCATTCGTTTTATGCCAGCGGAATACCGATCCCGGAGTATGATACATACGCCGGTCTTCATGTGAAGCGCCGACATAATGCCACCAGGGTTGGATCCCCCCTGCTATTCCTTCAATCATCCACATTCTCGCTTCGGCAACTGGTTTACTTGCCAGACGGAAAGTTGGCCTTCCCATCTGATACATGGCCATACTTTCAGGAACAAGTTTATCCCATCCCAACAAACCATGAATGATCTTTCCGATGTCAGCGTTTTGCTGAAAACCATCTGCATCGCTGCGGGCCTGCGAGTCAAGCATAATGATTTCAGCCCGGCTGCAGATCTCTTTGTAATTACGAAAACTCCTCGACTGTCCATTGATGGAACCACTGTTCATCCCTGACCAGATACAGTCCTTTCCACCGGCTGACTTTGTGGTGCGGTTATTTAGATCCCATATTTCAAGTCGCCGGTTGTAATTCCATTGAATCCATTTCCGGTAAGCCTGATCATCCCAGTTTTTGATTAGTGGTATGTCCATTCCGCTCTTATCCCTGAATCTCTTTTTGCAGTTTTCACAGTAACAGATTGAATCGCGTCCCAGACCGCTCCAGCTGTTATCGGTGAATCCTTCGGGATGATACAGCTCTGACACTTCGGTCAGAATTGAAGGGATATGTTCGTTATAGTAGGGGCTATTTACACAGGTGATATACAGCTCGCCTGCCTTATAGGGTTTTCCCGACGCATCCAGGGCAAACCAGTCGGGATGTGCCTGATAAAACTCTTCATGGGCACGGTTTGAATCCATGCGGGCAAACACAACCAGACCATCTTCATGGGCAGCACGGCAGAGATCACCAAAAAGGTCCCGGCCCCCTAAATACTGCGCTGGTCGGTGAAGCGGCACCTTACTTGGGTAATAAGCCACGATACCGCCTGCATTGATGATCACTCCCTGAGTCTGTGTGGTTTTCCATTGGTTTCTCCACCAGGCAATATCATAGTGTTCAGGATCTTTTTCAGTAATATTGGTCTGGCCCCAGCGGGTCACCCGTCTGTACCATGGAGTGTCTGCATTAGCCTCAATTCTGTTGGTCATGGTTCCAGCGCCAAATGAGAAGAAATCCGCGCCTGCAAAAAGAACCGTTGCGGCAGCGGTTTTCTTTAGGAACGACCTTCGGCTGTTGCCCCCGTAAGGACTTCCTTCATTTTTCTCCGGTTGATTATGTTCTGACTTTTTCATGATGAGGTTGCTGTTACTGTATTAATTTTAATCATCTGTTAATAATTTGCGTTAGGTCTTATCTCCTGCTCTTGTTAGACTTGATATTTAAGAAATCCTTCCCGGTGCTATTTTTATTCTAAGTTAGGCAACCAAATTCATGATTCCAGAAAAACGATTCATTTTGCACTCATTTGCACCCGTTTGCACTATGCTTTTTAGTTCAAGTCGTTTTTAAATCAATTCCAATAATCTCGTGATCCAGTATCTGTGGCACATTTACGGTTATCTTTCCATCCATGACTTTAAAATCAATATTCTGTTCCCTGACCAGCAGTCTGACTCCTTTCACGATTGCTCCGTCCGGAAGATTGATGCTGACCTGTTGATCAACCGGTATCAGTTCCCTGAACGGCCCTTTCATCATCATCGGGTTGGTCAGGTTTACAAGGTGCACGGTCATCGATCCGGCCTGCCGCCATACGGTGACATCGATCACCCCCGGACCTTTTACGTCCACAATGGATTCCTCCTTCAATGCCCAGCGGATTGTATTTCGAAGAAGTTGTCCATGATCGGCGCTCATGAGTTGCCAGAAAGTGCGGTCAATATCTCCCGGGAAATAGGCAATCCTTCCTTTGCCAACATCACGCAGGTAAAGCTCGCGGATGTCAGTGTCCGGTACCCGGGGATATACATCTTCCATCGGAAGGTCGGGGTAGGAGGGTATCAGTGTCACGGGATCAGGGAAGGTCATCCGGGGGATTATCTTTACCTGATGAACGGTGTTAATGATTCGGTAAGCATCTTCCAATCCTTTCAATACCGGGTGAAATTGTTTGGTTGCCTGATCCTCTTTCAGACGCAGATAACTGTTTTGCATGGGTCCTTCTACGCTTTTATCGTAGGAAACACCAAAAAGGTCTGTCAGGCCGAAATCTGTCCTCCGATTACCATCCTCATCATAAAGGGATGTTTCGAAAGTAGCAAGCAGACTTCCTCCCCCCTCCGCAAATTTCCGGATTTGATCGCACTGTTCCATAGAAAGCTGGGCTGTATTTGGTAAAATCAACAATTTAAACGGTTTCAGGTGTTCAGCATCAAGCAAGCGGTCATTGACCATCTCAAAAGGCATGCGGTCTTCGATCAGCGCATGGTACATCCCAAGGGCATGATCACCGCTCTTTTGTTGCCAGGTTTCACTCCCGTAATTCCGGTTCTGTTCCGAAAACACCATACCCACACGGGCCATTGGTGCAGTGTTTCTCAGGTATCGCTCATTACGGTAATGCACCTGGTATATTTTATCCATTATATCCAGCCAACGTTTATCATACAGTACTCCGGAGAACTTGGTGAACCACGGCCTCATACCGTTGGCTGTTCCCTCGGCTACCCAGATTCTGATTTCCGCTTCAGTCTGAACCGAATCATTCCAGCGGTATTGTTCCTCCACACCCACACTGAATATACCTCCGAGTGGCTTCATGCCGATGGATGCACGTAATTCTTTGGCGCCCATTCCGTTTGACCATGGCATGGTAACACCGCTTCTGGCCTGGTGGTCGGTGAATACAATATCCGAAAGCTTTCCGGTCACGACCTTATCCGGAAACCCATTCGGGATAAACCGTGAAGTGGATTTTTTACCCCGGATGACTCCATCCCACTGAAGCCACAATTCCTTCAACCGGTTGGTGCTCCATTCTGAATATTTCTGGTAAGTCTTGTCGAATCGGTCACTGCTTTTTGGCAGTTCGAGTCCCGAATAGTCTTTGAAATTTTTGATGCAATGTTCGCAGTAACAAATACCGCTTCCGGCCCATCGGTTCGAGAATATGCCATCAGGTTGATAGCGTTCCATAATCTCACGGTGAACCTGGGTCATAAACTCAAAATTATAAGGTCCCAGGGCACAGGTTACCCACAGATCCTTATTCGCCCAGTGACGGCGTTTCTCTCCATTGGCAGTTACTGCAATCCAGTCAGGATGGGTCTCATATACATTTTGCCTTGCGGCGTGGGGATCGGTACGCGCTATGATGGACATATTCAACTTACGGCTTCCCTTCACAAGATAACCAAAAGGATCTGAATTACCCAACCAGTCGCTCCGGTGGTGCAAGGGTATATCGGTAGGATAATAGGCTACAACCCCGCCGGCGCTCAGGGTGGTGCCATCGGCATGAATCCGTTTAAAATAACTGAGCCAGAAGTCAGGATCAAAACTTCCGGGATCATTTTCGACCAGTGTGAGCTGTGCCCATCGCATAGGTCGGTCAAACCAGGTCTGCTCCGCAGGGCTCCTGATACTGGCAAGAACCGAGGGTTCTGCAATGATCACTGCGCCTGCTACCATGGAAGTGGTCCTGATGAAATTTCTTCTGTTCATGATCCGGTATTTTAGATTTAAAGCTTATGCGAGAGAAAAAGGATTATTTATTTTCTAATCGGGGAAAAAGAATTGACTGATAGATATTGTTTTGCCCATAAGTAAACATCATCGGCAACAGGAGGATAATCAGCAAAAGGCCGTATTTTTTATTCATAGCAGGTTAAGTTGGTTCTTTGTTTTTACGAGTTTAAAGGTATTATTTTGAAACAAGATTTTAATATTTAACTTTGATAGAATCTAAATTAATATCTATTCACCTAAATTAAAGAAAATGAAAAGAAATGTTGAGAAAATTCAGAGGAGTAGCCTTCTTATGCGGTCAATGGTATTCATTGTCATGCTGGCATTTATGGCACCGATAGTTGCAAACGCACAGGCAGGGAAGGTAAACTTCTCGGGTACCTGGACTCTGAATACAGAGAAAAGTGACCTTGGCCAGGGTGGGGGACAACGAATGGGTGGTGGTAATTTTGTGGCTACCCAGGAGGCTAATCTCCTGACTGTGGTGAGAACACGGACCAACCAAAACGGAGAATCCGTGACTACCACTTCAAAATATACACTCGACGGGAAAGAAAGTGTAAACACTTCTACCAGGGGTGAAAGCAAATCTGTTGCCAGCTGGTCGGCTGACGGGTTGACTCTTAACATTGCAACCTCATGGACTATGGATAGGAATGGTCAGTCCATGACAATGAAATCAACCGAAATATGGACGCTCACCAATGCAAAAACCCTTACCGTTCAATCCTCATTCACTACACAGGACGGAGAGAGAAAAACCACAAGGGTATACGATATGAAGTAAGATATCCTGATCTTTTTAAAATACAAAGGCCGTCTCCATTCGCTGGATGACGGCCTTTACCTTTTCTCCGATACCTATTTGTAGCTAATTATTTTTGTTCAGGCCAGCGTCCCTGCAATTGCCGGTTAACCATCCATCCCGGGTATTCAGAGGTCAGGGCACTGACTTCATTGAGTTGGTTCAGGTCCTCAGTAGTGAGTTGCAGATTGACCGAGGCAATATTATCATTCAATTGTTCCAGTGTTTTAGCCCCGATAATGGTGCTGGTTACTGCCGGTTGTCTAATCACCCAGTTTAATGCTACGGTAGCCACTGAAACGCCATGGCGCTTGCCTATTTCGGCCATCACATCAATGATGTCATAAGCTTTTTCTTTATTGATAGGAGGGAAGTCAAAAGCATCACGTCGGCTGTTGCCGGCCACTATGTTATTACGGGTGAATTTTCCGGAGAGGAATCCCCCAGCCAGAGGACTCCATGGCATGATGCCGATTCCTTCACTCAGGGCCATAGGGACAATTTCACGTTCGATATCGCGGCTCCCAATGCTGTAATAGTTTTGTGAAGCTACAAATTTAGTCCATCCCATCTTTTCGGCATAGTCGTTGGCTTTTATAACCTTCCAGGCGGGATGATTACTAATTCCGAGGTACCGCACTTTGCCCGACCGAACCACATCTTCCAGTCCGCGCATGGTTTCTTCGAGCGGGGTAATTGGGTCGACCCCATGGATGTAAAGTAAATCAATGTGCGAAAGATTCATCCGTTTCAGACTGTCGTTTACCGAGTCCATGATGTGCAGGCGCGAAAGACCCACCTGGTTGGCCCCTGGTCCCATGCGAATTCTTACCTTGGTGGCAATAACCACTTCCTGTCGGTTTACTCCCAAGGTCTTCAGTGCTTCGCCCAACATGATTTCTGATAGACCTTCTGAATAGGCATTAGCAGTATCAATGAAGTTTATACCACTATCCAGAGATGTTTTAATGATTTGGTTCACTTCATCCTGAGGTACCTGCCCAATGGCCTGCCAGTAGCCTTTTCCTCCAAAGGTCATGGCTCCGAGGCACAGCTCAGAAACCAATACGCCTGTTTTACCAAGTTCGTTGTATTTCATGATAATTTTTTTGGATTGATTATTACTCGTATAATAACAATTTGTCCGATTAAAGGTTCTGAATGACATGGTTTTGGAGAGGCTGTTTTTACTCAACAGATAAGATGTATAAACTCAACTTGTTTTGTTTTGGTAAACTAAAAATCAATAAAATCATTAGCAATGAAATGCACTTTATCACCTTTGAATGATGCAGGCGTTGCTTTTGGATAATGCCTGATAATATTTAAAATATCATTCTTAAGATCCGTTTCCTGATCTCCGAGTTTAATTTCAGGGAATATTCCCAGATATTTACCATCTGTTATTTCTCCTGTTGGTGATATTTTTAGTTCAACTTGTACGCTTATTTTCGCTCCTGAATTTTGATCCTTAAGTGATTGATATTTTGCACTTAAAAATAACCTGGCCTTTTCCTTGAAATCATCATACTGACTTTTGTGCGATATGAAAGCTTTCTTAGTTGTTGAATAATAGTATTTTACAGAGTCAATAACACTGTATTTTGCAATTATATCAGTAGGTTTCATTTGAAAATTTACAAGACCTCCATCACCTCCAAAATCGAAGGTCGGGTGATCAACTTTGGCGTCTAATTCATGCAATAAAACTATCCTTTGATTCGATGGCTTTTTATACTGAATTTCTTCAAGGTATTTGTAGCGGGACCGATTAGAAATATTAAATTTCTTATCGTAATAAATGGTGTCGACTTTAAAGCAACATAACCTGTTTGATAACTTTCTGGCTTCATCATCAAAATACTTATTTGCTGCAATTTCCATATCTTCGCAAAAGCCACAGGTGTCTGCTTTATACAGTCTTGCAATCCCTCTGTTATAATAGATATCTTCATTTTTAAATTTATTTAGCACCAATGTCAGAACTGAATCTGCACTTTTGTATTTTCCTTGCTCAATTAAATTAGTACCCAGCTTATAGAGTTTTAGAGATTCATTATCTCCCGACAAAAATTGCTGACCATTTGATTCCAGATTAGAAAAAATGATAGCAATAAGGACTAATACTTTAATTGCCTTCATTACAATGATTTAGAATATTAAAAATTTTATGATATATAAATAATGCTGGTAGTTTCTAAACGCACTTATAGATTAATTATTGCTGCGAATTATCTTTCTGGCAATGAAATTCATTAATGGTGGTTGGATGAATATTTATCCGTAAAAGGACTAATGAAAACGACCATAAATTAAACATCCGTATAAGATAGTGAACAATTCAATTTAACCGATAAATATAGTAGTATTTGTACAGATAATCGATTGTTAATCGATTATCTGTGCAAAATCTACTATATTTGTAGTCATTTATTAATAGGAAACTATGATTACACTGGAAGAAATTGGAATTGTACCTATCGATTTTCCTTCCTTGGCAACCGTATTGGGTGATTACAGGTATCCCAGGGATAAGGTATCTAAAATGGAAGACAAGGGTGAATTAATTCGCCTTAAAAAAGGCTTATATGTCGTTTCTCCTGGCTTGCATCATTTGCCTGTTTCCAAAGAATTGATTGCCAACCATCTTTATGGACCTTCCTATGTTTCGTTCGAGTATGCGCTCTCTTTCTATCAGCTTATTCCCGAAAGGGTGCATACCCTGCGTTCACTGACGCTTAAGCGGGCCAGGAATTTTTCTACGCCAATTGGTAATTTTGAATATGTTTCAGCACCAAAAGCCTACTTCCAGGTAGGAATACGCCAGGAAATTGTCGACAATCGTTATGCCTACCTGATTGCTTCTCCTGAAAAGGCACTTTGTGATATGATCTATGCAACCTCCGGACTTAAATTGCAATCCGTGAAGGCCATGCAGCTGTATCTTGAGGAGGATCTGAGAATAGATTTCTCTGCTGTTGAAAATTTTAATACTGAAATCATCAGGCAATGTATTGATGCAGGAAGAAAAAAAACAGAACTGAACCAACTGTATAAATTACTGGAACGATGAATTTATTTGATCAAATGTTATCCCGGTATGAGATTCTGACTGATATAGATTCTGTAAATGCCCAACATGAAGTGATGCAACAGGTAGCCCTTGCAGGATTATACCGGGGCGGTTTTTTCAATAAAGCCGCTTTTTATGGAGGCACATGCCTTCGTATTTTTTATGGACTGCAGCGATTTTCTGAGGACATGGATTTTTCCCTCTTACAATCTGAAGTGGATTTTAGGCTTGAAGATTATTTTGAATCTATAAAAATGGAATTTAATGCCCTTGGCAGGGATGTTGTGATCTATAAGAAGAAAAAGAAAATACAAACCAATGTTGAGTCTGCTTTTTTGAAAGATGATACTGCGGTCTATAACATGCAGTTTCGGACTGAACGCACCATTAAAATCAAGATTGAAGTCGATACAAATCCTCCTTTGGGGTTTATTACTGAAGAAAAATTCTTATTGCTTCCCTTTTCATTTATGGCCCGTTGTTATACCCTGCCTGATTTGTATGCCGGAAAAATGCATGCACTGCTTTTCCGAAGCTGGAAAAACAGGGTAAAAGGACGTGACTGGTATGATTTCGAATGGTATGTCAGAAACAATACGCCATTAAATTTTCAACATCTGAGTGAACGAACCATCCAGTTTGGATCATTACCCGTTGGTGAGTTAACACAAAATAATTTTATTCAGATACTCAAGGAAGTAATATTGAAAACCAATATCGAAATGGTAAAGGCCGATGTCAGGCCATTCATTAAAAATCCCGTAGAATTGGATATCTGGTCTACCGAATATTTCACACATTTGGCCGATATGATCCGGTTTGAGATTTAGTCTACTCATCCTCTAATTTCCGCCTGTAAAAATGATCCCGATCGGGGGCGCTGATTTGCATGCCCTTGCTGACAGGCAATCTGCACCTGACGGGTTTGATACGTCGGGAGTGCCAAGGCCTTTAGACTATTCTTATGCTTCAGCAAGAGAGCCAGGAGCACTGATCTTGCGTTAAACAGTGGCTGGTTTCGCAAGTTCGCAAGTTCGCAAGTTCGTATATTTTTACTTTTCCGGGTTTCAATTAGACCGTTTCAACAGTTGATGATTCCATAAATAAAGAAGCTTGCGAACTTGCGAACTTGCGAACTTGCGAACTCACGAACTCACGAACTCACCAATGCAGATTGGGATAGCACTCAGCAATTGTTACCCTCATCTCAGTTTGGAGTACAATTTGGAACTAATCTTCAATAACTTACGTGTGAACAGGCACCCATAAACTAACTGAGTCGGTTTATGGGATAAGCCAAACAGGTAACGATGGCTCAGTCTCTACGGTTTGGTACGATAATCTCGGAAGGGTTCTGCGAACAGAGAAAAAGGGATTTGGGATACGTCTATTCTGACCGACACCCTTTCCATAAATTACTGCACGTTCTGCACGTTCTGCCTATGATCCGATTTGAGAAATAATTTACACCCCAAACCTTCTCCGGTGTTCACCCAACTTCTCCAACGAAGGATAAAACCTCGAATCCGATGGAAGTTTAAGCTCCTGACCATTGAATTGCTGAATACCTAATAATGGATAATGATCCTTTAGTAGAGGATGAATTCAATAAAGCTTTACCAATTCCATAGATTAAATACAGTTTACCATTGTTTTAAATACTAAAACTCATGACTTTGTACTTATACAGTACTAAAACAGTACTTAAACTAAGGCGTTGACCTATCTTTATTAAAGCTTTGTGGCTAAAATCAGACGTAACAACTTTTAATCCATTAATCTTCATTTCTGGCATTTATACCCCAAACCTTCTCCGGTGCTCACCCAACTTCTCCAACGAGGGATAAAACCGCGTATCCAGTGGAAGTTTAAGCTCCTGTCCGTTGAATTGCTGAATACCAACCAGTGGATAATGATCCTTTAACCGTGGATGAACCAGGATTTCGACACCATCGAAGTGGGATGCTATTTGGGCGACCATTTGGGGTATTTGATTGTGACCGGCAAGTTTTGCTGCCGGACGGATTTCCAATACATGCGGCTAGACTGATAAACCTGGTCAATCAGTTCTTTGATTACACGGAGTTCTTTCAATTGTTCTTTATCAGTGTAGTCAAAAGGTCATCCCGAGGACTCGGGATTCCGATATTCTCCACTTTTATTATCAATACCTTACAGCGATGTAAGGTCTTTTTTATTTTCTGGAGTGCCCATCTGGAGTGCCCTTGAGTGCCCTTTTGGATTTTTTTGAGTGGATTTCTGGTTGATTTCATATACTGTTTAGTGGGTTTATTTTTGGTAGTTACTGACGTTATTTATTATTATTGTCAGAATTGACAAAATTAGTTTTTTATAAATGTTGGATTTGGTTGCTTTCAAGTGGAACATTCTCTAAACTGGCTATTCTCTAGCTTAACACCAAATTTGATTTGTGGTAGTCAAATCGAGTCATATATTAGAACTCAATATCAATCAATTACAAGTTTACTTTCGAGTTGCTTGTTAATTTTGTTAGGTTCTTGCAAGGTTTTATTGAGAAACGAACCGGATTCGAGAATTTTACATCAAATCATATGATTCAGGGATCTTCATTACAGAATGCAATCTGAAATTACTTATTTGCATTTTTACTCTTAATTCCCGTTAGCAAGATGGATCAACAGAAAAGGGATATCAACCATCGGATTTTTATAAAAATATGATATGTTCCAGCTATATTCGTTTGGTAAAAGAGGATCTGACCAAGATTGGTATAACTGTTATTGAAGTTAAACTCGGTGAAGCTACCATAATTTACGATCCTGAAATAATAAGCATAACCCAAATAGAAGAAGCTTGGCAAAATTTGGGGATGGAACTTTGTAAAGAACAAAGATGAAATACTGGTCGAACAAATAAAGCAAACAATCATTGAACTCGTCCATTATATGAACAATGTGGTTTCAGTTATTCGTGAATCGGAATACCTGGTCGAGAAGCTGGGAAGAAGCTACCAAACGATATCCAAAATATTTTCTAAAGTTGACCCATTACTCCTGAAAAATATATTATCCTACAAAAGATTGAGCTGATTAAAGCACTGTCCATAGAAGACAAAATTTCACTGAGAGAAATTGCCAGAAAGATGGATTAGAGCAGCCCGCATCATTTTCCAATCAATTTAAACTCAAATAGTATAACATTGGATATAAAATGTAGAATTCATTCAACTTGTTAATTATTCATTAAATTGAAAGCAAATTGTTTACTTTTATAACTATATGAGATAAATAACTTGATATTTGCTCAAATAGATAGAACATTGGATTATTCATTGTCAAAAAGATAATTGTTATGGAATTCAAATGTAATAAGGCAGGCGATGAATGTTATGGGATGAAGGAACTTGAATTGCTTGCTGATATCAGTCAACGATTAATTCAAAGCAAGGAATTGAAAAGCGATTTGTCTGGAATCCTTGAGATGGTAGTTCGGTGTCTGGATGCCGAACGCAGTTTTCTGACCATCTTTAACCGGGAGTCAGAAAGTATCATGATCGAGGCTGCCTATGGCTACAGTGCGGTGCAACAGGCACGCGGTCGCTACAAGCTTGGTGAAGGTATTATTGGTCGTGTGGTTGAACTTTCTCGAGCAGTAATTATTGATAAAATTTCAAAATCAAGCTTATTTCTGAACCGTACCGGCCAAGACTTAACCAAAGATGGTCAAGAACTTACCTTTATATGCACCCCGATTATTGAAGATGGCAAAGTTACCGGAACACTAAGTGTGATTCGAATTTACAATCCACATATTTTATATGATGAAGATAACCGACTATTGTCGATTATTGGATCAATGATTGCCAGGAGTGTCCGAAGCAAACAGGAACGTCTTGAAGAAATTGAGGTATTGAAGCAGAAAAATGTTCTATTGCAAAGCCAACTTGAAAAAGATTTCAGACCTGGAAATATCGTTGGAAATTCAAGCAAAATGCGTGATGTTTATTCATTGGTCAATATGGTTGCAGAAACCAACTCAACAGTTTTAATCAGAGGCGAAAGTGGAATTGGGAAAGAACTGATTGCCGATACGATTCACTTTTCAAGTCCACGTGCCAAAAAAAGTTTCATCAAGGTAAACTGTTCGGCCTTGCCTGATACATTGATCGAAAGTGAATTGTTCGGTCATGAGAAAGGTGCTTTTACAGGGGCTGAAGCACGACGGAAAGGTCGCTTTGAACTTGCCGATGGCGGCACTATTTTTCTGGATGAAATTGGCGATATCCCCCTTTCGACTCAGGTGAAATTATTGCGACTTATTCAGCAACGAGAGTTCGAACGGTTGGGCGGAACAGAAACCATTAAAATAGATGTTCGCATTGTTTGTGCGACCAACAGGAATTTGGAAGATATGATTCAGAACAACGAATTTCGCGAAGATTTATACTATCGCATCAATGTATTCCCGATCTTTATGCCCCCCTTACGAGATCGTCGTAACGACATCCCATCATTGGTCGATCATTTCATTGAAAAATTCAATCTACGCAATAAATCGAAAATTACCCGGATTACTACCTCAGCCCTGAATATGCTGATGGTTTACCGTTGGCCGGGCAACATCCGTGAATTGGAGAATTGCATTGAAAGAGCATGTATACTCAGCAAAGACAATGTAATTCACAGTTACGATCTGCCACCATCCTTGCAAACTGCCGATTCGACCAACACGAAGGCTTCAGGGGGCATGACCTATACCATTGAGCAAGTTGAAAAACAATTGATCCGGGAAGCATTGGTCAGTTCAAAAGGCAATATAGCCAAAGCTTCGGAAGAATTAAAGGTCACTGAACGATTGCTTGGCATCCGCCTGAAAAAATACAATATTGATGCCTGGAGATTTAAAGTCTGATGGATTGGTAATTTTCCACCGAGAGGTTCAAAGTGATACTGTAATTCCACTTGGTATTGCCGTCCCGGAATACCTTACCTTTATTAAGTCTTATTCTTTCACCAAATTATTTTTACATGGAACTCTCAATCTTGCCTGTCGATCTTCAGAACGAATTACATGCCTGGCAATTAATAAAATTGCTTAATGATTATATGTGCGATCCGATGGGAAACAATGCTGAGATGGAAGAAGGTTTTGCACCAAAAATAATTGCCGGATTAAAAGCCTATACTGGTTATCTCGGATTCTTTGTTCTTCTTGGCGATCAATTCGCTGGTATAGCCAACTGCAACCACAACTTTTCTACATTCAAGGCAAAACCAATCCTTAATATTCATGATCTTATTATCGCTCCTGAATTTCGAAATATAGGCGCTGGCCAATTTCTGCTTGCGGGAATAATCAATTTTGCTTTTCAAAACGGGTATTGCCGTATCAATCTTGAAGTCCGGGAAGACAATCTCAACGCAAAATCGCTTTACAAAAAGATGGGGTTTTCCGATTGTGTTCCCCTGATGATGTTTTGGGAACGGAAGCTTTAAAGTATCATATTATTTCGTTCCTGAATTTTATCTTATCAGCCTTCCAAACCAACTCCTTTAATTCCATCATCGCACATCTCAATTTTCTTTTTTTCCCCTTCATCATTTCTGACATGCTATTCCTACCAAAACGTAGGTTAAGCCAATATTAAGTCCCTTTAAACCCTTGCCTGCATTGACTTCATGCCCTGCAACACGTTTGGTACGCCACTTCTGCATTTCCTACCAAAACGTAGGATTATTTCCTGCCACAATATTTTTCATGAAAATATTACCTCTCCTAAGTTACAGATTTCCAACATATAGTTTGAATCCTGAAACCTGAAACCTGAAACTTTGGACTTACTTGGCATCATTGTCGTAATGCTTCTGCCAAACAAGAAAGTTTAACCCTTAAAAATACAGAAATGAGAAAGATCGCAATTTATGGTAAAGGTGGAATCGGTAAATCCACAACCACTCAAAACACAGTTGCAGGATTAGCAGAGGCAGGATTTAATATTATGGTAGTGGGTTGTGACCCGAAAGCGGACTCAACTCGTTTGCTGCTGGGTGGACTGGCCCAGAAAACAGTTCTGGATACCCTTCGGGAAGAAGGTGAGGATATCGACCTCGATGATGTTGTGAAACCTGGATTTGGCGGAACCCGTTGTGTTGAATCAGGTGGGCCGGAACCAGGCGTTGGATGCGCCGGTCGTGGAATCATCACCTCAATTAACCTACTGGAACAGCTAGGTGGATGGGATGAAAAATACAAGATCGATTATACCTTTTATGATGTATTGGGTGATGTGGTTTGCGGAGGTTTTGCCATGCCGATGAGGGAAGGGAAGGCCGAAGAAATCTACATCGTTGTTTCAGGTGAAATGATGGCCATGTACGCTGCCAACAATATTTGTAAAGGAATTAAAAAATACGCTCAGGCTGGAATTGTCCGTTTGGGCGGACTGATCTGTAATTCACGCAATGTGGACAACGAACGTGAAATGATCGAAGAACTGGCCCGTCAGTTGGGAACAAAAATGATCCACTTTGTTCCACGCGACAACATGGTTCAGCGTGCTGAAATTAATCGTAAGACGGTCATCGAATTTGAACCAACACATAATCAGGCTGAGGAATACCGTAAGTTATCCAAAGCCATAAACGAAAACACCAATTTCGTTATTCCAAAACCATTGGAAATGGAAGACCTGGAGACTTTGTTAATTGATTTCGGAATCGCAAACTAAAAAATAGGAGAATCAAAGTATGTTAATGATCAGAGCAATTATTCGTCCTGACAAATCGAGTAAAGTTTTAAATGCTTTGTTTGAAGCGGGATATGTTGCAGTAACAAAAATTCCGGTAGTGGGACGCGGGAAACAGCGTGGTATTAAAATTGGCGATGTAACCTATGATGAGTTGCCAAAAGAAATGCTGCTCATAGTTATCAAGGATGAAGACAAGGATTACGCGGTAACTACCATCATGGAAGCGGCCCGCACCGAACCCAAAGGAGCTTTTGGCGACGGGAAAATCTTCATCACTCCGGTTGAAGAAGCCTATACCATCAGTCGCGGAACCAAGGAATTATAACCAAAAACTGTACAATTATGAAGTTAATTATGGCAATCATACGCATCAACAAGATGAACGAAACCAAAATGGCTTTATCGGCTGCCGGCCTTCCTTCGATGACGGCAACAGGAAAAGTGTTTGGCAGAGGAAAAGGTCTTTGGGATGCGAAAGTGCTGGAAGGTATTAAAAAAGACCTTCCTGAAGCCTTGGCCCATTTGAGCAAGGAACCTCGTCTCCGCCCTCAGCGCGTGGTGACTCTGGTTGTTACTGATGAGAACCTCAATAAAGCGATTGAAACCATCATTGATACAAACCAGACTCCAGAACCGGGTGACGGAAAAATATTCGTCATCCCATTATATGAATCAGTCCGGGTAAGAACCGGCGAAACCGGCGAAATAACACTGGATTAAAACTTACCATTATGCAAAAAAGAAAAGATTATTCCAATGGATTACTCGATCTACTCGCGCTTCGTGAAGAGATCATGAAAAAGTATCCACCTAAAATTGCAAAAAAAAGAGTCAAAGCAATTTTGATTAATGACCCGGCAATCGAACAGGAAATTTTGGCCAATGTCCGCACCATTCCAGGAATCATAACCCAACGCGGGTGTACTTATGCCGGTTGTAAAGGGGTAGTACTCGGGCCAACCCGGGACATCATTAACCTGGTACACGGACCAATCGGATGCAGCTTTTACGCCTGGTTAACCCGCCGCAATCAAACCAGACCTGCCGAAGGTGAAGATAACTATATTACCTATTGTTTTTCAACCGACATGCAGGACGAAAACATTGTATTTGGTGGTGAGGCCAAACTGAAGGAAGCTATTCGCGAAGCTTATGAAATATTTAAACCAAAAGCCATCGGTGTCTTTTCAACCTGTCCGGTAGGTTTGATTGGCGATGATGTTCATTCGGTTTCCCGGGATATGAAGGCCGAACTCGGAATCAATATTTTTGGTTTTAGTTGCGAAGGTTACCGGGGTGTATCACAGTCGGCCGGTCATCACATTGCCAACAATGGTGTTTTTAAAAACGTGGTAGGTCTAAACGACCGCGAACGAACTGGTAAATTCCAGGTGAATATGCTGGGCGAATACAACATTGGCGGTGATGCGTTCGAACTCGAAGCTTTATTCGAAGAAGCCGGAATTACCTTATTGTCGTCTTTTTCAGGAAACTCAACCATTAAAAGCATGGAATATTCACACACTGCCGACTTGAATATGGTCATGTGTCACCGTTCCATCAACTACATTGCCGAAATGATGGAAGAAAAATATGGCATTCCATGGATCAAAGTAAACTTTGTTGGAGCTGAATCGACGGCTAAATCCCTTCGGAAAGTAGCTGATTATTTTGGAGATGCCGATCTGAAAGCCAAAGTGGAAGAAATTATCGAACGCGAAATGGTAAAGGTGGAAGAGGTAAGAAAATCAATAAAACCACGTGTCGAAGGCAAACTGGCAATGATGTTTGTAGGTGGTTCACGTGCCCATCATTACCAGGATTTGTTTAGTGAGCTTGGAATCCGCACGGTATCTGCCGGTTATGAGTTTGCTCACCGCGATGACTATGAAGGCCGCAAAGTGTTGCCAACCATCAAAATAGATGCTGATTCCCGAAATATTGAAGAATTGGTGGTGACTAAAGACGAAAAATTATTCCGTAACGATTTGGTCGAGAAAAAAGCTGAATTACAGCGTTTGGGTTATGAATTCAAAGAATACGCCGGAATGATGCCTGATATGAACAAAAATTCTCTGGTTATCGATGATATCAATCACTGGGAAACTGAAAAGTTAATCGAATTCTACAAGCCGGATGTATTCTGTGCAGGTATCAAAGAGAAATACGTGGTTCAAAAAGCCGGTATTCCTTTGAAACAATTGCACAGTTACGATTATGGCGGTCCTTATGCAGCCTTTGGAGGCGCTATTAATTTTTACATAGAGATGGAACGAATGCTGGCCACCAAAATCTGGAAAATGATTGATGCACCATGGAAACATGAATCTGAACTGGTGGGAAGTATGACAATTGAAGCTTAAAAAAGGAGGAACGATTATGTTACTACGACATACAACAAATGAAGTAAAAGAACGGAAAGCCCTAACCGTCAATCCGGCCAAGACCTGTCAACCGGTTGGAGCAATGTACGCTGCACTGGGCGTTCACGGATGTTTGCCACACAGTCATGGTTCACAAGGCTGCTGTTCTTATCACAGGAGTGCACTCACCCGTCATTATAAAGAACCGGTAATGGCTGCTACAAGCTCATTTACAGAAGGATCATCGGTTTTTGGCGGACAGGCCAACCTGATGCAGGCAATCGAAACCATTTTTACGGTTTACGAACCGGAAATCATTGCGGTACATTCAACCTGTCTGTCCGAAACTATTGGGGATGACCTGAACCAGATTGTAATCAAGGCTCGGGAAGAAGGTAAAGTTCCGCTTGGCAAATTCATTGTTCAGGCGGCAACTCCAAGTTATGTAGGTTCACATGTAACCGGATTTGCCAATATGCTTGAAGCCTTTGTAAAATATTTTGCCGAAAAAACCGACGAAAAACGTCGCCAGATCAACCTTCTTTCAGGATGGGTTGAACCTGCTGACATGCGCGAACTGAAGAGACTCATGAAGGTAATGAAAATAAAATCGGTACTTATACCCGACACTTCTGATGTTCTAGATACTCCAATGACCGGAAAATTCGAAATGTATCCGAAAGGTGGAACGACCATTCCTGAAATGGTAAGTATGGGCGATAGCATGCAATCGCTTGGTTTGGGCGAATGGGCTACCCAAAAAGCCGCAATTTCATTAAATAATAAGTGTAAAGTTCCATTCGAGATCACCGACATTCCTATTGGGATCAAAGCAACCGACCGTTTTATCCAGGCTTTGGCAAAAGCAGGCCGGGTCTCTATTCCAGAACAGATCTCTGAAGAGCGTGGCCGGCTTATCGACGTGATAACCGATATGCACCAATACCTCTACGGGAAACGTGTTGCTGTGTTCGGCGATCCTGATAACATCATTCCGCTCATTGAATTCTTGGTCGATATGGATATGAAACCGGTCTATATCGTTTCAGGAACACCTGGCAAATATTTTGAAAGTCGTATGGCGGAAATTCTCTCAGATCGTGTTCCTGAAACCAAGTATAAAAATGGTCCCCAGGCAGATATGTTCCTGATGCATCAATGGATCAAAGAAAACCCTGTCGACCTATTAATTGGAAATACCTACGGCAAATATATTGCCCGTGACGAAAATATCCCATTTGTAAGAATGGGTTTCCCAATCGTCGATCGCATTGGTCACAGTTATTTCTCAACACTTGGTTACATGGGAGGTCTTCGTATCGTCGAGAAAATCCTAAGTGCCATCATGGACAAACAGGATGCCACCTGCCTCGAAGAAAAGTTTGAACTGGTGATGTAGATTTTGTCATGTCATACTGAACTTGTTTCAGGATCTCCATGCACTGGAAGACAGATTCCAAAATAAATTTGGGATGAAAAATCCCTACAAGCATCGATTTGGAATATTCTAAAAGTTCTAAACAATAATCAACCTGCTTTTGATAATCCTGACGGGACTTACCTCCTGTCAGGATTTAAATAAATTACCGTTGTAATCTCAGCGGGAAAGAAATATCCTCCTTAGGGTGAGGAGGATAGAGGTGGCTATTTTCTTTTTAATGTTGAAACGGGGGAGCTGCTTCCCGCACGCTTCCCCGTTCATTAAAATCAAATACGATGAACGAGATACTGAAAGAACGGAAAGGACAGATTGTTACAAAAGGACAGGACAACGTTGCAATTGCATGTGAAAAGGCTAGTCTGGCAGGTTCGGTGTCACAGCGAGCATGTGTTTTCTGCGGGTCGCGTGTGGTTCTTTATCCTATCGCCGATGCACTACACCTCATTCACGGACCGGTTGGATGTGCAGCTTATACCTGGGACATCAGGGGTTCATTATCATCTGGACCACAACTTCATCGCCTGAGTTTTACTACTGACTTAAAGGAAAAGGAAGTTGTTTTTGGTGGCGAACCCAAGTTATACAACGCATTGATCAGCCTGATTGACCAATATAAACCCAAAGCTGCATTTGTTTATGGCACTTGTATCATTGG
The DNA here is from genome assembly GCA_002429385.1 of Prolixibacteraceae bacterium UBA6029. Taxonomy (GTDB): domain Bacteria; phylum Bacteroidota; class Bacteroidia; order Bacteroidales; family Prolixibacteraceae; genus Aquipluma. The sequence goes on along the minus strand of DIZL01000042.1, from coordinate 11,105 downwards.
TGTAATTGGCGATGACATGGAAGCAGTTTGCCGACGTGTTGCCAGCGAAAAAGGAATTGATGTGATTCCGATCATGTCGGAAGGCTTTAACGGAACAAAAAAAGACGGTTACAAGCTAGCCTGCGATGCACTTTCAAAACTGATTGGAACCGATACCGTTACCGAAGTTCCTGAACACAGCATCAATATTCTTGGCGATTTCAACCTGGCTGGCGAACTTTGGATGCTTGCCGAATATTACCGGCGAATGGGCGTCAACTTGGTTGCCTGCATGACTGGCGATGGCCGGATCGATGATGTTCGTAAGGCCCACAAAGCTCAATTGAACGTGGTTCAGTGTTCAGGTTCGATGATTTACCTGGCCAAAGACATGAAGGAAAAGTACGGCACTCCGTTTATGAAGGTTTCCTATTTTGGCATTGAGGACATGTCGGATGCCCTATACGAGGTAGCACGTTTCTTTAAGTCAGACAAAATGATGAAACAGGCACGCGAACTGGTTCGGGAGGAAATCAGCAAACTTTTACCTGAACTTCAGGTCTACCGGGAAAAACTGGAAGGGAAAAGAGCCGCGATTTATGTCGGTGGCGCTTTCAAAGCCATTTCGCTGGTAAAAGCATTACGATTGCTGGGAATGAAAACTGTTGTTGTCGGTTCACAAACAGGAAATCAGGACGACTATAATTTGTTGAAAGAGTTATGCGACGAAGGAACCATCATTGTAGATGATTCAAACCCAAACGAACTTTCAGAATTTGTGAAACAAACCGGAGCAGATTTATTTATCGGAGGAGTTAAGGAACGGCCCATTGCATATAAACTCGGATTAGGTTTTTGCGATCACAACCACGAACGAAAAGAAGCACTTGCCGGATACGAAGGCATGTTGAATTTCGCTAAAGAAGTTCATGCCTCGGTTTGCAGCCCGGTCTGGAAGTTTATGAAATAATTGAGAATAGTCAATAGTCATTAGAAAAAATTTTCAAATGACTATTGACTAAAGGTCGAAGGCGACTTGGAACTTGAAATCTGAAACTTGGAATTGTAAAAGAAAAAGGAGAAAAGCTTCATGAAAGATACTATTATTAAATCACCACACAGAAAAACAGAGGATGAACCCTTTAAATCAACCCGAAACGCCTGCAAACTTTGCGCTCCACTCGGTGCAAGCGTGGCTTTCAAAGGCATCCGCGGATGTGTACCTATTATTCATGGCTCACAAGGTTGCGCTACTTACATCCGCCGCTATTTGATCAGCCATTACAAGGAACCGGTCGATATTGCATCTTCCAATTTCAGCGAAGAATCAACCATTTTTGGTGGAGGCGCCAACTGCCATGCAGCCATCGATAATGTTATCAGACAGTATCAACCCGAAGTGATCGGTATGGCAACAACCTGCCTGAGCGAGACCATTGGCGATGATGTAAATTTCTATATCCAAACTTACAAAGATCTTACTGACCGCACCGAATTGCCCCATTTTGTTACAGCGTCAACTCCCAGTTATCAGGGTTCGCACATGGATGGGTTTCATGAAGCAGTAACATCCATTGTTAAATCAATGGCTGAAGCAGGTGAAACCGGCAAACACCTCAATATTTTTCCGGGTTTTATTTCTCCGGAAGACCTGAGGCAAATTAAAACCATACTGGAAGATTTTGGGATCGATTATATATTATTACCTGATTATTCAGAAACGCTGGATAACCCAATCTGGGACTCCTACAAACGTATTCCCGACGGAGGAACCCCCATCGAACTCATCAAGAAATGCGGCTATGCCCATGCTTCCATCGAATTCGGAACTATCCAAAACAAAGGAAGTTTGGCTGGAAGGGTGAAAAAAAATACTCAATCTTCATCAGCAGGTGATTATCTGCAAACCAGGTTTGGTGTTGAAAATTTTAGATTACCCATGCCTGTTGGGGTTGGATTGAACGATCAGCTCTTCGAAATTCTTACTAAAGTTTCAGGGAAAGAAATTCCATTGAAATACAAAAAGGAGCGCGGCAGGCTGGTTGACTCGTATGTCGACGGGCACAAATACATTTTCGGGAAACGGGCTGTCGTATATGGCGAAGAAGATTTCGTGTTGGGCATCTCGGCATTCCTGAACGAAATCGGAATTGAAGTGGCATTGGCAGCATCAGGTGGTGAAAGCGGAATGCTGGAAGAAGAAATTAAAAAATATTGTCCGGAAAACACTGAAAAGATCATCTCCAGAAACGGATATGATTACGAAATCATTCACGAATGGTGCGCCGAAAACAAACCAGATATTCTGATCGGAAACAGTAAAGCCTATTATATTGCCCGGGATTTGAACATTCCGATTGTTCGTTGCGGATTTCCAATTCACGACCGCATTGGCGGACAACGAATCAAACACATTGGCTACACAGGAACCCAGGAATTATTCGATCGGATTACAAATGCGCTGATCGGTTACAAACAGGACAATTCGGAAGTTGGCTATAAATATATGTAATTAATTTTTGTGAGTGGGTGTCTCAAGTCACCCGCTCACAAAACAAAACTCAAACGCAATGATTGATCTCGAAAAACATCCGTGCTTTAATATCGAAGCGAAGGGTACATATGCCAGAGTCCATTTACCCGTTGCCCCCAAATGCAACATTCAGTGCAATTACTGCAAACGCGATTACGACTGCGTCAACGAGAGTCGCCCAGGTGTTACCAGTGAAATCCTTTCCCCGGAACAGGCATTAGCTTACCTGATTAAGTTGAAGGATAAAATGCCAAATCTTTCCGTAGTGGGTATTGCAGGTCCAGGCGATCCATTTGCCAATCCGGGCGAAACAATGACCACATTGCGTTTGGTGCGGGAACATTTTCCTGAAATGATTCTATGCCTTTCGTCCAACGGATTGAACGTTGCTCCTTTTGCCGAGGAATTGGCTGAACTTGGTGTGAGTCATGTTACCATCACAATGAATGGGCTCAAGACTGAAGAAACGCAGCATATTTATAAATGGGCACGCTTTGGTAATCGGGGTTATGTGGGCAAAGCCGCTGCAAATATTTTACTTGAGAACCAATTGGTTGCAATCAAAATGTTGCGCAGGTTCGGAATCACAGTTAAAATCAACACCATCGTGATCCCGGGAGTTAACGACCATTTAGTTGAAAGTGTAGCTGAAAAAGCAAAAGAACTTGGCGCTGAATTAATGAATGCTATTCCTTTATTTCCTGTTGCCGACACGATGTACGAAAACCTGAAGGAACCTGACATGCTTACCATGCGTGAAATAAGGCTGAAAATTGCCAAACATCTGAAACCGATGACTCATTGTGCCCGCTGCCGTGCCGATGCTGTTGGATTACTTGGTGAAGATGATCTGGAAGCTAAAAAGATCATGTCGGAAGTAATCAATCTTACAATTGAAAATGGCGAAAACCGTCCATATGTCGCTGTTGCCAGTTACGAAGGAATGTTGGTCAATCAACATCTGGGAGAAGCTGACAATGTTTATATTTTCCGCGAAACTCCAAATGGCTATCGACTTGTTGAACAACGAAATACTCCTCCATCAGGAATAGGAGGAAAGCGCTGGGAACAACTTGCTGAACTTTTAAATGATTGTCGTGCACTGCTGGTCGGTGGAATCGGCCCAAGTCCTTCGGCAACTATTGGTCGCACCGGAATCCGTATTGTGGAAATGACCGGACTGATCGACGAAGGATTGGAAGCTATCTATAAAGGTAAAGAATTGCGTACCGTGAAAAAGACCGACGTTTTCAAATGCGGTGCCGTCTGCTCCGGGAAAGCTACCGGTTGTTGAATTTAAGTCTTTAGTCTAAAATCTATTATCTAATATCTCAAAACAATGAAAAAACCAGATTACCACATTTTGATTTGCAACTCGTACCGGGTAGCGGGCGATGCCAAAGGTTTTTGTAACAAAAACGGGGCAGCCGAATTTATTCAATATGTCACCGAAGAATGCGCCGATCGGGGTATCGATGCTGCGGTATCTTCAACTGCATGTCTGAACGTTTGTTCGCAGGGGCCAGTAATGGTTATTCAGCCCAACAACTTTTGGTATGGTGCAGTTACAACCGATCGCATTGACCAAATCCTCGATGCCCTCGAAGAAGGTAATGCCGTTGATGAATATTTGATCAGTGAGTAACCAGAAAGAAAGGGAGAACAAGATCTGGAACTTTGAACTTGGAACTTTGAACTTTAAATTAAAAGCACTTCTATGACACCATCATTTCTACATATCATCGATTCTACACTCCGTGATGGAGAACAGGCCCCTGGTGTGGTATTTACACTCGCAGAAAAGCTTCGCATAGCAGCCTTGCTCGAAGATTGCGGTGTCAGAGAAGTTGAAGTCGGAACTCCAGCTATGGGTGTAGATGAGCAGCGCATGATCCATGAAATTGTCCACTCTGGATTTCGGTTCGATGCCTTGTGCTGGGCTCGGGCAAAAGAATGCGACATTGTGGCCTCAGCCCGCACCGGTGCCGGACGAATCAACATTTCCTTTCCCGTCTCTGATATTCAGCTAAAGGCAATCGGGCGAAGTCGGGCTTGGGTGCTTAAACAAATGCCTCCAATGGTTAAGCTTTCCCGTAAGTTTTTTGGATTTGTAGCAATCGGTGCTCAGGATGCCTCCCGTGCCGATCGCGAATTCCTGTTCGATTTCGTTGCAGCTTGTTTGGCTGAAGGAGTTGACCGCATTCGTTTGGCTGACACTGTTGGCATTTTAAATCCGTTTTCTGTAGCAGAACTGTTTTCGTCGGCTACTGAACGTTTCCCGTTTGTCGATTTTGAGTTTCATGGACACAATGACCTGGGCATGGCTACAGCCAATTCGGTGAGCGCTTTTCTATCCGGAGCGCAAACAGTCAGTGCAACCATTAACGGTTTGGGTGAACGTGCCGGAAATGCCTGTCTGGAAGAGTTGGCTGTCGCTATGAAAGTAAGCGCCAATGTAAGTACAGGCATTAATTTATTGACCATTCAGGAAATTTGCAGGTACGTGTCCGAAGTTTCGTTTCGCAAAATCCATTCGTCAAAACCGATCATCGGCGATATGGTTTGTCGGCACGAATCGGGCATTCATTGCCGCAGCCTGATGGAAAATGAATTGACTTACCAGGCTTTTCATCCTGCAGAAATTGGCAAGTTAACCGAAATGACCATTGGCCGACATTCAGGAACAGCAATTATCCGAAAAATATTGGAGATGCACAACGTGCGGTTGAACGAGAAAAAGGTCGTTTCAATTACAGAGCAAGTTAAAGAGATGGCTTTGAAAAAAAAACGGAGCCTAAGTATTGATGAATTAATCACCTTGGCAAACAACCTAAACGACACTGGACTTTAAAAACTTACGCTATGGAATGGGAAAATTATTTTAAGGAAGCAATTGATTATTGCAGTGTTGCCCAAAATGCATCACACAAAGGAAAATTAGGGAACATCGTCATCTATAATGTAATAAGTATGTCAGTCGAGAACTTTATGACCAGCCTGTTGATCCGGGAAGGTAATTTTCCTGAACATTCAAGCATTTCAGGAATGTTGCACGAAATCAAAAAGATCATGCCTGTTCCCGAAGAATTTACATTGGCAGTGCGATTTATGAACTCGTTTATGAATTTCTGTTCGCTCGAAATAGTTCCTGAAAAGATACCAACCGATGAAGAAATTGCCCGGATGGTCGGTTTTGCTACTTTACTAAAGGATTGGACATCAGGCTGTCTATTACCTGTAGAGACATTAAAAGCTTTTTAATTATAACTTCAAAATTCACACAAAATGAAACTAAGTGCACGAAACCAACTGAAAGGTAAGATCCTAAAGGTTGACGAAGGTTTGATTACAGCTAAAGTTATGCTCGACCTTGGCAATGGAAATATTATTTCAGCCATTATTTCAAGAGAAGCAATTGCCGAATTAGACCTGAAACCGGGAGATACGGCTTTTGCAATCATCAAATCGACCGAAGTAATTATCGGAACTCCCTGCAATTGTAACGATGGAAAATGTAATTGCCATTAGTCATGATAGAAGTTGAATGCCAAATATCAATAAAAAAAGATGGAGTAAGCTTTGTAAACCCACTAAAAGTCCAGCTTATTAAAGAGATAAGGAATAATGGCAGCTTGAGTGGTGCGGCAAAAAAAATGGAAATCTCTTACCAGCATGTCTGGACCATGGTTAAAGAAATGAACCGGATAGCACCCTCTTCGCTGTTTCTGAAGCAACGTGGGGGTGCTAATGGAGGGGGTACATCTATTTCAGATTATGGTGAACGAATACTAAGGGAATACCAGACGATTCAGGCAGAAATCAAAAAGGTGGTCGATCAGATCAACATCGAAATCAACCTCTGATTTTTTTTGAATACCCTTATCTAATTTATTTTATAACGAAATGGATATGTACGAAACTCAATCGCTGCAAATGATTTATAAGTTCCGGACTATTAAAATTCAATAAAATTTTTACGTCTAAATATACAAAAAATGAGAAAGGTTTACGCGTTAGCAGTCATAGTATTGCTTCTTTTGTTCAGTTTTTCAGAAAGCTACGGGCAAACTATTATTGATGCAGAGTTTCGGCCACGTTCAGAATACAGGTCAGGATTCAACCAACCATTGCCAGATGCTTTAAAATCCGCATTGGTAAACATGCAACGCACCCGATTGAACTTCAATTACAAAGGCGGAGTAGTAAGTGCCCGATTAGTTTTGCAGGATTCCCGCATTTTTGGAGAAACAGACACCAAACAACCGACTACAGCAACAACAGGAAGCATAGGTGTATATGAGGCATGGTCTGAATTGCTTCTTTTTTCAGGCACTAGTTTTAAGATTGGCCGACAGGGATTACAATTTGAGGACGGCCGTTTGTTTAGTCTTTCACCCTGGAGCAATACAGGCAACTCACACGATTTGGCACAGATCAGGTATTTTGCACCGGGATTGGATGTTCAGTTGGGCTACGCCAATAACAACCAGAAAGCTTACAATGCTGACACTTCATTTTATAACGTAAGCAAAATGTACAAAGAACTTGCGTTTCTGCATCTCACCAAAGCAATTGTCAAAGGACTAGATTTGAGTTTATTGGCTGTAGATGAAGGCTTTATGAAAAGCAAAACCAATCTGGATTTATATCATCGCTACACCACTGGTGGTACTTTGCAATTAAAAAATGATAAAATGCCACTTGGCCTTTTGGTCACCGGATATTACCAATTCGGGAAAAGCGCTCCAACTGTCGATCTGGATGCTTATTTGCTTGCATTAAAAGCTACGTATACAATTAACGACAAAATCGCAGGATTGATAGGTGCCGATTATTATTCAGGCTCTGCAAGCACATTGGCTGTAACTGAAACCAATACATTCAATAAATTGCCTTATTCAACAAACCATTCATTCAATGGTTACATGGAATACTGGGGAACCTTACCTAAAGGTGGATTGATCAACTACTTTGGTGGTGTCAATCTGAAATTTAGTAAAAAACTAAGTTCGGATATAACTTGTTATGCTTTTAGTCTGGCAAAAGACATGAAAGTTGGGACTTCAGAGGTACAAAAGAATATAGGTTCTGAATTAGATGTCGTTTTGAACTATAAATTCTCTGCTGAAGCGGCAGTCCAGTTTGCCTGGTGCGGTTATTTGGCAACCGATGGTACCAAAATATTGAAATACAAATCGGCAGCCATCGACTCCAAGTTTCCGCAATATGCATTCCTGATGCTGACAATTAAACCTCAGTTATATAAAACTCCGGTGGTTATAGAAAACAAGTAATTTATAAATTTAAAAATCAATTCATGAAACAAATAATAACAATTTTAGCCTTATGGGTTGCTTTGTCAGCTCAGGCGCAAACTGTAAAAGTTGCAGCAGCTGCAAATCTTCGCTTTGCTTTTGATGAAATTAAAACCAACTATGCGAAGATAAATCCTAAGGTCACTGTTGACGTAAATTTTGGTTCCTCAGGCGCACTTCTCCAGCAAATAGTGAATGGCGCCGAATTTGATATCTTTATGGCGGCAGATAATTCGTTTCCGTTTAAACTAAAAGAGCAGGGAGCCACTTCCGGAGAAATAAAAACTTATGTCCTCGGAAAGCTTGCATTATGGAGTAATACAATCGATGTATCAAAGGGTATGGAAGTATTAACCGATGCCTCTGTGAAAAAGATTGCCATTGCCAAACCTGATCTGGCCCCTTATGGCGACCGGGCCATTGAATGTTTAAAATCTGTAGGTTTGTACGAAAAAGTGAAGGACAAAATTATCTATGCCGATAACATTTCACAAGCCGCACAGTTCACACAAACAGGGAATGCCGAAGTTGGATTTTTGGCAATGTCCCTGACTTTATCTCCTGAAATGAAAGGTTCTGTCTATGTGATTGATCCAAAGTCGTATTCTCAAATTGAACAGACAATGGTTCTGGTAAAAAATTGGAAAACCAACCCTGAAGCAGCCAAATTCATGAAATTTGTCTTAAGCGAACAGTGCAAACCTATTTTTGAAAAAAACGGATATACCGTACCCAATGAATAAATTAACTGGCAAAATTTCCCGCATCCAACAATCTGGTGCAATTCTTTTAGTAGATGCGGAAGTCGATGGGCACAACTTTTCAGCTATGCTCATTGATTCGGCTCCCCAACAACAATGGCTTCAACCAGGGAACACGATCTACCTTGTATTTAAGGAAACTGAGGTGTCGTTAGCCAAAAACCTATCGGGGATGATTAGCATGCGTAATCGGATGAAATGCATCGTACTGTCCATTGAAAGGGGCGAATTGTTAAGCAAAATCAGTTTGCAATTTCAGCAATCTATTATTATTTCCGCGATCACCTCCCGTTCAGTTGATATGCTCCAGTTAAACATTGGAGACGAAGTGGAAGCACTGGTAAAATCCAATGAGGTCTCATTCATGAAAATATAATCCCAATGGACCCACAATTTATCCAAACCCTCTGGCTTACTCTGAAATTGGCAGTTTCAACAACCCTCATTCTAATCCTGATCGGCTTGCCTTTTTCCTATTGGCTCGCATCCACCAAAGTCAGGATTAAACCACTCATTGAAGCCCTGGTGAGTATGCCCATGGTTTTACCCCCATCAGTAATCGGATATTACATGCTGGTGATATACAGTCCCCGAAACTGGTTTGGTGAGTGGCTCGGACGGGTTTTCGATGTCCGACTGGCGTTTTCCTTTGAAGGGGTACTGATTGCTTCAGTCATATTTAGCCTGCCATTCATGATTCAGCCACTGCACAACGGCTTACGTGCTTTACCCGACAGTCTGCGTGAAGCATCCTATACCCTGGGTAAATCGAAAACAACAACCTTTTTCAAGGTCTTGCTGCCAAATATTAAGCCATCCATCATTACTGCCGTTGCACTTACCTTTGCCCACAGCATTGGCGAATTCGGAATTGTGCTCATGGTCGGCGGAAATATGCAAGGAGTAACCCGTGTGGCGTCCATTGCCATTTACGACGAAGTACAAGCTCTCAATTTCAAGTCTGCCAATCAATATGCCCTGATCCTTTTCCTTACTTCACTAATTTTACTTACCATCATCTACAGTGTCAATAAAAAATACGACTCATGGAAAATGATCTGATCTTCATCGATGTTGAAAAGAAGATGTTGACTGCCAATGGGCCTTTAAAACTGATGATTCAAACCAGCATCCAAATGGGTGAACTTGTTGCTCTGTTTGGTAATTCAGGAGCCGGAAAAACCACCCTGCTGCGCATACTTGCAGGACTCGTGGCCCCTGATAAAGGAATGATACGTTTTGGCAACAAGGTGTGGTTTGATTCTGCAAACCAGGTGAATGTTGCGCCACAAAAGCGAAACATCAGTTTAATGTTCCAGGATTTCGCCCTGTTCCCCAACATGACCGTGGAACAAAATATCCGGTTTGCCCAATCCGAAAAGAATGAGTCTTTGATCAACGACTTATTGGGTATTTTTGACCTTACTGAATTCCGCCATCGTAAACCCAATGGATTATCGGGGGGACAAAAACAGCGCGTTGCATTGGCTCGTGCCCTTGCCCGAAAACCACAATTATTATTACTTGACGAACCACTTTCGGCCCTTGACGCCCAAATGCGAAACTCTCTGCAGCATGAAATAGCAAAGGCACACCAGCTCCTGGGAGTTACAACCCTGTTGGTTAGCCATGATTTAAACGAAGTTTTCCGATTGGCTACTCGTGTAATTTGTTTAGAAAATGGCATTATTACCCGAAACGGAATTCCTGATGAGGTATTTTCACATAACAACATCAGCGGTAAAGTGCAGATTACAGGGCAGATTGCCCGAATCGACAAACAAGACACGCTGTTTCTGGTAACTGTGATTGCTGAAAATAACCAGATCATCAAAGTTATTGCCTTCGAAAATGATCTGGAAGACTTAAAACCAGGTGACCCGGTAATAGTTTTTTCCAAAGCGTTTAATCCAATGATCAGCAAACTGATCACCTGATATTAATTCCATTCATTCTCTTACCTCACAACTAGGTTCATTACAAACAAGTTGTCCAATAAGGACTGGCTGGCATTATTAAAAGAATTACAGCAAACAGATACACATCATCCACTGAAATTTTATGATCGTTGGATTTGTTTGCTTTCAGATAGACGGCTGCTGCGAAGTAAACGGGCAGAGAAACGATTTATGCAGCAAGAATTTTATAAAAATTTGGGAAGTGCATTAGTTATTAAGCTCCTCCAATTTGGTTCCTCTAAATTGTCAATGTTGACAAAATTTAAAGCAGAATACTGGAGTGCCCTTTTCGTGCTCAAAAATGCTATAAAATGCTATATTTTGCGTTTTCAGTTGCGTAACTTTTTATTTGTTTTGAGAAGTTTGAAAGATTTTTAATTTTTCAAACTGGTTTTATTTCTGGTAATTATTACTGGCAAAATCTCACCAGACAACAATGCATCAGAAAGGGCCATCCGAAATTTCAAGGTTTAACTGAAAGCTCGCAACTTTTTCAAATCCATGGTAGGCTCTGAAAATTATGCTGTTATCCGGTCTATAACCTTAACTCCGCAAAAGA
>DIZL01000001.1:4794-86051 GCA_002429385.1 Prolixibacteraceae bacterium UBA6029 | reverse complement strand
GGTAGGTACGAAGCAATCCCTCATCAGAGCGTCATTGCATGGCATTAAATAAACGACATTGTATTTTTAATACTATTCTATCCTGACTTTATACTCCAAAACTTCAATCAGATCGCCCACCCGTAGTTTGGCCCGTTTGCGGAATTCCTGCTCGCCGTTGCGAAACACCAGGCCCTCTTCGACCATCGCCTTTGCATCTCCCCCCGACTCGCTGATCCGCATGAATTTCAGCAACTTAATCAACTCAATGTATTCGCCTTTCAATTCGTAGGTCTCCATAAATAGATATATTTGTTCAAATTTAACCCATAATTAACCCTGCTAAAGCTGTCTGTCAAGGGTAATCCAGGTGGGTCTTTAACTTCAACGGCAATTTATCAACCACCAGCCGATACGAATGATCAACCAGTTCCAGTACCAGTTTTGCAGGGAGCGATCCATCCATATACACTGAATTCCAGTGCGTTTTATTCATATGGTAGGCCGGTTGAATAGCGGGATAGGTTTCACGCAGTTCTATGGCCCGTTCGGGATCACACTTCAGGCTCAGGCTCCAGTCGCCTTTCAGGTTGGTCAGGGCAAACATTTTGCCCATTACCTTAAAAACCAGGGTGGTTTCATCAAAAGGGAATTCTTCGGTCACCCCGGGTTTCGACAGGCAATATTCGATGAATTCTTCGATGTTCATGTCTTCATAAGTTTTAAGGATTCAAAGATACAAATTGTAGTTTAACAAACCATCCCTTGGTCTTTCCGAAAAGTACGGAGTCGGGTTCGCTTGATAATCAGTCTGGGATCGGGTAACTACTTAAGTATACATTTCGTATAGAATAAGTGTACAATAAGTGTATCTTATGTGTTCGTGAACACACAAGGTACACACAAGGTACACTCAATGTACACACAAGGTATACACAAGGTGAAGCGTTAACCCCTCTCGATAGCCTTCCGATAATAGTGACGACCGGTATTTCAATACTATTGGTCAAAAACAAAATCTTTGTTGAAACAGTTTAATAACCCGATGAATTACTATCCAATGTCGTTTCGTTAACTCCGTCATTGCGAACGAAGTGAAGCAATCTGTTGATTTATAGATTGCTTCGTTCCTCGCAATGACGATTTTAACTGAGATTTTTTCTTAACTAAACGACATTGAATTACTATCAGGAAAAATGAAGTATTTAGGGTTTTTAAATTCGGCATCGGTGCAAATAAATGACAGGTAAACTTCCGTTTGAAAGGATTTTCAGGAGAGTATGATGGCTAATCGAGGTGTATTTTCAGCAAATATTTCACTTTTAATACCCCCCTGATAAAATAAATAATTTTTCCAGTCTTAATAAATTAAAAAGTTCAACAGGGAAATTTGTTAAGAAAGAATAAAATAGAATGTCTTTCAGTAACTTTGCGCGACCTTTTTTAAGCAATTTTAAAATAAAAGTTGATATGTCGGAGACGAAATCCCAGTCATCGTTGAGTAAAGTTACGTTTGCAGGATTACTCATCACCATCGGAATTGTATTCGGTGACATTGGAACCAGCCCCTTATACGTGGTTAAAGCGATTATCGCAGGGGTAGACCATTTTGATAAGCTGCTGGTTTATGGTTCCATCTCCTGTGTCTTCTGGACCCTTACCCTGCAAACCACCTTTAAATATGTGATTATCACCCTGAGGGCCGACAACCATGGTGAGGGAGGAATATTTGCCTTGTTTGCCCTGATGAAAAAGAAATCGTCTTGGGCGGCGGTCCTTACCATGATTGGCGGGGGTGCCCTTTTAGCCGACGGCGTCATCACCCCTTCCATTACAGTTACTTCTTCAATCGAAGGGCTTCGGTTGATTAATCCAAATATTGCTGTTCTGCCCGTTGTACTGGTCATTCTTACCGCCGTGTTCTTTATACAACAATTCGGGACCAACTTCATCGGAAAATCATTTGGCCCGATGATGGTGGTCTGGTTTGCCATGCTTGCCACGCTTGGAACTGTACAATTGATGGCCTATCCCGACATATTAAATGCATTGAACCCGATTAATGCCTATGATTTCCTGACTCAATATCCCAAAGGATTTATATTGTTGGGAGCTGTCTTTCTTTGTACTACGGGAGCAGAAGCGCTGTATTCGGATCTGGGTCATTGCGGAATAAAAAACATCCGTATTTCATGGATATTTGTAAAGATAAGCCTGGTGCTGAATTACCTCGGACAGGGCGCCTGGCTGATGGGCCATCCGCATAATGTTGAAGATCTGAACCCATTTTATTCCATCATGCCTACCTGGTTTCTCATCCCCGGAATTCTGATCTCAACGGCTGCGGCAGTGATTGCCAGTCAGGCTTTGATTACGGGTTCGTATACCCTGATCAGTGAGGCTGTCTCTTTGAATTTCTGGCCAAAGATTAAAGTATTGCACCCCACAACAATCAAAGGACAGGTGTATATCCCTTTTGTCAACTGGCTTTTATGGGTAGCCTGTTGTTTCGTAGTATTAAAATTTCAGGAGTCATCAAATATGGAAGCGGCTTACGGTCTTTCGATCACCATTACGATGATCATGACTTCCATGTTGTTGATTCATTATCTGAATGAGAAGCATGTACCTGTCATACTCTTGATCTTGATGGGTGCACTTTTTGGGAGTATCGAAGGATCATTTCTTATAGCCAACCTGCATAAATTCGCTAATGGCGGATGGTTTTCTATAGCACTCGGGTTATGTTTTTTGCTGATCATGCTGGGCTGGTTCTTTGGACGACGGATCAAGAACAGGCACATCAGTTTCTCGAACGTGAATAAGTACCTGCATCTGTTTGAAGACCTGAGTAACGACAAATCAATTCCCCAGATAGCCACTAACCTGGTTTACATCATCAAGGCGAACCAGATCCATCAGATCGAATCCAAGATCATGTATTCGATCTTCAACAAACAGCCCAAGCGTGCGCAGACCTACTGGTTGCTGCATGTGGATACCGTGGACGAACCGGATACCTTCTGTTACGAAGTCAATCAGATAATCCCCGGTACGCTGATCCGGGTCGACTTTCACCTTGGATTTAAAATTGAACAACGCATTAACCTGTTCTTCAAGGAAGTGCTGAAAGACATGGTAGCCAATGGGGAAATAAAGCTTACCAGTTCGTACGAATCACTGAAGAAGCATCATTTCCCGGCTGACTTCCTGTTTGTTAACCTGGACCGGGTAATGACCCGCGATTATAAGCTATCACCGTGGGAATCCATGGTTATGGGCCTGCACGCCTTCACCCGCCTGCTTAGTATAAACGATGTGAAAGCGCTTGGCCTGGATTCGAGCAGTGTGATTGAAGAGAAAGTTCCGATATCGATGGAACGTCCGCTGATCAGGAAAATTCAACGAATAGAATAACTGAAGGGGTGACTGAAGTCACCCCCTGGTTATAGCAAAATCCCTGATACACCATGCCACGCAACAATTCTTTTCAGTTTAAGCAATTCCGGATTATACAGGAACGGTCGGCGATGAAGGTTGGCATGGACGGGGTGCTGCTCGGGGCATGGATAGATCCTTCGGGAGCAGAACGAATACTGGACGTGGGAACAGGCACCGGATTGATCGCCCTGATGATGGCCCAGAAAAACCCGTTTGCAGCTGTTGATGCCCTTGAGATTGATCAGGAGGCCTTTCAGGAAGCGGGTCTGAATGTTCAGCAATCGGCCTGGAGTGACCGGATTAAACTTGAATGCTGCGACTTCAGGGAGTTTGCGGTTCGTTCAAAACAGAACTATGACCTGATTGTGTGCAATCCTCCATTCTTTGCAAACGGGGTAAAGGCGCCGGTTCAAAACAGAGTCCTGGCACGACATGCAGATTCCCTGCCTTTGGATGTATTGCTTTCGGGAGCGACAGCTCTGCTTCACGACAATGGCCGAATAGCCCTGATTCTACCATTTGAAAGCCTTCAGGAGATTGAACAACTGGCAGTTTCCAATCATTTGTTTGTTTCAAGACTGTGCCGGATAAAGCCCAATCCACAAAAACCAATCTTCAGGATTTTGATTGAATTGACAAATCAGGTATGTGAAATCAGCAATGAATGTCTGATGATCGAGTATGAGAAACATCATGACTATACTCAGGAATATAAGGATTTAACAAAGGATTTTTACTTAAGATTCTGAAGGAGCATGGGGCGAGGAGCAAGGGGCAGGGAGCATGGAGCAGGGAGCATGGAGAACGGAACAAGGAGCATGGAGCACAGAGCATGGAGAAAGGAAAAGGGAAAAGAGTAAAGTGAATATGAAAATTCATAATCTCAACGATTCTCCGTTCTCCCTGCTCCCTGCTCCCTGCTCCATGCTCCGTGCTCCTTGCTCCATTCTCCCTGCTCCTTGCTCCTTGCCCCCTGCTAGCTATCATGGATTGGGTTTTACGTCTTTTGTAAGTTTTTCGGTAATGGTCCATTTAAAAACGGTATCTTCGTATTTCGTTGTTCCGCTGGAGGTAACGGTCAGTTCTTTCTCCTGACTTAAAATTCCCTGTCCCAGCAGGGTGATGTCAAAGGCAAATCCATCATTACCAACTGTAAGGTGTTTAATATGTCCGGGGATGAGGAAAATAGTTCCATCGACCGTTGTATTAATTTCGAGCTCAGTACCTCTTGCGATTATAATTTCGTCATCGGCGACCCCTTTTTCGATGGTTTCGGTTACCGGGACAATGTCATAGTCAATGATTTCACCATCTGCATCCAGCATGGTCGTCATCGTTCCGGTATAGGATCCGACAAATTTGTCACGATCGGATAACGGCACAGCGTCCTTTTTGCACGACGAGGTGAAGACGGGTAAAGCGGCGAAGAGGAAGAAATAAATCAGGTTTTTCATAGTCTGGTTTTGGCGTCCTCTCAAAGTTACGGAAACTGATCAATTCATTGTACCGGTTTGGTCAACTATTTTTCACATGATCCCCTTTTTCTGTTCATAGACAAACAAAAACATGCATTGGGGGTTATCTTAATGAATTCTTAAATAAAAGATTAAATTGTCTTTAATTAGAATAAATGATTAATTTTGCAGTCTGGATTATAGCATCATGATGAATTTAATTAAGCAAGATCTGAAAATTGACGAAAGCTTTTACCGGGTTGAAGAAGTCAGAGCCCTGACCCATGAAACCTTTTCGATAAAATTACCAAAAGCCAGGTTTGCCTTCAAGGCAGGCCAGCACATCTCGCTGGGCATTTACGGGGATTATCAAAGCCGGGAATATTCAATATACAGCAGTATAAATGACGATCATTTGGAAGTGTTGGCGAAAGAGGTTGAAAAGGGCTATTTCTCGCCAAAGCTCAGGCGACTTCAGTCAGGCGACCTGGTTGAAGTACACGGACCATTTGGTAAATTTGGAATGGAACCCGACGATGCAGAGACCGGGAAATTTGTCTTCATCGCCAGTGGGACGGGTATTGCCCCCTTCCGCAGCATCGTTCGTACTTATCCTGAAATCGATTATACGCTAATTCATGGAGTCCGGCATTCGAACGAAGCTTATGACCGGCATGAATATGCCGGCGACCGGTATATTCTTTGCTCAAGCCGCGATGCCAAAGGAACCTACAATGGACGGCTGACCGGTTATCTGAAAGACTGCACGTTTGCGAAGGAAACAAATTTCTACCTTTGCGGGAACAGTGACATGATTTTTGATGCCCTCGAAATACTTAAAGTGAAAGGGTTCGAGCGGGATCAGATACACTGCGAGGTTTATTTTTAAAAACCCCATCCAAGCCTTCCCCATAGGGGAAGGAGTTTGTGGAGTGGTCAACATTGTTTTCTAATGACTTTTTTCTAATGACTTTTTGAATGAAATATCACCTGATTACATTGGGTTGCCAAATGAATCTCTCCGACAGTGAACGGGTTTCATCAGTCCTTGAGGGTATGGGATATGTACCGACTGAGAACGAGGAAGAAGCCAGCCTGTTGGGGATGCTGGCCTGCTCGGTCAGGCAGAAACCCATCGATAAGGTGTACAATAAGATTGCCCAGTGGAACAAATGGAAAAACAAACGCAATCTGGTCACCTTTGTTTCAGGATGTATTTTGCCTGCCGATAAGGAGAAGTTCCTGAAGTCGTTTGATTTGATATTTCCCATGAGCGAGTTGGCTCAACTGCCTGATATGATCCGTGAATACGGAGTAGTGACTCCAGCCGGGTTAAAAATACCACAGCTGGTGATACCAAAGAATGAGCATATTGCCGAAATGTGGCACATCAAGCCAAAATATCAATCAACCTATGAAGCATTTGTACCCATTCAGAATGGATGTGACAAATTCTGCACCTTCTGTGCGGTTCCTTACACCCGTGGACGTGAAGTATCACGTCCATCAATTGAGATTATCGATGAGGTGCGCCATCTGGTCAATCAGGGATACAAATCAATTACTCTTCTGGGCCAGAATGTCAATTCGTATGGGTTGGACAAAAATGGGGAGGAAATCAATTTTTCTGAATTGCTGCGGCAAATTGGGGAGTATGGTAACACTTCCGGGCAGGAATTCTGGGTGTATTTCACTTCTCCCCATCCGCAGGATATGAACCGCGAAGTGATTGAGGTCATCGCAACATATGACAGTCTTGCCAAACAGATACATCTGCCCATGCAAAGCGGCGACGAACATGTGCTGATCAAAATGAACCGCCGTCATTCGATGGATAAATACCGCCGCATTGTTGCTGACATTCGGGAACTGATACCACAGGCAACCTTATTTACTGACATCATTGTTGGTTTTAACAGTGAAGGTGAAGCTGAATTTCAGAATACAGTAGCCGCCATGAACGAATTCAGGTTTAATATGGCCTATATTGCCATGTATTCACCACGTCCGGGAGCTGCAAGTTACCGTTGGGAGAATGAGGTGTCAACTGATGATAAAAAAGACAGGTTACACCGGCTTACAGAAGTGTTGAAAATCCATTCCAGAGAATATAATGAAACACTGGTTGGCAGGAACATGCGGGTTCTGATGAATGGCACAGATCGCAAAACAGGCTTTTCTACAGGATTGACTGAAGGCAAGATCAACGTTCGCCTCGATCGTTATGATGCATCGCTAATGGGCCAGATTGTGGATGTAATAATCACTTCTGCTGCTGACTTCTCCATGAGCGGAGAGTTAGTTCCAGGTTTCGAGTTGGAAGCAGAATCTCATTTTATCTGAAAATCAGCGGAAGCAAAAAAGTTGAAGGTTCAGGCTTTTAATTAAGAGGCGCTGGTGAAAATATATATCTGTTTGGTGAACTAAATGATTAGCTTCTTTGTCTAAGAGGCTTAACCTATTCTGTTTAATCAGATGACATCAATAATTAAACAAAGTGTACAAAAAACCCATACTTCGGAGTTTTTAGACCATTCGGAGACTTATGCCGAAGTTCTAAAGACGTTCAGGTTAAAGCTGGCCCAGGTATGTTCACATGGTTCAGAAGCAGCGATTGAAAAACACCGGTCGCGGGGGAAACTGCTCGCCCGTGAACGAATCAATCTGCTGGTTGATCCGCAAACACCATTTCTCGAACTTTCATCATTTGCCGCATACAATCAATACGACAACGCCTTTCCTTCAGCCGGCATTGTAACAGGAATCGGCCTTGTTCAGGGACACGAGTGCCTGATCATTGCGAACGATGCCACGGTTAAGGGAGGAACCTATGTCCGCGAGACCATCAAAAAACATGTACGTGCCCAGGAAATTGCACGTCAGAACAAGCTGATTTGTATTTACCTGGTCGATTCAGGAGGTATATATCTGCCTGAACAAGCTAATGTATTCCCTGACCGTTTCGATTTTGGCCGGGTTTTTTATAACCAGGCACGGATGTCGGCTGAAGGTATTCCTCAACTATCGGTTGTCATGGGATCCTGTACTGCAGGAGGCGCCTATGTCCCGGCCATGAGTGATGAAACCATTATGGTACGCAACCAGGGGACCATTTTTATCGGAGGACCACCATTGGTATTGGCAGCCACCGGGGAAGAAGTCACACCGGAAGATCTGGGAGGCGCCGAGGTTCACACCTCCATTTCGGGCGTGGCCGATCATATTGCTGAAGATGATACGGATGCCCTGAAAATATGCAGGAATATTGTGGCAGGATTACCATTTCCTGAGAAACAAAGGCTGGACATTACTCCTATGAAGGAGCCACTTTCCCCGGCTGATGAATTGTATGGTTATTTGCCTGTTGATTTGAAGAAACCAGTCAATATTCATGCAATTATTGAACGTTTGGTGGACGGAAGTGAGTTCCGTGAATTCAAAGCCAACTATGGAAAAACATTGGTGACGGGTTTTTCACGAATATGGGGTTTCCCTATTGGTATCATTGCCAACAAAAGCTTTCTGACTTCAGAAAGCGCATTGAAAGGCACCCATTTTATTCAACTGTGCGTTCAACGAAAAATCCCTATCCTTTTTTTACAGAATATCACCGGCTTTATTGTTGGTAAAAAATACGAACATCAGGGCATTGCCCGGGATGGGGCCAAACTGATTAATGCAGTTGCCAATGCTTCAGTTCCGAAGTTCACCGTTATTATTGGCGGTTCGTTTGGTGCCGGAAACTATGCTATGGCCGGACGGGCATTCGATCCGCATTTTCTGTTTATGTGGCCACATTCGCGTATTTCGGTTATGGGAGGTGAACAGGCCTCCGGAGTGCTGAAAAGCGTTGGGAACAAGGACTCCGCCGACACCCTCATGAATGAGTTTATCGAGCAAAGTTCAGCAACATACAGCTCATCGCGATTATGGGACGATGGCATTATTGATCCGGTCGATACCCGAAAGGTTCTGGCAATGGCAATCTCCGTGTCGCTGAATCGTTCGTTTGATAATCCGGGATACGGGGTTTTTAGGATGTGAAAGGAGTTTCGGGTTTCAGGTTCCGGGTTGGGATCATCATTCGAAGTGTTAATCCTTGCTATAATAATAAGTGGCAAACAAGAGAATTGAAACAAAATGATTTACAGAAAAAACAGACCAAATGAAATACGACTATCTATATATTGAAGTTAAAATTGCGGGAAATCTGGCAACGATCAATCTGAACCGACCAGAACGGCATAATGCGATTATCCCGGAATTGTTATTGGAACTGAACCAGACACTGAATGAGATCCTGGTTAACGATAAGCTCCTCTTTGTCATTCTATCCGGAAAAGGACTTTCATTTTGTGCCGGTGCTGACCTGAATTGGTTTTCAGGGGCTGAAGAAAGAACTCTGGAACAGAATACAGCCCATTACAGGCAGTTGGCGGATGCATTGCTTAAACTATTACAATTGCCTCAAATAACCATCGCCACAGTTCATGGAAATGTGTTTGGCGGTGGTGTCGGGTTAATGTCTGTATGCGATTTTGTTATCGCTGAGGAAAATACCCGCTTCATGTTCAGCGAAGTAAAACTGGGACTTTTACCCGCAACTATATTGCCATTTGTAGCAAAGCGCTTATCCCTTCAAAATCTTAGAAAATGGATTTTAACCGGGAAGCTGTTTTTGGCCAATGAAGCCATGGAGGCTGGACTGGTCGATATAATTCATGAAAAAGGGAATTTGGAAAATGCATTGACCGGCTTACTGTCTTCATTTGATGAATCATCACCAAAAGCAATAAAGAAGGCCAAACAGATGATTAATCAGGTTGTTTCAGGAAATATTAATGTTTCGGATACGGATGTTACTTCTGCAATTTTGGCAAAAGCGCTATTGTCACCTGAAGGACAGGAAGGAATACAGGCATTTCTGGAAAAGAGAAAACCCGTTTGGAAGAGGGAATAAGTCACAATGGTTAATTTTTACAAAACGTAAAAGACAAATTGTTATAAGTGTTGTACTGGTTGTGATGGTAGTATTACAACATTGACAACATTTCAAACTATTACAACATTGACAACATCTCAACCCCTTCTAACATTTACAACGTATACAGCGATTAAAACATTGATATGCAAGGCACTGAACTTGAAACTTTGAACTTGAAACATTTTAACAAAATACTTATTGCCAATCGGGGAGAAATAGCAGTCAGGGTAATCCGGGCAGCACAGAAATCGGGCATTCTGACTGTCGCAATTTATGCGGACGACGATGCTGATTCTCTGCATGTATCATTGTCAGATAAAGCAATAAGGCTTCCGGGAAGAACTTTGTCTGAGACATACCTTAATCAGGAAAATATTATTCAGATTGCACTAAAATCAGGTGCAGAAGCAATTCATCCCGGATACGGATTTTTATCAGAGAATGCAGGTTTTGCGCAGAGAGTTGCCAACGCAGGATTGGTCTTTATTGGTCCTACACCGGAAAATATTCGCCTGATTGGAGAAAAGAATCAGGCACTTAGCTATGTCAAATCTTTGGGAATTTCAATATTGCCCTCCTTTCTAGGAACCGTTGGTGAATTGCTTCAACAATCTTCAGAAATGGATTTTCCGGTCATGGTGAAAGCTTCAGGCGGAGGTGGTGGTAAGGGAATGGTGATTTGCAATTCGATTGATAAATTATTGCCTGCACTTGAAATGGCAGAACGACAGGCAATGAGTTATTTTGGTAATGAGGAACTGTTCATTGAAAAATATTTACCTCATGCACGTCACATCGAGGTTCAGATTATTGCTGACCAACAGGGAAATACAGTACACTTTTTTGAACGCGAATGTACGATTCAAAGAAGATTTCAGAAGATTATAGAGGAGGCTCCATCGCCTTCGGTAAATAACGAATTACGCTCAGCGCTGACTTCCTCAGCCCTTAAGATTGCCCGTTCGATGAATTACCTCAATGCAGGTACGATTGAGTTTCTACTGGACGAAAACGGGCATTATTACTTCCTCGAAATGAATACCCGGATACAGGTAGAGCATCCGGTTACCGAAATGATCACAAAGACTGATCTGGTGGCTCTTCAATTATGGATTGCAGCAGGAAATCCTTTACCGGTGAGTCAGGAAAAAATTAAAATATCAGGTCATGCCTTTGAAGTCCGGCTTTGTGCAGAAGATGCAGAGAACAATTTCAAGCCTTCGGCCGGAAAATTAGTACTTTGTAAATTTCCAGAGTATGAGAATTTACGGATCGAAACATATGTGAAAGAAGGAAGCTTTGTTTCACCAAATTACGATTCACTACTGGCAAAACTGATTACCTGGGGGGAAACACGTAATCTGGCCCTAAGGAAAATGCAACAGGTACTATCGGAAACAGTAATCTCAGCCATTCACACTAACCTATCTTTTTTAGCTGAATTAATTGATAGTGAACCTATACGATTAAATAGCATTTATACCAGATATGTGGATGAGAATCTGGATCAGATTAATATCCGAATTCAGGAGAAAAAACAAGGATTAAACAAACATCAGCTGGCCATTGCTTATCTGGTTTATCATCTTCAGCAAAGAAATCAGACCGACCATACCGTATGGAACCAAATCGGTTATTGGAGAATATGTATACTTACAGAGGTGTGGGTTGATGGAGAGAAATTTGAGGTTCAGATTGAATCCAGTCCGGTGGGTCAGCTTTTTATAGTCAATCAGGAAAAATATCAGGTCTCAGTCATAAACAGTTGCGAAAACCTGCTGGAGTTGAAAATCAATCAGGAATCAAACATGTTTGATTGTCTTGAAAATGAAGTTGAAACAATTGTTATCAATCAAGGGTTTCAGTTTAGCCTGCGAAGTAATTTGTTGATGAAGCAGGTATCGGTTAATTCTGGTAATGCTGGTATTGATAAGGTTTTTCAAAACCTTATCTGCGCCGATTTGTTTGGGAAGGTATTGAAAATACATGTGATAGCCGGAGAGAATGTTCATATCGGACAATTATTGCTTACGATGGAGTCGATGAAGACCGAAATCCATGTGCTTTGTCCTGCTGATGCCCGCGTGGCTAAGACTCATGTAAAAGAAGGGAATGCGGTTGTTGAAAAGCAGTTGCTAATTGAATTGGAAGAAAGAAAGTAATTGTTGTAACATGTATTTTCAGCTAATCCATTCAACACTAAATATTTAAAATTCGAAACTTGGAACTCCATATATGAATGCATTAATACAGGAAAAACATCTGCTGATCCGAAGAAAAATGAGGCAATTTGCGGAGGAGATTATCAAACCCGTGATCGATGATTTTGATGAGAAGGAAATATTTCCAGTCGAATTAGTTCGTGAAATGGGCAAAACAGGAGTGCTTGGAATGACTGCTCCAATCGAATTTGGCGGACAAGGAAGCGATTATCTGTCTTATATAATTGCAATTGAAGAGGTGGCCCGGGTTGACAGTTCAATGGCTGCAACATTGGCAGCCCATAACTCTCTTGGTTTAGGTCCAATCATAGAATTCGGAACGACCCATCAAAAGCAATCAATGATTCCGGCATTTTGCACAGGAGAAAAGCTTTGGGCTTTTGGTCTTACCGAGGAAAATGCAGGTTCGGATGCTCAGGGAGTTGAAACAACTGCTCATATTTCGGATAATGAGTTTGTAATTAATGGTTCCAAGAAATACATCACGAATGGTACTTCCGGGATATCAGCAGGAATGACTATTTTGGCAATTACAGGCCAAAGCGATGGACGTAAAGAGATGACTGCAATTTTAGTTGAAAAGGAACGTGTGGGTTTTATCCGCGAAACCATGAAAAACAAACTGGTATGGAGAGCCGCAGACAATGGAATCCTTTATTTTAACGATTGTCGTGTTCCTCTCGGGAATCAGTTAGGTGAACGGGGAAAAGGCTTTAAAATCATGCTTAAAACGTTAGATTCAGGACGTTTGTCAATTGCTGCTATCGGACTTGGACTTGCACAGGGGGCTTTTGAAATGGCTAAAACATATGCCAAACAGCGAAGGCAATTTGGCAAATCACTGAGCGAATTCCAGATCATTGCCTTTAAACTGGCAGATATGGCTATGAAAATTGAAAATGCCCGGAATACTTTATACAACGCCTGCTGGCTGAAAGATAACGGACAACCCTTTGCTCAGCAAGCTGCAATGGCCAAATTGTATTGTTCTGAAATTGCCCGTGAAGTAGCGGACGAAGCCTTGCAGATTCTGGGTGGGGCAGGATTGTTTAAAAACCGTGAATGGCCTATCGAACGTTTTTACCGCGATCAGCGTCTGTTGCAAATCGGAGAAGGAACATCAGAAATACTTCGGATAGTCATTTCACGCAACATTCTGAAAGATTAATCAGGATCATTTTAGCCCAAAGATAGGAATATCTAAAGTTGATCTTAATGATCAATCATAAATGAAAATTCTGTATTTTCATGTATATTTCACGAATGGGATAAAATGATAGCCCGAATATTAAAACCCTTGAAATTGTTAATATTATAACAAATTCTTAAATGACCAGTGATCGGAAATTAGAACACATCAACCTTGCGCTTGATTCTCAAACCGGGCTTTCTGAACAGGATCGTCGTTTTAACTACGAACCCATGCTTTCGGCACATCCTGAAAATACAGATCTCAGTATCAGGTTTCTGGATAAAACAATGCGGACGCCCATCTGGGTATCAAGTATGACAGGAGGAACGGGTGTCGCACAAATTATTAACGGAAATATAGCCCGTGCCTGTCGGGAATTTGGAATGGGAATGGGCTTGGGCTCGTGTCGTAAGATTCTGTTCGACAAAACTCATTGGGATGATTTTAACTTTCGTGACGTAATTGGTGAAGATCAGCCATTCTGGGCCAACCTGGGTATTGCTCAAATCGAAGAGCTGCTCCAGTCAAAAAATATCCAGGTATTAATAGATATGATAACAGAATTAAGGGCTGATGGGTTGATCATTCATGTCAACCCTTTGCAGGAATGGTTCCAGCCGGAAGGGAATCGTCTGGAACAATCCCCTTTGCTGACCATTCAGCAGCTGTTGAATGTTGTTCAGATCAAAGTAATTGTTAAGGAAGTTGGGCAAGGATTTGGTCCCGAAAGTTTACGTCAGCTACTAATGCTTCCCCTGGCAGCCATAGAATTTGGTGCCTACGGAGGAACAAATTTCTCCAAATTGGAAATGTTGCGCAGTGATCAGAAGATGCTTGAATATCAGTTGCCTTTTGCCTTTGTAGGTCAGTCAGCTGAGCAAATGGTGAATTCAGTCAATCAATTCCTAAAGGAGAATCCGAATCCGACATGTCGTCAATTGATTATTTCCGGAGGAATTCAAAATGCGTTGGATGGTTATTATCTGACCTCCAAAAGCCAGCTTCCGTCTGTATTTGGTATGGCTTCGGCAGTATTAAAACATGCTTCAGATAGCTATGAATCACTTGCTGCATTTCTTGAAAATCAGATTCAGGTTCTGCAGTTGGCACATTCCTATTTGAAAATCAATCCCGATTATCATGGATGATTCCATCATAAAAGGGTTCTCGAAATACACAAAACATCAGCGAATTGACGCACTGATTCTGAAATATGGTTTTGATGAAAATCTTGCCCTCTGGCTGGATTCATTTGAAGCCCCTGACCAAATCACTAGAAAGATCATTGATGATCTGAGCGAAAACCCTATTTCCAGTTTCCATCTTCCTTTTTCCATTGCACCTAATTTTGTTGTTAACGATAAAAATCTGTTTTTTCCACTCGTTACCGAAGAAAGTTCGGTGGTTGCTGCGTTAAGCAATATAGGAGGTTTTTGGGCTCAACGTGGAGGATTTCATGCAGAAGTATTAGGCACAGAGAAGAAAGGACAGGTTCACTTTATTTGGAAAGGCAATCCTGAAACATTAAATTTGTTATTCCCTGAAATCAAGGAAAAGTTGTTTGCTGAAAGTGCTTTTCTGACAGTAAAAATGATCAAACGAGGCGGAGGAATCATCTCCATCGAGCTGAAAGATATGACACCTGTCCTTCCTGATTATTATCAACTGGATGCCAGCTTCGAAACCTGTGACGCGATGGGAGCCAATTTCATTAACTCCTGTCTGGAACAATTCGGAAAAAGTATACAACAGTATTTCAGAGGAAATGAACAGCTTTCTGTAAAGGAGCGTGATTGTGAAATAATCATGGCTATTCTTTCGAATTATACACCCAATAGTCTGGTACGTGCCTGGGTCGAATGTCCGGTTGATAATTTGCTCGATGGTAAAACCTCTGACGAATGTCGATTGTTTGCCGGGAAAATGGAACAAGCTATACGGATTTCTCAGTCAGATGTATCCCGGGCAGTAACGCATAACAAGGGTGTCTTCAATGGAATTGATGCCTTGGCTCTGGCAACCGGAAACGATTTCAGAGCGATAGACGCTTGTGGTCATGCTTATGCTGCACGAAGCGGACGATACTGTGGATTAACAGATATACTTATTCAGGACGGTGTTTTTAGGTTCAGCATTGAATTAGCACTGGCTGTTGGAGTGGTTGGCGGAGTAACAACCGTTCATCCATTGTCAAAATTGGCCATACAGATACTCGATCAGCCATCCGCTTCAGAGCTAATGATGTATATGGCTGTTGCAGGGTTGGCTTCTAATTTTGGCGCAGTTAAAGCTTTGGTTTCAGGTGGAATTCAGGAAGGACACATGAAGTTACACCTCAGCAACATCATGAATCAAATCCGAATTCCGGAGGAGAACATAGATCAAGTTCAACGCCATTTTCAGGATAAAACAGTTTCCTTTTCCGCTGTTGAAGAATATTGGAAAAGTTTAAAGTTGGAGGGTTATGAGGACAATTAATGCTTCTATCAGTATATTTCCTGACCTGGATATTGAATATTCAGTATTGGTTATTTGCCTTTTGATTTTTTGTCTGAAATCTAATATCTGATATCTTTTGTCTGATACATATACATACCACGCTAACGGGAAACTGCTTCTAACCGGTGAGTATCTCATTCTCCATGGTGCAAAGGGAATTGCGTTACCATTAAAGGTTGGTCAGTATCTCAAAGTTACAGATGAAAAAGATTCAGGAATACTGGATTGGAATGCCTCTTACGACAATCGTGTCTGGTTTTCATGCAAATTGAATCCTCGTGATTATTCAGTACTCGAAACGAATGATCCGGAGAAAGCGGAAACGCTCAGTCGTATCTTTAAAACAATCCGCCACCTGAATCCTGACTTTCAGACCAAAACAGGAATATCATTTAAAACTGTTCTTGATGCCAATCCTGACTGGGGTTTTGGGAGCAGCAGTACTTTGATCAGCCTAATGGCACAGTATTCAGAAGTCGATCCTTTCAGATTGAACGAACTTGTTTTTAATGGCTCCGGCTTTGACATTGCCTGTGCTACAGTTAAGGGGCCAATATTTTACACCAAGAATCAACCGGTTCTGCCGGTTAGACTTGATTATCCGTTTTACGATCAATTGTTCCTGGTGTATTCCGGGAAGAAAATGAAAACTCATTCAGATGTCAATGCATTTCTGGAAAAGGGTAAAGTATCTAAACAATTAATTGAAGAGGGTTCAGCATTAGCCGATACGTTTTCAAGTTGTCGGGATCAGAAAGAATTCGATAGTCTGATTCGTCGCCATGAAGAACTAATTGGGTATCTGTTAGGAAAAACTCCTGTAAAGAAGGAATATTTTTCCGATTTTCAGGGAGAAATAAAATCCCTCGGGGCCTGGGGTGGTGATTTTTACCTGGTTTCAAGTCCGCTTCCCTTTTCAGAAGTGCAGCGATATTTTGGGAACAAAGGATTGACCATCTTGTTTCATTGGAAAGATCTGATTTTAAATCGATGAAAAGGATGACAGGAACAGCAAAGAACAATCATTTAATAAGTCGTTGGCGATGCCCATCGAATATTGCATTGGTGAAATACTGGGGCAAACATGATTTTCAGAAACCTATGAACCCCTCATTAAGCTTTGTTCTTCAGAATGCCTTTACTGAAACATCTGTGGAGTTGCATAAGGATGGCGATCAAAAGCTTGAGTTTTTCTTTGAAGGGGTGGTCAGTGATTTTGGAGAACGAATCGAAAAATACCTTGATCATCTTACCACAAGATTGCCATGGATCAATAAATATAATTTCCGGATTTACAGCAGGAACAGTTTCCCTCATTCAGCCGGAATTGCTTCATCCGCCTCATCATTTGGGGCGCTGGCCTTGTGCTTAACGGAGATTGATTTTACATTTTTAGGGAAAGATATTAATAGTCAGGGCTTTTGGCTGATGGCTTCCGACCTTTCCCGAATAGGCAGCGGAAGTTCATGCCGGTCGATGTATCCAGGGTTTGCGTTATGGGGCAAAACACATTTATTCGAATCATCAGGCGACGAATATGCAATACCTCTGACTGAAGGATTTCAACCTGTATTTTCAGGGCTTAGGGATGCCATTCTGTTGGTAGACTCAGGAATTAAGGAAGTATCCAGCTCTGCAGGCCATCAATTGATGAATGATCACATCTTTCAGCATTCACGCATTGCTCAGGCACATGAAAACATCAATGAATTGTATCTGGCCTTGCTTACTGGAAACCAGAAAAAATTCATTGAAGTAGTCGAAAGCGAAGCCTTGAGTTTACATGCCATGATGATGACCTCCAACCCATGGTTTATCTTGATGAAGCCAAATAGTCTTGAAATCATAAACCGCATACGCCGCTTCCGGGAAAAGACCTCAATACCGTTGTGTTTTACCATGGATGCAGGACCCAACATTCACTTATTGTACTTTAGCGAAAATGAATCTGATGTAAAGGCTTTTATTGAACGAGAACTGCTTGCATTTTGCAAAAACGGCCACTGGATTGATGATCGTATTGGCAATGGACCCGAACGAATTACAGATGGACAATAGTAATGAACTGATCGTCATTGCGAGGAACAGCCTGTCCCGATTTCTCGGGAAAGCAATCTATAAATCAACAGATTGCTTCACTTCGTTCGCAATGACGGCGATAACAAAACAACATTGACTGAATTATTTAACTCAAAGCTTCTTCTCTTCGGCGAATACGGTCTGATGGCTGATGCAATGGCGCTTTCGGTTCCGTTCCCAAAGTTCCAGGGCAGTCTTGATTTTGATAAGGATCATTCTCACTCAGAAAGTACTTCCGAAATCCGTAAGTTTTATAAACATCTTAAAAATAGTAATTCTTTTCAGCAGCTCCATTTTCCTTTTAATCTGGAAAGACTGGAACATGATCTGAACCATGGATTGTACTTTAATTCCAATATCCCCCAACAATATGGAGTTGGGAGTTCGGGAGCATTGGTTGCAGCTCTTTTCAGCCGTTACACTGTCTGTTCGGCATCTGAAATAAAGAGGACACCTGAATTACTTAAGTCAGATTTTGCTCTGCTGGAAGCTTATTTTCACGGTAAAAGTTCTGGTATTGATCCCCTGATTTCATACCTCAACCTACCCTTACTTCTTGATTCCCAAAAGAAGATTCAAACACTGCAGCTAGATCTGTCTCAAACTGGTTTGTCCATTGCTCTGATTGACACTAAAACTACCGGAGCAACAGGTCCGTTGGTAGAGCATTTTATCGATCGATTCAACTCTCCGGAGTTCAAAAGGACTTTCGAAAGACAGTTTATTCCGACAAACAACGATTGCATTAAAGCCTTATTAAACGGCAATAAATCAGAATTCTTCCTTTCATTGAAGCAACTAATTCTATTTCAGTTACAGCATTTTCAACGGATGATTCCTATAGATTATCATTCGGTTCTTTCAGCTGCACTGAAAAAAAAGGTATATATAAAATTACTGGGTTCAGGTGGAGGTGGATTTCTACTTGCTTTTGCTGAATCAGAACAACAGTTAATAGCATGGTCGGATAAAGAAGGTATACCACTCATGCATGTTGTTTGATGTTTTTATTTCCTATAGATTTGTTTAAAATAAATCAGAATGTGATCCTGCACGCACAAGTCGGATTATTCTATCGGTATCGTTCTGAAGCCATATAAGGAGCAAATCCGGTAATACATGACATTCCCAATGTCTGGAATAGCTTCCCTTTAAAGTATGAGGATTGTGTTTCGATGAGATTAGTATGTGTCCTCCGGTTTCAATAGTTCTAACCGTTTCCCTTAATAATTCAAATTCAATTACCGAACTTCTTTTTATGCGTTTTAAGTCCTTTTTAAACTGCCCCGTGTAATGAATTTGATACACAACTAAATGCTATTGAAAAGATCATCCACACTCTTTACCCTAATTACCTTCCCTTTTTCGGCATCGTCCATGGCTTTAAGGGTAACAGCATTGGGAACATTCGTTTCACAAATAATAATTCCCTTTTCTGTTTTGGCCAATTCTTCAATCTGATCTAATAATTGCTTTGCTTTTTTGCTTCGTGTACTTATTTTAACCGTTACAATAGTCATTGTATTTTTTTTGTAAATATAAATATAATAGCAATTCTATTGAAATAATCAGGCTATAAAGCCTTCAGAATATATCATATTAGCGAATAACTTTAGGTCACCCGCTAATAATGTATGTGTCAAATAATAAATGAGATCACTTTTCCATTATACTTTCGGTCCCCGATTTTCAATTGGTCGATTCTCCTGAGGGCGTTTCCCCTGGGGTTTTCTGGACCTGTTATTGCGTTTCTTATCGTCAGATGGTTTTGTGAAGAACTTTTGATCCAATTCTCCCACGTTCATCATGTTTTCCTTCTTGGGTTCCTCACCGTTAAAGCTTTCAACCGAAGGCTTCTGTCCGCGTTTGTTTAGGTTCAGGAACTTTTTAACATCTTCCAGATCGAGGACAAAAGTGGTACCTCCATCAGATTTGTCGTACATGTACCAGATCTTTTTCTGAAGTATGTCCGTCTTGAAATGACGGGCGAAGCCCTTATTCGTTTCAATGGTCAGCAATTCATGAGGAAATTCTTCCAGAACTTCCAGATAATGATCAAGTTCGTAAGTGAGGCAACATTTAAGCTTGCCGCACCGCCCTGCCATCTTTTCAGCATTGGGCGACAATCCCTGTTTAATGGCTGCATCAGAAGTCACGCTCGTAAAGTCGGTCCTCCAGGTTGAACAGCATAACGCACGTCCGCAAGATCCTATGCCTCCAATTCGTCCGGCTTCCTGACGAACACCAATTTGTTTCATTTCAATTTTCACGGCAAACTCCCTGGCGTAAAGCTTAATCAAATCCCTGAAATCAACCCGGTCTTCAGCGATATAATAGAAAATTGCCTTATTGTTATCGCCACGGAACTCCACGTCACCGACCTTCATGTCCAGATTCAGTTCACCTGCAATCTGGCGGGCACGTATCATGACCTTATTTTCGCGCGCCTTGGCTTCTTCCCATTTGACCACATCCGAAGGAGTAGCCTTCCTGTAAATCTTATTCCATTCGTAACGCTCAGGCTTTTTCACTTTCCGTTTAAACTGAAGTTCGGCCAACTTCCCGGTAAGCGAAACTGCCCCAACATCGTGTCCCGGAGAACAGGAAACAACGACCAGTTCGTCGCGTTTTAACTGTATTCCGTCCTCATTTCTGAAAAACTCCTTCCGGGTCCCCTTGAACCTTATCTCGACTATGTTTGATTCGTTTGTTGTATCAGGTATATCGTTTAGCCAGTCATAAGTAGTAAGCATTGCTGGCCGATCAAGGTCGCTATTTGTATTGCATCCGCTGCATCCCATGTCTCTCTGTATCTGTTTTGCCCTAAATTAACTGAACTAATAATTTGATATTCAGTATTTAAGAGCTATATATATGTGTAAAATATGATCTTATAATATTTTTTTAATCTCTATTTCCACCATCCTCCTGAAACGTTTTTCCCATTTGTTTTTGTTTCAGGAGGGCAATATTATAGATTTTTAAGCAGACTTGCTATTTTTATTCAATCTAAATAACAAATCCCAAATATCCTTCCGTGGAGTCTTCTGTTTTTAATCATTTTCCTGTACCGTTTCTTTTCAATTTGAGTTTTGTATCACCAAATTTTGTATTTTTAATCATTGGATGAGTTCAGCCATACTTCTGGTGATACGGTTCAAACCTAAATCCATTAATTGCTGAAGCTCATTAGCTCTCCATTCAGAAGTCTTTCAGGAAAACAATCAAGATGTTTTAGTTGTATACGCACTGTATCCGGGTAGGGATTGCGTCGTGTTTGCTTCGTATCATTTGATTTCTGATTGACTTCCATCTGTATTAAAATCATCATTTAAACACAGATAGAACACAGATGCAATTCAGATGATAGCAGGAGAACCCCTCCCGAACCCCCTTTGAACCCGGTCCGGTTTACAAGGATATTCCTCCGCTCAATCTGGTCTTTTTGTAAAAGAGCGCTTTCATTTCTTCTTATTTAAAAGCTATTTCCCTGCTTTCGGATCAGTTCAAAAGCTATATCTTTAAGCCCAAAATATCGGATCATGTACAAACAATATTTACTCCTGATCTTCCTCTTACTGCTGATCTTTCAGAAACAGTTAAATGCTCAGCAACTGAGTCCTGATGCAAGTGTCAGCATTCTAACATGCGACCCGGGCATAGATGTCTATTCGATGTACGGACATACCGCCATCAGGGTGAAAGATGAGGCACAACATATCGATGACGTATTCAACTATGGCCTTTTCAGTTTCGATGCGCCTGATTTCATGTATCGTTTTGCAAAGGGACAGACGGATTACCTGATGGGCGGTGAAAAATACGGTAGCTTTATGCGCGAATACATAGAAGATAAGCGGAGTGTCTACGAACAGGTATTGAATCTTCCTCCTGATGGTAAAACAGGCTTATTCAAGGCTCTTCTTGAAAATGCAAAACCTGAGAACAGGCAGTACCGCTATAACTTCTTCATGGACAATTGCGCTACGCGGGTTCGCGATATGATTGAACGTAATGCCGGGGTATCGGTCCATTTTACAGATAATCATCCTTCGGAAAGTTACCGTGACCTGATTAAGAAATATCACCATCATTTTCGCTGGATTGATCTGGGGATAGATCTGCTGGTAGGGAAAAAGGCTGATCAACCCGTTTCAGCTTATGGCCAGATGTTTTTGCCTGATTACCTGAAGGCTCAGTTTGCCGGTGCAAAGATTACAGCAGGAGATACGACTCAACCCCTTGTTTTGGAAACCCGAACCTTACTCTTATTCCCTAATGCCAGTGTGATATCGGATTTACCATGGCCTGCAATTGTTTTTGGATGTATCTTTTTAATCGTTGCAGGCATTTCTGTTCGGAATGTACGCCGTAAAAAGAGTACCGACTGGCTCGATTATTGGCTATTTGCCCTGAGCGGTCTGGCAGGATTAATTATTGGCTGGTTCACGCTCTATTCCGAACATCCGGCTATGAGTCCCAATTACAATTTGTTGTGGGCTTTCCCGCTGAACCTGGTCTTTGCAGCAATCTGGAGGATTAAGAAATGGCGCATATATTCCAGGTATTACTTTTATTTGGTAGCTGCTATATTGCTTCTTTCGTTGTTTGCCGGACAGGTATTTAATCCAGCAGTTTACATGATCATGCTGATGTTGCTGGTACGCTGTGGAGTGAATTTGTTTGGGAACCGTTATCTGTTTAAACCCTAAACTTCGTTACCAATTCTTAAACTCCCCAATTCTCCCTATCCAGGCTCCTATATTGTATGGCTTCCGATAAGTGATGACTTTCTACCCGTTCGCTCTTTTCAAGGTTGGCAATGGTGCATGAAACCTTAGAAATAAATCTGTCATACATTAGTCCTTTTAAACCCGATTTGTTTATGTGTTTTGGGTTTGTCTTGTTTCTCAATTAGTTCGTCCAGATAATTAAATACCAGTTCAATGTTTTTATCCTGGTTTGCCAGCTTCTTTTTGATTTCTTCAATTTCGAGTTTCACACTTAAATTATCACTAAGCAGTTGACGCACTTTTGTAAAAATCCTCATAATCTGGATGTTTACTTTAATTGCCTGCTTACTTCTTAAGACACTTGAAAGCATAGCTACTCCCTGCTCGGTAAATACCATTGGAAGGTATCGCATCCCTCCCCAACTTGAGGTCACAATTTGTGACCTCAAGTTGGCAAACTCATCATTGGTTAATTCAAACATGAAGTCATCCGGGAACCTGTCAATGTTTCTCTTTACCTGCTGCTTCAATACTTTGGTTTCAACCCCATAGAGTTCAGCCAAGTCACTATCAATCATCACTTTTAATTCCCGTATAAAATAGATTTTACTTAAAATTACTTCATCAGGAATTACTAAAGCATTTTCTGGATTACCCATATTTTTGTGATTATTCAGTAAATACATAAGGCAGAGAACCGCCAAGATGCTGTTTGGAAGGTATCGCATTTTGCGATACCATGATTTCAACTTCTTCGCTTGTTAATCGGAACATAAAATGCACAGGAAACTTATCTGTATTTCTTTTTACCTGTTCCCTTAAACGGATAGCCTTGACATCAAAAAGTTCAGCCAAATCACTGTCTAACATTACTTTCTGACCACGGATCAAGTATATTTTATTCATTAATACCTCATCGGGAATGGCAATACTTCCAGCTTGATCGCTCATTGTAATCTACTTTTAGTTACACAACTTATTCTAATATTCGAGACTCAAATCTTCAAGATTCCCTTCTAAACTCCCCAATTCTCCCTATCCAGGCTCCTGTATTGTATGGCTTCCGACAAGTGGTGACTTTCCACCCGTTCGCTCTTCTCAAGGTCGGCAATGGTGCGCGAAACCTTCAGGATACGATCATAAGCTCTGGCCGACAATCCGAGTTTCTCCATGGCATTCTTCAGCAAACTGTTGCTGACTTCATCCAGATCGACATATTGCCTGATCATTTTAGACGACATCTGGGCATTACAGAAAACACCATCGCTTTTACTAAACCGTTGTGATTGTATTTCACGGGCTTTAATTACACGTTCACGAATGGCAGAACTTGTTTCAGTGGGCGTCTGATCCGACAATTTCTTAAAGGGTACGGGCACCACTTCCAAATGGATGTCTATACGGTCGAGCAAGGGACCTGAAATCTTATTCAGATACTTGGGAACCATCCCTGGCGCACATACACACTCCTTGGTCGGGTGATTGTAGTACCCACACGGACAGGGATTCATGGAAGTTACAAGCATAAAGCTTGCAGGATATTCTACCGAGAATTTAGCCCTTGAAATGGTGATCATCCGGTCTTCCAGTGGCTGGCGCATCACTTCGAGTACCTGCCGTTTAAACTCAGGCAGTTCGTCAAGAAAAAGAACCCCGTTGTGGGCCAGACTGATTTCACCCGGCTGAGGAAAGGCGCCACCCCCGACAAGTGCCACGTCCGATATGGTGTGATGTGGACTGCGAAACGGTCGCTGTGTCATCAGCGAAGTGTTCTTGGCAATCTTCCCGACAACAGAATGGATCTTGGTAGTTTCAAGCGCCTCGCGTAAGGTAAACGGAGGAAGTATGGTAGGTATTCTTTTGGCTAACATAGTTTTACCAGCTCCGGGGGGACCGATCATGATGATATTATGCCCACCAGCTGCGGCAATTTCCAGTGCACGCTTCACATTTTCCTGTCCCTTGACATCTGAAAAGTCCACATCGCTTTCATTTGTCTTCGAGAAGAACTCATCACGTGTGTTGACGATGGTCTGCTCCAGTTCTATTTCGCCATTGAAGAATCCAACTACTTCGCTGAGATTCTCCACACCATAGACCTTTAGTGTATCGACAACAGCAGCTTCACGCGCATTTCCCTTAGGAAGGATGAATCCTTCAAATCCCTCTTCCCGGGCTTTGATGGCAATGGGCAAAGCGCCCCTTATTGGTTGCAGATTCCCGTCGAGCGAAAGTTCACCCATCATGATGTAACCGGAGACTTTGTCTGATTTGATTTGCCCGGAGGCAGCCAGGATTCCAATGGCCAGGGGCAGATCATAGGCCGAGCCTTCCTTACGGATATCTGCCGGGGCCATATTGATAACCACCTTTTGATGCGGCCATTTGAAATGATTTAACCGTATAGCAGATTCGATGCGTTGCTGGCTCTCCTTCACCGCATTATCTGCCAGTCCTACCAGATAGAATTTGATCCCTATGGAAATATCTGTCTCGATAGTAATTGAGGTCGCATCGATGCCATGAACTGCGCTGGCGAAGGTCTTGATCAGCATGAAGGGTAATTTTAAGGATTCGCTTCCCCTAAATTTACAAAGACCATTTCACACCACCAACTTTATGATGAGTTTTTTAGCTTACAATCTTATTTCTTTACAAACTTGTTGATGCGGGCTCTACTTCATTTAAGCAATTGATGGCAGTTATGCTCATGGCTGATTATTAACGGTTAATCAGTTTAGCGCTACCACCTGAATACCTCTCACCTTGTACTGCAATTTGTGCTGAAGCGGTATTATAGAGATCTGCTTGTTGCAGAAAAAAGAATATTCTTTCAAAAAATAAGTTTTAAAAACCGTTATTCTACTGTTTTTCAACTTAGTAACAAAGTCAATAAACACCAATTTCCCAACCTTGGTAACTTTAATAATTGGAATCATACCCCGTCACCTGAACCTTAATAACCTTTTTATCCAAAATCATGAAAGTTGCATAAGCAACTAATTATAAGGTTACTAAGGTTGTGGTTCAGGGAGTCTATCCTTGTTACTAAGGTTTCTAAGGTATCGGACAAGCGAATAGGATTTATTTAAAATGAAGCGATACGTTTTTTAGGGACATCCCTTAAAGGAAGCTGATGCAAGGAATTCCGATGTAATCAATGTAATGTTTGGCGAGGGCTCGGAAGGGAACCAAAAGGGTCTTGGGAGGGGTTCCCCTCGTATCATCTGGCTTCTATCTGGCTTCTATCTGGCTTTAAATGATCATTTGAATACAGATGGAAGTCAATTAGCAATCAAATTATACGACGCAAACCCAAGGCAAGCCCTACCAGGGTATATTCCGTATACAATAAAATCAGCTTGATTGTTTTCCTAGAAAACTTCTGAATGGAGAGAGAATGAGCTTCAACAGTGAATGGATTTAGGTCTGAAGCGTATTGCCAGAGGCATGGCTGGCCTTATCCGATGGTTAATGATACAATTTTTGAGAGATATTACACTATATGAAAAGCGATAGATTACTCAGGAGCATAGCAGGGCAAAAAAATAGCCCTGAAAATGGATTCAGAGCTATCAATATATTTTTGATCAGGATTAATCGGGAAGATATCCGCGAATAATTCCTCGTTTAGAGTCTTTAATGAAGAGCAGTACCTCATCGCGCTCGGTTGATGCAGGCATTTCGGCCTCAATGATTTCGACAGCCTGGGAGATGTTCAAGCCTTTCTGATAGATGTAGCGGTATATTTCCTGAAGTTCACAGATTTTTTCGTTGCTGTAGGTGCGGCGTCTTAAACCGATCGAGTTGATGCCGACATACGAAAGCGGTTCGCGACCGGCTTTAATGAAAGGGGGAATGTCTTTACGTACGAGTGAACCCCCTGAGACCATCACGTGAGTACCGATGCGGACGAACTGATGAACAGCAGTCATACCGCCCAGGATGGCCCAGTCGTCGATAACCACTTCACCGGCAAGCTGTGTGTTATTGACCAGAATCACGTTGTTTCCAACGACACAATCGTGAGCTACGTGAACGTATGCCATTAAGAGACAATTACTACCGACAACAGTTTTCCCTTTTACCGAAGTGCCGCGGTTGATGGTCACAAATTCACGAATGGTCGTGTTGTCGCCTATTTCGACGGTTGAGTATTCTCCCTTGAATTTTAAATCCTGAGGAACAGCTCCAATAACAGCTCCCGGGAAGATCCGGCAGTTTTTACCTATGCGTACACCAGGCATGATTGTTACACTTGATCCGATCCTTGTACCCTCTCCAATAATCACATCTTTGTCGATCGACACAAAAGGATCAATAACCACGTTTTCAGCAATATTTGCTTCCGCGTGTACGTAAGCTAATGGTTGTTTCATTTCTATTCCGGTTACTATTTAATTTACTTTCACAATCTGAGCCATATAGTCGCCTTCAGCAACAATCGAATCACCCACATAACAAAGGCCCCGCATTTCGGCGATGCCCCGGCGAATAGGCGAAGTCAGCACGACTTTAAGAACAATGGTATCACCGGGGACGACTTTCTTTCTGAATTTCACATTGTCAATCTTCATGAAATACGTTGAAAACTTTCCCTTCATCGATCGAAGCACAAAAATACCTCCGGCCTGGGCCATGGCCTCGACCAGTAAAACTCCCGGCATAACCGGTTCATCGGGGAAATGTCCCTGAAAGAAAGGTTCGTTGGCCGTTACATTTTTAATCCCTACTATATAATCTTCCTGAACATCAATAATTTTATCAACCAGAAGGAAAGGGAAACGATGTGGAAGTAATTCCTTGATCTTATTCACATCCATAATTACCGGGCTATTCGGATTATATACTGGTGCTTTTTCTCTGGAATGTTCCTTATGAATGGCCTTCATGATCAATTTGGCAAATTCGGTATTTGCATTATGACCAGGCTTGGTGGCAATGATACGGCCTTTAATCCTCTTTCCAGCCAGGGCGATATCGCCAATAACATCAAGAAGCTTATGACGGGCACACTCATTATCGTATTGAAGCTCGAGGTTATTTAGTATTCCGCCAGCTTTTACTTCTACTCTTTCGTGGTTGAACAGATCGGCAATGCGGTCAAGTTCACCCTGATCTACCAGCCGATCCATGATGACAATGGCGCTATCCATATCTCCACCCTTCACCAGATTGTTTTTCAGCAAGAACTCCAGTTCATGAAGAAATACAAACGTACGGCAGTTGGCAATCTCAGCTTTGAAATCGCTTAAGGAATTTAAGGAAGCATACTGGTTGTGCAGTACGGAAGAGTCATACGATATTAATATATTGAGATTATAATCGGTATCGGGTAAGGCAATGATTTCGGAGCCTGTTCTTTCGTTTTTATAAACAATCTTCTCGGTTATGACGAAATATTCACGTTCAGCATCCTGTTCCACAATTCCGGCTTCTTCAATGGCCTGAACGAAAAAGCGTGCACTCCCGTCCAGAATCGGCACTTCTTCATTGTCAATTTCTATCAGTACATTGTCCAGATCCATACCGGTCAAGGCAGCCAGGCTGTGTTCGACAGTACTGACGCGGGCTTCCCTGTGTTCGATAACAGTACCCCGTGAAGTATCTACAACATATTCGGCGCTGGCTTTGAGTATCGGCTGGTTTTCCAGATCAATGCGCTGAAATCTAAATCCGTAATTGATTGGGGCTGGCTTGAAAGTCATTTTAACAAGACAGTTGGTATGTAAACCTTTTCCGCTTATTGAAAATTCTTTAGCTAATGTTTTCTGTTTTACTATCATTCCTGAATTCAATTATTCTGCAAGCTTTGTTTTTATTTCTTTGACTTGTTTTTCCAGATCAAACACCTGGTCGCGAAGCTGCGGGAGGTTTCTCCATACAACAGTTACTTTTGCAGCCTGTGCCATATCCATGGCGGGGGCCAATAGAACGGTTTTATTTGATTTTATGCTTTTTGCCACACCCGACATCGCACCCACATTGACGTTATCGCCAATAGTGATGTGTCCGACCACACCGGCCTGACCGCCAAAACGACAGTTCTTTCCAATCTTGGTAGAACCGGAAATGCCAGTCAATGCAGCCATAACGGTATTTTCACCAACCTCGACATTATGGGCTATTTGTACCAGGTTGTCAATTTTGGTTCCTTTGCCGATAATCGTTGAACCCATGGTTGCACAATCGATGGTAGTGTTAGCGCCTATTTCTACAAAATCTTCCAGAATCACATTTCCCACCTGAGGGATCTTCATATACGTTCCATCTTCGGTAGGGGCAAATCCAAAACCGTCAGCTCCTATTACAGCCCCGGCATGAATAATACATGCTTCGCCTATTTTGGTGTCTTCGTAAATTTTTGCTCCTGCGAATATAATAGTGTCATCCTTTATAGTGGTATTGTCGCCAATGTACACCTGAGGATAGATTCTTACATGATTGCCGATACGCACATTTTTGCCGATATAGGCAAATGCGCCAATGTAGACATCCTTGCCTACGGTGGCTGAAGGATCGATGTATGAAGGGTTTTCAATTCCAATCTTGTTAACTTTTGCCTGCTGAACCAATTCGAGCAGTGAGGCGAAAGCTTTATAGGCATCGGGGACCCGGATTAAAGTAGCGGAAACATCACCCTCAACTTCCAGATCCTGATTCACAATAATAATTGTAGCCTTAGATTCGTATAGGTATTTATTGTATTTCGGGTTAGATAAAAAAGCCAGTGTTCCCGGCCTAGCTTCTTCAATTTTAGCTACATCTGATACAGTGGCTTCGACATCACCTTCCACCGTACCTCCCAGAAAATCAGCTATACTTTGAGCTTTGAATTCCATAATCGTTTTCTAATTGCCGTGCAAAAATAGTTTAAATTACTTAATGTCCAATTCTTTCGGATAACAGATGAAATATTTCCTCACGGTTTCAGAGAAAACAGAGAGATTTATGTCCGATGCATCAGCGATATCATTGATCTTATTGTTTTTAAACAACACATTGATTTTCTCGCTGGAAACCTTATTGTATGCGCTGTTTGAAATCGTATCGGCAATCAGAAAATAATGTAGCTGGTGGTTGCTCACCTTAAATTGACTGAGGATTTTTTCTTTCAACAAAATAAGCTTTTGCTCAGAAACAGGCTTTTTACTAATCTTTATTTTGAATAACCGTCGATTTATAATACAGCCTGAGAGATACGATAAAATGGTATCAGGATGATTTTGCCACTCTTTGATCGATGCAAAAATGTCGTTATCATCGAGCCCGGCGAAAAGATCAAGAGCATGCTGTCCTGCAACGATCCGATTGGAGACAAAATCATCAAGAGTAATCTCGTATGATAAAAAAGCTTTCAATACGGGGGTTGCAAACAATTCAGTCCCTTCCAGTGCAAGCTCACGCGCACGATCGAGTACATTAATAAGAAGGTACTCGGCTGATAAAACCGTTTTGTGCAGATAGACCTGCCAGTACATCAGGCGACGGGAAATCAGGAAATTTTCGATGGAATAGATTCCCTTATATTCAACAACCAACTCATCGTTCTTCACATTGAGCA
This sequence comes from Prolixibacteraceae bacterium UBA6029, assembly GCA_002429385.1. Taxonomy (GTDB): domain Bacteria; phylum Bacteroidota; class Bacteroidia; order Bacteroidales; family Prolixibacteraceae; genus Aquipluma. The sequence continues at coordinate 55,904 of DIZL01000001.1, read as the reverse complement.
TCTTGATGATCCGTTCGGAACTGATTACTCCTTCAGAAACCCCGGTAAAAAAGCTGTCACGGCTCAGGTAATCGAGCCGGTCCATATCCAGCTGACTGGATACCAACTGATGGAGAAAATGTTTGGGATACTGGTCGGTAAAGATCTGAATGGCCAATTCAAGTTTGCCGTTAAACTGACTGTTCATCTCCTGCATGAGAAGAAGTGAAATCTGTTCGTGCGAGACACCCTGCACCAGAGTGCTTTCGAGAACATGTGAAAATGGTCCGTGTCCAATATCGTGCAACAAAATGGCTACGGTAACCGCATCGGCTTCTTCGTCACTAATCTCCTGACCTTTTAGCCTGAGAATAGCGATCGCGGAACGCATCAGATACACAGCGCCGATGGCATGTTCGAAACGGGTGTGATTGGCGCCTGGATAAACCATGCAGGATAAACCCAGTTGCTTGATCCGGCGAAGTCGCTGAAAATAGGGATGTTCAATGAGATCAAAGACGAGTTCAGATTGGATGTTTATAAAACCAAAAACAGGGTCGTTGATTATTTTATTCTTATTTGTTTTCAAGGTATTACTTGTCTGTTTGCCTGAGTTAACCCCGCAAAAGTAGGAAAGTTTTTCTTTGGATATACCTGAAAGGGGAAAATGCTTATTTGGATATAGGCCATGCCCTAATGTGATTGATCAGAAGAATGAGGTCTTAAGCCGGGACAGGTTTGAGAAGGGATTGCGTCGTATTTGGGCCTTATCATCTAAGTTCTATCTGTGTTCTATCTGTGTTTAATTACGGTTTTAAATACAGATAGAATTCAATTTGCAATTAAATCATAAGGCCCGAATATAGCGCGAACCCTGGCCGAATACATTACGTACAGGTCAAAAGCAGGTTCATTGCTTACTTTAGAAACATTTAAATGGAAAGAGAATTGGTGTTCGGAGTCAATGGGTTCATATATGAATCCTCTTTATCAGACTTTTGAAAGAGCTCAATTGAAAGATAAAGCTGAAATATTCGGGATAAAAAAGCAAAACTGATGATAGTTATAGAGAAAAGTCCTGAAATGTTAAAAGCAATTTCGTTAGACAGACCTTTGTTTTAGCTGGAAGTTCTGTATTTTAAATGATAATGAGAAAGCTTAATGAATTGATTTTGACAATTTAATTAAAATTACTATTTTTGTCGCGACATTTTGGGGAAACCAAAGCGTAGGGGATCGAAAGTCCCCTATTTTATTACAATTAAATGATCGACAAAGTACTAATAGCAGGGATTGTAAATGAAAAACTTACTGAGGACCAGTTTCTGGTCGAGGTGACGGTTTCATCCAGCAATGTAATCCATGTCATGGTTGATAGTGATTCCGGTATTTCAATTAATCAGATTGTTGAGATCAGCAGGTTTATTGAAGAAAAGCTGGACAGGGAGGTTGAAGATTTTGAATTGTCAGTGTTTTCAGCCGGATTAAGTGAACCTTTCAGTCTTGTTCGTCAGTACAAGAAGAATATAGGCACCGAAATCGAAGTATTGCTGACCAATGGTCAAAAACATATGGGTATGTTGACTAAAGCCGATGATCAGGGAATTGATCTGGAGGTCACCACAAAAGAAAAATCAGAAGGATCAAAAAAGAAGGAACTCATCACAAGGCTCCATCCAATTGACTATTCAGAGATAAAAGAAGCTAAGAAAATATTAAAATTTTAAAACCGGTACGAGATGGAGACTTTGAATCTTATCGACACCTTTGCTGAATTTAAGGAACTTAAGAACATCGACCGCGCTACAATGATGAGCGTATTGGAAGATGTTTTCAAAAATGTCCTGCAAAAAACATACGGCACAGATGAGAACTTCGATGTGATTATTAACATCGATAAGGGTGACTTTGAGATTTGGCGCAACAGAACTGTAGTTGCTGATGAGGATATTGAAGATCCGAATTTACAGATTACACTGAAAGATGCCAAAAAAATTGATGCAGATTATGAAATTGGTGAAGAAGTAACCGATGAGGTGAAACTTGCCCAGTTTGGTCGCAGGGCTATTCTTAATTTACGTCAAAATCTTGCCAGTCGCATTATGGAACTTGAGAAGGACCATATTTACAACAAATACAAGACTAAAATCGGCGATATCGTTGCCGGTGAAGTTTATCAGGTATGGAAAAAGGAAATCCTGATCCTGGACGATGAAGGCAATGAACTCATTCTTCCACGGACAGAGCAAATTCCTTCGGATTATTTCAGAAAAGGTGATAATCTGCGTGCGGTAGTCTATAAGGTTGAGTTGCGCAACAATAATCCGTTGATTATACTTTCGCGGACTTCACCTGTATTCCTTGAACGCTTGTTCGAATTGGAGGTTCCTGAAATTTTTGATGGATTAATAACCATTAAAAAGATCGTCAGGGTACCAGGCGAACGGGCAAAGGTTGCAGTTGAGTCTTACGACGAACGGATCGACCCGGTTGGAGCATGTGTTGGGATGAAAGGATCACGCATTCATGGCATTGTCCGCGAATTGCGTAACGAAAATATTGATGTTATAAATTTCTCGGCTAACAATCAGTTGTTCATTCAACGGGCATTGAATCCGGCAAAAGTATCATCCATTAAATTGCACGAAGACACCAAAAGAGCTGATGTTTACCTGAAACCCGACGAGGTTTCGATGGCTATCGGTAAAGGTGGATTGAACATTCGTTTAGCAAGTCAGCTTACCGGTTACGAAATTGATGTTTACCGTGAAATTGCACAGGATGACGAGGATGTAAACCTGGATGAATTTGCCGATGAAATTGAAAGCTGGGTTATTGACCAACTTAAATCAATTGGCTGCGATACAGCTAAAAATGTATTGACCCTTACCAGGTCAGAACTGATCAAAAGAACCGACCTCGAAGAGGAAACTATCGACGAAGTTCTGAGAATACTGAAAAACGAATTTGAATAAACTGTCATGTTTGTTCAAACTTTGGGAAAGTTTTATACGAACAATAAAACTTTCCCAAAGTTAATTCCTTAAAATATTTTGAGGTTTATTTAACTGAGTGGGTTTATGGTTATAGGTAGTATAAAACGGCTAAGTAAGGTAGCGCGGGATTTTAACGTTGGTATTTCAACCATTGTTGATTTTCTGCATAGGAAGGGATTTGATATTGATACAAATCCAAACAACAAAATTACTGATGATGCTTTTCATCTTCTTGAAAAAGAATATAAAGGTGATATAAGTCTGAAAAAAGAGTCAGAATTACTCAATCTGAAAAGTCATCGCAATGCGAAAGAATCTCTCTCCCTGGATGATGTAATAGATTCAGGGCACAAACACGTCAGCGAAGATTACGAAGATGATGAAGTGATCATCAAAGGAAACATGTCAAAAAAGGTTGAAACGGTTATTCCTGCTGAGCCAAAACCTGTCAGGCAAGATCATAAGGAAGAAATGATCACCACCGTACGGCAGGAAATTGAAGCTCCTAAAGTTATCGGCAAAATTGATCTGGACAACCTTGGCGGTGTAATGAAAAAAGAAGAACCGGTTGCGCCTGTTATTCCTGCGGAGAAGCCAAAGCCTGTACATCATAAACCAATCGTTGAAGACAAACCAGCTGATGAAACTTTGGAAAAGATTAATACAATCAATAAATCTTTTCCAAAGGTGAACGATCCAGAAGTTAAGCCTACCCCGGAACCCAAGGAAGAAATTCCTGTTGCGGTAAAACATACTGCCCACCCTAAACATGCTGCCCCTGTTGAACCGGTGCTTGAAACTTTGGAAAAGATTAATACAAACAATAAATCTTTTCCAAAGTTGAACGATCCAGAGGAACCTGTTCGTGAAGTTACAGAGGAAGATCGTTTCAGCTCGGATCATTTAACAACCAACGTTCCGAAGGTTGAAGAAGTAAAAGTGGTTGGTCGCATTGACCTTGCATTGCTGAATCAAAAAACCAGGCCGGCAAAGAAGAGTAAGAAACAGAAGGAAGAAGAACGCAAAGATCGCGAGAAAGTACGCCGGGATGTTCAAAATCCTGCTGAAGGAGAAAACAACCAACCGAAAACCTCAGATACAGAAAAAACAGGTCCAACCATTACCAGGGCAAAGGTTGAACGGTTATCAGGACCAACAGTTGTTGGAAAAATCGATCTTCCTACTGACAGGAAACCTCCTGTTGTGACCTTAGCTTCGGATCCTGCATTACAGGCCGCCCGTAAGAAAAAAAGAAAACGTATTTCTAAAGATATACCTGGTAATCAAAGACCGGTAAATGTTGCCGATAAAACTACTGTTCCGGGAGAGCGTAGAAAACTGGTGGTTACTAAAAGCACCGGTAATACTGCTGCCGGAGGCGATAAATCGAAATTGAAAAAACGCCCTCTCCTGAAAAGAGAAGTCAGCGAAGAGGATGTGCAAAAGCAAATTAAAGATACACTTGCCCGTCTGACCACCAAAGGCACAAAATCCAAAGGATCAAAATACCGCAAGGATAAACGCCAGGTTGCAAGTGACCGTATGGCCGCACAGGCAGAACGTGATGAAGCCGATCAGAGTATCCTTAAGGTTACCGAATTCGTTTCGGTAAACGAACTGGCTACCATGATGGACACCTCGGTCACAAGTGTTATATCGACCTGTATGAGCCTTGGATTGTTTGTTTCAATCAATCAGCGTCTGGATGCCGAAACCATGGCTATTGTGGCCGATGAATTCGGATTTAAAGTTGAATTTGTAAGCGCTGAAATTCAGGTGGCCATCGAGGAAGAGCCTGATACGGCTGAACAATTGTTGCCAAGAGCACCTGTTGTTACCGTGATGGGTCACGTTGACCATGGTAAAACATCATTGCTTGACCATATACGAAGCGCCAATGTAATTGCCGGTGAAGCCGGAGGTATTACACAGCATATCGGGGCATATCATGTAAAACTGAACAACGGAAAGGAAATTACCTTTCTGGATACACCGGGACACGAAGCCTTTACAGCTATGCGTGCCAGGGGAGCCCAGGTTACCGATATTGTTATTATTATCATTGCAGCTGACGACAACATCATGCCCCAGTCAATCGAGGCCATCAACCATGCCGCTGCTGCAGGAGTTCCAATCATATTTGCCATCAATAAAATTGACAAAGCAGGCGCAAATCCTGAGAAGATCAAGGAGAAACTGGCAGCCATGAACTACCTCGTTGAAGAATGGGGTGGAAAATACCAAAGTCAGGACATTTCGGCCAAGACCGGTTTAAATGTTGACCTGTTGCTCGAAAAGGTATTGCTTGAAGCTGAAATGCTCGAATTAAAAGGTAATCCAAATAAACGTGCATCAGGAACTGTTATCGAGTCAACTCTTGATAAGGGTCGCGGATATGTTTGTACGGTACTTGTACAAAATGGATCACTAAGAGTCGGTGATGTTCTTCTGGCTGGTCAGTACTACGGACACGTGAAAGCTATGTTTAATGAACGTAACCAGCGTGTTGATGTTGCTGCTCCTGCCGAACCTGTCATTATTCTTGGTCTCGACGGCGCTCCTCAGGCTGGTGACAAATTCAATGTCATGGAGAATGAGCGTGATGCACGAAACATTGCCAATAAGCGTGAACAGCTTGCCCGCGAACAGGGTCTGCGTACCACCAAACATATTACACTGGATGAAATCGGACGACGCATTGCCATCGGAAACTTCCAGGAATTGAACCTGATCGTGAAGGGTGACGTGGATGGATCAATCGAAGCGCTTTCTGACTCATTGATTAAACTGTCGACACAGGAAATCCAGGTTAATGTAATCCATAAAGCCGTTGGTGCCATTTCCGAATCAGATATCATGCTGGCCACCGCTTCCAATGCAATTATCGTTGGATTCCAGGTTCGTCCTTCAGTATCTGCCCGTAAGATTGCAGAAAAGGAACAGATCGACATTCGCCTCTACTCCATCATCTACGACGCCATCAACGAAATCAAGGCTGCCATGGAAGGAATGCTTTCTCCTGAAATCAAGGAAGAAATCACAGGAACTGCTGAAGTGATGGAAGCCTTCGATATTACCAAGGTGGGCACCATTGCCGGTTGTATTGTCCGCGACGGAAGGATCTTCAGAAAAGACAAGATTCGTGTAATCCGCGATGGTATTGTCATCTATACCGGTACGCTCGGATCGCTCAAACGGTTCAAAGACGACGTCAAAGAAGTGAACAAGGGCTACGAATGCGGATTGAATATCGACAATTACAACAACGTGAAAGCAGGAGACTTCATTGAAGCATTCACATTAACCGAAGTAGCTAAGACATTATAGTTTAACAATTCGAATTTCTCATAATTCAAAAACCTGCTTCACAAGAGCAGGTTTTTTTTGCTTTTAACTTTGGGAAAGATTTAATCTTTTCCAAAGTTGAACGATCTATAAACCACTATTTTAAAATTACCTTCTGAACTTTGAAGTCTTTCATATTGGTTTTAATAATATATATTCCTGGTGTGTTTCCCTTTAAGTCAATGTATTCTTCTTTATTCCGAATGAATTGTTTTAAAATAGTCTTCCCGTTCAAATCATTTATATATAGAAGAGTTCCATCATCAGGAAGATGATCAAATACAAGTTTAACTTTCCCCGTAGTTGGATTAGGATAGGCCATCATTTTCTGATTGTCTATAATTGGGTCAGTTCCCGTTACCGATTCTTGTGTTATTGTTATAGATTGTGAGGCAACTCCAGACACATAAATTGTTATTGTGGCTGATCGGTTTGCGCCTGTTTGATTGGCTTCGATTGTCAAGTTAAGGGTTTGGCTACCCGGACCATTCATTGGACTTACGATTAACCATGACTGGTCGGAAATGGCCGTACACGTGCTATTTGAACTGATATCAATTTTTGCATTTGATTCTTTGGCTGTTAGATTTACCTGGGTTGCAGAAACCACAACCTGGGTTGAATCTCCCGGTTCGCTTGTCGGTTCTTCTTTCCCATTTTGTGTTATGAGTATGGTTTTAGGGTCCATGCCAGATGCCGAAACCGTTATTAAGGCGTTTCTGGAAGTAACTAATGAATTGCCTTCAGCGGTAATTATCAGTGTTCCATTTTCTGATCCTGTTGACGGACTAACTGTAAGCCATGTTTGATCAGTACTGGCAGCCCATTTGGTATTTGAAGAAATATTTGCTGTTGCACTGGTTTCAATATCCGGCATGTTTACCTGGGTTAGATCTAGCGTTAAATAAGCAGGATTACCTGTTACTAAATCATCATCCTTGGTAAGCAATACACTATCAAGATATGCTGTTGCATTAGCTGTTGACAACATCCATTGGATCTTTTGCACAGTAGTTGGATTCATTTGATCAAAAGTGACATGGAAGGTAAACCATGAGGGTTCAGTTGTTGTGTAATAGATCCATTCTGATCTTCCGTTTATTGCTTCCGGGTCACTACTTGTACCATAGCGGTTGTAAGAGTTGGCTGGCGTATCCTCAAAGACAAGTCCGTTTGACCGTGCAGTACTTGACCATGCTTTAAATTTTAAGATATAAGGGACATTGGCTTCTGCTTTTAATCCTGATTGGTTGAGTTGATAATGCCAGTTATTGCCATCAGCATTAACGTCAGTATGCATTACAGCAACGCCATCCTGAATAACGGGAGGGATTTGAGTAGCACCATCCCACCAGCCACCCCAATAGGTAAGGTCAGTAGTAAAATTCCAGTTTTTGATCAGGTTATGATCGTTCCAATCATCATTCCCGACATTGGTCGAATCACCAGGATTGACAGGTATGTCTTGTTTTGTATTTTGGGTCACAGTTACAAATTGTGGTTCCAGACCTGTAGCTGATACTTCTACGGTAGCTGTTCTTGATGTAAATAATGGATTGGCATCAGCAGTAAAAGTTAATTTTTGTCCTATTCCGGTTCCGTTTAATGGACTAACGATAAGCCATGTTTGATCTGAATTTGCAGTCCAATTGATATTGGCGGTTACTTCAATAGTTGAAGTACTTCTTGCTGCAGATTCCACTTTTGATGTATTTGTGCTTAAACTAAAGCCAGTACCATATTCAATTATATGCATAAAGGTGCCCCACTGCACATCGGCTGCATATAGTTTGGCCGTTCCGAATGGTACATATAAGTTACATGTATTGCGGTTGACTGCAGATAAGGTATAGTCCTCTAATCCGGGAGGAACTATCCATGGGACTGTTAAAGAAGATAATTTGGTGCAATTCCCGAATGCCCAATTTCCCAAGGTCGTTTTAGGAGAAAGAATGGTAACTGAAGTCAGACCTTTACATTCATTAAAAGCGGCCTCTCCAATTGTTGTTATCCAGGATGGAATAGTGATCTCAGATAAACCATTACATTTTGAAAAAGTGTTACTCTCAATTTTAGTTACCGATGGAGGAAAGGAGAATGATTTTAATCCACTACAGCCTGAAAAAACATAACTACCCATCGAAGTTATAGATGACGGAATGCTTATAGAAGTTAATCCTGTACAACCAGTAAAAGCAGAACTTCTAATGGTATCTACCGATGCAGGAATGGTAATGGAAGTTAATCCAATACAAGAACCAAAAGTCAATTCACCAATAGTGATGATTGAAGAGGGTATATTAACCGATGTCAAACTTTTACATCCGGCAAAAGTACTATTTCCCGTATTTGTAACCGATGAAGGAATAATAACAGATGTTAAACCGGCACATCCATTAAAAACATTACTTCCCAAATTAGTTACCGATGGTGGAATTGAAATAGCAGTTACTCCAGAGCAATTCCCAAAAGAATATAATCCGAAAGCAGTCATGGAAGAAGGAAGGACTATAGAAGTTAATCCGGTTTTCCCTTTCCAGTTTCCATCCATAAATGCAGATTCTGGAATTGTATTCGCCGGATAATTACTATTGTTCCAGATACTTGTCCCATCGCTCCCGATATACTCTGCAATACTCACACCCCCTATATCCAATACTGCCAGTAAGGGCATTTTATCACGTATGGTCTTAAAATCACGGGCATCAATAGTGCCTGTAAGGGTTAGGCTGGTAATATTATTTAATTCGTACGAACTTAAAGTCGATATACTCCCTGGAGTAACTTTATAGTTTTTTATGGAAGATTGTTTATTTTGTGTTATAGTAATTGCCTGTGATTCTACTCCAGGTGCTGAAACAGTTACTTTTGCTATTCTTTCTGTGAACAATGGATTGGCATCAGCAGTAAAAGTTAGCTTTTGTCCTATTCCGGTTCCATTTAATGGACTAACTGTAAGCCATGTTTGATCAGAACTTGCAGTCCAGACAACATTGGCGGACACATCAATTTTGGCATCACTTCCCGTCGCTGATTCTATATTTGCTGTTGTTGCAGACAGATAAAAGCCTGTCTTTTCAATAATATTTGTAAAATCCTGCCATTGACTGGCGTTTTTGTAAAGCGATGCAGTTCCATATGGAATATATAATATGCAGGAAGTATTGTCTACCTCTCCAAAAACCTCAAAAGAAGAACCAAATGAGCATGGATTTACACCTTGAGAAGTTATAGAAAGCAAATTTATGCAACCCCAAAAAGCTTGCGGACCAACAGAATTTACAGATGACGGAATAGTCAGTGAAGTAATTTCGGTACACCTGACAAAAGCTTCCTTCCCAATGGTAGTTACCAATGTTGGAATAGTAATCGAAGTCAATTTGTTACAGGCATAAAATGCATAAGTTCCGATTGAAGTAACTGATGCCGGAATGATATAGTTCCCTTTTTTGGAAATTGGACATTGTAACAATGCCGTTTGATTTTTATTAAACAACACCCAATCCTTGCTCGAGTATTTCAGATTGTTTGCGTCTACCACTATCATCCCGTTAAACGACATAAATGCACCATCACCAATTGCTCTTACTGTTGAAGGGATTTTCAGGTTTGTCATTTGGCTGCAATCTTCAAAAGCCAATACCCCAATGTATTTAGTCCCTTCAGGAATGTCAAATGAAGTTAGTCCCCGGCAACTTCCAAAAGCATAATCTCCAATCGAATTAATCACACCCGGGATAATGAATGAGGTTATACCTATGCAGTCCCTAAAAGCAAATTTCCCGATTGAATTTATTGATTTAGGAAGTACCACCGAGGTTAAACTATATTTACCAACTGAATTGCTATCATAAAATGCGGAATATGGAACCTCATCTGCCGGAAAATCAAAATTCCCCAGGGAAAAAGTTCCATTTACACCAGAATAAGCGGTAATCGTTACCTCGCTTAAATCCAAAACAGCAAGTAAGGGCATATCATCCCGCATAGCTTTAAAATCCCGTGCATCAATTGTTCCGGTTATTGCCAGATCTGTAACCGTTTGAAGTTCTGCAGTAGTTAATGCAGCCGCCAACCTCCCGGCAGTTGTAATTACCGATTTTGAAACCTGGGCATTCCCTATAAACGAAAGGCAAATTCCAATTACGAGTAAATAAATGCTCTTGTTTACAAACAAGTTCGTGACTGATTGTTTTTTAAGGCTGAATAAACTTCTGGTAAGATTATTATGTCTTTCCAACCTCGTATCTGTTGGCTTGTCTGTGAATAGGTTAGTTATCATTTGTTTCAAGGTTTGGTTATTCAGTAACAGGTTAAGATTTAAAACTATTTCTATTTTAAAAATCAGAAAACGATAAACATATAAGCTCCTCCACTTCCAATGTTAAATATAATAAAATATAATAGATAATGCTAATATTTCTGATTATTTTTATTAAAAGATAAAATTAAATTCATTGATCCCTAATTATATTGGAAATATGGCCCCAAATGGAATAACTTAATAAGAAGTTATATATGAGTGTTTTATCAAATATTATATTTGATGGAATATGAATTATCTTAAAATCTTCCTTCCCAAACAATCCAATTAAATATCCTGAGGAGAGGTATGGAATAATTTATAAGTGATGTTGTTTTTAGATATACTTCACAATAACATACTAATTATTTAACAACTACCTGTCTGAATATAGACATATTAATAATTTTATGTGCATACATTTAAAAACACCCCTTATCAACACAGGGGGTTATGAATAAATAACTACTTTTGTTGCGCAACAAATTAAAACCCCCATTTTATGTTTGATGTTGGATTAACTACGTTTATGATTTTAGCCACCAGCATGGTCATGCTGATGACTCCCGGACTGGCATTTTTTTACGGAGGATTGGGAAGCCGGAAACACATCCTCAATATCATGATGCAGAGTTTTGTCTCTCTGGTTCTAACTACCGTTTTATGGTTTTTCTTCGGCTACTCCCTCTGCTTTAGCGGGAACATGACCGAAGGAACCGACCTTTTTGGCATCATCGGCAATCTGAACAAGGCCATGTTCCAGGGAATTACCCCCAGGAGTGTCTTTTCTGCCGATCGAAATTTCCCTGAATATATCTTCATTGCCTACCAGATGATGTTTGCCATCATTACCCCGGCATTGATTACCGGCGCTTTTATTAACCGGATTTCATTCAGAGCCTATATTTGGTTTTTGATCTTCTGGCAGATATTTGTCTACTATCCCTTTGTACACATGGTATGGGGAGGTGGAATACTGGCAAGCTGGGGCGTACTCGATTTTGCAGGCGGAATAGTTGTTCATGCCACAGCAGGATTTGCTGCCCTGGCCTCGGTCTACTTTGTAGGCGCCCGTAAAGAACGAAAACATGTACCCAACAATATTCCCCTTGTCGCCATAGGCACAGCCCTCTTATGGTTTGGCTGGTATGGATTTAACGCCGGAAGCGAGTTGGCCGTGAATGATGTTACAGTGGCTGCCTTCTTAAATACCGATATTGCTGCCTCCTTTGCAGGGGTAACCTGGTTAGTCATCGAATGGAACACAGGCAAGAAAAAGCCATCGTTTATAGGCTTGATGACCGGAGCCGTTGCAGGACTGGCTACAATCACACCTGCTGCCGGTTATGTAACCGTCCAGTCGGCCGTGATCATCGGTATCATCGCCGGTATTGGCTGTTATCTGGCTGTTAAATTCAAGGAAAAGAAAGATTGGGACGACGCGCTCGATGTTTGGGGCGTTCATGGAATGGGTGGTGTGATCGGCACCATCTGCCTGGGACTATTTGCCACCAAAACGATCAATCCAAACGGGGTGGACGGACTCTTCTACGGAGGCGGAATAGGATTCCTGTTCAAGGAAATCGTGGCAATTCTATTTGCAGTAGCCTATGCATTCTTCTTTACAATATTTATCCTGAAAGTGATTAACCGGATTGTTCCTGTTAAGGCCTCATTAAAGGAAGAAAGAGATGGACTGGATTTCAGCTACCATGGCGAAGTAGCCCGAGATATCGCATAGATAGTGTTATAAAAGAACAAAACCCTGAGGAATAATCTTCAGGGCTTTGTTTTTTTTATGCTTCAAGCATCGCCTGATATTCATTTGCGCTTAATAAACCATCAAGCTCTGCAGTGTCGGCAATGGATATCCTGATCAGCCAGCCTTCGCCATAAGGATCTTTGTTGACGAGTTCAGGAGAAGATTCCAACAATGGATTTATCTCCAGGACTTCACCCCCAACAGGCATAAACAGATCTGAAACTGTTTTCACAGCTTCTATTGTTCCAAAAGTATCGCCCTTTCCAAGCGTTTCACCTTCGGTCTCAATTTCTACAAAAACAATGTCACCCAATTCACCCTGAGCAAATGAGGTAATTCCAACTGTGGCAACTTCACCTTCAACACTAATCCATTCGTGTTCATTGGTGTACTTTAAATTTTGGGGCAGAGTCATAGTCTATATTTTTTATCTGGTTTTCAGGGTTCAAAAGTAACACAAATTTTTTATTCAAACCTTTAACGTTTGTCAGTGTTATGAAAATTCGCCAAGTTTTATTAATTTGCAGTACTAATTTAATTTTCAATGTTTCAGACACAACTTTCAGATTTGTCAATGCTTCAGGAAACAGCCAAATTGTTGCTCAATCATTTCCCTGAAGAACGTATATTCGCTTTCTACGGATCTATGGGGGCTGGCAAAACGACCCTGATCAAAGCCATCTGCCGCGAATTAGGGTCGAAGGACTATGTGACAAGTCCCACTTTCGCCCTGATTAATGAATATTCGACCTCCAATGGATCTGTGATTTATCATTTTGACTTTTACCGGATTAAAAAGCTCGAAGAAGCTTATGATCTCGGGTACGAAGATTATATTTACAGTGGAAATTATTGTTTTATCGAATGGCCCGAAATGATTGAATCCCTGCTGCCCGATGGAATCGTGGCCGTCAGCATCAAAGAAGGTGATAAAGGGGTTCGGCATCTCGAAGCCACAAAAATGTAAATATTTTAAATGTTTTGCGTATAACCATGTTCATGAAACCAATCTCGCAAAAATGACTGAAAAGGACAAATTAACTGAACATTCCAAAGCCGGGTCAACATATATGTTGCCCAAGGAAGAAATGCTTGAGGTAAGGAGAAAAGGTAAAAAGATAAAAATTGGTATTCCCTCTGATAAAGAAAAGGTTGAGTTTCGGGTTCCATTGACTCCCCAGGCGGTTGAACTGTTGGTTTCCTATGGGCATGAGATACTCATTGAGCAGGAAGCCGGTATGGCTGCCAGTTATTCGGATGAAGAATATCGGGAAGCCGGGGCACAGGTCATGAAGGATCGCAAGGAAATCTTTGAATGCGACATGGTCCTGCGTGTATCTCCCTTCGATGAGTCTGAAATCGACATGCTGAAAGGCCATCAGGCGCTGATTTCAAATCTCCAGATCAATGCCCATTGCCCCGGGTCAATCGGGAAACTGCTCCAGAAGAAATTAACCAACATCGCCTACGAATACCTGGAAGAAGAAGACGGGAGCAAACCCATTGTTCAGCTCATGAGCCAGATCTCGGGAAGCACGGCGATTATCGTGATCAGCGAATACATGAGCAAATCGCGCAACGGTAAAGGCGCATTACTGGGAAGCGTGACCGGAATCTCACCTTCTGAACTGGTGATCCTGGGCTCGGGTACAGCCGCAGAGTATGCCGCACGTGCCGCCCTCGGGCTGGGTGCCATTGTAAAGGTCTTCGATGATAACATCAGTTCGCTCCGGAAGTTGGAACAAAAGCTTTCTCAACCAATCTTTACTTCGGTTTACTATCCCAAAGTCATGAAAAAAGCGCTCAAATCGGCCGATGCTGTGTTGGGTGCAATGCCTGTCGGAGTGCCGCCGGCATTTCGGGTTACTGAAGATATGGTGAAAAAGATGAAGCCCGGATCAGTCATCATCGATTTAAATGTAAGCCAGGGAGGATGCTTCGAAACTTCACGGTGTACCGACTTAAACAATCCATCATTTGTCGAACACGGCGTCGTACATTATTGTGTGCCGAATCTCCCATCTTTAGTGGCACGTACAGCCTCAATTGCCCTCAGCAATGTGTTGATCCCGATCCTCATTGCCATTGGCGAAATTGGGGGAATTGACAACTATATCAAGAACTCGAAGAGTTTCCGCAAAGGGGTTTACATTTACAACGGAATATTAACCAATTCAACCCTGGCAGCTAACTTTAACCTTCCGTATAAAGACATCGACTTGCTGCTGGCCGTTTATTGATTTATAAATATCAGGAAAGAGGAAAGAGCAATAAGGAATAAGAATTACCCCACTTATGTTCTTTATTCCTCTTTCCTCTTTTTTTATCCTCTTTCCCAATGACTAATGACTCTTTCCGTTTTTCCTTCTCCTTTCTCCTTTCTCCGGTCTCCCTTCTCCTTTTTTTCCCTTCTCCCTTCTCCCTTCTTCTATCCTTCCCCAAACTGCATGGAGGGACTGAAATAATCCTCAACCAGCATGAGCATGGAAATTCCCGGAACCTGGATCTCGTCTCCATATATATAATCGGTGCTGTCAGGATTAATAGAAGTATCCAGGGCAATGATCCTCCAATGTATCTGTGGCTGCAGTTTAAACGCAACTTCATTACGGTTCCCGTTAAAGACTACCAAGATGGTTTTCCAGGGATCATCGTTGGCGTGATTGACCAAACTGTAGGACGCCACTCCGGGTTGATAATCTGAAGGGAAAATAAGGTGTTTGCGAATCAGGCTGGCCCAGTTCATATGGAAAGCCGGATGAGTCTTACGCAAAGCAATCAGCGCCTGGTAATACCTGAATATCTCGTTGTATTCGCTTTTCCGTGTCCAGTCGATCCGGTTAATCCGGTCGGGTGACTTATACGAGTTGTGGTCGCCCAGCTTGGTACGGGCCATTTCTTCTCCGGCATGAAGAAACGGAATGCCCTGCGAAGTCAGCACCAGGGCGCCTGCCATCATGACCATACGTTTTACTTCTTCTTCGCTGGCCTTTGGACAGCAACTTGAACTCAGCTTGTCGTACAGGGTCTGATTATCGTGACACGAATTATAATTGATGCATTGCCAGGGTTCGGCTGCCCAGGGTGATTTTGAATGTTCCACATAATCATATTCAATCTGCGGATGGAAACAGGCCGCAGCAATCCCGAACTTGATGTTTTCCTCCTGGGTGACCTGTCCGCTTACGAATCCCTTGCTGTTTTTTTCCGAAAGGGTTCCTTTGATGCCATCCCGAAAATCATCATTAAAGGCTGCAATACGAAAAAGACGCGACACATTGGTATTGACCGCACGCCATGCTTCATTCATGGGACTCTTATCGGCCGCCCAGCCTTCGCCATACAATAAAATAGTGGGTGAAATAGTATCCATCCTCACCCTGATCTGGTTCATGGTGTCCAGGTCATAGATTCCCATCAGGTCGAACCTGAAACCATCCAAATGAAATTCTGTGGCCCAGTAATACAGCGAATCGATGATGTATTTACGCACCATGTTTCGCTCGGTAGCTACTTCATTGCCGCAGCCGCTTGCATTCGAAAACGTGCCATTTGTTCTCTGCCGGTAATAATATCCCGGAACAGTCTGATTAAAATAAGACCTGCGTGTATAAGCGGTGTGATTGTAAACCACATCAAAAATAACCCCTATTCCTTCCTGGTGAAGTGATTGAACAAGCATTTTCAGTTCAAGTATCCGAGCTGTGGAATTTGAATCGGTGGCGTAGCTGCCTTCGGGTGCATTGAAATTCAGTGGATCGTAGCCCCAGTTATACGACTTATCGGGCACCTGCTCATCCACTGTCAGGAAATCAGCTACCGGTAACAGATGAACATGTGTGATGCCCAGCTCTTTCAAATGATCGATTCCTGTTTTTAATCCTTCCGGCGAAAGGGTTCCCGTTTCGGTAAAGGCCAGGTATTTTCCCTTGTTCTTCATTCCTGAGGAAGGATCAATCGAGAAATCACGCACATGCAACTCATAGATTATGGCATCCGAGGCATGATCACATTTGATTCGCTGATCGTCTTTCCAACCCTCAGGGTTCGTTTCCTCAGGATTAAATATCAAACCACGTTTCCCGTTGATTCCAACCGCACGTGCATCTACCCCGGGGGTTTCGTTCAGCCAGCTTCCATCGTTGACCTTGATCGTATAGTAATATCCGTTTAAATCACCATTCAACTGAATTGTCCAGGCCCCACATTCCGACTTTTCAAACTGGTCGATCCGTATGGGTGAACCTCCCTGACCCTGCTTGTAGATGTTTAATTCAACGGCAGTAGCCGTTGGAGCCCATATTCGTATAAGTGTCTTTTCTTTCGACCAGGTCACACCCAGATCGTCACCTCCATAATAGGGGTAAGTCGAAAAATCAACACCATTAAATCTCCAGTCTCTTATCATGAGTTCATTTTTCCTATTAAGAAACGAGTAGTTTCATTTAATTTTTGATCCCATAAAAGGGATTGTAATGCTTATGATAGATGCCCAACCAATCTTGCCACCAAGACTCTAAAACACCATCCGCCAACTGGCGGACACCAAATCTTCATATACCTTACCTACTCTCCCGATGACTCCCTTAACTTGTCATGCCGTCCCGAGACGCGCCGTCATGCTGAATTTGTTTCAGCACCACTCCTATTTCCCTTTCCCTTTTCCCGTGCTCCATGCTCCGTGCTCCATGCTCCATGCTCCTTTTTCCGCTGTCTTTAAGTGACCAAACTCTTCCTTAGTTTCACGCTGTTCGATTTCCATTTACGGCCTTCAGCATCAGTTACCAAAATCCGTGCCCAATAGTACTTTTTCACTTCCCGGTCGTACATGTGAAAGGTCGATGTTTCAATGCTTAACTGGTGGCTCTTTTCAGAACCAATATACATCGGGTAAATTTGTTTGCCATTGTAACCATTCAGCTTGAAACGCCGTGTGGACCATATCTTACGGTATTCCAAAACAGGGGCATCAATGTCGGCATCGTATTTTCCAATGTTACGGATGGTCATGGTCAGAACCTGAGGGCGAAAAACCCTGTCCTTTTCAAGCAATACATCAAGCTTTACTTTCCGTAAGAGCCTGAAAAAGAAGGTTGGCCTCTTTCCCCTGAAATATTTCTGAACTACAATCCCCAGCAGGAGAATCAGCAGGATGGCCTGCAAAAGAACGATCCAGGCCAGTGTTTCCTTATCAACTCCTGAAACAAATTTCACGAGTGAGAGCCAGGGACCAGTTAATGACAATATGCTATATGCGTTGTTCATGTTCTTCGGGAATTGATTCTCAAAAATAGCAAAAGTCCTGCGATAAACGTAGAACTTTTTTCGTTAAGCTAACTGTATCCGCCATCCGGCATAATTTGTTTTTCAACCTTTACACCAATTGTTGCTAGCTTTTAGGCATTTCAAGAGGAGTTAGTTTAATTAAGCCTGAGAATCCTTTTCAATCCAATTGTGAATGATGGATCTCATCGATTCTATCTTTATAAAACATATGACAAAATGAAGCACAAGCAGTCCAAATAATATGAAAACCCCCTTATTTATATTTGTCCACTGAAACCATGCCAACGCATACAATGTTGCACCATAAATCAGGAAGTTATATTCGAGTGGCAAGAATCTAAATCCAAACTGAAGATGTGAAGTCATTTTAACTCTGTCATTTGAGACTGAGACTTTCAGATAACAGAGCATGGGTAGAAAGATCTTTAAAGTAGTGCCTTTCAGTTCATACCTGTAATTGAATAACTGTAATCTCGAAGTGATCTTTTCCGGATTAAATTTCTGTCTGTCCATTATTTAAGTAGTCTTAAGTTTGATCGTAAATCATTTTACTTTGCCTATAACCAGTAACTGCAACCAAATATACAGTACTTTTCTTGTTTTAAACTTATATTACCGCTGCTGGTGCAGTCCCGATAGTCCCGATAGCTATCGGGATCGAGGATGCAATCTGCACCTCTTAACTTCGGATCTGTGATCTATTTTAATCGATACCCAAATTACTAATTACCTGTCAACGAAACACCGAAACCCGACTTGCGGATAGGTGCGCTTATATATGGCTATTTTTCTTTTATTCTATTTTTCAAATCCATTTGTTCATGCAGAATTCTTATGATTTCAATTTCATTGTCTGCAATCTTTCTGTAAAAAATGAGGTGTCTGCCAGCTTTAAATCCCAATAAGTTTTCTGTTACTACTGAATAATTTTTACCTAAATCAGGACTACCGGCAATTTCGTTGAAATTATCCAAAAGCATATTATAGTATTTGTCTGCCTGTTTTTCAGACCATTTATTGAATGTATAATTCCAAATCTGCGTTAAATCATCAACTGCCTTATTGGATAACTTATACTTACCCATTCAGATTCTTATTAGCTTTTAATTTTTTCAAATGGGACTTAGCGTCAAAATCAGAGGCAATTCCGCTTCCTATTCCTTCCTGAATAGCTTCTCTTAAAGCCATAATCTTGTTTTCTTCTTCTTCCAAAAGCCTTAAACCCGCACGGACTACTTCACTTGCATTCTTATAGCGTCCTACAGATATTTTACTTTGGATAAAACTGTCAAAATAGTTTCCTAATGATATTGAAGTATTTCTATTCATAATCCATTAAATTTTCTCAAAGTTACCAAATATTGGTATAATTATCAAGAATTAGATTTGTTTCTATAATCCCATTTAATTTCCTCCACACTATTTAATTACAACCTCTGAAAAGCGTCAGTCGCATCGCAATATGGAAGATCAGGTGTTGCATTCAACCGCTCCGTAATGCCCACTTTCTCTACTTTCTCCGTACTCTATTAATTTTTCAGATCAAGAAGCTATATTCGGATGACAAGAATATAAATCCAAATTGAAGATGTAAAGTCATTTGGAAAAAGGAAAAGGGAAACACGACAAACTAATTTTCTGATATTATCACTATATTTATGGCATGAAACAAAGACTTTATATTGACACTTCAGTCTTTGGCGGTTATTTCGATAAAGAATTTTCCGAATTCACCAGACCGCTCTTCACCAGACTTCAGAATGGGGAATTTAAACTTTTATTTTCCTCCATTACACAGGACGAATTGAATCCGGCTCCTGAGAAAGTGAAAGAGCTGGTTAATAATTTAAAGGTGGAGAATACAGAGTTCATCGAAACAACCGACGAAGCCGTAGAATTGGCAACACAGTATATTACAGAGAAAGTTGTTGGACAAACAAGCATTGCAGACTGTCTGCATATTGCATTGGCGACAATTAATCGTGCTGACTATTTGATAAGTTGGAATTTTAAACACATTGTTAATGTTCAGAGAATTCGGGGATACAATTCAATTAACATTAAAAATGTATACAAAGAATTGGAAATACGTTCACCGAGAGACTTTATGAATTATGAAGACAACAACTGAGAAAACGTTTGACGCTGTAAAATTCATGCGTGAACAACGAGATAAATTAAGCGAAAAGCTTTCAAAGATGACCAAAGAGGAAATCGTTGAATATTTCAAGCGCAGAAAACTGGAAAGCCCAACCAAACCAAGTGCATAATCGGGTAGACAGTCCCCATTTGTGGCGACATTTGCAATCTACACCTCTTCATATTACTCAGCAGGTGACTGCGAGTCACCTGCTGAGTAATAGTTAATTCGTGAAATACTTACTAATTCGTGTCATTCGTTCCTAACTCAATGCAAACGCTTTCCGAATAATCCCTCCTATCCTTGGAGCCAAAGAACAGGTAAATGTGTGTGGCAGAAGCAGGGGGTTGAGGCAGTTCAAACGAACCATTCAAGGCGTACCTGATGATGCCGGTACCCGTGATTTCCGAATATTTCCCATTTCCCGCACTGATTACCATCAGCTCATCTTTCGACCGGATTCCGCCCAGGACGGAAGTTTTCGACCAGCTTACGTTAATGGTGTTGGACCCAGGTACGGACCGATCAGCTTTTAATTCTTCAACTAAGGGCAGTTTGCCTGTCGATAATCGGATCAGCTTTGGGTCCATCAGGCTTCCATCTGCTGCAAAGGCAGGCATGTTGGTTTTCAGGAAAAGAGCATAGCCACTCATCCTTTCGGCCGTATCATTCCAAATCTGCGGGATCAGAAATACTCTAAACTGTTTGCAAAAAGTATTCACCAATTTAAAGCGTTTGCGGTGAAGCAGCTGCTGAGGCGACCACGAATTCTTCACTTTGCGCTTGGGTGCGCTGCGCATGTAAGTTTGCCCCATCCACTCTGCGATAACGATTGGGCCTACCATCCCGGTAAGCGACGAACCTGTTCCTTGTTTCAATAGAGTCATATTCCCATAGTGTTAAGTTGCCCTTTTGTGTGTACCTTGTGTGTACCTCCTGTGTACCTTGTGTGTACCTTGTGTGTTCATGAACACATAAGCTACACGTATTGTACACTCATTGTACACACAATTTACACACAAAAACCTTGCCAATCCTTACCCGAAAGACAGATAATCCACAAGTTTTTTCTACTAAATATCAACGGGATAGAAGTTCGTTTTTATCAGAAAACAAATCCTATGACAAACCAGGCAGTCTTTTATGTGTCATACTGTCAGCGCTATGCACCTTGGGGCATTAGGATTATTCAGAATTTATTCTGCTGTCGGTGCGATGCACCTGAAAAGCCGCAATGCAATGCATGATTACCTAAAAAGCCAAAAGAGGCTCCGTTTCGGGAGCCTCTTTTGGCTAAATATTCCCAGGTTTCCGGGAGGTTGCGTTTGGAAACTAAAAATGAAGGGTTTCCTTGATCTTTTTATATCCTGTCTTGCTGACCTTTAGTTTGGTTTTGTCTTTGTCTTTCAGGATAATGATGTAGGCTTCCTTTTCGTACTGCTGAATTTCGGCAATATGGTCGACATGGACGATGTACGAACGGTGGATGCGGATGAAGTTCTTCGGATCGAGATTGGTTTCGAAGTATTTCATGGTTTTTTGTTTCATGTGCCGCCCATCGTTGGTATAGATCATCACATAGTCGTCGAGCGATTCGATATACCTGATCTGATCGACAGTGATGATGTGTATCTTGTGGCGGTCTTTAACCACTACCCGATCAATGAACTCCTCACCGGGACGAAAGTTCGAAAGTTCCTCAAGCTTCTCAGCCGTATCCTCGCCGCTCTGGATGCGGTGTTTCACCTTTTCGATGGCCGATAACATACGGTCTTTCGAGAATGGCTTGAGCAGGTAATCCACTGCATTGAGCTCGAATGCCTTTAAGGCAAACTGGTCGTAAGCCGTGGTAAAAATAATCTGGGGTTTATGGTCAAGCAGTTCAATCATTTCAAATCCCGTGATTTTGGGCATCTGGATGTCGAGAAATACCAGGTCAGGTTTCTTGTCGTTGATGGCTTTCACTCCATCAAAACCGTTTTCACATTCGCCAATAATTTCAATTCCGGGTTGATCTTTCAGGTACGAGCGCAGCAGGTTACGGGCCAGTTCCTCGTCTTCAATAATGAGGGTTTGTAATTTATCGCTCATGATGTTGCTTGTTTTTGCGGGATGATTAATTGAACTTCAAAGCTGGTTTTATTGTCTGTTATTTTCATTAGATCGGGTTGATTGTAAATGATTTCCATACGCTTTCGGATGTTTCGCAGGCCTATGCCTTCCCCTTTCCGTTTCAGGGTACTGTGATCGTAATCATTTACGATAGTTATCATCAAAACGTTACCATCGCATGTGCAGGTTGTCTTAATGGTTACCTGTTCGGTAGTTTCGTAAACGCCGTACTTGATGGCATTTTCGAATAAGGGCTGCATGATCATGTTGGGTATTTCGGCTTCGAGGCAGTGGGCGTTGATCTCAAATTCGGCATTGAGTTTCTTTCCGAAGCGCACTTTTTCAATACTCAGGTATAGTTTGATGTTTTCCAATTCCCGGGTGAACGATACCATTTCCTTTTCGTTGTGAAGCAGTGAATAGCGCATGAAGGTGGATAGGTTGATGACCATCTCCTGCGCTTTTTCGGGATCGCTCACGGTTAACGAAGAGATTGAATTGAGGCTGTTGAACAGGAAATGAGGGTTGATCTGTGATTTTAAGGCCTGCAATTCGGCCTCACGGATTAATGCAACGTACTCGCCTTCTTTCTTGATTTTTTCTTTTAGGCTCTGGTAATAATTAACTGCATAGAAAAAGATCAGGTAAACGGCGTACATCACGTACCCGCCAAATATTTTGGAAGGAAGTGTGTTTTTCAGGAAATCATTGCCTTGACCCATAAAGGGTTTAAAGATGGCATAGATCAGCATCACCCAGATGCCGCATAAGATGGAGGCGGCAATAAAATGAAAAACGATTAAACGCCCGATGCTGATTTCTTCCAGGTTATTGTATCGGATGCTATACCAGATGCTTGAACCCAGCAAGGGATAAATCACAAAGGTGCCGACGGTATCGAGCAGCGAGAGGGTCAGCGGGACATTGTAAAAAAAGATCTGAAGGATGAGATTGGTGACACCAATCACTGCCCAAAACAAGGCATAGTATATTAGCAGCCGGTAGTTATTGCTTAGTGGATGATTCATCGGTTCAGAAGTGTTTTACTTCAACTCCGCCAAACATGGATATTCCTTTAATCACAATGGTTTTAGAGGGATCGTAATAGCGGTCATTGTAAGTATCGCCCCGTTTATCGGTGAAGGCGCCAAAAATGGTAGTCACCTCGTTGCGCACGTTCCAGTCCATGGGGATTTTAAACCCGCATCCTCCGAAAATACTTATACAGTCGATGACTGCGCCTCCCGGCTGAAGATTGGCTTTGCGCAGATCGAATTCGATACCTCCAAAGATGGATGTTGCTTTTCCGCCAGCCAGAGCCGGCGAACTGATAAATATTTCTCGTCCGCCAAAGATGACAAAATCATCGAAGGTATTGATCGAATGGTCATTGGGATCGGGGGGTGGAGGATTTTGTCCAAAGGTGAATTTGGAACGATCGCGCTGACGCAGCAAAATTGCAATACCGAGGGCTACAAATATCAAGGGCCAGTAAATCCGTCGTATTTCGTGGGGTATGGTAATCATTTCGGGGATCATGAAGAATCCGCCAATGACAATAAGGATAGTTCCCGCCTTGCGGTTTCCGCCGATGAGCGAAAGAACGCCAATACCAATCAGCAGCATCTGCCATGACAGGAGCATGCTGACCATCGAATCAGGAAGAATTTCAAGTCGTTCCAGAATAAGAATAACCCCAAACACAATCAGGATGATCCCAAAAACAAACCTCTTATTGCTACTTCTATGTTCCATGATATGCATTTTTCTATGTTGTAAATGTAATTACATTCTGTTTTGAATTAACCGCCGATCGGTAAACCGCCTGATCTTATCGGTTAAGCCTGAGTTTTTGATGGATCAGAACAATTTTGTTAATATTATTATTCCCAGTATGATCAGGATAATAGGGAAAAAGAGAATCATCAGAATACCTGGTATGATCAGAAAATGGGGAATGAAGATCATGACCAGCAGAACCAGGAGCAAAGCCCCGAAAAATCGTCGTCCGGCAAGGATTATGATACCGGCCAAAATGATCAGTACAGGAATGGCAGCGCCAGCCGACCAATGTGCCAGATTGCCAAAAAACTGCCCTACCCCAGC
This sequence comes from Prolixibacteraceae bacterium UBA6029, assembly GCA_002429385.1. Taxonomy (GTDB): domain Bacteria; phylum Bacteroidota; class Bacteroidia; order Bacteroidales; family Prolixibacteraceae; genus Aquipluma. The sequence goes on along the minus strand of DIZL01000001.1, from coordinate 31,875 downwards.
GAAGAATTCTCCCAGATGGGGGAAATTGATGTCCCATCCGCTTTGCTTCAGTATCCAAAGGATGCCGATGATGATAAGCACATAGGCCCAAAATGATCCTGAATGTCTTCTATGTTCATAGTATCGTTCCATCACATGAGATTTTATTGATGATGTAAAGATAGTTTTGGTGTACTACATGGGATACCGATGATCGGTCAGTAAAAGTTTAAAATCGGTGAATGGAATTAAAAACAGGAAAAGGGAGAAAGGAGCATGGGGCAGGGAGCAGGGAGAAAGGAAAAAGGAGCATGGGGCATGGGGCATGGAGAAAGGAGAAAGGAAAATGAGATTGGGAGATTGGGAGATTGGGAGATTGGGAGAAATACTGGAATTCAAAGATTTGTATGACTTGGTGAAACTTGGTGATTTGGTGACTTGGTGGCAGATTTTAGTATTTCGGTTATGAACCCGTATGGGTTCAATGTTAGTGACCCCCAATTATAATTGGGGGAAAGGAGACTGCCTAAAGAGGGCAACCCCGAAGAGGGTTGAATAATTTAAAGTTTACTTTTTATTATTCAACCCACTTCGGGGTTGCCAAATATCAGCATTTCCTGCAACCCTCCAGCTTTGCTGGGGGTCACCAACATTCAACTCCTTCGGAGTTCTGCGTTGAAGGTATTACAACAGTTTTTTAATTTCATCCCTTCTCCATTTTCCAGAAGTGGTTACCTCTAATTTACTTCGAAAGACGATCATTTTGGGAAGTTCGAAAGGGGACAGAAGAGTGCATAGGTTTTGTTCCAGAAGCTGTGCATCAAAGGGTTCTCCTTGAATAACCAATACAAGCTTTTCTCCCAGTTTTTCATCGGGCACAGCTGAAATCACATAAGGCTGACGAATCAGGGATGCGATCTTCTTTTCAATGAGTTCGGGCGAATACTTGATACCCCCTGAAATGATTACCGAATCGGCACGGCCCAGCATCCTGAAACTGGTGGGTGACTGGAGTTCGGCCAGATCGTTGGTCTGCAAGTGCAGGTTGAACTCAGGAAGATGAATTTGCAGGCAGCCCTCTTCGTTTAAGCTTATTGATATTCCGTTCAGACAATGATAATAATCTGATCTTCTTTCCCCTGAGAGTTCCCTTATGGCAATGTGCGAAGCCGTTTCAGTCATCCCATAGGTTGATACCACCCGGCTGGACAGCCGACTGATTTGAGCTTCAAGTTCCAAAGAAATAGCAGATCCGCCAATCAGCAAATTACGGATATTTTGCAGCCTTTCCTTTCCTGAAGTTTGCTCCAGCAGTTTGAAGACCTGATTCGGCACCAGGGCTCCGAAGTCGAACGACTCATCAGCAAGGAATTCAAATTCGCTTGAAGGATCAACGGTGATCAGGTTCATCTGACCCACTATGGCACGAACCACCATCATCTTTCCTGCAATGTACCTGCATGGTAAACTCAGCAGAAGACGGTTGCCTTTCTGCAATCCAAAATATTCAATGGTTCGTTCGGCGCTGCATTGCATGAACGGCTTGGAAAGCTCAATGGGTTTGGGTTCGCCTGTACTCCCTGAAGTTTGTGCCAGGATAAAGTTTGAATCCGAAAACCATTCATTCAGAAAACTATACAGTTCCTTTTCCCACTCCGGTACAGATGGATGGACTGATGTTTCAAGGTTAAGCCTTGAAATATCAGCAGGAGAAAGCTGCTTGCCGTTCAGGAGGATGGAGTTGGGGTCTGTGGACATAATTAATTAGTTCAAAGTTTAAAGTTCCAGGTCATTTGTTGTCATTGATCGTTAGTGGTTGTAATTGTTGTAATTTGTTGTAATTGTTGTCATCCAACAGGCATGGTAACTATAAATGACATGAAACTAATGACTACCAATGACCATCAATGACAACTATGACAACAATGACAACGTTAAAAGTCGTCTTCTACCTGCAAATCAGTTAAGGGCTTCAGGTTCCATTGTTGCTCAGGGCGGTACCACAATTGTTCGCCTTTGATTTCCAACGGAGAATCCAGGTTATTTGTATAGAGCTGTCCGGTTCCAAGACCTTGTTCTCCTTCGGACTTCAGCTGGAAAGTCCATTGTGCTATGGCATTCAGCCCAATGTTTGATTCAAGGGCCGAGGTAATCCACCAGCCTGAAGAGTATTTATCCGCCTGTTCGATCCATTTTTCGCAGGTGACGAAACCTCCATGCAAGCTGGGTTTCAGGATCAGGTATGCAGGATGGATTGTTTCAAGCAGTTTTTGCATTTCAATCCGACTGGAAATACCAATCAGCTCTTCGTCGAGTCCTATCGGTACGGGCGACTTCAGACACAATTCAGCCATTTCGTTCCTTTGGCCTGCTTCTATGGGCTGCTCAATAGAATGAATCTGCAGGTCAGACAAGCGTTTCAGGTTCTCAAGGGCAGTCCGAAAGGTATATGCTCCGTTGGCATCTACCCGCAAGGTAATTTCCTCCGGGGAAAACTCGTTGCGAATGGCCTTCAGGAGTTCAAACTCGGTCTTGAAGTCCAGGGCACCAATCTTCATCTTGATGCACCTGAATCCTGAATCCAGCTTTGATCGGATCTGTTGTTTCATGAATTCAGGCGTACCCATCCAAATCAGTCCGTTGATCGGTATACCCTGCTCTCCGCGTGTAAAAGCAGAAGTATAGATCTGTTGCAGACCGCCGTTTCTCAGGTCCATCAAGGCTGTTTCAAGTCCGAATACAATCGATGGCCAGGCATGCAATTCTTCGGGCAGAGCACAGAAATAGTCAATTTCTTCGCATACCTGCAGCAGTTTGGAACTCATCTTGTATAGGCTTTCGACACTAAGATCAGGCAAAGGGGCACATTCGCCAATCCCGGTACTGGTTCCGTCAAACAGAAAGATGAACCAGGAATCGCGGGTAGTATAAACTCCGCGTGAGGTTCCAGAGGCTTGTTTGAAGTTGAGCGTATATTTTTTAAAAGAAGCGATCATTTTGAATGATGAATTTTGAAACATGAATGAACTCAAGCGGGTATGTCGGTTACCCTTTCGACCTTTAGGGAATCAGGGCATTCCTCCAGCAATTGTCGGATGTTTTTATGAAATACGGGATGCATCAGTTCGGATGCAATCTCACTGAGCGGAACCAATACAAATTTCCGTTCCTGAATCCGTGGATGCGGAACGATCAGATTATCCAATGAAATGACCTGATCGCCATAGAACAGAATGTCGATATCGATGATCCTTGAATCGTATTGAGCCGCTTTACGGGTTCGCCCCAGATGAAGCTCAATTTGCTGAGTTTGGAGAAGCACTTCTTCAGGAGAAAGCACTGTAGAGATTTCGAGGGCCTGATTCCAGAAGTAATCCACAGACTCAAATCCCCAGGGTTCGGTTTCATAAATAGCCGAATATGCGGTTATTTTTCCTACCTGTTTGTTGAGCAAAGCTATGGCTTCAGAGAAAACCTTCTGTTTATCTCCGAGATTTCCACCCAGTAAGATATAAAGCCTGATCATAACAAGTTGGAATTTGTAACAAAATCACTAATTTCGTACAAATCTATTGCACATTTCAATCGAAACAAATAAAATTAAACAAAATACAGATGAAGCAATTTTTAAAATTTACCCTTGCCTCCATTGTCGGGGTTATCATTGCAGGCATATTACTGCTTTTCATTACCATCGGAATTATTTCTGCAATGGTTTCCAGGTCTGATGAGCCTGCTCAAATCCAGGGCAACAGTGTGTTGCTTCTTAAGTTTGATCATGCGATTGTTGACCGGGCCAGGAAGAATCCATTGGGAGACCTTGATTTCGGAGTGTTTCAGGGTAGCAAAACCGTTGGATTAAACGATATTCTGGACTGTATCCGTAAAGCTAAGACAGATGACAACATTAAGGGAATATACCTTAACCCGATGGATATCGAGGCTGGAATGGCTTCGATTGAAGAAATCCGTTCGGCATTGAAAGATTTCAAAACTTCAGGAAAGTTTATTTATGCCTATGGCGATTATCTTTCACAGAAAGCATACTACCTGGTAACCGTTGCCGATACATTGGCTCTGAATCCACAGGGATCGGTTGATTTCAGAGGACTAGGCGGAGAACGCACTTTCTATAAAAAAGGGTTGGAAAAGCTGGGTGTTGAAATGCAGATTATTCGTCACGGTAAATTCAAATCCGCTGTCGAACCTTTCCTTTTAGATAAAATGAGTGATGAAAACAGACTACAGACGGAGACCTATCTGAAAAGTATCTGGAAGGAGATGCTGACTGACATTTCGGCTTCACGCAAGATGGGATTTGACGAACTGAACGATATTGCCGACATGGTAGCCACCTTCAGAAAAGCTGATTTTGCCAAGAAGAAAAACCTTGTCGATCGTCTGAAATATAAGGATCAGGTTATTGACGATCTGAAAAAGCTTACCGGGACAAGTGAAAAAGATGATGTAAAGGCTGTTGATATTTACAAATATATCAAAGTTCCTGAGCAGCGTGCACAAAAAGGAATTGCACGGAAAAAGATTGCCGTAATTTATGCTTCGGGCAGTATTGACGCAAGTATGTCAGACGATGGCATTAAATCGGAGGAACTTTCGAGAACTATTCGTGAGGCCCGACGCGATTCAAGCATTAAAGCGATCGTATTGCGCATTAACTCTCCGGGTGGAAGTGCATATGGATCTGAAGTGATCTGGCGTGAAGTCAAACTGGCAGCAGCCACCAAACCGGTTATCGCATCAATGGGAGATGTAGCTGCTTCAGGTGGTTATTACATTGCAGCGGCTGCCAATACCATTATGGCTGACCGCACTACCATTACTGGTTCGATTGGAATCTTTGGGATGATTCCCAATTTACAAAATCTGATGACCAACAAGCTGGGGATTACCACTGATGTGGTTATGACCAACGAGCATTCGGACATGATTTCAGTGATCAGACCCATGTCCAAGTTTGAACGTGACCTGATGCAGCAAACGATTGAAGAAGGTTACGATACATTTATCACCCGGGTTGCAGATGGCCGTAAGATGGAAAAGACTTCAGTGGATGACATTGGTCAGGGCAGGGTTTGGGCTGCACCAAATGCGAAGGAAATCAAGCTGATCGATTCATTCGGCGGATTAAATGATGCCATTGAGTTAGCCAAAAAGATGGCGAAACTTGATACCTACCGTATCGTTAACCTTCCAAAACTGAAAGATCCTATTACGGAATTACTGAAAGGTTTCTCCAGTTCAGCAAAAGCAGGTTTCATGAAAGACGAACTGGGCGAAAACTACAAATACTATGAACAGATGCGAAGCCTCATTTCTCAAAAAGGAATACTGGCCCGCATGCCTTATGATATTGATATTCATTAACAAAACTAGGAAAAGTCATTTGTCATTAGGAAAAGGGAAAGGGAAAGGGAAAACGGATTCTCAACAATCTCATTTCTATTGACTAATGACTCTTTCCCAAACATTTTTCAGATGGCCTACAATCAAACATTGGCAAATCGTATCCGTGAATTACTTCAGGATTTGGAAAGAATTGAAGAAAAGGAAATGTTTGGTGGTTTGTGTTTCCTTCTTAAGGATAAAATGTTTGTAGGAGTGATTAAAGAAGAAATGATGTGCAGGATCGGGCCGGCACTTTTTGAAGATGCAATTGAAAAACCAGGGTGTCACGAAATGGTTTTCACCGGAAAACCATCAAAAGGCTGGGTAATGATCGAAGATTCAGGTCTCAAAACCGTTAATGATTATAAATACTGGATTGGATTGGCGATTGACTATAACCAGCATGCCAAATCATCGAAGAAGAAAAAGAAATGAAATAGATAAGATGAAACCATTTCTAACTTTAGCTCTTCTTTGCCTGCATTTCCTAACTTCATTTGCACAAAAGGCAACTTCCTGTTTAATCAAAACTTCGCTGGGTGATATACGGATTGAGGTATATCCTGATAAAGCCCCCATCACTGTAACTAACTTTCTGAACTATGTGGATCACCAATTATACGATGGGACTAACTTTTTCAGGGTATGTACTCTGAAGAACGAACAAGAACGGAAAGTCAAAATTGAAGTGATACAGGGAGGTGAAGTTCCCGAAACCAAACAGTTTAAATCAATTAAACTCGAAACTACAAAACAATCAGGGTTAAAACATCAGGATGGAACGTTGTCAATGGCACGAGATCTGCCTAATTCAGCGACCTCCAGTTTTTTTATATGCATCGGCAATCAGACTGAACTTGATTATGCCGGCAAACGAAATCCCGATGGTCTAGGATTTGCTGCCTTTGGAAAAGTTACCAACGGAATGAAGGTGGTCCACAAAATTCTATCACAAAAAGATAAAGATCAATACCTGATTAATCCAATAATGATTTATTCGATACGAAGACTTGATTAACAATTGTTAATTCGATTAAAAAACTTAACCCAGTCTTTGTTTGTTGAGAGAAAAAGCAGAACTTCACATTAAAATCAAATACTAGCTATTATGAAGAAATTATTTTTATTAAAAGCCGATTTTCAAGATGCCAGCAGGGCTGATGGGCTGAGATATTTTTGTACGGATTGTGCAATTCTTGAAGGATTGGTATCCTACTATCCACAACTTTCGGAGGAGCTTGAGGTAAAATATGTCAGTTTTGCACGTCCACGCCAGGTATTGATCGACCTGATCGGTGAAGCAAATCAAAGCTGTCCTGTTTTGGTATTGGAGGATGGATCATTTATCAACGAGACTAACGAAATTATCAAGCATTTGACCTTATACAATAAGGTTGGTCATCCACATTGACTAATATCTGACTATTTTAGTGCGGGTTTGGGCAAGTGAGATAAACCGGGTAAGCATAACAAGACACGAGTAAGACTTTAGCCATTTTGGATAAAAACGTTTTGAGTTTTTCAATTGTATCAGGATTCATTTACTCACGACAAACAACATATTATGGCAGAAAAAAAAATCACCCGCATTCTTTCAATTGACGGAGGCGGAATTCGTGGAATTATTCCAGGGCAGATTCTGGTTATTCTGGAAGATAAGCTGAAGGCAAAAACAGGAAATGAGAATGCCCGTATTGCTGATTATTTTGACCTGATTGCCGGAACAAGTACCGGTGGCATTCTTACTTGTGCCTATCTGATGCCTGATAATGAAACTCCAGGGCAGAAACTTCGTCCAAAATTTGATGCCCGTCAAGTTGTCGATCTTTATTTGAAAAGGGGAGGCGATATCTTCAGCGTACCATTCGGTCATAAACTAAAGACTGCTGATGGTATACTGGACGAAAAGTATCCGGCAACGGCACTCGAAAAAGCACTTAATGACTATTTTGGCGACGTCAAACTTAGTGAATTACTCAAACCTTGTTTGATTCCATCGTATGACATCAAACGACGGATGGGGCACTTCTTTACGCAGCATGATGCTTTTAAAAAGAAGGGCTGGGATTACCTGGTGAAAGATGTTGCCCGTGCAACCTCTGCAGCACCTACTTATTTTGAATGTTCGGATGTAAAATCCCTTACAGAAGTCAGTTCTCCGCTGATTGACGGTGGAGTTTTTGTGAATAATCCAACCCTTTGCGCTTTTGCTGAGGTATATAACGAATACAAGACTTCACCAGATCAAATGGCCATTCTTTCGCTTGGAACAGGCTATTCGAAAAAGGAATACGATTACAATCGTGCCAAAAACTGGGGCATGATCCAATGGGTAAAACCATTGATCGACATTATGATGTCGGGAGTATCGGAGGTGGTCGATTTTCAGCTCCGGCAAATATTCGAGGCCATCGGAGCGGTTGGACAATATATGCGTATCAATACTGAATTGCCCATTGATGTGAGTCCTGACATGGACGATGCTTCACCCAAGAACCTCGCTGCCTTGAAAGAACTGGGAACCTATACCGCCCAGAATTTCGATGTTCAATTGGATGCCTTTGTGGAGCTTCTGTTATAAAGGAAAGATCGGATCTTTTATGCGTATTTCGCAATATTCAGGGATTCCATCTTTCAAAAAAGATGGAATCCCTTTCCTTTTTCCTCTTTCCTTTATTATGGTTCTAGATAAACTTCTCCCTTTTCTGCAGATTAAAGAGCCCATAGAGCACAAACAATAGCGATCCCACTGCAAGGAAGATGCGGTTTTTAGTGGTAATTTCCTGCCAGACCATTTCATTGAGGCGATTAGGAATACTAAACGGATTCAGGAAGATATTCCACATGGTATTGCCAAGAGCAGCAGATAAAATAAACAGGATCACACCAATGATTACCATAACTACAGCTGTTCCGTTTCCGTTTTTAATTATAGTCGAAAACAGGAATGCCATTGAACCCAGAAAGTAAATTGGGAACATGACATTGAAACTCAGATTAATAATATTCACCGGGGCAAGGAGGAAATAGCTCATAACCGTAAGACCCATCATCATCAGAAAAACCAATACAAACACCAATACCAATCTTACCAGCCATACCTTGTAACGGTAATCGGGTATCCCGAATAATATCTCAAGAATGCCTGCATCCAGGTCATTTTGAATTCCAAAAGTCATTGGATAAAAAATGAGCAGAATACCAGGCATAATCTGAAGCCCGTAAATATATCCTTCATCAATCTGGCGATTATCGTAAATGTTGTTGATGGCAATAAAAAAATAGAAAACTATTGCCGCTACCACGAACCAGATAAACCGGTTACCGAAAATGACCTTCATGTTGTATTTCACCATCCGGTGAAACAGGCTTACGAAATTCCGAAGATCTTTTGCTGAAATGGATTGCATAAATGTAGTTGTATTAACAAGAAGTTATAATTTTCTATTTCAAATCTTTAATGAGGCACAAATAAGCATCTTCCAAAACCGGATTCGCCGGTATGGCATCTTCAGTTGGTTTCTTTCCTGCAAGGAAACGTACCCTGATCTGATCGCCCTGACGCATATGATGGGTAACCAGCTGCTTGTTTTCCATCTTGTCGAAGTCCTCAACCGACATATCAAACTGCCATACCATATCTTTTGCAAGATGAACCATATCGAAAGGTGTTCCATGATATTTAACCTGTCCGCGATTGATTACAGCCACCTGGTTGCAGGAACTCGAAATATCCTCGATGATATGCGTCGAGAAGATTACAATTCGTTCACGGCTGAGTTCTACCAAAAGGTTACGGAAACGTATGCGTTCGCGTGGATCAAGTCCTGCAGTAGGTTCATCAACCACCAATATTTTGGGAAGGTGAAGCAAGATCTGGGCAATACCAATCCTCTGTTTCATACCCCCTGAATAGGAACTAATTTTATCGGATCGTTTTTCCCACATATGAACGGCTTTCAGCACATATTCAATGCGTTGTTCCCGTTCATCCTTGTCTGTCAGTCCTTTCAGAATAGCCTGGTAATCGAGAAAATCTTCAGCAGGCATATTCTCATACGTACCAAATTCCTGGGGCAGATAACCAATCAGCCCCTGTAATTCTTCGCGTTTCTCCTGAGTGTCGATCCCATTGATCCAGATCTTTCCATAACTCTGTTCAAGGATACCACAAATGATGCGCATCATAGTTGATTTTCCGGCTCCGTTGGGACCTAGCAAACCAAACATTCCTGTGCCGATTTCAAGCGAAATACCGTTTAATGCCTTAAATGGTTGATGCTTTTTCCCGATTACAGGTATTTTCTTCACCATACGTAACAGACTGCGCCGCATCGTTCCAAAACGTCCGGTGATACGGTCGATGTTGATCTTTTCCTGGTACAGCTTTTTGGAAGTAACTGAAATGACCAGGGCCAGATACCATAGTACACCAAAAGTGATCACAAGTCCAATGGTTTTCGATATTTTCCATACCAATAGACATTCGATTGCCGGTAAGATCCAGAAAAGGAAAATCTGCACTCCTTTAAAGATTTTCAGTGGGAGCTTTTTGCCAGATGTTTCTGCCTTGAAATTCAGGAAGAATCCAAAAGGAATCCACATGCTTAGGGCAAGTCGTGTTATACCCACAGAAAGCACAAGTGGCCAGAAGGCAGTATTTAGATAAATGAAGCTGAAGTAGACAAGGAATCCCAGTATGGGGACTTGCCAGATCAGGTAATCGAACTCTTTCAAGGAGTGAAATTGCTTTTCGAGACCGGCACGGCGACGTATTTTCTTGCCAGATTCCCATTCACGCGCAAACTGATCTTCACGATCGTATATTTTTACCAGGTTTTGAATTCGAATATGGAGCTTCTCATCTTCGCCTATCAGCTTGGTTTGTGCTTTTCGCAAACTGTTTAAAACAAACCAGGTCGAACCGGGAACCAATATAATTACAATGATTGAGTCCAGCATTTTCCATAATCCTGAATCGACCTTGAAATAGATCAGCACAAACGAAGCGGTGATCAATAAAACCTGGGTGATTCGGATACGTATAGTTTGTTCTTTGAACCATTCCATGGCATTTTCCATTCCCGAATAGAAGGTCGGGATAAATACCAAGGTAAGAACCGTACTAAGAGCCAATCCACCAATAACAACGATGGCAAACGGTGCACCTATAGCACTTACATATTCAGCATCACCCAATGCAAGCGGAAGCATACCCACGATGGTTGTAATGGCTGTAATCAAGATCGGACGGACACGCGACAAACCGGCAGTCATCAGGGCACGGGAACGACGAAACCCACGTTTGCGAAGAATAATGGTATAATCGATCAGGATAATTCCATTGTTAACCACAATACCGATCAGAATAAGGAACCCGATTAGTGTATTGGCATTGAGGAGGCTGTTATTGGTGACAATTAGCGCAATCAATGATCCGATGGCAGCCAGAGGTATGGAAAAGAGTAGCACAAATGGCGTTGTGATTGACTCAAATACAGAGGCCATGATCATGAAGATCAATAAAATGGCAGCACCAATCATATAATAGAACTCTGAAAAATCAGTTTCTTCATGAACAACTTCGGCGGCAACGCCCGAAGGTAAATTATAGTTGGCTACCACCTGATCAATTTCGTACCGATAGGCAGCCAGAAGGTCTTTTGAGCTGCTTGCTTCGGTCACGAATCGGTAATTCACTTCAACTTGTTTTTCCTGATTAACCCGGTTAATGCCTGAAATTCCGCTGGCATAAACAATGTTTGTAAAATCCTGAAGGTTATGAATTCCTCCTGCTGCATCATTGACCTGCATCATTCTCAACTCTTCCATTGTGCGGTCAGTCTTCAGCTTCTCACCTTCGACCAAAGGCTTTTGGGTGATGATGATTTCGTACTGATCAACACCTTGTTTGTACTGAATACTTGTTGCTATTTCCTTCTGAAATGAATTGATTTCCGACAATACATTGCTCAGTGAAATGTTGTATTCGGTCATCAGCAAAGGATTAAAATATAAGTGTACCTCAGGCCGGTTATCAGAAATATTCAGGTTAACCGTTTGTACTGAAGATAGTTGAGCGATAAAGTATTTCATATCCTCAGCGACTGCCTGCAACTGTTTAAAATCCTGCCCTTTGAGGACAATTTTTTCTTCATCGGTTCCAATACCCAGCATTTTCTGGAAACTGCCCATCATATTGCGGCTCCCTCCCTGAAAATTGCCGGTAGATTGTGTTTGGGTGAAAGAGATTGACGAAGCTTTGATTCCTTTTGTCCTGTCACTGATATCGTTTTTTACTACAGCAAAAGAACGATTCGCAATGTCTTCGTATTTATCCTTTAATTTAATTGTTACAACAGCTTGTTCTGCTTCAATTTTACTGATTACATCCAGTTTTTCAGCTAAACCATCCAGTTTCTTCTCCACCTCCTGCACCGTCTTATCGGTCGATTCCAGCGAGGAACCTGAAGGCATGGTCACATATAAAAGGATTTCCTTGTTGGCAACCTCCGTTAAGGAGCTAATGCTGACGGCAAGGCTGATGAAAATAGCCAGGAAAAACAGGACGATTCCGCCAATGATCGTGCCCGCCGGGTTACGCATACATGTTTTAAGGAAGACCAGGTAGATCTGGATCATCCTCATGTTGGTCGTAACTTTTTCGTAGAAAATATTTTTTGCTACCTGTCTTCTGAGCAAGGCATATGAGGCCATTGGTACCAGTAAAATGGCAACTGCAAGCGAAACCAATACGGTGGAGATAATCGAAACCCCCACGTTCAATCCAAGCATCACGGCCATAAAATTCTTGGAAAACAGGAATGGAATAAAAACGCATATCGTGGTTAATGTGGAGGCAAGTACTGCCCGCCATACTTCAGTGGTTCCCTGGACCACTGCCTGCATCGGCTTATAGCCTTTGCCCGCCAGCCGATAGATATTTTCGAGCACTACCACACTATTATCGAGCAGCATCCCTATCGCAAGCGCCATACCAACCAATGTAAGACTATTGATGGTAATGTTGAAGGCATAGAACAGGTTGAATGAAGTGAAAATTGATATTGGAATTGCCAAGGCAATAAACGAAACGATGCGAATATTTTTGAGGAATATCCATAGCACAAAAATAGCCATTATGCCCCCAATTAATGCGAGTTCCATAATCTGATCGATGTTTCTCTCCATCTGGTCGGCAGAGTCACTGATTTCAACAATCTGAATGTCTTTGGCAGCCATTTTTTCATTCAGCTTTGAAACGATCTTGCGGGTGGCCTTCGAAAGATCAATCAGGTTGGCCTGTGAGTCGTTTACCAGCAATATCGTTACAGCATCTTTCCCGTTAACCCGGCTGTAGGATGTTTCTTCCTTGACACCAAACCGCACTTCAGCCACATCTTTCAACAAAATAGGTCCACTGGCAACCACCAGGTTTTGTATATCTTCTACATTGGTGTATTCTGCCGTAACATGTACAAAGAAAAGTGTAGACTTTTCCTTCAGATTCCCAACATACGTTCGCGTTTGTGTATTTTGTGAAAGAACTGAACGAATTTTACCTGGTGTGATATGGTATGCCTCGCAGGCCTTGGTGTCCATTATGACTGAAATCGACTTTTGTTTCCCGCCATAAACATTGACCGATGCAATTCCATCGATGTTCTGCAGATCAGGTTGGATGTCCTGATCAACCAATGTACGCACCCGGTCAATTCCACCCTCTCCACGGGCCTGAAGTTCCATAAATTGCGAATTCATCTGTTTCAGATCGACTTTGGCCACGACGACCCGAACACCTGTGGGCATCGAAGCCTGCATCTCGTTGACCTTTTCCTGAAGTTTCAGGTAGCCGTATTTGAAGTTTACACCCTTCTTGTAATATACCACGATAGTTGACTGCCGTGAATTGACGTTCGACTCGATGGATTCAATACCCTCAAGCGTTCCAATGGCTCCTTCGAGAGGAATAACCACATGATTCTCCATATATTCGGGAGCCATTTCTGTTCCCGATACGGCCTGAACATACAGAAAAGGCAGTTCGGCATTGGGCAACAATTCAACTGGCAGCTGTTTGTAAGAGACATAACCTAAGACGGTAAGTCCCAGAAACAACATGCTGATCAGTACTTTTCGTTGTATGATGAATTTCATATCCTGGCTTTTAGCTATTAGCTTCTGGCCTCCAGCTCTTTGAATAGCTTTCAGCAATCAGTTGGTAAAAGAATTTTGTTCTGTCTGTTTCTTAACTATTATCAATTCCGGATTTTAGTGATCAGAGAATATCAACTATGAGGTTGGTAATTCCATAAGTAAAATCCGGAATCATTTTTATTCTTCTGTCATTTGCATATCCTCGTCTAAAGGACTACCTTTTCTTTTGAACCGGTCTTTTAGTCCATCAAAAACATCAAATACGCAAGGGATTACAACCAGTGACATGATGGTTGAGGTGATTAACCCGCCAATGACAGCCAGGGCCATTGGAGCGCGCAACGATTGACTTTCTCCGAATCCGAAGGTAAGGGGAAGCATGGCCAGAATAGTGGTCAGTTTTGTCATTAAAATAGGCCGTATACGTTGCTGACCGGCCTGCTTGATGGCTTCAACACGCGAAATGCCTTCCTTCTGAATCTGAAGGATTCGGTCAACAAGCAGGATCGCGTTGTTTACCGCAATACCGACCAACATGATGATTCCAATTATGGCCATCACATTTAAAGTCTTTCCCATGATAAGAAAGATCAGGATCGATCCTACTATGGCAAAGGGGATTGTGGTTAATATAGTGAACGGATGCAACAATGATTCGAATTCTGCCGCCAATACCATAAACACAAGGACGATCGACAAAAGCAAGGCAAAACTGAGGGCATCCATCGATTCTTTTCGCTTTTCCTCTTCACCGGTAATCTTAATCTTATATTCGGGTGGCAGACTAATGCCCGCAATTGCAAGGTTAACTTTTTTAACCATCTTATCGAGTGATATATTTTTATTCATATACCCCGTAATTTTACCAATACGAACCTGATTACGCCTATAGATTTCTTTTGGAGATATTCCCTGTTTGATGGTAGCAATTTCATTGACATGAACATCCTGTGTCCCGTTTTTAATGGTCATATCCGAAAGGTCAGCTAACCCTTTGTCCGGCAAACGAATGGTAATGTCCTGCATTTCTCCTCCTTTTTCAACTGTCCCTGCTAATTTGCCGGACAACTGATCCTTAATCTGGCTGACCACATTGGTTATGGTCATATTAAAGATTCCGGCACGAAGCCTGTCAACGACAACTTCCACTTCAGGAGAACCACCTTCCATTGATGCTTCAACACTATACAATTCCGGAATTGCCTTAACTGCGGTCTTTACTTCATTCGACAGACTTTGAATAACATCCAGGTCCTGTCCCTGAATCTCGATTACAAGGGGTGCCTCATCAGTACCCATGAGTCCGCCCAGGGCAGTTTGATCCTGAACAAACTTTAGCTTAAGATCAGGCAACTCACCCAAACCCTGGGAGATGGTCTGAATAGCCATAGTTGCACTGTATTTGGCATCTGCTTTAAGTAATACTTTAATGCTAGCAGTGTTTTCGCCCTGGAAAAGTGCATCCTGACTGCTTAGCAATCCCGTCGAAGGACCCACCTCGCTGTATAAAGTTTCCAGATGATCACCCAATGCCTCCCGAATAATGTTTTCAAGGTTGCCAACGGCAGCATTGGTTCGTAGAAGTCTTGTTCCTTCCTCCATCTTGATATCAACGGAGAATTGCCGGGACTCTGTTTTTGGCATAAACTCAGTACCTATATATGGGATCAGGAGAACTGAAGAACAGAGTAAAATCAATGCACTGATGATTACAGTCCACCTGTGTTTTAGCACTCTCCCCAAAAACCTGCCATATCCTTTTACCTGAACTGTTTTTGCTGTACCAGGCTTTATACTGTTTTTGAAAAAGTAATTGTACAACATGGGGATAAGCAATATTGCTGCTATCAGCGAGGAAAGAAGTGAAAATGTAATCGTCCACGCCTGATCTTTGAAAAGTTCACCAGAAGCGCCATGCAGATATACGATAGGAAGGAAAACAACGATAGTTGTAAGTGTCGATGAGGTAATTGCCCCGCTCACCTGTGCGGTACCCTGAATGGCTGCATCCTTGACCGACATACCCGTCTCCCGCAATCGGAAAATGTTCTCCATAACGACGATGGCATTGTCGACCAACATACCCGCCCCGAGAGCCAGACCGCCTAAAGTCATAATATTCAGGCTAAGGCCGTTAAAATACATCAGGTTAAAAGTGGCAATAATAGATACCGGCATCGATACACTGATAATCATTGTCGTTCCAATCCGGCGAAGGAAAAGAAAAACCACAAATATTGCCAGCGCCATTCCAATCAGTGAGGTATCCTCCACTTCATTGATAGCATTGCTGATGAAGATCCCCTGGTTGGAGATCACTTTGAATTTATAACCCGGCATAGCCTTCTCCATATCGGTTAAAGCCTTTGATATTTCCCCGACAGCCTTGACAGTATTGAAGCTTGTTTCTTTGTAGATTGACAACCCGAGGCATCGCACGCCATTCATCCGCACGATATTTACAGGTTCCTTATTCGCAAAACTGATCTTAGCTACTTCACGCAGAAAAATGGGCGCCTTTTCGGCAGTTGTACTTCCATTGATCACCGACTTATACCCTACAATTGTGTTTTCAAAGTCGCTTAGGTCAGTCAGTAAACTCACCCCTTTTACCACATATTTAAGGCCCATTTCGGTAATTGATCCTCCCGAAATACTTTGATTGAAGCTCTGGATTCGGGTATTCAGATCGTCGAGCGACAAACCGAAGGCATCCAGCATATATTGATTGGTCTGAATGAGTACCTCGTTGGTTTCAGTACCTGAAACTTCCACATCGGCAACCCCTTCGAGCCTGACCAATTCGTTCCGGATGTAGTTCTCGGCTACCTTCCGTAGTTCGTTCATGTCTGTAATGCTTTCGTGGGAGAGTGCAACCACCATTACAGGAGCCGTATTCGGGTCGTGTTGTGTAATGTTCAATGCATCGAGCGTCTGGTTTTGGGCAAATGCACTTGCTGCTTTCTGAAGATCCAGGAAAGCTTCATCCATATCTTTGGTCCAGGCATATTCAACAGTAATCTGCGCCGCTCCAACTTTCGATATTGACGATACCTGCGTCACTCCCGACTGGCGAATAGCCAATGCTTCAAGGTTTGTGACATATTGTTTCTCCATTTCTTCCGGAGGACGTTCTCCCGATTTGATCTCGATAAATAAACGTGGATTATTTATCTCCGGAAACAGGTCGATGCCCAGCTTGTTAAAAGAAATATATCCCAGCAGAACAATGCCAAGCACCACCATAAGGATGGTTACCGGGTAGTTGACAGCAAATTGTGTTAACTTCTTCATTCGTTTTATTTCTATTTATTCGAATACTTTTATCTATTGAAGGATTTGGCTAGATCCAGATTTATGGTTCCAGGTTCCAAGTTCCAGGTGTTACGTGTTTACAAGTTGTATCTCCCATTCTCACTTTCTCCGTTCTCCATGCCCCTTGCTCCATGCTATTTCACAATCTTGACTTTCGAACGGTTTTTCAGAGTTTCAAATCCTTTGATGACCAGTCGATCGTTCTTTTTTAAACCGGAAGTAATCTCTGCACTGTTTATATTCTCGAATCCGATTGTAATTCGTTTTTCTGTTGCAGTTCCATTGTCGACTATGAATACCGATTTCCCACGCTGACCTGAAATAATGATGTTTTTGGGGATCACAATTACACTGTCATGTTTTGCCAGCACAATATCACATTTGGCAAACATACCGGGACGTAGTTTCAGTTGTGGATTTTCCACAATGACTACACCTTCAAAAGTGCGTGTTTCAGTACTTATTGCGGGTGAGAGTTCTTTAACACTTCCCTTCAGCGTATCATTTGGAAGGGTATAATTCATGATACGAACCGGCTGATCAATTTCCACATCGTTAATATACTTCTCCGGCAGGTTTACCGCCACAGTCATGGTGCTGTAATCCATAAGGCTTACTACTGCCGTTCCCGTTGGAACCAGGGTTCCGTTGGTCTGGGGTGGCAGATCGGTGATCACTCCCTTAAAAGGAGCATGGACACTCATTTTGGCCATCAGCAGATTGGCCTTTTCGAAATCGTATTTGGCGTTGGTATAGCTAACTTCCGAATTTCTGTAGTCCAATTGAGTAACTCCACCTTTTTCGAAGAGCGATTGTTGTTTCTTCTTGTTTTGTTCTGTAATTTCCAGGTTCAGCTTTTTGCTGTCAAAACCAATACTATTCACATATTCAGCATCTTCCAGTTGAATAATCTCCTGGGCATTGTCGACTAAATCTCCAAGGGCAAACGGCCTGTGGCTTTTGGGATTGATCAGCAATTTGTATTTGCCGGCCATTTCTGTGTTCAATACCGTCTTCTTGGTAGCATTTAGCGTTCCTGTGGTATTAATCACTTTTTCTATTGAACCGGGTTTGATATCGGTTACCGAGACAGGAACAGCCAGTTCTGTGGCAGTTGTTGTTGGTTGATTGTTGCAGGCTGTGCCGACACCAATAAGGGCTGACAGAGCGATGATTTGATAAAATGATTTCATATCAGGTATGGTTTTTTATTTTTTCTTATGGATAATATTTTCAGGAACGATGGCTTCATTCTTTTCGAAATCGTAAAGTGACTGTATTTTCAAATTCAGCAATTGGATTTTATAGTCGATCAGTGATTGTGCATAAGCCATTTTTTTTGTTGAAAGCTGTGTCTGGAAAAGGTTCAGATCCATACTTGTCAAATCGCCGTTTGCATAACGTTCCAGGTTTATCTCATAGGTCAATTGTGCATTTTTTTCGTTTTGTTTGGCAATCTCAATCTGGTTCACCTGGTTTTGAAGGCTTCGGCACACGCTTCTAACGTCAATAAGGATCTGCCTTTTCTCCTCATCAAGATTCAGATTTGAAGTTTGGATCACGGCTTCCTGCGATTTTATCCTGGCCTTCTTTTGACCCCAGTCCCATACCGGAATATTAAATGATACTGCAAATCTGGGGTTATTTGTAGGGGTCTGGTAAATATCCTGTAGTTTTTGATTATCACCTATGATTCCGACAGAGAAACTTATATCGCCCTTGAATTCATTCAACGCTTTGGTTTGAATCATAGTGAACTCAGAATTTTCGACATCTATCTCACGCTGGCGCAATTCCATTCTTGAGCTCTGGCCATATTCAATCGCTTTGTTAACATCCACTTCCACCGGATTAAACTTAACATCAGTCATTACGGTAATTTCATCCATGATATTCATTCCAAGGTATTGTTTAAACAGATCCTTGTCATTTTCAAGGGTGACCCTGTCATTTTCAACATTTGATTTTGCTGTTGCAAAGTTCAGTTCTGCCTGGTAAAGTTCTTCTTTGGCCGAAATTCCCGCGGTCACCTTATTTTGTGTAATCTCATAACTTTTCTGGGTATTGGTAAACTCATCCTGCGAAACGTTCAGTTTCATCTGTGCCAGGTATACATTGTAAAAAAACTGGGTAACCTGTTTCTCCATATTTAGCTTTTGCATGGCGTAACTAAGCTGCGCATTTTCAAGATCAAGTTCCAACTGTTTCAGCTGAAGCTTAGTCCGATTGTATGTGAAAATTGGCTGGTCAACACTCAAATATAAATTGTTACTGAATGACTTGTTTTCAACGTTCCCTTTGTATTCGCTTAAATTGTCCTGCCAGCCAAAACGGTTGATCAGGCTGATGGTTCCGTCGGTGGGCAAAATAGGTTGTGCAACAGTAAATGTACCAAATGATTGTGTCAGGGTATTGGTATTCCAGACTGAATTGAAATTGTCAAACGAACGATTCTTGTCGTAACTGATAGGAGTCAGGTTTAACGAAAACTGAGATTTCAGGGCAGCGTTCTGTGCTATGAGAGATTGTTTTGAACGCTCAAGGTTCAGCAGCGAACGACGAATGTCGGGACTATTGTTACGTCCTGTTTCGATCGCACTTTCGAGTGTCATAATTTGCTGAGCATTTGCCGAAAGAAATAACTGACTAAACAGCATCAGCAGAAGCCCCCTTTGGATGATTTTTTTAAATAGCATATTGAATATCATATGAGGTTTATATTTCCAATTTTTGTCATTAATAGTCATTAGGTCATTTATAGTCATTGATTGTTGATTTGCACTGCGTAATGACAATCAATGACGTGAAACAAATGACAATTAATGACTAATTTTTTATTGTTTCACCAGTTTTATTGCATCGGCCACAACTACCTGGGCTGCCGATTTATTCCCCAATTCAACTTTCACCGTATCACCAGTAAAATAGAACGATCCCAGGCTGTTCCATCCATCATCTACCGTTTTGAGGTCAAGCACAACTTCTTCTTTTCCTGAACTGTGGTTAATCACATAGGTATACTGTCCGGCGGCATCCTGGTTGTCCCGGCGCCCACGCCTGTTCCTGGTCATGTAGGTGAACACTTCATAGGTTCCGTTTCCTTTGATCGCAATGTTCCAGGTTGCCTTTTTCTTTCCATCTCCCGACCGTACGTAATGAGCCGAGCGGATGAACTTTCCGAAATATGAACTATTTGTGGTTGCCCTCCAGGTACGGGGGGCATGCCAGGTGTTAAACCCGATAAACCGGTCCTTATTCACTTCTTCCTTAATCAGCAATCTTTGCAATAGGCTGAAATCTTCGGTTTGGGTAAACTTGAAGGATGGATCTTCATCATCACAAATGAATTCCCCTTTTTCAGCAAGAAGCACCGGTGAATCCGATACTTTCTCCCCTTCAAAAGGAATGGCTTTGGTGTCCTGTTCAATGTTATCGAGCGGAAGCCTTAATTCCGAAGGAATATTTCTGGATGCAAGGGTGTTTATAGTGATGTTACGGGGTGTGCCATCGAGCAGGTAACTCACCTCCTTGGTTTGATTACCTTCCAGATACAACAACTTCTCGACGGTTTCCATGTTAGCCCCTCCGCCGCCAAAACGTCCGCGTCCGGGTCCGCCACCTTCTCCAAGCCGGAATTGAGCCGATACAATTCCTTCAGACTTCTCGGTGTTGGTAATTTTGAATTTTACCATAGTCTTCAAACGATCGCCGTCCAAAACATTTACTGCTTTCATGCTGCCGATCAGGTATCCGGGCAAGTCTTTGCTTCGGAACCATTTCTCCATGTATGGAAGCAGATCGGTATTAAATTGACTTTGTATACGTGTATTAAAATCTTCGATGGTAGCGGCCTTGAACTTAGTGCTTTTGAGAAAATTAAACATAAAATCGTTGAATGCTTCATCACCTGACTTGCGCTTGATAATTGAAAAAAGTGTCAGTCCTTTTAATTGAATCACATTATCGATTATCTGCACTCTTGAAGGATCATCAAGCAGTTCGGCAAACGAATGATCCAGTAAAGCCAGATTGGCCTGTTCGTCTTCCGTCATTCCCTGCATATCGCGGGCAAAGCCTTGCGCTCCCGATTCTGTTGACTTTTTAAGATAGGCTTCGAAAATACGGTCCGTGATGGGCCATTTGTCTGACCCTATATAATAGGCATGATTATAAAACAGAGGAAAAAAGTACAGGGGATTAGCCTTTTCTGTCACCTGAACCTGTCCCTGATTTTGACTGAAATCAGGTCTCGCTGCTGCCTGTGTAAAGAGCGACAGGAAATTATTGAATGCCATTATTTTTTTCTCTTCCGGAGTCGACTGAACGTTTCCGCCCCTGCCCCCCCAGCGTTCCATTCGTTTGATGCTCCCTTCGAAATCAGCCTCGTTGATCAGCAATCCCTTTTCAGGAAAAAGAATGGTTTCAGGCTGAACCTCTTCGCGCTCCCCGATTAAGGTACGCGGATAGGAATAAAACTGCGCCGGAACTTCAACAACTGTAAACCGGTCAAACGGATAGAACATGTCGATCTTTCGCTCGTAGTCTTTTAAGGCTGTGGCAATCAGGGTTGGAATAGTATCCTTGATCGGTTTAAGGAATTTAAGAAAATAATCATGTTGAGGATGATGGTAAAGGCTGAATTCAAGACCATCAATTTTACCTGTTTCCTGGGTATAGTTCCCGATTACAAGCGATATCTGTGGCAAATTGTGTTTATTGGTAAATTGAAATGTCCCGTCTTTTACTTCCGGCTTGCCTTGTGAAATGGCAGTAAGCCCGGGTTTTGTTTTCACGGTTAGCTCATAATTACTGAATTGCTTTTCCATCCATTGTTTACTTTGCTTGCCAAAGCTCGTCCCTGCAATGGGGTACCAGTTGCATTCACGGGTCAGCAATACATAGTCAGGAGTAACAATGGCCGATCGTTTGTCGATATTGAACATGAATGCTTTATAGGCTTCCTGAATGGTCTTGTCATCCACATCAAGGTAACTGGCCGCTTCATTCAGGCTCCCGGTATAATCAAATTCAAGTTCAGCGCTTTCGCCGGGCTCCAGCTTTGTTCCCGACAGCTCAATCAGTTGCACCTCCCGTTTGGAGGTCACATCATGGCCGTTGAAAGTAACCTTATTTACCGTCAAGCCGGGATTCAGGCAGAATACAAAATGATCGGCTGTTTCCTTGTGCGGATTGCTTACCTTTAATTTCGCCACCACCTCAATGCTGCTTCCCTTGTGAGTAAGGTCAATGTGGTAGGATTCAACGTTTAATCTCGGTGCTGTCTGGTTGGCATCATTGATCGTCCGTATGTTTTCCCTTAACTTTTGGTTCATCACAAATGTGGAAACATGGATGTCCCCAAGCCAAATTCCGGCAAGGAAGAAAAGCAGGGCAGGGATCAGTGTAATCCTGTTGCTGAATGGACTTTGCGGTAAACGCTTAAGAAGCGATACAGTCAGGAAAATAAACGCAATGCCAAAACAAGCATACATTCCCCGGTGAACAAGGATTGCCGGGAGGTTTCCAAAGCCAATAAAATCGGAGTTCAGCAATGGAATACTGAACGACATGTAGTCGAACAGGAAGTAGTATTTGGTATTGAGGTAGAACACCGTAATGGCCACATAGCCCAGCAAAAGGATAAATGTGATGGCCTGGTTCTTCAGCATACTCATTACGAAAAACGACAGCCCGAGGATGAATATAAGCGTCGGCAAACTGATGATCAGGAAATAGCTCAGATAGGCAAGCCAGTTGACGGTTACCCCTTCAGCGATCAAATTAAAAATCAATGCTTCAGAGAGAATGATCATATTCAGGATGATGAATACAACAATATTCCCAATGGTTTTCCCGGCTACATATTCGCCATTCGACATCGAGCGGATATAGATTACATCCGTCGTATCCAGCTTTTTATCCCGTTTCAGGAAGTCGGAGGCCAGAAATATGCAGATAATAGCCTGAACGATGTTTAGCATCAACAGGTTGACATACGGAATCACCGAAGAAATGGCTTTCATGTTCCAGTTACTGTCGATGATCAGGGTGCCCAGGTTAAAAAAGAACATAACAAGTATGGCCAGAATAGCAAAGATGCGGAAGAACCAGCTTCTGAGAAGTGTAGTTATTTCATATTTGGCAATGGATAAGGTATTATGAAGAGGGTTCATTTATTCAGGTTTATATGGCTGTCCATTGGTTTAAGTTGCTTTCCATAAAATACACATAGGCATGCTCCAGGTTCGGGGCGATATTTTCACCGCTGTAACCATTGATCGAATCGCTCACTACCTGAATTTCCCAACCCTTGCTGGTGGGCACATTCGAGATCACCGGATATTTTTCGTTGATCTCCAGATATTCGGCTTCGGTGGCTTGTATGAGCCATACTTTCCCTTCGGCACGGGTGACCAGTTCATCGGGCGACCCGGTGAATGCCAGTCCTCCCTGGTTAAGCAGGGCCATATCGGTACACGAACTTGAAATGTCGCCTACAATGTGGGTCGAAAGAATAATAATGACATCCTGGGTAGAAATAGTCGAAAGCAGGTTCCTGAAACGGATACGTTCTTCAGGGTCAAGCCCTGTTGTTGGTTCGTCAACAATGATTATTTTTGGCTCGTTGATCAGCGCCTGGGCAATACCCAGACGACGCTTCATCCCTCCTGAAAGCTTATTGGCCTGGCGGTCACGGGCTTCAAACAAACCAACTTCCTCAAGCATTTTATCCACTGCAAGACGGCGCGTTTTCGAATCCTTCATTCCTGCCAGCCGGGCTGCATAGTCCAGAAATTCGTATGTTTTCAAGTGTGAGAAGAAGCGGAAATCCTGCGGAAGGTAACCCAGCATGCCCCTGATCTTATCCCTGTCGCGGGTCAGATCATAGCCATTCATAATTACTTTTCCTGAAGAAGGCTGCATGAGGGTGACCAGAATGCGCATCAGGCTCGATTTGCCTGCCCCGTTTGGGCCCAGCAGTCCGAACATGCCATTATTGATTTCAAGATTGATATCCCTGAGGGCCTGGTTACCGTTTGGATAGACTTTATTTAGGTTCTCGATAGTTATCTTCACATTGCAATAGTTAGTTCACGGGTCTATGACTAGATTTCTTTCAATAGGTTTAATCAACTTAACGAACCAAAGTACTATTTTTGAACATATTCTCCAACACATCCCGATCAACAGGTCTATTTTACCGACAAAAAGGTTGAATGTAGTGACGAAACATTCAACCCTCCTCCTCATGAATCATAGACTTTATTTGAACACATGGTAGGTGCTGGTCGAATCGGCGTCCAGCCTGATCTTGTTCGTATGACCCATCACAAGTGACGAGTGATCATTCAACACTCCTGATAAACTGTGAACTGACATAGTCCTGCCGGTCAACTGGGATTGTTTTAAATTAACCTCAAGCATATTAAAGTTTGCAGCTCCAATGTTTATATTCGACTGACTCGCCAGTAGAATCATTGAAAACCTATTCAGGTTTGCATTATTGGGAAAATATCGAAATTTTGCTTTTTCCAGCTTCACTACTAAAGAATCATCCCGAAATTGTTCCATCAAGATTGTTGAGTTTTCTTTCCCCACAATAGTTTTTATTCCCGAACAGAATATTGTCAATACTTTAGGTTTTACTTTCCCTGAATAGGAATACACGAAAAGGGTGTCGTTTCGAATGCCATAGGAAGGAAAAAGGCAGGTATCCCCTTTCTGAAAGGACAATCCAATTCGAGGGTATTGAGCGTCTTTCAACGTGAATTCAGCCCCCGGACCGGCTACCACTATCGAAAAGGACTTCAATGCTTTTTCCTGCCAGGTCCAGTTAATCGCATCTTCATGGTTCGAATGAATCTTCGCTGCCAGAAAAAGAACAAAGATTCCCCCAAAAAGGAAAATAAGATAGGATATGCTTATGAATTTACTTGTTTTCATGATCATTGTTTTTTATTTCAGTTACCAGTTCAGTTAAATCGTTTGAGTTCAGTTTGAGTAATTTTACTTTCTGAATGAAATCAGGCAATTCGTGACTGAAGAAATTTGCTCTTTCAGTGGCCCTGACCAACTCATCTGCATTTTCTGAAATGAAGAATCCAATTCCCCGTTTGTTGTCGAAAATGCCTGCCTCCTGAAGGTTGGTATAAGTTCGCATGACCGTGTTCCTGTTCACCTCAAACTCTGCAGCAAGATCGCGCACCGAAGGCACACGGTCACCCGGCTTGAGCTGTCCTTCCAGGATCTGGTGGCACAGGTTGTCGGCGATCTGAAGAAATATCCCCTTGGATGATTTAAAGTCCATTTTAGGCCTCTTTTTCTTTAAGTTTGAAATAAGCCAGTGGCAGAAAGAATATCCAGGAGAGTCCGCCCCAGCAATAGAGAAACACTTTAAAATTATCAATATCACCTATTGCATAAGATGGGATACCCAATTTAATCCCGTGCGTTTCAATAGGAAAGAAGATATAGGAGAGCAATAGGAACCATAACAACAATGAAATTGCAATAACTTTGATAAGAATCAGTGTTTTGACGAATGCAACCCGGGTAAAAAATACTGAACCCGCAAAAAGCAATGTGGCATAGGAAACTATGGAGAGTATGGTTGGGAGCAAATCACGATGATATAAAAGTCCAAAAAAATTGTCATAATGAAAGTCAGCAATGTATATGGCAGGATCAATACCGATACCCGGGTCAACAACCATGGAAGATGCTTTTGCCAGATGTGCGCTGAGCCAAAAGATTACCAGTGCGACAGGGAAGAAAATTACAATCCGCATCATAAATTGAACCAAATATTTCTCAAAGGTTGATCCCGGAGTAATCAGGTAACTAAACGTTTTTACACGACTGTGCAGACCCGGGAAGGCAGTGCCAACGACCGCTCCAACCATCAGAAGATAAAAGACAAAAAAAACTGTATATTGACCTGTGGTAATATGTTTGGAGGTGATCATTATAAAAAACATCAGCGCATAGATTGCTATACCTATCGCGATCGGGGTAAACAGGTAAGTCCTTTGGTTGATTAACCAATCGTTTTTTAACAAGCGGATGAAACGTCCCGGACTGAAGTATTTATTTTGTTTCATGACTTTCTAGTTTAAAGAGGCTTTATTCACAATGGCATTAAAAAGAAGTTCAATATCGATGTCCGATTCATCTTCATCTCCTGCCCGACAGAGAATACGGTATCCCCCGGGGTATTTTTCCTGATAGATCGGTTCTTCGATTCCTGAAAGGCTGGCTACCGTTTTAAACTGCCATTTACGGCTGATATCTTCAAGGTCTTCGTTAAAGACTATCTCGCCTTCATCGAGTACCACAATTTTGTCGATAATGGTTTCGATGTCCTTGACCTGATGCGTCGAAATCAGCACCAACTGTTCATCAGTCACCGAACTAACCAGCACTTTTCGGAATAAACTTTTGGAAGGAATATCCAGACCATTGGTCGGTTCGTCCAGTATCAACAGACGGCAATTGGTTGCCAGTGCAAAGGCAATCAGGAACTTTTTGCGCTGACCATGCGACAGACTGCTAATGTTCTTCTTGCGGTCAAGTTCAAATTCCTTTAAAATCTGATCCATCTTTTCTTTTCCAAACTTGGGGTAGAGCGGTGCAGTCGCTTTAATATACCGATCAATACTTACCGGGGGAAACGAAAATTCTTCGGGAACCATAAACAGATCAGCCAAAAAGTCGGGATACCGGTCGAAAGGCACATAGCTGTTGATGGTCAATTGTCCCTGCAGAGGTTTCAGTAAACCGGCCATTAGTTTTAACAGGGTCGATTTCCCGGCGCCGTTTTTACCAAGCAGTCCGGTGATGCTTCCGCTCGCCTGCTGAAACGACAGATCGGTAAACAAAGCAGGTTGTTTCCTGTAGTGAAAAGTTAATTGATGAATTGAAATCATGATCAAGAGGTTTAGTGTCATAGTGATCTATGACACAAAGAGACACTATTTAAATTAAATCACCAAATTATTTGGTAATTATTTTAATGAATTGCTCCAGAAAAATGTTTAGTACTTTAAAATCCTAACCGGAATAAATTCATTACCTTTTAGTTAACACTGTTTACTCTTCGGTCCTGAATTCTGCTTCCAAAGAAAATCCTTTCACCTGAATCAAAAATTAAACGGCCAGCTTCCAAGAAGGGACTCCCTTTGAACCTGCCTGCTACCAGGGTCGTATCAAGGCTTATATTTAACC
>DIZL01000001.1:0-4676 GCA_002429385.1 Prolixibacteraceae bacterium UBA6029 | reverse complement strand
GGTTAAATATAAGCCTTGATACAACCCTGGTAGCAGGAGAGCCTTATGCAATAGCAAGGGAAAGAGTATTCGGGAAAAATGTTATAGGTGGGAAGGGAAAAAGGGTTCTGCTTTACGGAAATATAAAAAAGAACTGGCATTCGCGGGAGAAAAACAGAGGCAGAAAATTGAGAATGCCATGCATGAATTCGGGTAGGAACTGGTGAATGTTCAACTCTGAGAATCCCAAGCAGGGTTTGAGCAAGGTGGTTAAAGTAAAAGGATTAAAGTGAAAATGTCAGATAAGGAGAAGGTATGGGAAAAGGTAATTCGGTTATTTAAATAAATCGGAATGCGAACCGGTACCGATGAGGGTAATTGTTTTCCGAATGTTGTTTTTAATCCAGATTAAAAGCCAGTCAGGTTTAACATGGCATTCCCAATATCCGTTATACTTTCCCGATAAAATATGTGGTTTGTAATTTGGGGGCAATAATCCATCGTTTACAAGCTGTTCAATTGCTCTTTGCAACAAATCCAGATCCCATCCTCTTTTGGCACATCGAACAACGTTCTTTTCGAACGTGTTGGTCGTGATTAGCCTAAACATTGGCCTTTTTACGAAGTTTTGAAAATAACTCTTCGGTAGTTGCGTATTCGGTTGTTTTGCCTGTCTTGGCCTCTTCCATTGACTTCAATAACGATACGTTTGGTGTTTTTTCTTCAATAATTGTAACGTAGCTTTGAGTTTTCAAATACTCAATCATCTTTTTTGCACCTACACTTCGGTCGTTAATTACTATTGTAGTCATAGCCTGAATTATTTAGTACAAATATATAAAACCTGTTTGAATGAATTTGATTTTAATACAATGAAAAGTCTGATTAAAGGAAAAGAGATGAGTCAAGTGATTAGATTTAGAGTTAATCCATCAGCTATAATTGGACATAAAAAAAGCCCTGGTATTTAAACCAGAGCTTCTGAGTAGCGGGGGCCAGACTCGAACTGACGGCCTTTGGGTTATGAGCCCAACGAGCTACCAACTGCTCCACCCCGCAATGTATTTTTGGATTTTGTATCGTCGTTTTTTAAGAACTTCGCTAAGCCGTATTCTTTCTGCTTAGCGGCTGCAAATATAGGTGATCCTTTTCGGTTTTCCTAATCCCCAATAGATATATTTCTCTTCTTTGATCTTTTACAAGGTTAAAAAGTATTAATAACACAGGCAGCCCACTGGTTTTCACCAAATTCTTCTAATTTTGTTGTTCGAAAAAAAGAACAATGAACAGAAAAGAGCTTCGGAAAAAGATATTTCAGATGCTGAAAGACCATTACCGGCTGATCATATACAATGATTCGACGATTCAAACGGTCTGGAGCATCAAGCTTACCCCCATTAAGGTGCTGACTCTGGGCAGTTTGGGCGCTATTCTGCTGATTCTTTTTACCACGGTAATCATTGCCTACACCCCCCTTCGGGAAAACATTCCCGGATACCCGAGTGCAAAAATACGTCAGGAGATCCTGCACAATTATATCCTGGTCGATTCGCTTGAATATGAGATTAAAAGCAGGGATAATTACTTTGCCAAATTAAAGACTTTATTCCAGGGGGAAGTGCCTCCTGATGAGACTGCCGCTTCCGATTCAAGCCTTAAAACCTTTGATGTTAAGTTTAAAACGTCGAGCGCTGATTCGATGTTTAAGGATAAGTTAGTGGAAGAAAAACAGAATCTGTCGATTACAAGTAATGCAAAACGCCTGCCCAGCATTGCCAATATTCACTTCTTTACTCCGCTGCGTGGATTAATTACCAATAAATTCAGTCCCAAGACGAACCACCTGGCCGTGGATGTGGTGGGAAGCCGCAATGCACGAATATCGAGTGTTTTGGACGGAACCGTTGTATTTTCAGGGTGGACCATGGAGACGGGGTATTCCATTTTCATACAGCACGAGAACAATATCATATCGGCCTACAAACACAATGCCGAACTGTTAAAAGAGATGGGCGACAAGGTACAGGCGGGGGATGTGATTGCCATTATGGGCAACAGCGGCGAACTGACTACCGGACCGCACCTGCATTTCGAACTCTGGCACAACGGAACAGCCCTTGACCCGGAAACATATATCGACTTTTAACCTGAACATGAAGAAAAGAATCGCCATCCTGGGATCGACAGGATCAATAGGTACCCAGACACTGGAAGTCATTGCACAAAATCCGGATTCGTTTGAGGTTGAAGTCCTGACCGCCAACAACAATATTGAATTGTTGATTGAGCAGGCCAGGTTATTTCGCCCGAATGTCATTGTAATTACCAATTCATGTCATTACGATCAGTTGAAAGAGGCGCTAAAGGATGAACCGATAAAGGTTTATGCCGGGAAAGAAGCTCTTCAGCAGGTTGTCGAAATGGATACCATTGACATGGTGGTAACAGCTATGATGGGATATTCAGGGCTGATTCCAACCTGCAATGCCATAAAGGCGGGCAAACATATTGCCTTGGCCAATAAAGAAACCATGGTGGTGGCAGGTGAAATTATAAACCGTCTGGCTATTGAACACCGGGTCAATATTTACCCGGTCGATTCGGAACATTCGGCCATCTTTCAATGCCTGGTGGGTGAGTATAACAATGAAATAGAAAAAATATACCTTACTGCTTCCGGCGGACCCTTTAAAGGTTTTTCGATGGAACAGCTTGCAAACGTTACCAGGGTCGATGCCTTGAAACACCCGAACTGGGACATGGGCGCCAAGATTACCATTGACTCGGCTTCATTGATGAATAAAGGCTTTGAAGTGATTGAAGCTAAATGGCTGTTCGGTCTCAAACCTGAGCAAATCGATGTGATCGTGCATCCTCAGAGCATCGTTCATTCCATCGTTCAGTTTCGGGACGGATCGATGAAAGCCCAGATGGGGCTGCCCGACATGAAACTGCCCATACAGTATGCCTTAAATTTCCCCGATCGGCTGCCTTCGACCTTTAAGAGGTTTAACTTTTTAGATTATCCGAAACTAACATTCGAACAGCCAAATACAAAAAATTTTCGTAATCTTGCACTCGCTTTTGAAGCATTGAATCAGGGAGGGAACATGCCTTGTATTTTAAACGCTGCAAATGAAGTGGTTGTACAGGCATTTCTGAGTGATCGGATCAGTTTCCTTCAGATGCCTGAAATTATTGAACAAATTATGGAGAAAGCGAGTTATCTGAAAAATCCGAATCTGGAAGATTATATTCAATCAGACAAGGAAGTCAGGATATTAACAGCAAACCGGATTAAAGACCTCGCCAAACAAAAGATTTAATACTGAAAAAATAGTAGATGGAAATAATATTAATAAAAGCTGCACAACTTATTCTGAGTTTATCCCTCCTGGTTATCATACACGAATTCGGGCATTTTATACTGGCCCGTATTTTC
This sequence comes from Prolixibacteraceae bacterium UBA6029, assembly GCA_002429385.1. Taxonomy (GTDB): domain Bacteria; phylum Bacteroidota; class Bacteroidia; order Bacteroidales; family Prolixibacteraceae; genus Aquipluma. The sequence continues at coordinate 1,255 of DIZL01000001.1, read as the reverse complement.
AAGACCAGGGTGGAGAAATTCTACCTGTTTTTTGATCCGTGGTTCTCCCTGTTCAAAGTAAAAAAAGGAGATACCGAATATGGCATAGGCTGGTTGCCTTTTGGGGGCTATGTGAAGATTTCGGGCATGATCGACGAATCGATGGACAAGGAAGCCATGAAATTACCTCCTCAACCCTACGAATTCAGGGCCAAGAAGACCTGGCAGCGTTTGCTGATTATGGTAGGCGGTGTAGCCATGAATTTTATCCTGGCATTCATTATTTATATCGGTATCTTGTATGCCTGGGGCGAACAGTATCTGCCAACTACCAGTGTAAAATATGGTATTGAAGTTGATTCACTGGGAATGAAGATGGGCCTTCAGAACGGAGATAAGATCCTATCGGTAGACAACATGGTAGTGGAAAACTTTCAGAAGATTATTCCTACCGTCATATTGGATAAAGCCTCCTCCATTCAGGTCGAACGCGGCGGACAAAAAATCGATGTACCTATTTCGGATGATTATCTTGCCATTCTGATCAAAAGCAAGGTAGTATTATCGTTTAGGGTACCATTTGATTATAAAGTTGCCAGGATTGCAAAAGATTCACCTACCAGGGATGCCGGATTGAAAGTCGGTGACCAGATTCTGGGGATGGACAACCAGAAATACGCCTTTAACGATCAGTTTAAATCTGCCCTGAGAGATAGTGTCGGGAAAAAGATAACCCTGAATGTTTTAAGAAACGCCCAGGAAATAACCCTTCCGATGATTGTGCCCAAATCGGGCATGCTGGGAATTGTACTCGATCAGAGCAATATTGAAAAGATATTCGAATTCAAAACTATCAGGTATGGACTGATTGAATCCATACCAGCCGGTCTGAGCAGGGGCGTAAACACAATCAACGACTATCTGAAATCGGTCAAATTGATATTTTCTCCAAAAACCAAGGCCTATGAAAGCCTGGGTGGTTTTATAGCCATCGGAAGTTTTTTCCCCGGATTATGGGACTGGCATTCTTTCTGGAATATGACTGCATTACTCTCCATTATGCTGGGAGTGATGAATTTACTGCCAATTCCAGCCCTTGACGGCGGTCATGTGATCTTCCTGCTGTTCGAAATGATTACCGGACGCAAGCCAGGCGATAAATTTCTGGAATATGCTCAGATCGCAGGAATGGTACTGTTGCTTACACTTGTTCTCTATGCAAATGGAAACGATATATTTAAACTATTCAAATACAATAGTTCGTTCAAAAAGTAGA
>DIZL01000045.1 GCA_002429385.1 Prolixibacteraceae bacterium UBA6029 | reverse complement strand
AATGCGTAACGTGAGTTAATAATAGATAAACATCTTATGGACTAAACTAAATATTTACTAAAAGTGCTGTATAACACATGTAGTAGGTAATAATTTGAAATAAAAGTGGATATATATTAAAAAATCAAAAGTTGATACCACAAAAGAGGATTTGACTGTTGAAGCGACCTTGAATCTTGTAAAAAGAGATGTTCCAGATCTCAAATAGTAGTATTTCAAATGTAGTTCAGTATAAAAAACAATCTTAAAAAAATAAATATGACACCAAAACCAAAAGAAGAAATCAAAGAAATGAGCCGTTTATTACATACTGTGGGAACGAAAACCTTCATTAAGTACTTTTTTCACTTCAAAGATGAAGCATCTTTTGAAGAAATGAATGAAGTTTTTAAAAGAAATGGTGAATCTTGGAAGGAAAGTTCATGTAGAACAAAAATTACGAATGGGAAAAGAATTTTTAGAAAGGAATATGAATTCGATGCTTTGTATTACATTATCAATATAGTAAATGAAAATAAGATTGGTTTTGATACTAAAATAAGAGCAGAAGAAATATATGATGAATATATTAAGAAGGGTTCGCAGTATATTAATCAGTATTAAGTTTCGAGAATAGATAGAAATGAATTGAGAAGTTGATATAATGGAATTAAGAAGATATACAAATCATAAAATCATAAGTTAAATAGTAAATATACATTATATGAAAGCGAGAGATTTTTTTTTAAGAACAGACTTTAAGAAGTGGTTAGATGCAGAAAATAAATTGAAAGGAGGAGGTAGCAGTTCTTATGTTAGCAATTTAGCTTCTTTTTTCACAAGCTATTCAAATCAATTATTGGAAGAGGCTCAGTTTGAAACTTTGATCGATGAAGGAAACTTGTTAGAAATACAGGATGTCATAGATTCGATGTATACCATAGTTAATTTGGAAAAACACAATCTCAATTCAATTCTGCCTAAAGCTAAATTAGGTGATATCGGTAGTGCATTGCGGAAATATGAATTTTTCTTAATTGAATATGCCAACGAAATTGGAAAAGCGGGCGATGAAATTGCCATAGAATCTGAAATAACGGAGGTTAAATATCTAGAGTCTATATTGCCGCTCAGCAAGGTCAAAAAAATCCATCTTGAAGTTGACGACATTAAAGCAAATTTCACCAATCGTCTTATTTCACAAGATCGCCCTTATGGAAATGTATATTTCCCGATAAGTATCATTAAAAAATTATTCTATAGAAACGCGCAGCGTGTATATTTTGACAAATGGAATAATGAACAAATAGATAAAATCAGATTTCACACTATTGATAAGATATTAACAATCAATGATATTAAGTCTTTAAAAATTGATACAGATGGCTCAGTTATATTGGATTGTATTGATGGTCAGTCAAGAAGTCTATTTACTAAGCTTGCTGATAATAAAACGATAACACAAATGTATGTTTCGAAATTTAGTCAGGTTGTAATTGATCATATTGTGCCAATGAAAGAGATTTTACTGAAAAACGAGGAAAAGCTATTTGGACTCGCGGAAATAACAAAATCTTTTAAAAAACACAGTCCAATTTCTACACGAAAAGATATTGTCCGAATTGGTAATAAGTTACTTACTGAAAAGATTATAGACTTTAATATTATTTCATTATTAAAGAGCGATTTAGAAGTAATCGGTACTGATAAAGAGTTACAACTAATGGAAGGGAAACAAAACAGTTTCAAAAGAGCTAAAATGTGATTAGAAAGAAATCTTTTAAAACAAAAACACTATATGGCTGCAAAATTCTTTTACCTCGTCTGTGGCGCATTGTTTCGTATGAAGGGCGACGAAAGTAATCCAATTAAAGTATTTGAGATTTTCAAGAACGCTAATCCAATTATTGCTCGAGAGAAAGCCTTTCGGTTTTATCAAAATTACATTGATGTTTTTCTAGAGAGCAAGGGCAAAACGTATGCGTCTTATGAAGAATCGGTAATCGCTTTGCAGGATTTTGTAAATTCATATCAACGGAAGTTTGCAACCCTTGGTGGTCATGTTCTGGATGATATGGAAATTCATGTTGATTTTGATAAAGGGTTGAATATTTTTTTGATTATGAGTGATTCTGAGAGTTTTACTTTGCCTTCTGGAGAACGATACTTTGAAGACAACTATCAAATTCACTATATAAACAATGAATTTATGGATTTAAAAAGGGAGGTCTTTTCTAATCTACGCCATGAATATTCCCTTTATGAAAAATATGGATACGATGTCAAGAACTATAACCGGGAATTTAATGTAGCTGGTCTTATAAAAAAACCGATTATGCTATCTGTATTGGAAACACCTATTAATTTCAATCATTTGTCAGATTCGAAGTAGTAAAAATAACACGTAACTAACAAAAGGCACAAAGCACGGAGAAATCCGGAGGCTTTGTGCCTTAGTGTTTATAATCATATTCCGTTTTATGCCTGCGAAATAGCAACGGCAACAGCCACAGTAGCCCCTACCATCGGGTTGTTACCCATTCCGATCAATCCCATCATCTCAACATGGGCAGGTACTGAAGACGATCCGGCAAACTGTGCGTCAGAGTGCATACGACCCATCGTGTCGGTCATTCCATAAGAGGCAGGTCCGGCAGCCATATTATCAGGGTGCAGAGTGCGTCCTGTTCCGCCACCCGAAGCAACCGAGAAATATTTCTTTCCCTGTTCGATACATTCTTTTTTGTAGGTACCGGCAACAGGATGCTGAAAGCGGGTAGGGTTGGTGGAGTTTCCTGTGATGGAAACATCGACGCCCTCGCTGTGAAGAATGGCAATGCCTTCACGAACATCATCGGCACCATAGCAGTTAACTTTTGCTTTGTCGCCAACAGAATAAGCGGTGCGGGCCACTTCTTTCAATTCGCTTGTATAATAGTCAAACTGGGTTTGAACATAGGTGAATCCGTTGATACGTGCGATGATTTTGGCAGCATCCTTACCCAATCCGTTCAGGATAACACGCAAGGGTTCTTTGCGGACACGGTTGGCCGATTTGGCAATACCGATAGCACCTTCAGCGGCAGCAAAGGATTCGTGACCGGCAAGGAAAGCGAAACATTTGGTCTCTTCGCGAAGCAACATGGCTCCGAGGTTTCCGTGACCAATACCTACTTTGCGGTCATCGGCAACTGATCCGGGAATACAAAAGGCCTGAAGACCTTCGCCTAAAGTGGCTGCAATTTCAGCGGCATTGGTTTGTCCTTTTTTGACGGCGATTGCTGCACCGACGATATAAGCCCACATGGCGTTTTCGAAGGCAATGGGTTGAATGTCTTTTACAATCTTGTAAACGTCCACCCCTTTGTCATCACATATTTTTCTGGCTTCTTCCACTGAGGAAATACCGTAAGAATTCAACACTGCATTGATCTTGCTGATCCTTCTATCGTAACTTTCAAATAATGGCATAGTTGTTTCTCCTATTCTTTACGTGGGTCAATTACTGTTACTGCTTCGTCGATGCGGCCATATTTGCCTGAAGCTTTAATCACTGCTTCGTTGGCATCCATACCGGTTTTGATCATATCCATCATACGGCCAAGGCTGATAAACTCATAGCCGATGATTTCATTACCTGCATCCAGACCGATCTTGGTAATATAACCTTCAGCCATTTCGAGGTAACGGGGACCTTTGGCAACTGTTCCGTATAAAGTACCTGTAACGCCTCGCAATCCTTTACCTAAGTCTTCGAGACCTGCACCAATGGGCAGACCACCTTCAGAGAAAGCAGTTTGGGTACGTCCGTAAACAATCTGAAGAAAGAGTTCACGCATGGCAGTATTGATTGCATCGCAAACGAGGTCGGTATTCAAGGCTTCGAGGATAGTTTTCCCTGGAAGAATCTCAGCAGCCATGGCAGCCGAATGGGTCATCCCCGTGCAACCAATCGTTTCGACCAAAGCTTCCTGAATAATACCTTCTTTTACATTCAAGGTCAGCTTGCAGGCTCCCTGTTGCGGAGCGCACCAGCCAACTCCATGGGTTAAGCCCGAAATGTCTTTTACTTCTTTGGCTTTTACCCAACGTCCTTCTTCGGGTATTGGAGCCGAGCCATGATTTGCTCCCTGAGCGACGCAGATCATGCCTTCCACTTCATGTGTAAAACTCATATAGTCTAATTTTTAATTTGAAATATATTAAGAACTTAAATTAGTTCAAAGTTCCAGGTTCAAAGTTCCAGGTTCAAGTTGTTCCGTGTTTCATTTTCCGTTTTCCGTACTCCATGCTCCGTACTCCATGCACCATGCGATTATAGCCCAAACATCCTTTTTTCGCCAGTTTTGTATAGCAATACATCTACTTTCTCCAGGGTTGCCAGGCAGCCATATTTCATCGCTTCAAGTTGCGGACGGATCTTTTCGTAGAAGTTGCGGACTTTACTTTCTTCATCAATCAATTCAATCACAACAGGCAGTTTTTCGCTCACCTCCCAGAATTTGTAGGAGTGTATGACCGAACTTGCCCCATAACCCAATATTCCTTTCAGAACAGTTGCCCCGGCAAGGCCTTCTTTCTTAGCCTGAAAGACAATAAATTCGGATAATGGGGTTTGGCCGATGCGATCGGTAGAACTAACGAAGATCCTTAAGATACCGGCCTGGGTGTTGTTTTCCATCTTAGAAAAGTTTAAAAGTGAGACGGCCCGCATAAACGGCCATTAGTCCAAGAAAAAAGCTGAGTGAAGTATAGAATGCGAAACGAATCCATTCCTCCTGACGAAGAAGTAAAAAAGCGTCGTTCGAAAAGGTAGAGAACGTGGTAAAACCTCCGCATATTCCAACGGTCAGGAAAAGACGGACTTCAGGGCTCATGAAATCACCTTTTTCTGAAATTCCGTATATGATCCCTATCAGCAAACATCCTACAATATTAACGACTAAAGTACCCCAGGGAAATACAGACGTCAGATTGACCTGGAAATATCTGGATACCAGGAAACGGGCAACAGTTCCGATAAATCCACCAAATCCGACGATCATGATTGATTTTAGCATACGATGAAAAGCGTTTGTATTCTGTTTATTCCTGAATCTTTTATAGTCCCGATCCCGAGTACTCGGGATCGGGAAAGGCAAAGGTAAAGGTATTTATTTTACTGAAAAGTGTTTTTAATTTGGGCTTGTTATTTGGAATTAATTCAAATTAGGATAACCTTCAATTAAGCATAGTTGATTGTTTTAGCTTTGATCGAAATTACCAAAAGTGCCATGGAACGGAATAGGTTGCTGTTGATCTTTCGGTATTTCATAGGATGGTTCAATTATCTTTCCTATATTAGAGTCTTGTTTGACTAAATAATAAACCTAAACCTGAATGTAATGAAACGCTTGTTTAAAAAGAGAATTTGTGCTGTTATACTAATGGCAGTTATAATGTTGATGCAGTCTACATTCTGTAGTGCTCAGAATTCAGAAATCAATCAATCCATTGCCAAAAACCGGAAAGGGGAGTTAATCATCAAGGCAAAACCCGGAGTCCCGATAACGATTGAACAGGTAAGTCATGAGTTTTGGTTTGGATGCGCCATTACCGACCAGATATTTAATGGTTCAGCCTCAGAATCTGATGTAAAGCAATACAAGGAGAAATTTCTGGAGAATTTCAACTCGGCTGTTACTGAGAATGCAGTGAAATGGCTCAACATGGAACGTCAGAAAGGCAAAGTGAATTATTCGACAGTGGATGCAATACTGAAATGGTCGGATGAGAACCACATTCCTTTGAAGGCGCATAATCTGTTCTGGGGAATTCCTGAATATGTACAGCCCTGGCTAAAGGAAATGCCGGATGCGGAACTGGAACAAACCCTTAAAAACCGGGCAGAAAGAATTACTGCCCGTTACAAAGGCAGGTTTGTTGAATACGACCTGAACAATGAAATGGTTCACGGGAATTACTATGAAGATCGGTTGGGGGCAGGCATTACAAAGAAAATGGCAGAGTGGGCTCATACTGGTGATCCGAACAGTAGGCTTTTGCTAAACGATTACGATATTCTTACCGGAGTAAAATTACCTGAATACATGGCTCAAATCCGCAAATTGCTGAAGCAGGGTATCCCAATTGCAGGCATTGGAGTGCAGGGACACCTTCATGCCGAAACATTCGACAGGGTTCAGTTGAAAAATGCACTTGATTCATTGGCACAGTTTCATTTGCCGATTCGGATCACAGAATTCAATATGCCTGGGCAAAGATCGAAATATTACAAGGACCACAATTTGACTATGACACCTGAAGAACAGGTATTGATGGCAAAAGAACTGGTGGATTATTATAGAATTTGTTTTGCTCATCCGGCTGTTGAAGGAATCCTGATGTGGGGATTCTGGGAAGGAGCCAACTGGATTAAGCAATCTTCTTTATACAATAAAGATTGGTCTCCAAGACCTGCAGCAACTGCTTACCACAACCTGATCTTTAAAGAATGGTGGACCAGTGAAAAAGGGAAAACTAATCGCAAGGGAGAATATTCAGTTCCTGCATTCTTTGGAAAATACAAGGTTACCGTAAACGGAGAAACCAAAAATGTTGATTTAAGCAAAGCTGCAGGGAAAGCAGTCGTTGAATTCCAATAAGGATTCCATCTCTTTTTGAAAGATGGAATCCATTTGCTTTATTTTGCTGATAGAATTGTCTGATTAAAAGAAGCTAAAAATGAAAACCCTGTTCTGCGCCTTGTTTTTAAATATCTTATGCCATACAGTGGTTTCACCCCCATTTGCCCGATGGACCACGACAGAACTGATACTCAACAATGGGATCGTACAGCGGGTAATTCAGCTGCCTTCTCCTGAAGGTCATTTCCTGACAACTTCATATAAGCCGGTGATTGGAGAGTTTAAGTATTTTCTGCCTTCAAATACTGACTTTCAGTTTGAAGTTAATGGAACCACCTATTCAGGGAAAGACGAATGGCGTTTGGTAGAGGTTAAATCACTAACCGATATCCATGAAGGTGATGGCGCTGCAGTTATTTTGGTGAGTCGTGACAAGAAAATTGAACTTATCCTGAAGTTTCTGTTATATCCCAACTTGCCTGTTGTTCGCAAGAGTCTGGTGGTGAAGAACCTTGGGAATTCATCTGTTTCACTGGAATCGGTTGATGTAGAGAAGTTTAACGTTACAGGCTATTATGCCACAACATTTAGCTGGATTTACAGTGATTACGGACGACGAAAATCAATCGGACCTTATGAGGGTAATATGCAGGATGCTTTGGTGATTGTTCATAACATGGACTGGCAATCGGGAATTGTAATTGGCAATGAAGCTTCGGGAGTGATGAAACACACCTCCGTATTTTGGGACGCACCTGATATCTGCAGTGGTCTGACTCATAAGGATGCCCGATTCCCTTTCCGCAAATGGATCAAACCCAATGAATCGTTTGAAACACCTCAGGTCTTTACCATGGTTTACAACAATCATAAAGATCCCAGTGAGATCCTGAATACTGATCTTCCTGATTTTATACGCAAACATATGGGTATCCGTCTTTCGGAGCTCAAAGAAAAGCCAACGTTTGTATACAATACCTGGCATCCGTTTGGAAAAGATATTAACGAAAAACTCATCATGGAACTGGCCAAAGCAGCTGCTGAGGCGGGTATGAAAGAATTCGTAATAGATGATGGCTGGCAGGACAACTACGGCGACTGGGGCATCAATAAAACGAAATTTCCCAATGGACTTAAGCCTGTTTTCGATTACATCAAGTCTTTGGGAATGAAACCTGGTTTATGGGTCAGTGTGGGCAGTGCATCATCGGTCAGCAAAGTCTATCACGAACATCCAGAGTGGTTTGTGCGCGACAAAAACGGGAATTTTGCCAACCTGCATTTGGAAGATGCCAAGGATGAAATCAGGTCAGCTTGTTATTCAACGGGTTGGAAAAACTACATTAAGAATATTTTGCTGAAACTTTCACTGGAATATGGTCTGGAGTATATGAAGCTTGATTTTTCAGTGGTAACCAGTGCCTATGTTTTTGATCATGAAAAATCAGGCTGTTATGCAACAGATCATCCGGGTCACCAGGACCACAATGAATCGCTGTATGTAAATTACGAACGCATGTGGGAGCTCTTCGATGAGCTTCATGCAGCCAAGCCAAACCTCTTCATCGACTGTACATTTGAAGCCATGGGAGGATTACAGCTGATCGACTATGCCATGTTGAAACATGCTGAAGGCAATTGGCTGTCCAATTATCAGGAGCCTGACGAATCGGGCGATCTTCGAATCCGCAACATGGCCTGGTGGCGATCACCTGCCGTATCGGCCACGGCGCTGGTGATCGGAAATCCACGCATGGATGATAAAGGTTGGGAAAATCATATCAAATCGCTGGCAGGCGCTTTACCAATTATGTTGGGCGATCCAAGAAAACTCAGTCCTGAAGATCTAAAGAAATACCGATCCTGGGCCAACTGGCTTCATTCGATGCAGACAAAGTATGACATCATGAGTTACAGACAAGACCTGCAAGGTTTTGGTGAACCAGGTGAAGGTTCCTGGGATGGATACCAGCGCATCAATTCGGAAACACATACAGGAGGAATTGTTGGAGTTTTTAATCAGGGTTCAACCGAGGTTGAACGTTTTGTCAGGGTTCAATTGCTCGATCCCTCTGCAAACTACCGTATCCTGAGGGCTCCTGAAGGAATCGAAATCGGGAGAATGACAGGTAAAGAACTTGAGGATAAAGGCTTTAAGGTTAAGCTGAACCAGAAATATGACGGTTCATTGTTCGAAATCAGTCAAATCAAGTAATTGTATTCTTAACTTTGGGAAAGTTTTATACAAACGATAAAACTTTCCCAAAGTTGCATTAAACATCTGAATCATGAAACGAATTGCCAATCAAATCATGCTTTTACTCTGCATTGTTATCCTTTCAATGTCCTGTAAGCCTAAGGTCCCCCAAATAATAATTCCTAAGGATGCCACGACAAAGGAATCACTTGCGGCAAGTGAAATCCGTAGGTATATCTATCTGCGTACGGGCTTGCTGGCAGAAATTTCTGCAATTTCCACAGCTGAAATGCCTACTTCAGGAAAGGTAATCCTTCTTGAACGGATGGGCCAGGATCAGGTTCCCAGTGACCTTCAACCGGAAGAATACTTTCTGAAATCAAGCAGAGTGGGGGACTTGGATAAACTGGTGGTTTCGGGAGGTTCTGATCAGGCTGTTTTATATGCCGCATATGAGTTTGCCGAACAATTGGGTATACGCTTTTACCTGCATGGTGATGTAATTCCTGATGGCAAAATCATGTTCGAGATCCCTGATTTGAATATTCGTCAAAAACCATTGTTTTCGATTCGTGGTATTCAGCCTTTTCATGACTTTCCTGAAGGACCGGATTGGTGGAATGCTAACGATTACAGGGCAATCATCGGTCAGTTGCCCAAGATGAAAATGAATTTCTTTGGTTTGCATACCTATCCTTACCGGGCAAAATTTGATGGGGGTGGCCCAAAAGCTGAACCACTGGTTTGGATTGGAAAGGAAGGTGATTTTAATGCTGACGGAACTGTAAAAGCTGCTTATCCGGCTATGCATTTTGCAACCAACGACAGCACCTGGGGATACTTTCCGGTGAAGACTTCAGACTTCAGGTCAGGAGCTTCTCAGATCTTCGAAACAGATACCTATGGCACCGATTACATGAAAAATGTTTCGGGATGGCCTCATACTGAAGCCGAAAACCTTCAGATCTTCAATGCTTCAGGCAAAATGTTCAACGAGGCTTTTTCAATGGCCAAATCCCTGGGTGTGAAAGTGTGTATCGGAACTGAAACTCCACTCATTATTCCCAAAGAGGTGAAGGAACGGTACCACAATAAAGCTGAAACAGATGAGCAGATAAAAGAGCTCTATCGTGGGATATTTAGCCGTATTCAGAAAACCTATCCGATTGATTATTATTGGCTTTGGACTCCTGAAGGATGGACCTGGCAGGGAGCAACAGATGAAGTAGTGGCAAAAACAGAAAAAGATATGCGGCTTGCATCGGAAGTACTGAATGAGATGGGAAAACCATTTCAGCTGGCAACCTGTGGCTGGGTGCTGGGTCCTCCAAAGGACCGTACTGAATTTGATCGCGTTTTGCCGAAGGACATGCCATTTAGTTGTATCAACCGTGGTTTGGGATATACACCTGTAGAAAAAGGGTTTAAGGCGATTACTGACCGCCCCAAATGGTCAATTCCATGGATGGAAGATGACCCTGATTTAATTGGCACCCAAATGTGGGTGGGGCGTTTACGCAAAGATGCACTCGATTCATACCGTTATGGATGTAATGGCCTGATTGGTATTCACTGGCGTACTCGTGATTTGTCACCTAATGTTTCGGCACTGGCCAAAGCTGCATGGACTGCCAATCAATGGGATAAACTTCCTGAAGCAGCTAACCGTGATTTGCCTTGTAGTGATTTCTATGCTGATTGGGTGAGAAGTGAATTTGGTTTTAATAATGAATCATTGGTCAAGTTGCTGGTGTACTTAGATAGTCAGGGTAAGGAATTGAAAGAAGGTCAAAAAGATGATGCACCCCTCAATGTTACAGACTGGCTTGGAGGTCCAGGCGGATTGATGACCAACAAATCGATCGAAGATTTAACCGAAAGGGTTGGCCGGTATAAGGTTATCGATCAGTTGGATGTGATGCTGCCAACGGTTCCAGGAGTGGGAAATCATGAACGTTTTGAATACTGGCTGACCAGTCTGAAATACAATAAATCATTGGTTGAAACGGCTTTAGCTGCAAAGAAATTACAGCTGGCAGTTGAAGAAATCAAAAAGGAAAAGGATAAAAGTAAACAACATGAGATGGCTGCAGACAAAGCATTGCCCCTTCGCCTTGAATTGGCAGTGAAATGGCAGCATACCACCGAATTGTTGCTTGCGAAGGTTTCAACCACTGGCGAAATGGGGATGTTGGCCAACCTCGAAATGCATAATGGGAAGCATAATCAAACCTTAACCGGTCAGGATCAGTTTTTGCAGGAAATGGGAGTAACTCTTCCCTCTGATGCTTTCCCTTCCAAAGAATACAGGGGGAAAACACGTGTAATTGTCCCAACCAATGAATCTATACTTTCAAAAGGTAAGGATTTTTATCTCAGGGTAAGGGTGCTTTCTTCTGAAAATTCCATCTTAGGAAACCTGATGTGGAAGAATATAGGAACTGTCGATTACAGAAAAGTTGAGTTAAATAAAATGGACCGGAACGTATTTGAAGTTTCTATTCCATCCTCAGAAATAACCGATGATTTTGAATATTACATTGAAGTCATTGCAGGGAAAGAATTGGTTAAATTTCCAATCACTACACCAGGGATCAATCGGACAGTGGTGCTAATGAAATAATGACCTTAAACCTGGAACTTTAAACTTTAAACGAAATAAATATGACCTCAAAAGAACGTTTTGACTTAACCGTCAACCACAAGCAGCCCGACCGAGTGGTTGTTGATCTTGGTTCGACTGCAGTAACCGGAATTCATGTTCTCTCGGTTGAAAACCTTCGGAAACATTACGGTTTGGAAAGCAAGCCGGTCCGTGTCATCGAACCATACCAGATGTTGGGTGAGGTCGATCAGGAACTGATTGGTGTCATGGGGATTGATGTAATAGGTGCCTGGGGAATGAATAACATGTTTGGCATTTACAATCATGAACCGTTGAAGGAATTTACAACCTTCTGGGGGCAAAAAGTACTTGTTCCTGAGAATTTTAATACAACTAAGGATGAAAAGGGTGATTTGTTGATTTATCCTGAAGGGGATTTGTCGGTTTCGCCATCTGCCCGGATGCCAAAGGCAAGTTATTTCTTTGATGCGATCATCCGGCAGGAACCCATTGATGAGGAAAAGCTCGATGTGGCAGATAATCTTGATGAATTTGGTCTGATTACAACAAGAGAATTGGATTTCTGGAAGGAAGCAACAAAAAATGCCCGTGCTAGCGGGAAGGCAGTAATTGCCGGACTGGGCGGAACAGCCCTTGGCGACATTGCATTGGTTCCGGGCATTCAGATGAAACATCCAAAGGGGATCCGTGACATTACCGAATGGTATATGAGTACTATCATGCGGCCAGACTACGTTAAGTCTATATTTGACCGTCAGTCGGAAATTGCATTGGAAAACTTCAGCAGGTTGCACAAGGTAATAGGTGATAACCTGGATGCCGTTTTTATCTGTGGTACTGATTTTGGTACACAGGATTCAACTTTCTGCGCTCCCGAACAATTTGATGATCTGTGGTTGCCTTACTACCGCAGAATCAACGATTGGGTGCATGCCAACACCAATTGGAAGACTTTCAAGCACTCCTGCGGTGCTGTTGAAACCTTTATGGGTCGTTTTATTGATGCAGGATTTGATATCGTCAATCCGGTGCAGGTAAGCGCCAGGGGAATGGATCCTGCACATCTGAAAAATACTTACGGAAAAGACCTTGTTTTTTGGGGCGGTGGCATCGATACCCAAAAAACATTGCCCTATTCAACACCTCAACAAGTTCGGGAAGAAGTTCTGCACTTATGCGATATATTTGCCAAAGATGGTGGTTTTGTGTTCAACACAGTCCACAACATTCAGGCTAATGTTCCTGTCGGAAACATAGTGGCAATGGTTGAGGCCATAAGGGAATTCAATGGAAGAAATTAAAACCTTATTCAATGAAAGGCTTAAAATTTGAATTATTGATCATTCTGGTAATGATGATTTCAATGGTGTCGGCCAAAGAGTACCATGTATCAGTAAAAGGAAACGATAAAAATGATGGCACTGCATCAAAACCCTTTAAAACAATCAATTTTGCAGCTCAGCTTGCACAACCCGGCGATGTGGTAACCGTTCATTCAGGAATATACCGGGAATGGATTAATCCGGCTCGTGGCGGTGAAAATGATTCAAAGAGAATAGTGTATCGGGCTGCAACAGGTGAAGTTGTCGATATTAAAGGTTCTGAAGTTCTTCAAGGCTGGAAAAAGGAAAAGGATGGAGTTTGGAAAGTAACTGTCCCTAACTCATTTTTCGGGGATTACAACTCGTGTAAGGACATGGTCCATGGTGATTGGTGCGATAATTTCGGCAAGAATCATACCGCCGATCTTTTCCTAAATGGCAAATCACTTTACGAGATGGAGAACATCGATAAGGTACGTAATTCTGTTCCCTATGTCAAATGTAAAGACCTAATAGGATCTACTTACACCTGGTATTGCGAGGTGGATGATACTAACACCACCATCTGGGCAAACTTCCAGAAGTCTGATCCAAACAAGGATCTGGTGGAGATTAGTATGCGAAGGACTTGTTTTTATCCGGATAAGCCGGGGATCAATTACCTCACTTTTCAAGGTTTTCATGTCAGTCAGGCAGCTACTCAATGGGGTGCCCCAACTGCAGAACAGATTGGAATGATTTCGACAAACTGGAATAAATGCTGGATTATTGAAAATAATGTAATCAGCGATTCCAAATGCTCAGGAATTACTTTAGGGAAGGAACGCAGCACTGGTCAGAATGTATGGTCATCAGATATCGGCAATGTCAATAACGATGGAAACATTCATTACATTGAAGTTCTTTTCAAAGTTCTTCGTTATGGCTGGAGCAAGGAGAATATAGGCTCTCACATTGTTAGAAACAACACCATCTTTAACTGTGAGCAGACGGGTATCTGCGGAAGTATGGGCGCAGCCTTTAGTACAATTGAGGGTAATAACATCTATAATATCCATCAGAAGAATCAAATCGGAGGTGCAGAAATTGGCGGAATCAAGTTTCATGCTGCCATTGATGCTATCATAGTCGGAAACCGTATTCATGATAACCTGTCCTTTGGATGCTGGTTCGACTGGATGACCCAGGGAACCCGTATTTCCAAAAACCTGTATTATAACAATGCATGGATGGATATTTATTTCGAGGTGAATCATGGACCCTTCCTCGTGGATAACAATATTCTTTTGTCATCAACAGGGATTGGCACTCAATCCGAAGGTGGTGCCTTTGTTCATAATCTGATTGCAGGTCAGCTTGTTGAGCTTCCTGATCTGGGTCGTTTCACTCCTTACCACTTGCCACACTCTACAGCTGTTGCCGGTCTTTGCACCATATTGTCAGGTGATGACCGCTATTATAATAATATTTTTCTGGGTCTTGGTAATGAAATAAATAAGGCAGACATCCACAATAACTACGGTCTGGTTGGGTATAACAATGCAAAGTATCCGGTATGGATCAGTGGCAATGTATATTACAACAGGGCTTTACCATTTAAAAATGAAACTGACTTTGTCCGGAATGCCAACTTTAAACCTGAGTTTACAATTACCGAAGAAGGAGACCATGTGTTTTTGAGTCTCTCCACTGACGTAAACGGAACTGACCCTAAGACACAGCTTATTACCACTGAACTTCTTGGTAAGGCCAAAATACCTAAAGAAGCCTTTGAAAATCCTGACGGCACACCTCTGAAAATTGATACTGATTATCTTGGTAATAAGCGTTCCGAATCAAATCCTTCTGTAGGTCCATTTGAAAAGCAGGGCAGGAATGTGGTTAAACTGAAAGTCTGGTAATTCCTGGTTTTATTAATCCTGACCCCGAGTACTCGGGGTCAGGATTAATCATATCCTTAGTCTTTTATAAATCTGGATACCTCTGATTGTCCATCCCGAGTACTCGGGATGAACTTCAGGATATATAGCCCTTTTGATAGTTTACTTACATTAATCTTGCCTCTGTTTTCCTGAACGGTTACAGTTATCTTTAAATCCCCAACCAGATCATAAACTTCAACAAGACCTTTTTTCTCTGATTGAATAGTAAATTCATTCTGAACAGGATTCGGGAATATGGATAGACCTGAACCTTTAATAGCCTGTACCGCTGTTCCTTTTGTACTTAATCCATAACCGTATTCAAACAAAGGCTGGTAGGGTATATCACCCCAATTGATTGGTTCCTGAGAAACAGAAACAGGCCAGGTATGCGATAATTTGCCTGTAAAATCATAATCTCCAAACAAAACATCAGTTATTCCCAATGCTTCAGTTCCAGGTAACCAGCAGGCAACAAATGCATTGGCATCAGTTATCACATTATTCAAAATAATTGGACGTCCGCTTATAAGCAACACCACGTATGGAATGCCCAGATTCTGAATATTGGCGATGACACTTAAATCACCTGTACTTAGTTGTGGATTTGGATTGTCACCATTACCTTCGGCATAAGGTGTTTCGCCAACCACAACAACTGCAACATCTGATTTAATAGTCGAAATACCTGTGGAAGTATAAGTTACATGACTTGAACCTCTGGTGGCTTTTATGGCATCCAGAATGGTTGTACCCTTGGTGATTGCACCATTACTACCTTGCCAGGTAATGGTCCAGCCCCCACATTGCGAGCCGATATCAGAAGCTTTTGATCCGGCGACTAAGATGTTGCCGATGGTTTTGGATAAGGGCAATAAGCCTCCACTGTTTTTTAATAAAACCTGTGACTCACGAACTGCCCTTCTTGCAATTGATCGGTGGTAATTGTTTCCCAGACTATCTGCAAGGGTGGTCGAAGCATAAGGATTCTCAAACAATTGTAGTCGGAATTTAACCGTAAGCATACGTTTAACCGCATCGTCAATCCGGCTTTGCGGAACACTTCCTTCACTGACCAGCTGTTTTAAATTGGTAATAAAATCAAGCGGTCTGGAAGGTTCCATATACATATCAATTCCGGCATTTACAGCTATTTGTATGGCTGTTTTGAAATCACCTGCAAGGTATTTTACGCCTTCCCAATCGGATACCACAAAACCACTGAACCCCAATTCGCCTTTTAAAACATCCGTGATTAAATATTTATTTCCATGGCAATAAACGCCGTTCCAACTGCTAAACGAAACCATGACAGAACCCACGCCTGCCTGTATAGCCTTGATATAGCCGGGCAGATGAATCCGGCGCAAATCAGCTTCTGAAAGGATTGTATTTCCCTGGTTGATGCCATTCATTGTGCCACCGTCACCTACAAAATGCTTGGCGCAGGCCAGAATGTGATTGGGCGTTCCGAGTGAATCTCCCTGGTAGCCTTTTACCGCTGCTGCTGCCATCATCTTTTGCAATTCGGGCGTTTCGCCAAAACCTTCATAACTTCGGCCCCAGCGGATATCCCGAACAACTGCAATACACGGACTGAATGTCCAGTTTAGGCCAATTGCCCTGACTTCCATGGCTGTTGCCGAGGTGCATTTGGTAACCAGTAAGGAATCACGGGTACAACCCAGACCAATGTTGTGCGGGAAAATAGTCGCTCCGTAAACGTTATTGTTCCCGTGAACCGCGTCAATTCCATAAATAATCGGAATCTTAAGCCGGGTGGCCATTGCAGCCGTTTGCATGCTGTTGTACATGGTAATCCAGCTCTGGGGAGTGTTGCCGGGAACACTCCCACCGCCACTTAATATTGAACCCAGATAATATTGAGTAATAGTTGAATTGACATTGCCGTAAGATCTTTCTGTTTGCACCATCTGACCAATCTTTTCATCAAGCGTCATTCGGCTCAACAAATCATTTACCCGATCATCAACTGTAGCTTTGGGATCGAGGTAAACCTGCGAAAATGCGGTTACAGGTGCATGAAATAAACCAATAGTACAAATGAATATGATTAGGAAGGAGAACCGGATTTTCATGGCATGAGGATATAGATTATTTTGAACAAAAGTACGAAAAGATGCCAATGAGAAGGATAATAAGCCGCTTATACCATCAATAATTTAACTCCTGCAATTATCAATACGAGCGATAATGCATAGGTCAGTCCTTTTACTGTGAATTTATGACTTCCGGCCCAGGCTCCAGCCATGCCTCCCAGGAGTCCTGCCATTACCCAATAAATAATCTGGGGAGGCAGTACAATGCCGTCATGCCAGGTCCCTACCAACCCAGATATCGAATTCAGAAAGATAAATAGCGCTGAAACTGCAGCTGTTTCTTTGATCGTAGCCCAGTTGAGCAACAAAAGTATCGGACTTAGGATAATGCCTCCGCCAATACCTGTCATTCCTGAGAAAAAGCCTATTACCCCTCCAACAGACATTGCGATCAGGAATGAAGGAACTTTGGTAGTCTTATACTCTGATGGTTTGTACAATAAACGAAAGGTTGCCAGGATCAATAGAAATCCAAGGACTATTTTATAACTGTGTGGATTGATATCTATTTTTGCGCCAAGGAAAGCCATCGGGATTGAAGTGATCACAAAAGGAAACAGCAGTTTCCATCTGAAATGACCTGCCTGATAATAGGATGCAAATGCGATGAGCGACACAAATATATTGAGCAACAGGGCCGAGGTCTTCATATAGACAGGTGCAATGCCAAACAGGGCCATCAATGCCAGATAACCGCTTGCCCCGCCATGTCCGGCTGATGCGTATAAAAATGCCGTGATCAAAATACAGACTGCCAATATTATTTCCATCAGATCTTTTCAGTAATTTAGCCAAATATAGAGAATTATTGCCTGATAGATCTTCAGGAACCAAAATCGAATCATGAAATTGTGATTTATTACTCAGGCAATACCCATATGATACCAGCCTACTACCCGACTGCCATGATTTGACTTGAATCTGGCTTCTATCTGTATTTAAACCGGCAATTTAGTACAGATAGAAGACAGATTCAAGTCAGATCATGGCAGGCAGGTAGCAGTCTGGTGTTGATTAATCACAACCCTAATACCCAACTTCAAACTCCATGTCTTTTGACTGAAAACAAAAAGAGGCTGAACTCCTTGGAGCTAGCCTCTTCTTTTATATGAATATTTTGTAGTTTATCCTTCGGATTGTATTCCTGCTTTATTGAGGAACCATTCCATGGTTTGAGAATTCGGGCGTTCGATCGGAAGACCGTACATACGGTCGAATACCAGGGAGGCCAGAACACCCAATGAACGTGAAACACCAAAAAGAACAGTGTAGAAACTGGATTCTGTAATTCCGTAATGATTGAGTAATGAACCGCTGAAGGCATCAACATTCGGCCATGGGTTTTTGATTTTACCGGTGGCTTCCAGGATTGGCGGAGCTACCCGATAAATGGCATTTACAGTATTGATCAGTTTGTCGTTCACGATGTACTTTTCAGCAAACTGCTGCTGAACGGTAAACCGTGGATCGGTAATACGAAGAACGGCATGCCCGTAGCCGGGTACTACACGCCCCTGTATAAGTGTTTGTTCGATGTATTTGCCAATTTGTGCATCAGAAGGTTCGTCGGTTCCGAGTTGTAGGGTCATTTCGGAGATCCAGTCCATAACTTCCTGATTGGCGTAACCGTGTAATGGGCCGGCAAGTCCAACCATTCCGGCAGCAAATGCATAATAGGCATTACTTAAGGCCGAACCCACCAGGTGAGTGGTATGAGCCGAAACATTGCCTCCTTCATGGTCGGCATGAATAACCATATACAGGCGCAACAGGTTTCTTACTTCATTCGAATCGTGACCCATCATGTGTGCCAGGTTTCCAGCCCAATCAAGGGTAGGATTCGGCTCGATATGATTTCCGTTGTGATAGATACGTCTGTAAATGTAAGCAGCGATACGGGGCAGACGCGCAATAAGAGTCATCACATCTTCATACATGAAGTCCCAGTAGAATTTTTTATTCACTCCAGCCCGGTAAGCTTTCATAAAAACCGAATCGTAAGCCATTGAAAGGATGGCTGTACTAAACTGAGTCATAGGACGGCTATTCTTTGGAATGGCATCAATCACATCGAAAGCATGCTGCGGCACATGAGCACGCGTGGCCCAATCCTTCGAAATGTTTATTACGTCTTCTTTAGTTGGGATTTCACCGATCATCATCAGGTAAAATAGTCCTTCAGGAAGAGGTTCGCCACCATCATCCATTTTAGGCAGCTTTTGCTGTAGTTCTGGAAGTGAATAACCACGAAACCGGATACCTTCATTGGCATCAAGTTTTGAAGTTTCGGTGAGCAGGGCCGGTATACCCTTCATGCCCGAAAGCACCTGGTCTATGTTTACCTGTCCAAGAACGACATCACCATGATCTTTTCTGAGCTTTTGCAGATCAGTCATGTTTTTCATGGCTGATTCATAAAACCTGTTTTTAATGTATTCCATATATTTGGTTTTTGGTTTTTAGTTTGAATAAGGTTTCTAAATTAATGAATATTTCTGATTATTTCATCAGCAAATTCTGAAGTGGATAACAGAGTGGCTCCTTCCATCATTGTAAACAGGTCAGAAGTAACTCTTCGTTTGGAGAAGGTATGATCCAGAGCGTCATAAATATGCTCTGCCGCTTTGTCCCATCCCAGGTACTCAAGAAGCATTGCTCCTGAAAGAATGAGTGATGAAGGATTTGCTTTTCCGGTTCCGGCAATGTTAGGAGCCGTTCCGTGTGTGGCTTCAAAAATGGCATATCCGCTGTTATAATTGATGTTTGCTCCAGGTGAAATTCCTATTCCACCAACCATAGCAGCCAGTTGATCCGAGATGTAATCGCCATTCAGGTTTAAGGTGGCTATGACCGAGTGATCATAGGGATGCAATAAACTCTCCTGAAGAAACGCATCAGTTATAACATCTTTTACAATGACTTTGCCAAGTGATTTCGCCTTTGACATTGCAGCGTTTGCTTCAGCTTTCCCTTCTTGTTTTTCAATCAGCTGATACTGCCTCCAGGTAAATGTCTGGTGTGAAAATTCACTTTCAGCCAGATCATAACCCCAATTTTTGAAAGCGCCTTCAGTAAACTTCATGATATTTCCCTTATGGACCAAGGTTACTGAAGGCAACTCACAGCGGATGGCAAATTGAATTGCTGCCCGGATCAGTCGCTCAGAGCCTTCCTTCGACACAGGTTTTACGCCGAACGAACTCGTTTCAGGGAAACGGATCTGATCGACACCTAACTCATTGATCAGGAAATCGCGAAATCGGATTGCCTTGTCATTACCTGTCATGAATTCAATTCCGGCATAAATATCTTCAGTATTTTCCCTGAAGATATGCATGTCAACCAGTTCGGGATAGCGGATAGGTGAGGGGACTCCCTTAAACCAACGGAACGGACGTACACAGGCATACAAATCGAGCGTTTGGCGCAAAGCTACATTCAAGGAGCGTATTCCTTCCCCTACAGGTGTTTCGAGCGGCCCTTTTATCCCAACAAGATATTCTTTAAATGCGTCCAATGTTTCATCCGGCATATAACTTCCGGTGAGTTCAAAGGCCTTTTTTCCTGCAAGAACTTCTTTCCAGATGATCTTTTTGTAATCGCCATAAGCAGCAGCAACCGCTGCATTAATCACTCTCTGGCTGGGCCCGGTGATGTCCTTACCGATTCCATCACCTTCGATGAAAGGAATAATTGGCTCATCCGGTACGACTATCTTATTATTTATAAATTGAATATTCTGCACCATAACCTTTGAATTCGTTTATTCACCTGTAATTAGTCATTAGTCATTAGTCATTAGTCATTAGTCATTTGGAAAGAGGAAATGCAGGAAGAAAGATTTTGTGTAATGATCTTTCACTATTCCTCTTTCCTGCTTCCTTTTTCCTTATTCCTTTTTTCTCTATCCTTTTTTCTGAGCCTGATTACTTTAGCTTTTTCTGAAGATTGTCATCCAGTGCATCCAGAAACTTTTCAGTGGTCAGGTAATTATCCGTAGTAAGGTCATTTCCATAAATAAGCAGAGCAAGATCTTTGGTCATTTGTCCGCTTTCAACGGTTTCAACGCAGGTTTGTTCGAGGGCAAGTGAAAAATCGATCAGTTCCTGGTTACCGTCCAGCTTGCCCCGGAATGCCAGACCTCGTGTCCATGCATAAATCGAAGCAATGGGGTTGGTTGAAGTAGGTTTTCCCTGCTGGTGCATCCTGAAATGCCGGGTTACGGTGCCATGAGCAGCTTCGGCTTCCATTATTTTCCCATCAGGGGTAATAAGTGTTGAGGTCATCAGGCCTAGTGAGCCATATCCCTGAGCCACTGTGTCAGACTGAACATCTCCATCGTAGTTTTTACAGGCCCATACGTATCCACCTTCCCATTTCATACATGCAGCAACCATGTCATCAATCAAACGGTGCTCGTAAGTGATTCCTGCCTTGTCGAATGCTTCTTTAAATTCAGTATCAAAAACTTCCTGAAAGATATCCTTGAATCGTCCATCATACTTCTTCAGGATGGTATTCTTTGTTGACAGATAGAGTGGCCATTTTTTCATGATCGCCTGGTTCATACAGGCATGAGCGAAGCCTCTGATGGACTCATCGGTGTTGTACATGGCCATTGCTACGCCATCTCCTTCAAAATCATACACTTCAAACGAAGTCGTTTTACTCCCGTCTTCCGGAGTGAACGTAATAGTCAGCTTACCTTTTCCTTTGGTCACAAAGTCGGTAGCCTTATATTGATCACCAAATGCATGACGTCCGATACATATTGGTTGTTTCCATCCGGAAACCAGACGTGGTATGTTGCTGATAATGATTGGTTCACGGAAAACTGTT
This sequence comes from Prolixibacteraceae bacterium UBA6029, assembly GCA_002429385.1. Lineage (GTDB taxonomy): Bacteria > Bacteroidota > Bacteroidia > Bacteroidales > Prolixibacteraceae > Aquipluma. The sequence goes on along the minus strand of DIZL01000045.1, from coordinate 5,141 downwards.
CCGTCCAGGATATTACGTATGGTACCGTTGGGTGATTTCCACATTTTTTTGAGACCGAATTCCTCAACACGTGCTTCATCGGGTGTTATGGTGGCACATTTAATGCCGACTCCGTATTTTATAATGGCATTGGCTGCATCAACGGTAACCTGGTCATTGGTTTCATCACGATATTCGATCCCAAGATCGTAGTATTTGATATCCACATCAAGATAAGGAAAAATCAGTTTTTCCTTAATTAATGACCAGATAACACGGGTCATTTCATCTCCGTCCAACTCAACTACAGGGTTTAAAACTTTAATTTTTTGTTTCATCTGAGGGCTAATAATTTAAAGGTTTTGTTTGCGTATTAAATCAAGGGCTGAACCTGCTTTAAACCAATCAATCTGTTGTTGATTGTAGGTGTGATTCAGTAGTATGTTTTCTTTGGTATGATCTGCGTGAACGATTTCAAGGGTTAATGGCTTTCCCGGCGCAAATTCCTTCAGGTCAATGAAGTTAAAGGTATCGTCTTCCTGAATTTTATTGTAATCCGCTTCGTTGGCAAAGGTCAGGCCGAGCATTCCCTGTTTCTTCAGGTTCGTTTCGTGTATGCGGGCAAAAGACTTTACGATTACTGCTTTAACCCCTAGATGCCGTGGTTCCATGGCTGCATGTTCGCGTGATGAACCTTCACCGTAATTCTGATCACCAACAACAATCGTTGAAACGCCTGCTGCCTTATATGCACGCTGAACTGCCGGAACCTCACCATATACACCTATCAGCTGATTCTTAACCTTATTTGGCTGGTCATTGAATGCATTGACTGCACCTATAAGCATGTTATTTGAGATATTATCGAGATGACCACGATAGCGCAGCCAGGGACCAGCCATGGAAATATGGTCGGTTGTGCATTTCCCTTTGGCTTTGATCAGCAATTTTGCACCAAGAAGGTTTTTGCCATCCCATGCCTCGAAAGGTTGAAGCAATTGCAGACGAGACGAAGCCGGATCAACTTTTATCGTAACTGTTGATCCATTTTCGGCAGGAGCCTGGTACCCGGCATCTTTCACATCAAATCCCCTGGAAGGAAGTTCTTGACCCGAAGGGATGTCCAGTTTTACTTTTTCACCGTTTTCATTGATTAAATAATCAGTTAACGGATTAAAAGTCAGATCTCCGGCAATGGCCATGGCAGTTACGATTTCGGGTGAAGCCACAAAAGCATAGGTATTCGGATTCCCATCGGCACGCTTGGAAAAGTTACGATTAAAGGAGTGAATAATAGTATTTTTTTCACCTTTCTCGGCTCCCGGACGGGACCACTGTCCGATGCAGGGTCCGCAGGCATTGGCAAATACTTTAGCACCAATTTGATTAAATGTATCAATAAAACCATCACGTTCAATGGTATAACGCACCAGTTCAGATCCCGGAGTGATGGTGAATTCAGCTTTCGATCTCAGCTTTTTATCCACTGCTTGCTGTGCTAACGAAGCTGCACGAGAAATATCTTCATAGGATGAATTGGTGCACGAACCGATTAAGCCGACTTCTATTTTGGTTGGCCAGCCATTTTCTTTGGCAACTTCAGCCATTTTCGATATTGGAGTAGCACGGTCAGGTGTAAATGGTCCATTAATATAGGGTTCCAATTCGTTTAGATTAATCTCGATCACCTGATCGAAGTATCTTTCAGGATTAGCGTAGACTTCAGGGTCGGCCGTTAAATGTTCTTTGACTTCATTGGCCAGGTCAGCCACTGCAGCGCGACCAGTTGCGCGAAGGTAGCGTTCCATTGATTCGTCATAACCAAAAGTTGAGGTTGTAGCTCCGACTTCGGCGCCCATGTTACAGATTGTTCCTTTTCCGGTACAGGATATTGATTGGGCCCCTTCACCGAAATATTCAATAATAGCGCCGGTACCACCTTTTACGGTTAGGATTCCAGCAACTTTCAGTATAATGTCTTTTGGTGCAGCCCAGCCGTTGAGTTTTCCGGTCAGTTTAATTCCGATTAATTTAGGAAACTTTAGTTCCCAGGCCATTCCTGCCATCACATCCACTGCATCTGCACCTCCAACACCAATTGCAACCATTCCCAGTCCTCCTGCATTTACAGTGTGAGAATCGGTTCCAATCATCATTCCACCCGGAAAAGCATAGTTCTCGAGAACTACCTGATGGATTATTCCAGCTCCGGGTTTCCAGAATCCGATTCCGTACTTATTCGATACTGATTCGAGGAAATCGTAAACCTCTTTGTTCATTTTGATGGCTTCATTCAGGTCGGCCAGTCCATTTATGCTGGCCTGAATAAGGTGATCGCAATGAACGGTTGAAGGTACCGCTGTTTTACTTTTTCCTGAATTCATGAATTGCAGCAAGGCCATTTGGGCCGTCGCATCCTGCATGGCGACCCGGTCAGGGGCAAAATCTACATAATCGATGCCTCGCTTAAAGTCTTGTACAGGTTGATCCTGATACAAATGTGCATAAAGGATTTTTTCTGACAGAGTTAAGGCTCTGTTTAAGCGCTTCTTGCTTTTTTCAATTTTTGCGCTTAATTCCTGATAGTTCTTCTTTATTAATTCCAGATCAAACATATAATTGGGTTTTTGTATTGTCGATGATCAAGTTTTTTTAACAACATATTTAACACTTCCTACGCAGTTTTGTTTTTTGAAAAGATTCGAAATATATTAAAAATTATCAGATATTACCGGTTGATATTTGTTAGTAGTGAGGCTACGAGGATATCATTTAACTGCTAAACCTATTGATGCCCAAAATACCATATACCCTGTTTCCGTTTTTTCTACCTGAATATGTGTCAAAATACGTTTTGGATTGGGATGGATGTTTAATAAATCAATATTATGATGGTCTTTTTCGGTCATGTTATTCATTTTACCCCACTTGGCCAGATCATGAATAAGGTAACAATAATTAGGGTCATTTGCTTGAATATCCTTATAATAGTCGGGTACTTCAAACGATTTAGATTCTATTCCATCGGTGTAATGCAGATCCACTTTAATTTGTGAAGCCCCTTCAGAACTGGTCAGTGCAAGAAACATCTCTGAATATTGGGAGGAAGGCACATCATAACCAAAACTACCCTTACCAGACACTGCAACTGTTTGGTTCGAAATGCTATCGTTATTATTATAATGCAGTAAAACTTCAGGATGTTTTGCCGTGGCAGGAATTAATGGATTATCAGGCAAAGCGTGTGGATTATTATCGCCTTTGAATAGCGCTGCTGACATGGTTAGATAGCCGTCAGCTATGCCGTTCCCATCAATACCCTTCGTCCAGGTAACCAGTTTGCCATTGGTTAAGGTTGTTACTGACCGGGCATTTAAGATATGATCGATATTTATTTGAATGACTTTTTCCTTTTTCTGTATTGGACTTGCACTCAATAAAATGAACGATAAAACTGGAATGAAATGAACGAATGATATTTTCATAAGGACGATTGTTGCTTTTTATATTCAAAATCCCGGGATGTTCATTAATAATCCATACATGACTCTATGATTTATTCTCGTCATGTTGAAAAAGGCATGGACAAGTTTCTGCGATAGATACAAATATAACGAAGACATTGTTATAAACAATTGAAGGCAGCTGAAAGCATAAGTTTTTCGTGCTTTCCACCGCCTTCAATTTTATTCAAAGCCTGTTGCTGGTGCGTTGGACTTGATTCTTCTTCTAGAATATCCTTTTAATTTTTCTTAGTGTAGATGTCCCAGGCGATCATGTCAACAATATTTGTGGCAAAATTTACCTGGTGCATGGATGTAAATATGCTGTTAATGTTAGTAATTACTGTACCTGCAAGCTGACTGAATGTGGCTGTTGTGCCATCATCGAAAGTGATTTTCAATTCCCTCTTCTGATTGGTAACTGTAGGATCGACTGTAGGATCAGTTGAGGTATCAATGATTTCAACTTTCGACTTCAATTGTAAAACACCACTCACATAAACTTTAGCGCTATCGAGAGCTTGTCCAATGCCTAGTTTTCGTTCGATTAAAACATTGCCAATGGTTAATGAATAATCTCTTTCGCGATGCTTCAAATCAGTACTTGTCTTGATGGAAGTCAGTTTTTCCTGATAAAGTGTTTTGGTTCCCTGGTTGATCGAATAGCTCGAAACAGCGGTATCTCCCGAAGCAGCCAGATATTTGGTACTGTATCCGTCAGGGAAATCAAATTCAGAAGAATACATATAGCCATTATTTTTACCATAGGTTGACTGAATTTGTAGCGCACCGGCATCAACGTCTTTGATTTTAATCGAAGATGCCATCTTGTAATCGTAACTGTTGAAAAGATTGAACTTGACCAGATAATCAGATACGGTCACGGTATAATCATTGGCCAGTAAAGTATCCGCGGGAGTATAGCGTAAAAGCATTCTCGGGGAATTTACTTTTGATTCAGGTAAACTGACAATCATTTGCGAACTTACGCCAGTTTTGGTGAAAAACTTCATGAGCGACATATGCCCTCTTGTCATCTTCGTCGCTTTATAGGTATAAATCCCTGCGATGTCGGCTAAGCCTATACTTTGGGTTAAGGTGTCGAGCGGAGAAATGACTCCACTTTTTGTGCTTAAGTCGTTTGCCCCTGTAAATACCTGATAGCCGGGTGAAGCAGAAATTGAATTAACTGCCGAGGTTAAATTCTGTACTCCGGTGTTGATAGAAGATTTCAAAGATACTGAATTCACAGAACTCAATGAGTCATTTGTTTTGTTGCAGCCCCACGTAATAATCCCCAGCATAACCACTGCTAAATACAAATTTTTTGTTTTCATAACCTAGTTTTTTAATGTTTCATGATAACTAACTAACTTTTCAGATCGTTTCATAAGAATAGGTTCTATCATAACGGAATAATCATTTATTAATTATGCACGTATAAACACAATTGTGTTAATGCATTGTTAATATTTTCTCTGCTTTTTTCGTCTTTGATTTGGAAAAATGAACAATATTCATGCCAGAAATATCTATAGCAGTGATGCTATTAATGATTTTAGTCCAGTACCGTATATTCGTTTATTGTTAATGCAGCAGTATAACTATCAACCTTTATCCATCCAAATTTATTATCTAACTCACGTTACGCATTCTTTT